>NZ_JAMQYE010000001.1:1950961-2601282 GCF_023721795.1 Zeimonas sediminis
CCAGCAGGCTCGCGCTGGCCGCGCCCACGTGGATCACCGGTCCCTCGCGGCCGACCGAATGGCCGGACACGATCGACAGCGCGCCGCCCACGAACTGCAGCAGCGCGTTGCGCCAGGGCATGCGACCGCCGTGCGCCGCCAGTTGCGCCATCACGTGCACCGGGCCGACCTGGCGCGCGCCCACCGCGAACAGCCTGAACAGCAGCCCGATCGCGAGCCCGCCCGCGATCGGCAGGCCCAGCCGCCACTCCCAGGCGAGCAGCTCGAAGCGCTCGGCGTTCGGCAGCAGGCCGGCCAGCACCAGGCTCCACTCGGTGAGCATCCGGAAGGCGACGATGACGACGCCGGTCACGAGCCCGGCCGCCACGCCGAGCAGCGACAGCCCGACCAGCGCGTCGGCTCGCGACAGGTAGAGACGAAAATCGTCGAGGGCCGAGCGCAGCGCCGCGGCGACGCGCGCCCGCCGCGGCCGCGCCGCGCGAGGGTCGGAAGGGTCGTCGGAACCCAAGGGTCACTCCTTCGTCGGCGGGCGCACGGCCCGGCTGCGAAGACCCAATCCTAACCGCCTCAGCCGCGCGCCCGCGCGTCGAGCCGTTCCATGTTGTCGAGCAGCTTCAGCAGGTAGTGGATCGCGTGGGTCATGTCGTCGGCCGAAAAACCCTCGAGCGCCTGCGCGTAGTAGGCGTGGATCTTCGGTTGCGCCAGTTGGTTCCAGACACGGCGCCCGGAGGGCGTCATCGTGATTCGCCGTGCTCGCCGGTCCTGTCCGTCGGTCGCGCTGGCGAGATGGCCGTCGCGCTCCATCCGGCCGATCACCCCGGAGAGGTTCTGGCGACTGACCATCAGGTAGCGCGCGAGCTCGTTGACGGTCATGCCGGCGGCCGCCTGCGGACGCGACAGCGCGCCGAGCACCGCCCACTGCTGGGTGGTGAGCCCTTCCTGCTCGACCGCGCGCGACCCTGTTTTGTGCAACATGTTTGCGCATTGGTACAGCCGGAAGAAGAGCCTGTTCGCCAGGTCCATCCTGGCAGGGTCCTGAATCGTCTGTTTTCGCCTGGTCATATCCGGTCGACTCCGGGGGCTTGAATCGCCCGTGCATCGCGGATACTATACGTCAACATATTGACGTACAACAGCCGGCCCGCGCCAGCTGATCCACACCCGCTCGTGCGCTCGCCCGGAGGCCGCGCACGGCAGCGCCGACAAGGAGGAAACCGTGAGCGCATTCGAAGGCAAGACCGTGATCGTGACCGGCGGTGGCGGCGGCATCGGCGGGGCCACCTGCCGCCGCTTCGCCGCGGCGGGCGCCAGGGTCGCGGTCCTGGACCGCAACGCCGAGGCCGCCGCCAAGGTGGCCGGCGAGATCCGCGCGGCAGGCGGCGTTGCCGAGGCGATCGGCTGCGACATCACCGACCGCGCCAGCGTCGACGCCGCCGTCGCGGCCACGACCGAGCGCCTCGGGCCGGTCGACGTGCTGGTCAACAACGCCGGCTGGGACATCTTCAAGCCCTTCACGAAGACCGAGCCTTCCCAGTGGGACCGGCTGATCGCGATCAACCTGGTCGGCGCGCTGCACATGCACCACGCGGTGCTGCCCGGCATGGTCGAGCGCCGGCGCGGCCGCATCGTGAACGTGTCGTCCGACGCCGCGCGAGTCGGCTCCTCGGGCGAGGCGGTCTACGCGGCCTGCAAGGGCGGGCTGGTCGCGTTCTCCAAGACGATCGCGCGGGAGCACGCGCGCCACGGCATCACGGTCAACGTGGTCTGCCCGGGGCCGACCGACACCGCGCTGTTCGCCGACTACAAGGAAGGCGCCGGCAACCCGGAGAAGCTGGTCGAGGCCTTCACCCGCTCGATCCCGCTGGGCCGCATCGGCCAGCCCGACGACCTGCCGGGCGCGATCCTCTTCTTCGCGGGCGACGACGCCGGCTACATCACCGGCCAGGTGCTGAGCGTTTCCGGCGGCCTGACGATGGCAGGCTGAGGACGCACGGGGAAACCTGCAGCGCGTCCCGATCTCACGACAAGGAACCCGACATGAACTACGAAGACATCCTGTACGAAGTGCGCAACGGCGCGGCCTGGATCACGATCAACCGGCCGGAGAAGATGAACGCCTTCCGGGGCAAGACCTGCGACGAGCTGATCCACGCGATCAACCGCGCCGGCTACGACCGGAACATCGGCGCGATCGTGCTGGCCGGCGCCGGCGAGCGCGCGTTCTGCACCGGCGGCGACCAGTCGGCCCACGAGGGCCAGTACGACGGCCGCGGCACGATCGGCCTGCCGATCGAGGAGCTGCACAACGCGATCCGCGACGTGCCCAAGCCGGTGATCGCCCGGGTGCAGGGCTATGCGATCGGCGGCGGCAACGTGCTGTGCACGATCTGCGACTTCACGATCGCCTCCGAGAAGGCCATCTTCGGCCAGGTGGGCCCGAAGATGGGCTCGGTGGACCCGGGCTTCGGCACCGCCTTCCTGGCGCGCGTGGTCGGCGAGAAGAAGGCGCGCGAGATCTGGTACCTGTGCCGCCGCTACCCGGCCGCCGAGGCGCTGGCCATGGGGCTGGTCAACGCGGTGGTGCCGCACGAGCAGCTCGACGCCGAGGTGCAGAAGTGGTGCGACGAGATCATGGAGAAGAGCCCGACCGCGATTGCGATCGCCAAGCGCTCGTTCAACATGGACACCGCGCACCAGGCCGGCATCGCCGGGATGGGCATGTACGCGCTGAAGCTGTACTACGACACCGAGGAGTCGCGCGAGGGCGTCAAGTCCTTCCAGGAAAAGCGCAAGCCGGATTTCCGCAAGTACGCGAAGTGATCGACGCATGCGAGGGATGACGATGAACCCGTACATCGACGATGACCTCGCGGCGCTGAGCGAGCACGCCCGGCGCTTCGCGACGGACCGCATCGCACCGGGCTTCCTGGAGCGCGACCGCACGCGGGTGCTCGACCGCGAGCTGATGCGGCAGATGGGCGAGATGGGCTTCATCGCGCCCGAGCTGCCCGAGCAGTACGGCGGCCAGGGCCTCGGCTGCCTGGCCGCCGGCGTGATCCACGAGGAGATCGCGCGCGCCGACCTGAGCCTGTCCTACATCAACCTGCTCGCGTCGCTGACCGGCCAGATCCTGGCCGAGCACGCGCGGCCCGAAATCGCCGCGCACTGGCTGCCCAGGCTCACGCGCGGCGAGGCGCTGCTCGCGATCGCTCTGACCGAACCGCGCGGCGGCTCGGACGCCGCCAACCTGCGGCTGAAGATGACGCGCGACGGCGACCACTACGTGATCGACGGCGAGAAGACCTCGATTTCGGCGGCCGACCAGGCCGACGCGACCGTGGTGTTCGCGCGAACCGGCTCGGTCGATTCCGGCGCGCGCGGCGTGTCGGCGATCCTGGTGCCGATGGACACGCCGGGCGTCACCACCACCCGCTTCGACTGTCACGGCCAGCGCGCGATCGGCCGCGGCTCGATCTTCTTCGAGAACGCGCGCGTGCCGGCCGACCACCTGCTCGGCCAGGAAGGCCAGGGCTTCGTGCAGGTGATGCAGGGCTTCGATTTCTCGCGCGCGCTGATCGGCCTGCAGGTGCTGGCGGTGGCGCGGGTCGCGCTCGAGGAGACCTGGGAATACGTCGCGCAGCGCGAGGCCTTCGGCAAGCCGCTGTCGGCCTTCCAGGGCGTGTCGCACCCGCTGGCCGATTACGAGACCCAGGTCGAAGCCGCGCGGCTGCTGTGCCTGCAGACCCTGTGGCTGAAGGACCGCGGCCTGCCGCACACCGCCGAGGCGGCGATGTGCAAGTGGTGGGGCCCGAAGCTCGCCTACGACGCGATCCACCAGTGCCTGCTGTCCTTCGGGCACGGGGGCTACGACCGCGGCCACATGGAGCAGCGACTGCGCGACGTGCTCGGCTTCCAGATCGGCGACGGCACCGCGCAGATCATGAAGACGATCATCGCGCGCGGTCGCGCCGGGCGGGGGGCGGTGCCGGCCTGAGGCATCGCGCGAGCGGGAGAACCGCGGATCCGGTCATCGGCATCGCGGTCTCCCGGTCGTCACCGGGCGACGAATCGCTCCATCTCGTCGAACAGCTCCGGCCAGGCCGCCTCGCCCCGCAGCAGCACGTGGTTGGGGCTCTCGAGCAGCACGAACTCCGCGCCGGGAATGCCGGCGGCCAGCTCGCGTCCCTGGTCCACCGGCTGCACCGAGTCGCCGCTGGCGTGCAACACCAGCGTCGGCACGGTCACCCGCTGCAGCAGCGCCGACACGTCGAAGTTATCGACGGCCGCCCGCAGGCGAGCGGCATTCTCCGGCGACGTCGTGTTCAGCTGCAGGTCCACCAGCGAGTCGAGCTGCTCGCGCGTCGCGCCCGGCACGAACATCGAGGCGAACGCGCGCACGAAGGCGCTGCCCGGGCGGCCCCAGCCATGCCGGATCAGCGTCAGCATCGCCTCGCCCTGCTCGCGCTCGGCCGGGGAGCCGCGCCGCAGGCGGCCGACCGCGAAGCCGCCGTGAAGGATCAGGTGGCTGACGCGCCCCGGGTGGCGAACCGCGTAGGCGATCGCGATCGCCGCGCCTTGCGAGGTGCCGTACAGCGCGAATCGGTCCAGCCCCACGGCGTCGACGACCGCCTCGAGGTCCTCGACGAAGCGGTCCAGCGAGAAGTCGGCGACGTCCCACTGCGACAGCCCGTTACCCCGCTGGTCGTAGCGCGTGACCCGGAAGCGCCGGCCGAACTCATCGAGGATCGGCCGCCAGATCGGGCTGTGCCAGTCGTGTTCCAGATGCGTGAGCCAGTGCCCGGACTTGAGGAGCGGTGGCCCCTCGCCGGTGGCGCCCCATGCGATCCGGGTGCCGTCGGCGGAGCGGCAGAAGCGGACGTGCTGGTGGCCGTCGGCCGGCGGCGCCTCGCCAGACGCCGCGGCTGAAGCGGCGCGCGGCGCATCGGCCGGCGCAACGCCGGGTGCCTGCTCGCCGATGAGCTCGACGACCTCGCCGACGAAGCGGAAGCCGCGGCGCGGCACGGTGCGGATCCAGCGCTGGGCATTCCCGTCGTCGCCGATCGCCGCCCGCGCGGCGCTGATCCGCGCGCTGATCGCGGAGTCGGACACGACCCTGCCCCGCCAGACTTCGGCGACCAGTTCGTCGCGCGACACGACCCGATCGCGCGCGCGCAGCAGGCACAGGATCAGGTCGAAGACTTGCGGCTCGACCGGGACCACACGGCCGGCCACGCGAAGTTCGCGGGTCGCGCACAGCATCTCGCCGGGCCCGAACCGGTAGCCGACGACCTCTCCTTCCGCCATCCGCGCCTCCTGGATCCTGGCCCCCGGCGGCCGCAGGGAAACCACAGGGAAAAGGCAGGGCTTTCCCGAGCGAAGCCCAGAGCACGCCCCGGCCCGCCGCGCGATCCTGTCCTCACCGTAGAACGGGACAAAGGAGCGAGGCGATGAGAACCGGCACCGAGAAACGCGGCACAGCGACCGCGATCCGCAGGCGCGACGACGGTTCGATCGACATCCGCCACTACGTGGAGCGCGGGCTGGACGCGCGCGCTGCCACGATGAGGCGCGCGATCGACTCGGCGCTTCCGACCCTCCGCAGGATCCTAGCTCAGGGACCGCGCAAGGTGAACACGACCAGGCCGGCTCGTGCGGGCAGCTCCCGAAGCGATCCATTATCCTGAGGGCTGGTCCACGATTCGCCGGCACGCTTCCGCGGGCCGGTCGACGCCAGCTCGAGAATGCCCGAGATATCCGGCCTGATCCCCGTCGCCGCCGCGCTGCTCGCCCTGACCGGCGCGCTGCTGCTGATCGCCGCGCTGTTCGCGCTGCGCCGCGCGCGGCTGTGGCGCTTCGGCTGGCGGACGCTGGTCGGCGCGCTGCTGCTGTCGGCGGGCTTCGTGCTGGCCGGCCTGCACGGCTACTCGCGCCTCACGCACGAGGCGCTGGCGGCGACGATCTCGGTGCGGCCCGCCGGCCCCCAGCGCTTCGACGCCACCTTCCGCTTCCCCGACGGCCGCGTCGCGGTCTACCGGCTGGCCGGCGACGAGATCTACGTGGACGCCCGTATCCTGAAGTGGAAGCCCGCCGCCAACCTGATCGGCGTGCACACGCTGTGGTCTCTCGATCGCGTGGCGGGCCGATACCGATCGCTCGAGCAGGAGCGCGCTGCGGCACGCACGATCCACACGCTCGCCGCCGAAACGCCGGTCGACCTGTTCGAGATCCGCCGTCGCTTCGCCTGGCTGGCGCCGCTCTACGATGCAGAATACGGATCGGCGAGCTTCGTGGCGGTGAACGGCCCGGCCGAGCTGGAGCTCAGGGTCTCGACAACAGGCTTGCTGATCCGGCCCGCGCCCGCCCGCTGAGCCCCTTTCGATGCTCCTGCTCAAGCTGGCGCTCGTTCCCGCCTCCATCCTGCTCGCCACGCTGGCGGCCCGGCGCTTCGGCCACGCGATCTCGGGGCTGCTGGCTGGTTTCCCGATCATCGGCGGGCCGATCGTCGCCGCGCTGCTGATCGACCTGCCCCCGGCAAGGGTGGCGGACATCGCGCAGGCCACGCTGTCGGCCTGTCCGGCGGCGATCGCGCACATCGTGTGCTTCGCGTGGCTGTCGCGCCGGCTGCCCTGGTGGGGCTGCCTGGCAGGCGCAGCGATCGCCTTCTTCACGGTGGGCAGCCTGATGACCGCGTCGTGGATGCCGGCCGCCCTTGCAGCGGCGATGGCGCTGGCCGGCCCCTTCGTCGCGTGGGCGATGATGCCGCGCGCCGCTGCGTCGGCCGGCGCGGTCCACGTGCCGAACGGCGAGGTCCTGATGCGGGTCGGCGCCGGCTTCGCGCTGGCGGCAGCGATCATCCTCGGTTCCGGACACCTGCCGGCCGCGGTCAGCGGGTTGATGCTCGCCTGGCCGATCAGCGGCAGCATCCTGCCCAGCTTCACGTTGCCGGTGCACGGCCACGCGGCCACCGTCACGCTGCTGCGCGGCTTCGCGATCGGCCTGGTCGGCTTCGTGGCCTTCTTCGCCGCGCTGGTCCTGCTGCTGCGCGCCTGGGACTCGGGTCCGCCGGCCTTCGCGGCAGCGACCGCGGTGTCGGCGCTGGCCGGCCTGACCGTGCACCGTATCCGGCAGCGCGTCCGCCGGTAGCAGCTCGAGCTACCGGCGCGGCCACGCTTGCGGCCGGTCGCCGGGGCTGCCGATCATCGCTGCGCCAACCATTCGAGGAGCGCGAGCGATGGCGGAAGGACCGAAGACCCGGCGACACGACCGCGAACGACGCTTGCAGGCGGCCTGCCTGGCCTGCCGCCTGCTCGCGCTGGCGGCCGCCGCGCTCGCGATCGGCGCGCTGGTGGCCGACGCGCGGCCCGCGGACGCCGGCCCGGCGCTGACGATCGCCACGCTGGCGGCGATCGTCGCGCTGCTGGCCGGGCGTCAGCGATAGGCCTTCCAGACGCTGGTCGAGCCGTCGCGCGCGACCAGCAGCACATCGTACGGATCGCGCCGGTCGCCCTGCTCCATGCCCGGCGAGCCGATCGGCATGCCGGGCACGGCGAGACCGAGCGCCTGCGGACGCTCTGCGAGCAGCCGCTTCACGTCGGCGGCGGGTACGTGGCCCTCGACGACGTAGCCGTCGACGATCGCGGTGTGGCAGGAGCCGAGTTGCATCGGCAGCCCGGCCTTCGCGCGCGCCGCGGCGTTGCCCACGTCGTGAATCCGCACGTCGAAGCCGGCCGCCTGCATGTGCTCGACCCAGCCACCGCAGCAGCCGCAGGTAGGCGACTTCCACACTTCCACGAGCGGCCGGGCGCGCGCCGCGACGGCCGGCCGCACGCCCAGGCCCGGCGCGGCGACGGCCGCTGCCAGCGCGGCCAGCAACAGCCCGCGGCGACCGGGTCGCGCGGGCGCCCCCTTGCCAGCCCCGAGCGCCTCGCCGCGCGCCGCGGGCGCGGGTTCGATTCGTCGTTGCGTCATCCTGTCACTCCTTTACCGTGATCCGGCCGAGCATGCCGGCCTCGAAATGCCCGGGCACCAGGCAGGCGAAGCGGAACTCGCCAGGCCGGGTGAACTGCCAGACGATCGCGCCGGTCTTGCCCGGGTCCACGTGGGCCATGTACGGCTCCTCGTGCTCCATGCCGGGGAACTTCTTCATCAGCTCGGCATGCTTGTTCAGCTCTTCCTCGGTGCCGATCACCATCTCGTGCAGCGCGGCGCCGGCATTGACGACCTCGAAGCGGATCGTCTCGCCTTTGCGTATCTCGATCGCCTCGGGCGAGAAGCGCATCGTGTCGCGCATCTCGACGCGGATCGTCCGCGAGACCTTCGCCGGGTCGCCGGTGCGACCGAAGGCGGTTTCGACGACCTCGACGGCCTTCTGGCCGTGAGATGCGCCGTGCGACGAGCCGTGCGCCGCCGCGCCGGGCGCGCCGACAAGCAGCGACGAGCCCAGCAGCGTCGAGAGAATCGTGGTGTGGAACTTCATCGGTATCTTCCTTTCTCGGGAGATCGGTTTCGGATCAGTGATGCCTGTGCGCGCCGGGCTTGCGGACCTGCAGTTCGAGCGGCGGCGACGCGCCTTGCCCGGACGCGGACGCGGGCGAAGGCGCGGCCGAGGCGCGCGGCGGCTCTGCCAGGGCGCCCTTGCCTGCATCGCCCTTCCACTCCCAGGCCACGGTCCCCGGCGGATGCGCGTACCAGCCTGGGTCGCGATAGTCGTCTGCAGCGAGCCCCTCGCGCACCTTGACCACGGTGAACATGCCGCCCATCTCGATCGGCCCGAAGGGGCCGCGGCCGGTCATCATCGGCAGCGTGTTGGGCGGCAGTTCCATCTCCATCTCGCCCATGTCGGCCATGCCGCGGTCGCCCATCGCCATGTAGCCGGGCACCAGCCGCTCGATGCGCTTCGCGACCTCGCGGAAGTCGACGCCGATCGTGGTCGGCACGTCGTGACCCATCGCGTTCATCGTGTGGTGCGACTTGTGGCAGTGGAAGGCCCAGTCGCCCGGCGCGTCGGCCACGAACTCGATCGCGCGCATCTGGCCGACCGCCACGTCGGTCGTCACCTCGGGCCAGCGCGCGGTCTTCGGCACCCAGCCGCCGTCGGTGCCCGCCACCGTGAAGTCGTAGCCGTGCAGGTGGATCGGGTGGTTGGTCATCGTCAGGTTGCCGAAGCGGATCCGCACCCTGTCGCCCTTGCGAACGACCAGCGGGTCGATCCCCGGGAAGGCCCGGCTGTTCCAGGTCCACAGGTTGAAGTCGAGCATCGTGTTGATCTTCGGCGTGGCCGAACCTGGCTCGATGTCGTAGGCGTTGATCAGGAACACGAAGTCGCGGTCGACCTCGGCGTAGCCGCGCACCGCCTTCGGGTTCTTCGGATGGACGACCAGGAAGCCCATCATCCCCATCGCCATCTGCACCATCTCGTCGGCATGCGGGTGGTACATGAAGGTGCCCGACTTCGTCATCTCGAACTCGTAGACGAAGGTCTTGCCGACCGGGATCTGCGGCTGCGTGAGCCCGCCCACGCCGTCCATGCCGCTGGGCAGCAGGATGCCGTGCCAGTGGATCGTCGTGTGCTCGGGCAGCCGGTTGGTGACGAAGATGCGCACCTTGTCGCCCTCGACGCACTCGATCGTCGGGCCCGGCGACTGGCCGTTGTAGCCCCACAGGTTCGCGACCATGCCCGGCGCGATCTCGCGGCGCACCGGTTCGGCGACCAGGTGGAACTCCTTCCAGCCGTCCTTCATCCGCCACGGCAGGGTCCAGCCGTTGAGCGTGACCACCGGCCGGTAGGGCCGGCCGTTCGGGGGGACGAGCGGCGGCTGCATCGCCGCGCTGTCCATCTGCGGGGCCTCGGGCAGCGAGGCGGCGCCGGCCTTCGACACGAGCCCGGCGCCGAGCGCGAGCGCCGCGCCGCGGCCGAAGAACTGTCTGCGTGAAACCATGGTGTTCGTTCTCCGTTCGGGGCTCAGTGCGGATCGGCGCCTGCGCCGGCCCGCATCGCGCCGGCCGGCGCGCCTGCGGGCGACGCGGCCGCGCCGGCCGGACCGCCGGTGCCGAGCATCGCGGCCTGCATCCGCACGTCGGCGAGCCAGAAGTCGCGCTGCGCGGCGATCGCCGCATTGATCGTGGCGGCCTGCTGGCCGGCGTCGGCGAGCAGGTCGAACACGCCGATCAGCATCCCGTTGTACTTGCGCAGGCGCTCGTCGGAGATCCGCTTGCGAAGCGGGACGATCTCGTCGCGATAGTGCCGCGCCAGTTCCCAGGCCGATTGCCAGGCCTGCCAGGACTCGCGGACCTCGGAGCGCGCATCGATCGCCACGCGCGCCGCGTCGGCGGCAGCCTGCATGTAGATCGCCTCGGCCTTCGCGACCTTCGCGCCGCCCCAGTCGAACAGCGGGATCGACAGCTCGAGCTCGTAGCCGCGCATCCAGTCGTGGTCGCCCTCGCGGACCTGCGCCGGGCCCAGCTCGAGCAGGCTGACGAAGCGGCTGGCCCGGGTGAGCCCGAGCGCCCGCGCGGTGCCTTCGAGGCCGGCGCGCGCCGCCGCGATGTCGTAGCGCTGGCGCATGGCCTCGGCCTCGACGTTGCCGGGCCCGGCCAGCCGGTCCGGCAGCGGCGGCAGGCGATCGGGCAGCTTCAGCTCGGCGCGCGGGCCCCACAGGCCCAGCGCGCGCACGAGCCGCTCGCGGGTCGCCACCGCGTGCTGGCGGGCGCGCTCGAGCTGCGCGACCGACTCGGCGTACAGCAATTGCTCGCGCACCGCGCTGCCTTGCGGCCAGTTGCCGACGCGCGCCATCCGCACCGCCAGGTCGCGGCCGAGCTCGGCCGCCTCGACGACGTCCCTCTGGTAGCGCTCGGCCTGCCGGGCCGCCACCGCGTCGAACCAGGCGGCGCGCGCATCCAGCGCGACCCGCGCGACCGCCGCGGCGGCCGACAGCTGCGCCGCTTCGAAGCGGCGCCCCTCGACCTCGCGCGCCAGCGGCATCAGCAGCAGGTTCCCGACGTCGAACAGCAGCACCCCTTCCCGCTTGCTGTCGCCGCCGTCGTTGTCGACCTTCATCCACGAGAGCACCGGGTTGCGCAGCCGGCCCGCCTGCACCAGGTCGGCCTCGGCGATGCCGAGCCTGGCGAAGCTCGCCTGCAGCGTCGGCGAGCCGAGCAGGGCGATCCTGACTGCCGCATCGGCGTCGAGTTCGGACGCGAGCAGTTGGTCGATCTCGGCGTCGACCCCGGCGCGCGCCGCGTCGTCGCGCAGGGGCTGGACCTTCGTGCCGAAGCGCTCGGTCGCCAGCGTGCGCGCCGGATCGAGGCCGCCGTCGGCGGAGAACTGCGCGCAGCCCGCCAGCGCGAGCGCGGCGAGCGCCACGGCGACGGCCTGCGCCGGGCGCCGGCGGGCCGGCAGCCGGCGGGCCTGCCGCCCGTGGAGAGTCCCGGACGCCCCGCTCATTTCGCGCCCTCCCGGACCCATTCGGTGACGACGAAGGCCTGGCCCCGCTGCTCGACCTTGAAGCCGACGGTGTCGCCGACCGAGACCGCGTCGAGCAGCGCCGGGTCGGCGACCTGGAACAGCATCGTCATGCCGGGCATCTCGAGCTTGCGGATCGGGCCGTGCTTGAGACGCACGCGCTTCGCCTCGCGGTCGATGCGCAGCACTGTGGCGACCGCGTCGGCTCCGGCCGGCGCGGTGTCGCCGCCGTCGGCCGACGCGAGGACACCGGCCCCGGCGGCCTGCCCTGGCGTCGCGGCATGCCCCGGCATCGGAGCGTGACCGGGCATCGACGCCTGCCGCGCCGCTGCGGGCGCCGGCGAGGCAGGCGCGCCGTGGTCGACGAAGGCGCCGCGCTCGTCGAATAGCTTGCGCCAGGGAAGCGGATCGAGCGAAGGCAGCGGGCGATAGGCGCCGGCCAGGCCCTCCCGGGCCGGCGCGGTGGACGTTGCCGCCGGATCGAGCGGCGAGGCGACGCCGGAATGGCCGGCCGACGGATCTGGCGGCGAGGCCTGCGCCGGGAACGCCGCGCCGGGCACGGCGAGGGCGGCAGCCACGGCGAGCGCCGGGGCGCGTGAAACGAGTCTGTTCATGGTTCACCTGATGAGCGGATGCGTGGGAAACGCCGCATCGATGAGCGACGTCGTCACGAATGTCGCGGCCTGGGGGCCGCGCGGCGATCCGGTATCAGGCGATCGGTGGACGATCCAGGGGCGTCGGCGCCCGGCTGTCGAAACGGTCTGCCGGCGAAGGCGAGAGCTCGCCGGCAACGGGCGCCTGCCAGCTGCTCACCTCGGGCGCGCCGAGCGCGACGAACGAGGCGAGGCAGAAGGCGCAATCCAGGCAGGCGAGCGAATCGTGCTCGACGGCGGCTGCGCAGCCGGGGTCTGCCCCGCCCTGGTCGGGGGCCGCGGCATGCGCGAGTCCGTCCGTCGGCGCCTGGTGGCAGGGCGCGCCGCCGCGATGCGAGCTCGCGAGCTCGTGCCCGGCGACCGCATGCCCCCCGTGCACCGCTTGCGCGCTTGGCGCCTCGGCCGCCGCCCGAAAGTGGCCCGCATGAGCGAGACCGGCGCCGCCCTGGAGCGACATCGGGAGGGAAACCGCCAGCGCCGTGCCGAGCTGCAGCGGCAGCAGGAACGCCAGCGCCACCGCGAGCAGGCGGCGGAGCAGCGAAACAGGCAGTGATCGCAGGAACGGCTTGGGCAAACCAGGCTCTCGAAACCGGGCGTTGGCAATCGGGCGCGTCGACCGAAATCTTGTCGCGCGATCGAGTCTAGCATTACCGATCCGCGCGATTCACCGCTTCCGGCGAGCGTCGCGAACCGGGATCGCTACGAGAAGAACAGCGTGGCCAGCCCGAGGAAGATCATGAAGCCCATGCTGTCCGTGCTGAAGGTGAGCAGCACCGACGAGCCGATCGCCGGGTCGCGGCCCAGCCGCTCGAGCGTGAACGGCACGGCGAACGCGATCAGCGCGGCGACCAGCAGGTTCAGCACGATCGCCAGGCCCATCGTGAGGCCGATCAGCCAGCCCTGCGGCGACGACCGGTAGAGAAGCCAGGCCGCCATGCCGGCGATCGTGCCCCAGGCCGCGCCGTTCAGGCCGGCGATCGCGAATTCCTTGAGCAGCAGGCGGCGCGCGTTCGACGCGTTGACCTGCCCCAGCGCGATCGAGCGCACCAGCAGCGTCATCGTCTGGTTGCCGGTGTTGCCGGCCAGCCCGGCCACGATCGGCATCAGCGTGGCGAGCGCCACGACCCGCTCGATCGTGCCCTCGAACAGCCCGATGACCCGCGAAGCGAAGAACGCGGTGCACAGGTTCACCGCCAGCCACGGCCAGCGGTTGCGGGCCGAATCCCAGATGCTCGAGAACAGGTCCTCTTCCTCGCGCAGGCCGGCCTTGGCGAGCGCCTCGGACTCGCCTTCCTCGCGAATCACGTCGAGCATCTCGGCGACCGTGACGCGGCCGATCACGCGGCCGTACGGGTCGACGACCGGCGCCGAGACCAGGTCGTAGCGCTCGAAGGCCTGGGCGGCCTCGCCGGCCTCCTCGAGCGGCTGCAGCGTCAGCACGTCGCGCTTCATCACGTCGGTGACCATCACGTCGGGCTGGTTGATCAGCAGCCTGTCGAGCGGCAGCGCGCCGAGCAGCGCGCCCTGCTCGTCGACGACGAATACCTGGTCGGTGTGGTCGGGCAGCTCCTCGAGCGTGCGCAGCTCTCGCAGCACCATGTCGAGCGTGTAGTCGTGGCGAACCGTGATCGCCTCGAAGTCCATCAGCTCGCCGACCGAGTCCTCCGGATAGGACATCGACGCGCGCAGCTGGGCCCGCTCCTCGATGCTCAGGCCCTGGCTGACCTCCTCGACGACGTCGGTCGGCAGGTCGGGCGCGAGCTCGGCGATCTCGTCGGTGTCGAGCGCCTCGACCGCCTCGACCAGTTCCTCGCGATCCATGGACTGGATCAGCGACTCGCGGACCGATTCGGAAACCTCGAGAAGGATCTCGCCGTCGCGCTCGGACTTGACCAGGTCCCAGACGATCATCCGGTCCGGGTAGGGCAGCGCCTCGAGCACGTAGGCGATGTCGGCCGAGTGCAGCCGGTCGAGCCGCGCCCGCAGCTCGTTCAGGTGCTGCTTCTCGACGAGCTGTTCGACCAGCTCGTGCCGCTCCTCGGGCTCGCCGTGGCGCTGGCGGTGCGCCAGCTCCAGCACGACCCGGTGCCGGCGAAGCAGCTCCTGCACCTCGCCGAGCGCGCGCGACGCAGCCTCCGGATCGCGCGACTGGGGCGCCTCCGGGCCGGGGTCGTAGTCGCGCGAGGAGGCGGCTTCGGCCTCCTCGGCGTTCAGGACGTCTTCGTCGGCCATGGCAGGCCGATTCTAGATCAGGGCGGCTCGATCGACCCCATCCATCGCGCGACGAAGGCCGAGCGTCGCGCCAAAGCCGCAGAGCCCGGATTGGCGTCGTAGTAGCGCGGCCGGGGCAGCATGGCCGCCATCCGCGCCGCCTGCGCCGGCCCGAGCCGCGCCGCCGGCACGCCGTAGTGATGCCGCGCACCCGCCTCGGCGCCGAACACGCCGGTGCCCCATTCGGCGACGTTCAGGTAGATCTCGAGGATCCGCCGCTTGCTCATCACCGCCTCGATCATGTAGGTGATGACCAGCTCCTGCCCCTTGCGCAGGTAGCTGCGCTCGCCCGACAGGAAGAGGTTCTTGGCGAGCTGCATCGTGATCGTCGAGCCGCCGTGGCTCACCCGGCCCCGCTCGAGGTTGCGCAGCCAGGCCTTCTCGATCGCGTCCCAGTCCACCCCCTCGTGCTCGGTGAATTTCGCGTCCTCGGCCGCGATGACCGCCCGCTTCAAGTGGACCGAGATCCGCTCGTAGGGCACCCAGTCGAAGCGAAGCTCGGCCTTCGGGTCGGCCTGCCTGAGGCGGGCGAGCTCGGTGCGCATGAACGCGGTCGAGCCCGGATCGATCTGGCTCCACCACAGCACGTGGCCGAAGTACCAGGCCTGCAAGGCCAGCCCCGCGGCGAACGCCAGCGCGGCCGCCCAGCCGACGCCCAGGCCGAGCAGGCGCAGCGCGCCGCGTCGCACCGCGCGCCGCCTAGCCCGGCGCGGCCGCCCGGCGAGCCGGCGGCGCGCCTGCGACCGGCCGGACGGCCCGCCCGCGCGAGGCCTGCCGCGATGTTCGCCCGATGCCGGCAAGCTCGACCCGCGCGCCGGGCTCAGCGCGCGGCCTCGGCCGCGAGCTCGGCGCGCAGCGCCGCGTACACCGGCGCCGTGTCGGGCCGCACGCCGCGCCAGACCAGGAAGGACTCCGCGGCCTGCTCGATCAGCATGCCGAGACCGTCGGACACGCGCGGGCAGCCGCCCGCCTCGGCCTGCGCCATGAACCGCGTGGGGGCTGCCGCGTAGACCATGTCGTAGGCCAGCAGCGCTGCGGCGAACAGCGCCCCGGGAACCGGCAGCGCCTCGCCGCCCAGGCCGGTGGACGTCGCGTTGACCAGCAGGTCGAAGGGCCCGCCGCCGTCGAGCATCGCACCGACCTCGTCGAAGCCGCAGCCGGCGACCCGCGCGTCGCCCAGGCCTGTCGCCAGCTCGCGCGCCCGCGCGGCGGTCCGGTTCGCGATCGCGACCCGCGTGGCCCCGGCATCGAGCAAGGGGCGGATCACGCCGCGCGCCGCGCCCCCGGCGCCCAGCAGCAGCACCGAGCGGCCGGCCAGCGGCACGCCGAGCCGCACCTCGACGTCGCGCACCAGGCCGGCGCCGTCGGTGTTGTCGCCGAAGATCCGCTCGCCGTCGAAGGCGAGCAGGTTGACCGCGCCCGCCGCCTCGGCCCGGGCGCTGCGCTCGGTGGCCAGCGCGAAGGCGTCGAGCTTGAAGGGCAGCGTCACGTTGAGGCCCCTGCCGCCTTCGGCGCGAAATCGCAGCGCCGCCTCGGCGAAGCCGCCGACCGGCGCCAGCAGCCGTTCGTAGACGATGTCCTGCCCGGTCGCCGCCGCGAAGCGGGCGTGGATCGCCGGCGAGCGGCTGTGGGCGATCGGGTTGCCGATCACGGCGTAGCGGTCTGCCATCGGTCGTCCTGCCATCGGGAAGGGGTCAGCGGTCGACCGCCTGGGTCTCGAGGCCGCCCCGGGTGAAGTTCCAGGTGCGCACGATCTGCAGGATGTCGCCCTCGCGGGCCATCTCGGCGCTGAAGCGGGGATAGGGCGCGCCGGCCAGCACGATCTGCCGGACCGCGCGGTTCAGCGGCGCGTACTTCGAGGGCTTGTCGACGATCACGTCGACGACGTTGCCGTCGCGGTCGATCTCGACCGTGATGATCAGCGAGTCGTACATCTTGCCGCGCGCCTCGGGCGGATAGCGCTCGGTGCCGATCTTCTCGATCCGGGCGGCCCAGTCCTCGACGTAGCGGGCGTAGCTGACGCCGACCGCGTTGATCCCGTAGGTGAGCCGCTTGGGCCGCTTGTTGTAGTCGGAGATCTGCTTGTCGATCTGCGCCTGCAGCCGCGCGATGACCTGGTCCACGTTCTGCTCGTCGGCGCCGGTCGGCTGGGGCGTCTTCGCCGGCGCCGGACGCTCGACCGGCGCCGGCGCCGGCTTGCCGGCCGCCAGCGCCAGCAGCTCGCGCTGCCGGGCCTCGAGCTCGGCGACCCGCTGGCGCTGGCGGACCAGCGCGTCGCCGTCGCTCGCCTGCTTCTCGGCCGGCAGCGGGCTGCGCGCGCGGCCGGTGTCGCGGTCGCCGCCGCCGACCATGTCGACCTGCGCGAGCACCTCGGGCTTGACCGGTTTCGCCTCGGTGCGCGCGTTGAGCAGGATCACCTCGAGGCGAGGGTCTAGCGGCTCGAACTTGATCGGCGCGGGCGGTGCGAAACGCAGCATCAGCACGACAAGGTGCAGCAGGATCGAGACGCCGAAGGCGAACGCGAGCCGGTCGCGCGGCATCGCCAGCCGGCCCAGCCAGGCCTGCGCCGTGGAAACCATGGCCGCCGCGCTCGCCATCTTCGCCGCGCCTCCCGCCCTCAGAGCGAGCCGACGGCCGGCTCGTCGTCGGCCTCGTCGAACAGGCTGCCCGCCGCCTCGGCCTCGACGAAACGCGCCTCGACCGACAGGTCGAGATCGTCGGTCGCGAGGATGTCGGCCTTGAAGCGGCGGCCCGCCGGCAGCATCGGCATGCCCGGCAGGCGGAAGTAGAGCGGCGCGTCGACCAGCCGAACCAGGTCGTCGCGCACCACGACCGCGTCGACCCGCGTGAGCCCCTGCTGCGCCACCCAGCGCAGGCACCAGTAGCGCTCCATCCGCTGCTGGAAGTCGGCGTAGGCGGTGTACTTCGCGTCGAAGGCCGACATCACCGAGAACAGGTCCGCGTCGTTCTGGCCGAACGGCGGCTTGTCGCCGGCGAGCACCGCGATCAGCTGGCGCTGGTTCACCAGGTCGACGTAGCGGCGCAGCGGCGAGCTGGACCACATGTACTGCGACACGCCGAGCCCCTGGTGCGGCAGTGGATGGCTGGTGACCCGCACCCGGCCGTTCTGCTGCGAGCGGTAGATGCCGGGCACGTCGTGCTCGCCCAGCAGGCCGCCCCACTCGCTGTTGGCGAGGATCGCCATCTCGGCGACGATGCGGTCGAGCGGCGAGTCGCGGCGCCGCGGCACGATCCGCACCCGCGGCTCGTCGCCGTCGCCGTCGGGATCGAGGTAGAAGCTGAAGTCGGCCCGGAAGCGCGGCTCGGGCTTGCCGCGGAAGCGTTCGCGCTCGGCGCACAGCGCAAGCGACAGCTTCCACAGCACCCGCAGCTCCTCGGCGAAACGCAGCGGCTGGCCGTCGGCGTCGAAGGCCGGCGCGCGGCCGGCGTCGAGCGCGGCCTCGGTGTAGACGCCGTCGAGCAGGTCGTGACGCAGGTTGGCCGCCACCCGCACCCGGTCGGCCTGCGAGAAGCGGCCGACGATCGTCTCGCCGTCCTCGTCGAGGTCCAGGTAGAGCGACAGCGCCGGCATCTCGCGGCCCTCGTCGAGCGAGCAGGCCGCGATCAGCGGCTCGGGCAGCATCGTGATCTTGCCGCCCGGCATGTAGACGGTGGACATCCGCTCGCGCGCGACCAGGTCGAGCTCGCTGCCCGGCGCGATCGCGAGCGCCGGCGCGGCGATGTGGATGCCGACCCGCCAGCCGCGCTCGGTGCGGCGCACCGACAGCGCGTCGTCGATCTCGGTGGTCGTCGAGTCGTCGACCGAGAAGGCCTCGACCTCGGCCAGAGGCAGCGCCGCCACCACCCCGGCGAAGCCGTCGAGCGGGTCGCGGCGCAGCGAGATTCCGAAGCCGTGCGGGAAGTGCTCGGCCGCGAAGCGCGCCATGTGCAGGTCGCGCGCCGAGGCGAAGGCGCCGAGCTCGAGCAGCAGCCGCTCCGGGCCCCTGCCGGTAGCGGCCAGCGCCCGCTCGAAGGCCTTCCAGGTGAGCGACATCTTGTCAGGGCGCACCAGCAGCCAGGCGGCCTGCTCGGCGACCGCCTGCGGCAGCCGGCCCTCGATCATCTCGCGGGCGTCGTGCTCGATCTGCGCTTCCTGCTGGCG
Source organism: Zeimonas sediminis (assembly GCF_023721795.1). Taxonomy (NCBI): domain Bacteria; kingdom Pseudomonadati; phylum Pseudomonadota; class Betaproteobacteria; order Burkholderiales; family Burkholderiaceae; genus Zeimonas; species Zeimonas sediminis. The sequence continues at coordinate 1,969,509 of NZ_JAMQYE010000001.1, forward strand.
CTTGCGCTCGAGCGCGGCCAGCGCGGCCTTCAGCGTGTCGGCCGGCGCCGGGCGGTAGTGGCCGCGCCCCTTGCGGTGGAAATAGACCGGCGCGCCCTGCAGCCTGATCAGCAGCGCGGTGGCCTGGGCCGGCGTGGCGTGGCCGCCGAAGTACTCGTCGGCCAGGTCGGTGAACGCGAACTCCTCCTGCGGCGCGCATTCCCAGAGGAAATCGACGTCGATCTCCTCGGCGAGCTCGCGGGCGGCCGGCAGCAGCGCATCGGGCGCCGGGGCGTCGAATCGCAGCAGAACGTGCGAAGCCTTGACCTTGGCCCGTTTGCCGCTGGCCAGCTCGACCTGCAGGCTCGAGCCGGCCTCGGACATCAGGGTACCGGCCTTGAAGTCGCCGTTGTCCTCGAACAGCAGGTGCTTCATCGTCGGCCAAGATTACAGGAGTCGGGCGCCTCGAACGGACTGACGCCCGCCCGGACGGCGTCGGCCGTCGGCGGGGCGAAGCCGCCGGTCACAGCATGATCCCGCCGGAGACCTCGATCACCGCGCCGTTGATGTAGCTGGCGTCGTCGGACGCCAGGAACGCATAGACGCTGGCGATCTCCTCGGGCTTGCCCAGCCGGCCCAGCGGCACCTTGTCGACCATCTTCTGCATCACCGCCTCGGGGATCGTGTCGAGGATCGGCGTGGCCACGAAGCCCGGGCAGACCGCGGCCACCCGGATGCCCTTGGGCCCCAGCTCGCGCGCCCAGGTCTTGGTGAAGCCGATCAGGCCGGCCTTGGTGGCGGCGTAGTTGGTCTGGCCGAAGTTGCCGTACAGGCCGACCACGGACGAGGCGTTCAGGATCACGCCCGATCCCTGCAGGATCATCGTGTCGGCCACCGCCTGCGTGCAGTGGAACACGCCCTTCAGGTTGACGTCGATCACCCGGTCGAACTGCTCCGGCGTCATCTTGACCAGCCGGGCGTCGAGCGTGATGCCGGCGTTGTTGACCAGGCAGTCGACCCGGCCCCAGGCCTGCTTCGCGGCGGCCACCATCGCGTCGACGCTGGCGCGGTCGGTCACGTCGACCCGCACCCCGATCGCCTGCCCGGGCCCGGCGCCGAGCGCGGCCACCGCCGCGTCGATCCGCGCCGGGTCGATGTCGGCGACCACGACCCTCGCGCCTTCGCTCGCGAAACGCTTCGCGGTGGCCAGCCCGATGCCGCCCGCCGCGCCGGTGACGATCGCCACCCTGTCCTTCAGACGCATGATCGATTCCTCTCCTTGTCGATGAATTTCGAACTTCAGTCGTCACCGCGGGGGCTCGCCGCCTCCGACGCGCCCCGGCAGCGGACTCGCATCGCCTGCCGCGGGCCGCCGCGGACCTTCGCTCGCGCCGGCCCGCCTCAACGCGCCTCAACCCGCCTCAACCCGCCTCAACCCGCCGGCAGCATCCCCGCGAAGCGAAGCACCTCGTCGACCAGCCCCGCGAAGTCGGACAGCCCGTGGTCGCCGCCCTCCAGCACGATCTGCCGCCCGGCAGGGTAGCTGGCGACCATCTCGCGCCAGTCGAGCAGCTCGTCGCCCTTCGCCGCGACCAGCAGGTAGCGCTCGGGATAGGTGATGGCGCCGACCTCAAGCGCCTCGAGCTCGCCCAGGTAGCGAGGCTCGAACACGAAGGCCTCGTCGCTGTGATACATGCGCTGCGGGCCCACGTAGGCGCGCAGGTCGCGGGCCGGATGCGCCGCCGGGTTCAGCAGCACCGCCCGGCAGCCGCGGCGCTCGGCGAGCCAGGCCGCGTAGAAGCCGCCCAGCGAGCTGCCGACCAGCGTGTCCTGCGGCAGCGGCCGCAGCCCGTCGGCGACCAGGGCCACCGCCTCGGCCGGCGAGGCGGGCAGTTGCGGGCAGACGAAATCCGAGCCGCGGCCCAGGGCCAGCATCCGCTCCTCGAGGATCCGGGCCTTGAACGAGGCCGGCGACGAACGGAAGCCGTGCAGATAGATCAGCCGGGGACGTTCGGGGTGGCGCATCCGGCTTCAGTCCAGCGCGGCGAGCAGCCGATCGTGGATGCCCCCGAACGCGCCGTTGCTCATCACCAGGATGCGGTCGCCCGGCCGTGCCTCGGCGACGACCGCGGCGACCAGCGCATCGATGTCGCCGATCGCGCGCGCCCGCTCGCCCATCGGCGCCAGCGCGGCGGCGGCGTCCCAGCCGAGGTCCGCCGTGTAGCAGAAGGCCAGGTCGGCCCCGGCCAGCGCGTCGGGAAGCTGTGAGGACATCGTCCCGAGCTTCATCGTGTTCGAGCGCGGCTCGAACACCGCCAGGATGCGCCCGGCTCCGCCGATCCGCGCCCGCAGGCCGGCCACCGTGGTCGCGATCGCGGTCGGATGGTGGGCGAAGTCGTCGTAGACCTCGATGCCCCGCCGAGTGCCGCGCAACTCGAGCCGGCGCCGCACGCCGCCGAAGCGGCCCAGCGCCTCGATCGCGTCGGCCGGCGGCACGCCGACCCTTGCCGCCGCGGCGATCACCGCCAGCGCGTTGGCGCGGTTGTGGGCGCCGGCCAGCGGCAGGCTGCAGCGGCCGTGGCGAAGCTCGCCTTCGAGCACGTCGAATTCGGTCCGGCCGGGCAGCTCGGCCACGGCTGCCTCGTGCCAGCCCTCGGGCACGCCGAAGCTCACCAGACCGCTCCAGACGCCTCGCGCCAGCACGCGATCGAGCGCCGGCGAGTCGCCGTTGACGACGAGCGATCCGCTGCGCGGCACCGTGCGCACCAGATGATGGAACTGCGTCTCGATCGCGGCGAGATCGGGAAAGATGTCGGCGTGATCGAACTCCAGGTTGTTCAGCACCGCGACCTGCGGCCGGTAGTGGACGAACTTCGAGCGCTTGTCGAAGAAAGCGGTGTCGTACTCGTCGGCCTCGATGACGAACCAGTCGCCGTCGCCCAGCCGCGCCGACACCGGGAAATCGACAGGCACGCCGCCGATCAGGAAGCCCGGTCGCAGGCCTGCCGACTCGAGCACCCAGGCCAGCATCGACGCGGTCGTCGTCTTGCCGTGCGTGCCGGCCACCGCCGCCACCGGGCGGCCGCGCAGCACCTGTTCGGCCAGCCACTGCGGCCCGGAAACGTAGGGCAGGCGCGCATCGAGGATCGCCTCCATCAGCGGATTGCCGCGCGACACCACGTTGCCGACCACCCACAGGTCGGGTTCGAGCGCGAGTTGCGCCGGGTCGTAGCCCTGGATCAGCTCGATGCCCAGCTTGCGCAACTGGTCGCTCATCGGCGGATACACGTTGGCGTCGCAGCCGGTGACCCGGTGACCGGCCTCGCGGGCGATCGCGGCGATTCCGCCCATGAAGGTTCCGCAGATACCGAGAACGTGGATGTGCATCGGGGCGATAATCGAGGGAGCTCCGGATTCTACCGCCATGACCGAAACCTCCTCCGACCCGCTGCGGCTCGAGATCGCGGCCGCTGCCGCCCGCCTGATCGCCGACGGCGGCCTCGACTACGCGAGCGCCAAGCGAAAGGCGGCCCGCCAGGTGCTCGGCGACGGCGCGCCGAAAGGATCGATGCCCGACAACGACGAGGTGGACGAAGCCCTGCGCGAGCACCTCGACCTGTTCGACGACGACCACGCCTCGCGCGTGACGCGGCGCCGCCAGGCGGCCGCCGCGCTGATGCGCCGGCTCGCGGCCTTCCACCCCTACCTGACCGGGGCGGTCTGGAAGGGCATCGTCGCCGAACACGCACCGATCCACCTGCAACTGTTTCACGACAACCCGAAAGACGTGGAGATCCACCTTCTGAACGACGGCGTCCGCTTCGACGTCGAGACCACCCCCCATTTCCGCGACCGCAGCCGCGACGAGGTCGAGGCGATCGTCTTCTGGTGGCGCGACGAGCCGGTCATGCTGTCGCTCTACGAGCAGGACGACCTGCGCGGCGCGCTGAAGGCCGGGGCGGCCGGCGCCGAGCGCGGCGACCTGCCGTCGCTGCTCGCGCGCATCGAGGCGGCGGCGCAAGCCTCCGGCGCGCGGCGATGACCGCGCGCCGACGCTGGCTCGCGTTCGGCGCCTTGGCGGCGGTGGCCGGCGGCCTGGGCGCCTGGACCGCCTGGCGGCGCTACGCGCCGGGCGAGGCCGAGATCGATGCCACCGACCTGCTCTTCGCGCTCAATCTGCCCGACGCGGCAGGGTCCCCGGTCGACGTCGGCCGGTGGCGCGGCCGCCCGCTGGTCGTCAACTTCTGGGCCACCTGGTGCCCGCCCTGCGTCGAGGAAATGCCAGAACTGAGCGAGCTCCACACGAAGTACGAGAAGTCGGGGCTGCAGGTGCTCGGGCTCGGCGTCGATTCGCCGGACAACATCCGGAAATTCTCGGTCGAGCGCCCGGTCAGCTATCCGCTGCTGGTGGCGGGCGCTGGCGGCAGCGAACTGTCCCGGCGCTTCGGCAACCGCGCGGGCGGTCTGCCCTATACGGTGGTCGTCGATCGATCCGGGCGGGTGATCCGGCGCATCATCGGCCGGTTCCGCTACCAGGAACTGCGCGACGCGATCGAAGCGGTGGTGGCCTGAGGCTGCCCGCCCCCACCCCGGCGCCCTTTGGCGCCGGTCAGGAAATCTCTTGACCCGCCCGGGCAAATCGGCGTTAAACTCCGCCATCTTCGCTGAACGGGCGGCCAAGTCGCGCGCCCTCACTTGATGTCGAAACTGATCTGGATCCTTCACGGCCCGAACCTGAACCTTCTCGGCACCCGTGAACCGGGCGTGTACGGATCGACGACCCTCGCGCAGATCGACGAAGATCTCGAAAGATACGGCCGCGATCGGAGCGTCAAGGTCGAGAGCTTCCAGTCGAACCACGAGGGCGCGCTGGTCGACCGGATCCAGTCGGCCCGCGCGGCCGGAGTCGATTTCGTCGTGATCAATCCGGCGGCCTTCACCCACACCAGCGTCGCGATCCGCGATGCGCTCGCCGCCGTGGCGGTGCCCTTCGTCGAGGTTCACCTGTCGAACATTCACCGACGGGAACCTTTCCGGCACCACTCCTACTTCTCCGACCTGGCGGTCGGGGTGATCGCGGGGCTCGGCCCGACCGGCTACCGGCTCGCGCTCGACTACGCGATCGAATCGATGGCTCGCGACCGGGGCTGACCCGCCGCAGGGCGGCACGAGGCCCGGCGCCACCCACTTCAAAGATTCATACCACGAGGCGGCCGATGCGCCGCCCGGAAGGCAGGAAACGATGGACCTGAGAAAGCTGAAGACCCTGATCGACCTGGTCGCCGAATCCGGCATCTCCGAACTGGAGATCACCGAGGGCGAAGGCAAGGTGAGGATCGTCAAGGCGCCGCCGGTGCAGGCCTTCGCGCCGGCTCCCGCCGCGATGCCGGTGGCCATGGCCGCACCCGCCGCGGCCTCCGCGGCGCCGGTGGCCGCCACAGCCGCCGAACCCGCCGCGCCGGCCGGGCACGTGGTCAAGTCGCCGATGGTCGGCACCTTCTACCGGTCCGGCCAGCCCGGCGCCGAGCCCTTCGTTTCGGTGGGCAGCCAGGTCAAGGAAGGCGACACGCTGTGCATCATCGAGGCGATGAAGCTGATGAACGAGATCGAGGCCGACGCCAGCGGCACGATCCGCGAGATCCTCGTCGAGAACGGGTCGCCGGTCGAGTTCGGCCAGCCGCTCTTCGTGATCGCGTGACATGTTCGAGAAGATCCTGATCGCCAACCGCGGCGAGATCGCGCTGCGGATCCAGCGGGCCTGCCGCGAGCTGGGCATCAAGACGGTGGTCGTCCACTCGCAGGCCGACACCGAGGCGAAGTACGTCAAGCTGGCCGACGAGTCGGTCTGCATCGGCCCGCCCGCCTCGCGCGACAGCTACCTGAACATCCCGGCGATCATCAGCGCGGCCGAGGTCACCGACGCCGAGGCGATCCACCCGGGCTACGGTTTCCTGTCCGAGAACGCGGACTTCGCCGAGCGGGTCGAGAAGAGCGGCTTCGTGTTCATCGGCCCCCGTCCGGACTCGATCCGGATGATGGGCGACAAGGTCTCGGCCAAGGACGCGATGAAGAAGGCGGGCGTGCCCTGCGTGCCCGGCTCCGAAGGCGCGCTGCCCGACGATCCGAAGGAGATCCTGAAGATCGCGCGCGCGGTCGGCTATCCGGTGATCATCAAGGCGGCCGGCGGCGGCGGCGGCCGCGGCATGCGGGTCGTGCACACCGAGGCGGCGCTGCTCAACGCGGTCACGATGACCCGCAGCGAGGCGCAGGCCGCATTCGGCAATCCGTCGGTCTACATGGAGAAGTTCCTCGAGAACCCGAGGCACGTCGAGATCCAGGTGCTGGCCGACAGCTTCCGCAACGCGGTGCACCTGGGCGAGCGCGACTGCTCGATGCAGCGCCGGCACCAGAAGATCATCGAGGAAGCGCCCGCGCCGGGCATCAGCCGCCGGCTGCTCGACCGGATCGGCGCGCGCTGCGCCGAGGCCTGCCGCAAGATCGGCTACCGCGGCGCCGGAACCTTCGAGTTCCTGTACGAGAACAACGAGTTCTACTTCATCGAGATGAACACCCGGGTGCAGGTCGAGCATCCGGTCACCGAGCTGATCACCGGCATCGACATCGTCCAGGAGCAGATCCGGATCGCGGCCGGCGAGAAGCTGCGCTTCAAGCAGCGCGACATCGTGCTGACCGGCCACGCGATCGAGTGCCGGATCAACGCCGAGGACCCCTACCGGTTCACGCCGTCGCCCGGCAAGATCACCGCCTGGCACCCGCCCGGCGGCCCGGGGATCCGGGTGGACTCGCACGCCTACGCGAACTACTTCGTGCCGCCGCACTACGACTCGATGATCGCCAAGGTGCTGGCCCGCGGCGACACCCGCGAGCAGGCGATACGCCGGATGCGGATCGCGCTGTCCGAGATGGCGGTCGAGGGGATCCAGACCAACCTGGCGCTGCACCGCGAGTTGCTCGCCGACGCGAACTTCGTGGCGGGCGGCACCTCGATCCACTACCTCGAGAACCGGCTGGCCCAGCGCAAGGGCTGACCCGGAGCGCGCCGACATGTGGACCGAGCTCATCTTCGTCGTCGGCCAGGACGAGGTCGAGGCCTGGTCCGACGCGCTGCTCGAGTGCGGCGCGGTCTCGGTGCAGGCCGAGGACGCCGACGACGGCTCGCCCGACGAGCAGGCGATCTTCGGCGAGCCGGGCGAGCCCGCGCCGGCGCCGGGCTGGACCCGCACCCGGCTCGCCGCGATGATCGGCCCCGACGTGGACCCGCGGCGGCTCATCGCCGAGGCCGCGGCGCTCTGCGGCAGGCCCGAGCCGACCCGCCACGCACTGCGGCCGGTACCGGAGCTCGACTGGGTCCGGCAGACGCAGTCGCAGTTCGAGCCGATCCCGGTCGGCAACCGGCTCTGGATCACGCCCTCCTGGCATCTTCCCGACACGCTGCGTGCCGCCGGGAGCGAGTCGCCCGGCGAATCGTCCGCCACCGACTCGCCGGCGGCCACCGCGACGCGCGGCGAGGCGGGCCAGCCGCTGGCCGCCGGCAGCATCGCCGCGGCCGGCGACCGGGTGCCGATCGTGCTCGATCCGGGCCTCGCCTTCGGCACCGGCAGCCATCCGACCACCCGGATGTGCCTGGAGTGGCTGGACGCGAACCTCGCGCCCGGCGCCACCGTCATCGACTACGGCTGCGGCTCGGGCATCCTGGCGATCGCCGCAGCCCGGCTCGGCGCCGGACGGGTGGTGGCGATCGACATCGATCCGCAGGCGGTCGAGAGCACCCGCGACAATGCCGCCAACAACCGGGTCGAAGTCGAGGCGCGCGAGCCGGGCGGCGCGCCGCCCGAGCCGGCCGACGTCGTCGTCGCGAACATCCTCGCCAACCCGCTGCGGATCCTGGCCCCGCTGCTGGCCTCGCTGGTCAGGCCCGGCGGCTGGCTGGTCCTGGCCGGCCTGCTCGACCGGCAGGCCGAAGAGATCGCCGCCTGCTACCCTTCGGTGGACCTGCGGGCCTGGCGCTCGATCGACGGCTGGACCTGCCTGGCCGGCCGGGCGCGCGCATGATCGGCGCGAACCGCGCCGCGGCGCCCGCGACGCGCGAGCAAGGCGGGCCGCGCAACGAGCCGATCCGATGACCCTGGTCACCACCTGCCCGAACTGCAGCACCAGCTTCCGCGTCGTCGCGGACCAGCTGAAGCTGCGCCGCGGCCTGGTGCGCTGCGGGCGCTGCCGCAACGTGTTCTCCGGTCTCGACAACCTGCGCCGGCTCGAGCAGGAGCAGGCCTCTGCCGGCGGCGCCGGCCAGGCGACGGCCGCCGGGCCGCCTGCCGCCGTCGCGCCGCCCTCGCCTTCCTCCGGTTCGGCCGCCGTCCGCCTGCTGCCCGACTCCGGCCCGGCCGCCGGAATGCGTCCGGACATGCCCGCTCCGCCGACGGGCGAGGACTTCCTTCCACCCGAAGCGGCCAGCGCCGAGTCCGAACCGCCGCCCTTCGGCATCGCCGAGGCGACGTCCCGGTCCCGCGACGACACGACGCAGCGCTTCGGCGATACCCCCCGTCCCTTCGAGGAGGCCACGCAGCGCCTCGGGGAGACGACGCAGCCCTTCGGGGAAACGCTGCCTCGCGTCGACGAGACGGCCCCGCACATCGAAGACACGGAAACTCGCGTCGCCGGGACGGATCGGCGCTTCGACGAAGCCGAAGGGCTCGCCGACGCAGGCGCGGAGGACTATGCACCCTGGCGCACCGACCACGGCGACGGTGCCGGCGACCACGGCGACGGCGCCGACGGCGCCGACGGCCACGGTGACAGCGCCGGCGACCTCGAAGCGACCCACGCCGCCGGATCCGGGCTGACGTCTGCGCAGGACACCGACACGCCGGGCGAGTCCCCGAACACGGTGTCGGACGAATGGCTGGGCACCGCGCCGGCCAACATCTTCCGCACGCCGCGCGCCCGGCAGGAACCGGACAAGCCGGCCGGGCCGGCCGCGCCGCCCGCATCGACGCTGCTCGACGACGACCGGCGACTGGCAGAGGAGCTCGAGGCGGTCGCCCGGGAGATCGAGGCCTGGGAAGACGGCGAGTCGGCGATCGACTATTTCGCCGCCGAGCGCCAGCGCCGCGGCTTCATCGGCCGTAACGGCGGATGGAAGCTGCTGGCGGCGGGCACGCTGGTGGGCGCCCTGCTGCTGCAGGCCGTACTGGCCAACCGCGACTGGCTGGCGGCCCGCTTTCCGGTGTTCGAGCCGGCGATCGCGGCGATCGGCGCCCCGCTGGGGCTCGAGATCCGCCTGCCCCGCGCGCTCGACTCGCTGGCGATCGAGTCCTTCGAGCTGCAGGCCGCCGGCCGCGCGGGCGTGTTCTCGGTGTCGGCGCTGCTTCGCAACGACGCCTCGCATCCGGTGCGCTGGCCGTCGATGCTGCTGACGCTGACCGACCCGGCCAACCGCGTGCTCGTGCGCAAGGCGATCGACCCGGCCGACTACCTGAACGCCGCTTCGGTCGACGCCGGGCTGCGGCCGCGCTCCGAGCGACCGATCCGGCTGGCGCTCGAGGCCGACGACATCCAGCCGGCCGGCTACTCGGTGGTCCTCTTCTATCGATGAGCGCCACCTTCCCGACCAACGAACAGGAGTCCCGATGTCCCGTCGCGTGCTGATCAGCGGCTCGGTCGCCTACGACACGATCATGGTCTTCGAAGGCCGCTTCGCCGACCACATCCTGCCCGACCGCGTCCACATGCTGAACGTGGCCTTCCTGACCCCGCGGCTCAAGCGCGAGTTCGGCGGCTGCGCGGCCAACATCGCGTACAACCTGCAGGGCCTCGGCGGCGAGGCGGTCGTGCTGGCCGCGATCGGCCACGACGGAGGCCCGTGCGTCGAACGGCTCGCCGGGCTGGGCGCGGACACCGGCCCGATGCTCCGGTGCGACGACCTGTTCACCGCGCAGGCCTTCATCACCACCGACCTGTCCGACAACCAGATCACCGCCTTCCACCCGGGCGCGATGGGCGAGGCGCACCGGGTCTCGGCAAGCGAAGCCGCGGCAGCGGGGGCCGCCTGGGGCATCGTCGCCCCGAACGGTCGCGACGCGATGCTGTCGCACGCGCGCGAATTCTCGAAGGCCGGGGTGCCCTGGCTGTTCGACCCGGGCCAGGGGCTGCCGATGTTCGACGGCGCCGAGCTGCGCGAGTTCGTCGAGGAGGCCTCGGCGGTCGCGGTCAACGACTACGAGGCCGGCTTGCTCACCGAGCGCACCGGGTGGTCGGAGGAGGAGATCGCGTCGCGGGTGCAGGCGCTGATCGTGACCCGGGGCGCCGAGGGATCGGTCCTCTACCAGGCCGGGCGCCGGCAACTGGTCGAGGCGGTCGCGGTGTCGGACCCGGTCGATCCGACCGGCTGCGGCGACGCCTATCGCGGCGGCCTGCTGTACGGCCTGTCGGCCGGCTGGTCGTGGCTGGACGCGGCGCGGCTGGGCTCGCTGATGGGCGCGCTGAAGATCGGGCACCAGGGCGCGCAGAACCACCCGGTGGATCGCGAGGCGATCGCGGCGCGCTACGAGTCGCTGTGGGGCAAGCGCCCCTGGTGATCAGCGGGCGAAGGCCATCATCCCCGGCAGCAGCGACTGCAGCAGGGTGAGAAGGACCTGGACCAGCAGGATCAGCACCAGCGGCGACAGGTCGACGCCGCCGACCAGCGGCACGATGCGGCGAATCGGTGCGAGAAAGGGCTGGGTCAGCGCGGCGATGGTCGGCGCGATCGGCGCGTAGGGGTTGACCCACGAGAGCACCGCCTGAAGCAGCACCAGCGCGGTCAGCAGCCACAGCGACCACTTGACCAGCCAGAACAGCGCGAGCAGCAGCACCGCGCCGGGCGCCGGAAAGCGGCCGCCGCCGAAGATCGCCACGAAGACCAGCGCGAGGACCAGCGACACCAGGAAGCCCCCGACGATGCTGGCCCAGTCGGTCGTGCGACCCGAGGGCACGACGCGTCGCAGCGGCCGGACCAGCCAGTCGGTGATCGCGACGACGAACTGGCCGACGGGATTGCGCGCGCCGAGACCGACGCGGTTCATGTAGGCGCGGAGCAGGCAGGCCGTTGCGAGCAGGCTGCCTAGCGTTTCGAGCAAGAGCCAGAGCGCTTGGTGCATGGGGAATCATCCGGGGGTTCGGACGATTCTCGCACAAAGCCCCGGGGCCCCGACCCGCTCTCGCGGGCCGTGAGCGCCGGGGGAAGGGCACGCGGACCGGATGGCCCGGCCCGCTGATGCCGTCAGGGACGGTTGCCGGTCGGAAAAGGCCAGGCCGCAGCCGGATTCAGCGGCTTCGGCGCAGCCGCCTGCTGGGCCGCAGGCTTCTTGGCGGCAGGCTTCGCGGCGGCCTTCTTCGCCGCAGGCTTCTTGGCAGCAGGCTTCTTCGCAGCGGCCTTCTTGGCAGCAGGCTTCTTCGCAGCAGCCTTCTTCGCAGCCGGCGTCTTCGCAGCGGCCTTCTTGGCGGCCGGCTTCTTCGCAGCAGCCTTCTTCGCCGCAGGCTTCTTCGCCGCGACCTTCTTGGCGGCCGGCTTCTTCGCCGCGACCTTCTTCGCCGCAGGCTTCTTCACCGCGACCTTCTTGGCGGCCGGCTTCTTGGCGGCAGCCTTCTTCGCCGCCGGCTTCTTCGCAGCGGCCTTCTTCACCGCCGGCTTCTTCGCCGCGGGCTTCTTGGCCGCCGGCTTCTTCGCGGCGGGTTTCTTCGCTGCGACCGCGGCCTTCTTCACGGCGGGCTTCTTGGCGGCGGCCTTCTTGGCCGCAGGCTTCTTCGCCGCGGCTTTCTTCGCGGGCTTCTTGGCGGTTGCCATCACGGATCTCCTTGCGTGGATGTTGCGGTAACGGAGACCCCTATCGGGACGCCCGCAGGCGCCCATCGATACGGGCCATTCATCGGCGCAAGATCGCGCGGCCTTCGCGCGATGGCTCCTACGCTAATGAATTCGGCGCAAAAAAGGCGCCGGCCACCAGGGCGCGACGCCTTCGTCGAAGTCGATCCGCAGGGGGAAGCAGTCCCCGCGACCGCCGGGGGTCGCGACTTCTGTGCTGCTTCGCCTTGCCTCGTGCTGCGGTACGACCTCAATTCGGATCCTGTGCAAGCCGCGAAGCCCGCGTTGCCGCGGGCGAGGCCACGGTTTTCAATCCCAGCTGAGCGCCCCGCCGGTCTGGTACTCGATGACCCGGGTCTCGAAGAAGTTGCGTTCCTTCTTCAGGTCGATCATCTCGCTCATCCACGGGAAGGGGTTCTCTTCCTGGGGGAACAGCGGATCGAGTCCGATCTGCTGCGCACGGCGGTTCGCGATGAACCGCAGGTAGCTCTTGAACATCGAGGCGTTCAGCCCGAGCACGCCGCGCGGCATCGTGTCTTCCGCGTATGCGTACTCGAGCTCTACCGCCCGCATGAACAGGCCGCGGACCTCGTCGCGGAACTGCGGCGTCCAGAGGTGCGGGTTCTCGAGCTTGATCTGGTTGATCAGGTCGATGCCGAAGTTGCAGTGCATCGACTCGTCGCGAAGGATGTACTGGTACTGCTCGGCAGCGCCGGTCATCTTGTTCTGCCGGCCCAGCGCGAGGATCTGCACGAAGCCGACGTAGAAGAACAGGCCTTCCATCAGGCAGGCGAACACGATCAGCGACTTCAGCAGCGCCTGGTCGTTCTCCGGCGTGCCGGTGGTGAAGTTCGGGTCGGTCAGCGTGTCGATGAACGGGATCAGGAACTCGTCCTTGTCGCGGATCGACTTGACCTCGTGGTACGCGTTGAAGATCTCGCCTTCGTCGAGACCGAGCGACTCCACGATGTACTGGTAGGCGTGCGTGTGGATCGCTTCCTCGAAGGCCTGGCGCAGCAGGAACTGCCGGCACTCGGGAGCCGTGATGTGGCGATAGGTGCCCAGCACGATGTTGTTCGCAGCCAGCGAATCGGCGGTCACGAAGAAGCCCAGGTTGCGCTTGACCAGGCGACGCTCGTCCTCGGTCAGGCCGTTCGGGTTCTTCCAGAGCGCGATGTCGCGGCTCATGTTGATTTCCTGCGGCATCCAGTGGTTCGCGCAGGTGGCCAGGTACTTCTCCCAGGCCCACTTGTACTTGAACGGAACCAGCTGATTGACGTCGGCGCCGCCGTTGATGATCCGCTTGTCCTCGACGCGCACGCGCCGGTCGCTCTGCGCGACCTGAGAGCCGCTGTGGGCGCGGCCCTCGACCTGCGGCGGGGCGGGCACGGCGAACTGGTCGGGGGTGGCGCGAGCCGCGGGCTGCGGCATCGCCGGCGCCGAAGCGGAGCCGGCGCCGACCGGCTGAAGCGCTGGCATCGGCGACTGGGCGGGCGCCGGCCGGGCCGGCGAGGCAGGAATCGGATCGTCCCAGGAAAGCATCTGAGGTCTCGCTTCAATACTTCGATTTAACTTCTTGTACTGCCGCGAGATTCCACCGTTATTCACAAGCGGAATCTTACGGCGCGCGTGTACTGCACGCAACGCATTTGCACGATGGCACTTGACGAACGGGCGACCTGTGGTGATGGACGCAACAGATTCGCCACGCGACGCGGCCGCGCGTCGTTCGCCGCGGACGGGCGCAAGGCGTGCGCCCGTCCGCGCGAAAGCCTCACTGGCAGGCTTCGCATTCCGGATCGTCGAGCGCGCAGAACTTCGGCGCGATCGGCTCCTCGGCCATCGCCGGCTGCATCGCGGACTGCATCGACGACGCGCCGCCGCCCATCGCACTCGCGGCGCCTGCGCCGTAGCTGAAGCCTGCGTTCATCGCGCCGTCGGCCGACACCGCGTTGAGCTGGCCGATCTTGTCGGTCGTCGACTTCTCGGCGCTGGTCGCGCCGAGCGTGCGCAGGTAGTAGGTGGTCTTCAGGCCGCGCAGCCAGGCCAGCATGTAGGTGTCGTGCAGCTTCTTGCCCGACGCGCCCGCCATGTAGATGTTCAGCGACTGCGCCTGGTCGATCCACTTCTGGCGGCGCGAGGCGCACTCGACCAGCCAGCTCGGGTCGACCTCGAACGCGGTCGCGTAGATCGCGCGCAGCTCGGCCGGCACCCGGTCGATCTTCGACAGCGAGCCGTCGAAGAACTTCAGGTCGGCGATCATCACCTCGTCCCACAGGCCCAGGCGCTTGAGGTCGCGCACCAGGTAGTCGTTGACCACGGTGAACTCGCCCGACAGGTTCGACTTCACGTACAGGTTCTGGAAGGTCGGCTCGATGCAGGCCGACACGCCGATGATGTTGGAGATCGTGGCGGTCGGCGCGATCGCGATGCAGTTCGAGTTGCGCATGCCGTGGGCGCGAATCCGCTCGCGCAGCGCGCCCCAGTCGAGCGACTCGGACATGTCGACCTCGACGTAGCCGCCGCGCTGCTCGGCCAGCAGCTTCAGCGTGTCCTGCGGCAGGATGCCCTGGTCCCACAGCGAGCCGCGGAAGCTCGGGTAGCGGCCGCGCTCCTCGGCCAGCTCGGTCGACGCCCAGTAGGCGTGGTAGCAGACCGCCTCCATCGAGCGGTCGGCGAACTCGACCGCCTCGGCGCTCGCGAACGGCGTGCGCATCAGGTGCAGGCAGTCCTGGAAGCCCATGATGCCCATGCCCACCGGACGATGGCGCAGGTTGGAATTGCGCGCCTTGCCGACCGCGTAGTAGTTGATGTCGATGACGTTGTCGAGCATGCGCATGGCCGTGCGGACCGTGCGGTGCAGCTTGTCGTGATCGAGCTGCCAGGTGCCGTCGCGCTCGACCATGTGCGCGACCAGGTTCACCGAGCCAAGGTTGCAGACCGCGATCTCGGTGTCGCTGGTGTTCAGCGTGATCTCGGTGCACAGGTTGGAGCTGTGCACGACGCCCACGTGCTGCTGCGGCGAGCGCAGGTTGCACGGGTCCTTGAACGTGATCCAGGGGTGCCCGGTCTCGAACAGCATCGAGAGCATCTTGCGCCACAGCTGCATCGCGGGGATCTTGCGGAACAGCTTCAGCTCGCCGCTGGCGGCCTTCTGCTCGTAGCGCAGGTAGGCCTCCTCGAAGGCCTTGCCGTACAGGTCGTGCAGGTCGGGGCAGTCGGACGGCGAGAACAGCGTCCACTCGCCGTTCTCGGCCACCCGCTTCATGAACAGGTCGGGAATCCAGTTCGCCGTGTTCATGTCGTGGGTGCGGCGGCGGTCGTCGCCGGTGTTCTTGCGCAGCTCGAGGAACTCCTCGATGTCCAGGTGCCAGGTCTCGAGATACGCGCAGACCGCGCCCTTGCGCTTGCCGCCCTGGTTGACCGCGACCGCGGTGTCGTTGACCACCTTGAGGAAGGGCACGACGCCCTGGCTCTTGCCGTTGGTGCCCTTGATGTGCGAGCCCAGCGCGCGCACCGGGGTCCAGTCGTTGCCCAGGCCGCCGGCGAACTTGGCCAGCAGCGCGTTCTCCTTGATCGCCTCGTAGATGCCGTCGAGGTCGTCGGACACCGTGGTCAGGTAGCAGGAGGACAGCTGCGAGCGCTGCGTGCCCGAGTTGAACAGCGTGGGCGTGGAGCTCATGAAGTCGAAGGTCGACAGCAGCTCGTAGAACTCGATCGCGCGCGCCTCGCGGTCGATCTCGTTCAGCGCCAGGCCCATCGCCACGCGCATGAAGAAGGCCTGCGGCAGCTCGATGCGCTGCTCGTCGACGTGCAGGAAGTAGCGGTCGTACAGGGTCTGCAGGCCCAAGTAGCCGAACTTCAGGTCGCGCTCGGCGTCGAGCGCGCGGCCCAGGCGGGCCAGGTCGAACTGCAGCAGCTTGTCGTCGAGCAGCTCGGCCTCGACGCCGCGCTTGACGAACAGCGGGAAGTACTCGGCGTAGCGGGTGGCCATGTCGGCCTGCGACACCTCTTCGCCGAGCACCTCGCGGCGCACCGTGTGCAGCAGCAGCCGCGCGGTGACCTGGCTGTAGGCCGGGTCCTTCTCGATCAGCGCGCGCGCCGACAGGATCGCCGACTTGTGGACCTCCTCGAGCGGCACGCCGTCGTACAGGTTGCGCACCGTCTCGTTCAGCACCGCGTCGGGGCTGACGAACTCGCCCAGCCCGACGCAGGCCGACTCGACCAGCGCGCGCAGCGCGGCCATGTCCAGGGGCATGCGCTTGTCGCCGTCGACCACGTGCAGCACCGGCTGCGCCGAATCCTCGGCGCGCGCCTTCGCCTGCGCGGCGCGCTCCTGGGCGCGGCGCTCACGGTACAGCACGTAGGCGCGGGCCACCTCGTGCTCGCCCGAGCGCATCAGCGCGAGCTCGACGTGGTCCTGGATGTCCTCGATGTGGAAGGTCGCGCCGCCCGCCTTGCCGCGGGTGAGCGCCGCCACCACACCCTCGGTGAGCCGCTCGACCAGCTCGCGCACACGCGCCGAGGCCGCGCCCTGCCCGCCATTGACCGCGAGGAAGGCCTTGGTCACCGCGATCGAGATCTTCGACGGCTCGAAGCCGACGACCGAGCCGTTGCGGCGGATGACCTTGTAGTCGGCCCAGGCGCCGGACGAAGCCGGGCGCGCATCGCTGTCCGCGGCGCCGACGGAGTGGGGAAGCCCTTGGGTCGAGGGCGAGCGTTCGGCGACCCTTTGCATGCGTGATCCTCCGCGATGAATGACGAAACGCTCCCGCGGCGCGGCGGGAGACTTGCGAAAACTGGTGGAAAAATGCAGATGGCGCCCCGGATCCACCGGCACTAGATATGGTGCCCCGGGGTTCTGTTGGCGCTAATTCTAGTGGCCGATCGGGGCGGGGATCAAGTCCGGATTCGACATCGCCTCACCGGCGACAGGGACGCTTCGCTCGAGGCCGCGCGATTGCTGGATCGAGAACCCGAAAGCCAGTGCCGGCGCGCGATGCCGGCCGATATCACGCGGAAACCCGCGCGAACCGGGCGCGCTCGCGCGGCGCGCCCAGCGCACCCCCCGCGCTCGCGATCGCGAGCGGCGCGACCAGCCCGCGCGCCTCCGGCGCGCGCGCGAGCCGGCGCCAGTCGAAGAACGGCCCCGGATCCTCCTTGCGGCCCGGCGCCACGTGCTCGTGCCCGGCGATCCAGCGCAGGGGGTAGCGCTCGCGCAGCCGCGCGACCAGCCGCCGCAACGCCCGGTACTGCCGCGCGGTGAAGCGGTGCGTGCCGTCGCCTTCCAACTCGACGCCGATCGAGAAGTCGTTGCAGCGATCGCGCCCCTCGAAGCATGAGACGCCCGCGTGCCAGGCGCGCAGGTCGGCGCCGACGAACTGCAGCAGCTCGCCGCTGCGCCGGATCAGGAAGTGCGACGACACGCGAAGGTCGCGAAGCGGCGCGAAGGCCGGATGGGCATCGGGGTCGAGCCGGTTCGTGAACAGCCGCTCGATCGCATCGCCCCGAAACCGGCCGGGCGGCAGGCTGATGTGGTGCACCACCAGCAGATCGACCGCGGTGCCGGGCGGGCGCTCGTCGTGATTGGGAGACGGCACATGCCGGGCCTCGCCGAGCCAGCCGCCGCGGGCCCAGTCGCCAGCGCGGCCGCCCGCCCACCCACCCGGCCTGCGGCCCGCCCTGCGCGCCCCGCGCAGCGGCTTCGCTCGCGCGCCCCGGCGTGCGGCCACGCTAGCTCAGGCCGAGCCGCTGCATCCGGTAGCGCAGCGCGCGGAAGGTGATGCCGAGCAGCTTCGCGGCCGCGGTGCGGTTGTGCCGGGTCTTGTCGAGCGCGCACAGGATCGCGTCGCGCTCGACCTGGTCGAGGTAGTCGGGCAGCGAGTCCGGGATGCCGTCTTCCGACAGGCGCACGACGCGGCGCTCGCCGGCCGAGGCCGTGCCGCCCTGCGAACCGGGTACGCCGGCAAGCGGGCCGGCCACACCACCGTGGACGCCGTGAAGGGCGCCCGCGCCCGGCGCGGCAGCCGGCGGCGCGCCGCCGGCCGTCGTCTCGGCGCCCTCGGCGCGCTCGTTCTCGGCAAGCTCCGAAACCGCCGGCCGCAGGCCGAGATCCTCGACGTTGATCACTTCGCCGTTGGAGAAGGCGAGCGCGCGCTCGAGCACGTTCTCGAGTTCCCGCACGTTGCCCGGGAAGGCATAGCTCTGCAGGTAGCGCAGCGTGACCGAAGAGAGCCGGGGCGCCGGCGAGATGCCGGCCCTGCGCGCGAGCCCCTCGAGCGCCGCGTCGGCCAGCGCCGGGATGTCCTCGCTTCGCTCGCGCAGCGGCGGCAGCTTCAGCTCGATCACGTTGAGCCGGTAGTAGAGGTCCTGCCTGAAGCGGCCGGCGGCCACGCACTGCGCGAGATCCTGGTGCGTGGCGCTGACGATGCGCACGTCGACCGGCTCCTCGACCGTGGCGCCGACCTTGCGCACCCGCTTCTCCTGGATCGCGCGCAGCAGCTTGACCTGCATCGCGAGCGGCAGGTCGGCGACCTCGTCGAGGAACAGCGTGCCGCCGCTCGCCGCCTGGAAGAAGCCGTCGCGCTCCTGGTCGGCACCGGTGAACGCGCCCTTGCGATGGCCGAAGAACTCGGACTCCATCAGGGTTTCGGGAATCGCGCCGCAGTTCACCGCCACGAAGGGCCGGGCGGCGCGCGGGCCGGACTCGTGGATCAGCCGCGCGGCGAGTTCCTTGCCGGTGCCCGACTCGCCGGTGATCGCCACCGGCGCCATGCTGCGGGCCAGCCGCAGGATCTGCGCGCGCACCTCGGCCATGGCCGGCGAATCGCCGATCAGCCGGCGTGTCGACGGCGCCACAGCGCCCGCGGCCTGCGCGGCACCCGCCTCGCCGCCGGCGGGCAGCGCGATCGCCGAGCGCACCAGCGCGCGCAGCGCGTCGAGCGCGACCGGCTTGGCCAGGTAGTCGAAGGCGCCAGCCTTCAGCGCGGCGATCGCGTTCTCGGTGCTGCCGTAGGCGGTGATCACCGCGACAGGCGGCTGAACCTCGCGCCGCGAGATCGCCGCGACGAGCTGAAGTCCGTCACCGTCGGGCAGCCGCATGTCGGTGAGGCACAGGTCGTAGTCGTGGCCCTCGAGCAGGGCCAGCGCACCTGCGAGATCGGAGGCGCAGTCCACGTCGAGCCCCATGCCGACCAGCGTCAGCTCGAGCAGCTCGCGCAGGTCGGCCTCGTCGTCTACGACCAGCACTCGCGGCACGCGCGAACGCGCGGCCGGCGCGCCTGACGCGGATCGGGACTGCACGGGCTCGGACGAGGACATGCGACGACCGGCCTCAGGCATCTTCGACGCGCGGCTCGACCACGAAGGCGCCGCGGCGATCGCCGAAGGGCGGCTCGTAACGGATCGTCGCCCCGTTGGCAACGCACAGTTCGCGGGTCAGGTACAGGCCCAGGCCGGTGCCCCGGGCCTCGGTCGTGAAGAAGGGTTCGAACGCCTGCTGCTGCATCTCGGGGGAGAGTCCGGGACCGTCGTCGGAGACACGCAATTCTAGTCGATGCGGGCCGCGCTCCCGCCACGAAACACGCACCGATCCGGGCTCGCCCGAGGCGTAGCGCAACGCGTTGCCGACCAGGTTCACCAGCACCTGCCTCAGGTGATTGGAGTCGAAGCGCATCGGCCGCTCGCTTGCCAGCTCGATCGAGACCCGGTCGCGCGGCAGGCCCGCCTGGCCGGTGAACTCCTCGGCGAACGCCGACAGGAAGGGGCGCATGTCCACGGTCTCGTCGCCCGGGCGCTCGCGCCGCGACACCGACAGCACGTCGGTGATCACCCGGTCGATGCGGACCGTGTTGTCCTCGATGATCCCGGCGAGCCGCTTCTCGGCGGCGCTCCCGAGACGCTCGGCGAGCAACGCGTTGGCGTGGCGGATCGCGCCGAGCGGATTGCGGATCTCGTGCGCGATCGACGCCGACAGCCGGCCCATGGCCGCGAGCTTCAGCTGCTGCGCGCGCTCCTCGGCGCGGCGCAGGTCCTCGAGCATCAGCACGCTGTCGCCGCCGGGCGTGGCGATGAAGCGGAGCATGACGCGCCCGTCCGCGCCATGACGCGCGGGCAGCAGCAACTCGCGGCGCTCGCCGGTCCGGCCGCCGGCCTCGCGCCACTGCGCGCAAGCCCTGGCGACCGTGGCCAGCCCGGGCAAGTCGTCGGCGTCGGCCGCTTGCGCCGCGCCCAGAAGCTCGCGCGCCGCCGGATTCATCGCCCGCACCCGTCCGTCGGGCGCGATGACCAGCACGCCCTGCTCCAGCTCGGCGACCACTCGCTGCGTGACCGCGAACTGGTTGCGCAGGTCCTCGCCGCGCTCGCGGGCGATCTCTTCCTGCCGCCGCAGCTGCGTGGCCAGCCAGTTGACCAGCATCGCGGTCACGAAGCAGGCCGCGCCGGTCAGGCCCGCCATCATCGGCAGCACCGACTGGCCGCCGTCGCTGGTCAGCCAGGCGAGCACCGACTCGCCGAGCAGCATCAGCGACGCCGCCGCCGCGAAGAATGCGGCCATCCGCCGGGTCGACAGCACCGCGCCCGCGGTGACCGCAGCGACCACCAGCACGCCGAAGCCAGCGCGCAGGCCGCCCGCCGCGTGCAGCATCGCGACCAGCGCCGCCAGGTCGGTCAGCACGTGCGCGACGAGTTGCGGCTGGAAGCGCGGGCGCAGCGGCCCGATCGCCACCAGGTAGACGAGCGCCGCCGCCAGGTAGAGACCGGACGCCCAGGCGAACAGCCTGGGGTCGGTGAACCACTCCGGCCCCGGCCGGATCGCTTCAAGCGACAGCAGCATGGCCAGCGCCAGCGCGACCGCGAGCCGGCTCGCCGCCATCCAGCGCAGCGCCAGCCATTGGGAGTCGGGGGCCGCCGCCGGGGGCGGCGCGAGGCTCAACGCATGCGCCTCGTCAGCGCGGACCTGCATCGCGATGCTCGGCGCAGCAGTAGTCTTCGCCGTCGCCCCGCACCGCCTCCGACGCGGGCAGGTGCACGCCGCAGTGCGCGCACGCGACGATCTTCTCGGGCCCGCGCCTGGCGGCCGCCTGCCTGGCCTGCTCGCTCTTGCGCTGCGACACGCGGACCAGCGACCAGACGCCCCAGCCCACCGCGATCACGACGACCCAGAACAGCAGCTTGCCCATGCGGAATCAGCGCCTTCCGAGCACGACTTCGAGCACGAAGCGGCTGCCGACGTAAGCCAGCAGCAGCAGCGCGAAACCGGCCAGCGTGAGGCGCAGCGCGGTGCGGCCGCGCCAGCCGCGCAGCCGGCGGCCGACCAGCAGCACGCCGAACACCGCCCAGGCGATCACCGAGAACACGGTCTTGTGGTCGGCCACGAAGGGCCGGCCGAAGACTTCCTCGGAGAACAGCACGCCGCTGGCCGCGGTGAGCGTGAGGAACACGAAGCCGACCGCGATGAAGCGGAACAGGATCCGCTCGAGCACCAGAAGCGGCGGCAATTCCTCGAGGAAGCGGCCGAAGGCGCTGTCGGGCGCAGGCCCCGCACCGCCGTGCAGCGCCTTCTCGGTGGCGGTCATCAGCATCGCGTGCAACGCGGCCAGCGCCAGCACCCCGTAGGCCAGCGTGCCGACGATCAGGTGCGGCACGAACAGCGGGCGCGCCGCCTGCGCGCTGATGTCGGCGCCCGGGAACAGCAGCGGCAGCATCGAGGCCGCGGCCGCCACCGGCAGCACCACCCTGCGCAGCGCCTGCACCTTCACCTGCAGGCCTTCGAGCCACAGGATGATGACGCCGATCCAGAGCGTGGCCGACAGGATCGGCGCGAAGCCGAAGCGCCAGCCGCTGCCCAGCACCTCGTGGTACAGGGACGCGGCGTGGGCGATCAGCCCCAGCGCGAGCAGCAGGTCGGCGCCGCGGCCGGGCGCGCCCGAAGCGCGCCACGCGGCCAGGTAGAAGGCCGCCGGAAGCAGGTGGACGATAACCAGTAGAATCGGCACGAATCCAGTTTACTCCAAGGCCATGCTCGAAAATCTGTCGCAACGGCTGTCGAAGGTCGTCAAGACGCTTCGCGGCGAGGCTCGCCTGACCGAGGCCAATACGCAGGAGATGCTGCGCGAGATCCGCGTGGCCCTGCTCGAGGCCGACGTGGCGCTGCCGGTCGTTCGCGACCTGATCGCCCGCATCAAGGAAAAGGCGCTCGGCCAGGAAGTGGTCGGCAGCCTCACGCCGGGGCAGGCGCTGGTCGGCGTGGTGCACCGCGAACTGACCGCGATCATGGGCGGCCAGGCGGCCGAGCTCGACCTGTCGGTGCGTCCGCCCGCGATCGTGCTGATGGCCGGCCTGCAGGGCGCCGGCAAGACCACCACGGTCGGCAAGCTGGCCAAGTGGCTCAGGGAGAACAGGAAGAAAAAGGTGCTCACCGTCTCCTGCGACGTGTACCGCCCGGCCGCCATCGAGCAGCTGCGCACGGTCACCGAGCAGGCCGGCGCCGACTTCTTCCCGTCCACCGCCGACCAGAAGCCGGTCGACATCGCGACTGCCGCGCTGCAGTGGGCCCGCACCCACTACCACGACGTGCTGCTGGTCGACACCGCCGGCCGGCTGGCGATCGACGAGCAGATGATGCGCGAGATCGCCGAGCTGCACGGCAAGCTTCAGCCGTCGGAGACCCTGTTCGTCGTCGACGCGATGCAGGGCCAGGACGCGGTCAACACCGCCAAGGCCTTCCGCGACGTGCTGCCGCTGACCGGCGTGGTGCTGACCAAGCTCGACGGCGACTCGCGCGGCGGCGCGGCGCTGTCGGTCAGGGCGGTGACCGGCGCGCCGATCAAGTTCGCCGGCGTCGGCGAGAAGCTCACCGGGCTCGAGGCCTTCCACCCGGAGCGCATGGCCAACCGCATCCTCGGCATGGGCGACATCGTGTCGCTGGTCGAGGAGGCGCACAAGGCGGTCGACCAGGAGGAGGCGCAGAAGCTCGCTGCCAAGCTGAAGGCGGGCAACCGCTTCGACCTGAACGACTTCGCGACCCAGCTCGGCCAGATGAGCCGCATGGGCGGGCTCACCGGCCTGCTCGACAAGCTGCCCGCCCAGTTCCAGCAGGCCGCGGCCGGCGCCGACATGTCGAAGGCCGAGAAGCAGGTCAAGCGGATGCAGGCGATCATCTCGTCGATGACGCCCGGCGAGCGCGCCAAGCCCGACCTGATCAAGGCCAGCCGCAAGCGGCGCATCGCCGCCGGCGCCGGCGTGCCGGTTCAGGAAGTCAACCGCCTGCTCGGCCAGTTCGACCAGATGCAGTCGATGATGAAGAAGATGCAGAAGGGCGGGCTGGCCAAGATGATGCGCGGCATGAAGGGCATGATGCCCGGCGGCATGCGCTGAAGCCCGCGCAGCGAAAGCGCAAGCGCGAGCCCGATCGCGCCCTAATCACGAACGGAGATCACCCAGCATGACCCAGGCCCTCGTCATCGTCGACATCCAGAACGACTACTTCCCCGGCGGCGCGATGCCGCTCGAAGGCAGCCCCGAGGCCGCCGCCAACGCGGCGAAGCTGCTGGCCGCCTTCCGCGCCAAGGGCCTGCCGGTGGTCCACGTGCAGCACATCTCCACCCGGCCGGGCGCCACCTTCTTCCTGCCCGACACGAAGGGCGCCGAGATCAACGACGCGGTCACGCCGCAGGCCGGCGAGAAGAAGATCGTCAAGCACACGCCGAGCTCGTTCCGCGGCACCGACCTGCAGGAGCACCTGAAGTCGGTGGGCGCCGACCAGCTGGTGATCGCCGGCATGATGACCCACATGTGCATCGACTCCACGGTTCGGGCCGCCTTCGACCTGGGCTACGCCTGCACGCTGGCGCACGACGCCTGCGCCACCCGCAACCTGGTGCTGAACGGCAAGACGATTCCCGCCGCTCAGGTGCACGAGTCCTTCCTGGCCGGCATCAACGGGCTCTTCGCGAAGCTGGCAACGGCCGACGAGATCGTCGCGGGTCTCTGAGCATCGGGCAGCGGCTCGAACCGGTGCGCTCGCCAGGGCGCCCGGGCGAGCGTACGGCCGGCGGCGGTAAACTCCGCAGATGGACAAGACCCCGCCCCCTTCCCTGCCCGCCGCCAGCATCGAATCGCTGCGCGCAAGCTTTGCCGGCCGCCTGATCACCGACCCGACCGACCAGGAGCCCTTCCTGATCGACTGGCGCCGCCGCTATCGCGGCCGCGCGCTGGCCGTGGCGATGCCGGACTCGGTCGAAGACGCGGCCGCCGTCGTGCGCTGGTGCGCCGAGCGGCGAGTGCCGATCGTTCCGCAGGGCGGCAATACCGGCATGTCCGGAGCGGCCACCCCCGACGACTCCGGCCGCGCGGTCGTGCTTTCGCTCGCGAAGCTCACGAAGGTGCGTGCGATCGACACGGTCAACAACTCGATCACGGTCGAGGCCGGCTGCACGCTCGACTCGGTGCGCGAAGCCGCAGCGGCGGCAGGCCGCCTGTTCCCGCTGAGCCTGCCCTCGGGCGGCTCCTGCACGATCGGCGGCAACCTGTCGACCAACGCCGGCGGCACCGGCGTGCTGCGCTACGGCAACACCCGCGAGCTGTGCCTGGGGCTGGAAGTGATCACCGCCGAGGGCGAGGTCTGGAACGGCCTGCGCGGGCTGCGCAAGGACAACACCGGCTACGACCTGCGCGACCTGTACATCGGCTCCGAAGGCACGCTGGGCGTGATAACCGCCGCCACGATGAAGCTCTACCCGCAACCGGCCGCGCAGATCACCGCGATCGCCGCGGTGGCCGACCCGCACGCGGCGCTGAAGCTGCTCGAGATGGCGCAGGGCAAGCTCGGCTCGTCGCTGACCGCCTTCGAGCTGATCTCCGACCTGTGCCTTGACCTGGTCGCTCGCTACTTCCCCGACTGCCAGAAGCCCTTCCGCGAGGCCTCGCCCTACGTGGTGCTGATGGAAACCTCCGACAGCGAGAGCGAGGCCCACGCGAACGCCGGCTTCGAGTCGCTGATGGAGGCCGCGATCGAGGCCGGCGTGGTCACGGATGCGGTCGTCGCGCAGTCGCTGGCGCAGAGCCAGGCCATGTGGAAGCTGCGCGAGTTCATCTCCGAGGCGCAGTCGGCCGAGGGCAAGAACATCAAGCACGACATCTCTGTGCCGATCTCCGACATCGGCCGCTTCATCGAGGAAACGAACGCGCTGGTCGAGAAGGCCTTCCCGGGCATCCGGATGGTCGTGTTCGGCCACCTGGGCGACGGCAACCTGCACTACAACGTGTCGCCGCCGGTCGGCCGTACCGGAACCGAGCACGAGGCCTGGTTCCTGGGCCTGCAGCCGGCGATCAACCTGATGGTGCACGACGCGGTGGCGGCCGCCAACGGCTCGATCTCGGCCGAGCACGGGCTGGGCCAGCTGCGCCGCGACGAGGCCGCGCGCTACAAGTCGCCGGTGGAGAAGGCGCTGATGCGCCGGTTGAAGGCTGCCTTCGACCCGCTCGGGATCATGAATCCCGGGAAGGTGCTCTCCGAAGACTGAGCCTGGCTGCGACGACGCGCTGGCGAAGCGCGTCGGCCGGGCCGAGCCGGCGCATTCAGCCGCGCCAGTTGCGGATGCGCCCCGTGTCCAGGTGCACGAAGTCCGACTTCGGGTAGTAGCCCACGCCGCCGGCCTTCATCGCCAGCGCCGCTTCGTGCACCCGGGCCAGCGGCACGCCGGGAATCCGGATGTCGATCGCCCGGCCCGACATGTGCAGGCTCTTCTTCGCGACGCCGCCGCTGCGAGCGGCCAGCATCGAATTGCTGCGCGGCGAGCGGTAGCCGGAGATCACGTGATACGGGTCGCTGCCGGCGCCCAGCATCGCGGCGAGCCGGTCGAGCTGGTCGAGCAGGGCCGGGTCGATCGGGTGGACCTCGCCGGTGCGATGGTCGCGCAGCAGGTGGTCGATGCGGGCCATCGCGCGGGTCAGGTAGCGCTGCCCTTCGCGGTAGACGACGTCCAGCGACTCGCTGGTGTGCGTGTTGACGAAGGCGAGCCGGGCGAGCTCCTCGACCCGGTCGCCCGAAACGGCCGGGCCGGCCGCCGCCGCCGGCCCGCCGGCCGGCCTGCCCGGCGCAGCCGCCGCTGCGCCAGCCACCGCGAGTCCCGCGCCGGCGACGATTCCCCTGAATCCGGCGCGCAGGATGCTGCGCCGCGAAGCGGTTCCATCGATCATCTATTCCCTCCGATACTGCCGCGGCCGACCTGGCGGGCCTGGCCGTCCCGGTCGCGCAACATCGCCGCGACCAGGGCCCAGTCTACCGAATCCTCGGCGATGCCCTCTTCCCGGGCCATCGCGCGCACCGTCTCGACGGTGCCGGCGCCACGGCGATAGACGTCGGGGTTCGCCTCGAACCAGATCCGCCCCTTTTCATCGCGCGCCAGCAGCAGCGGCTGGTAGACGATGCGCCCGCGCTCGCCGACCGCGACCCGCTCGAACAGCTCCGCCACGTGGTCCGGCTGCATCCTGATGCAGCCGTGCGAGCGGAAACCATAGACGCTGGCCGGCGCGTTCGTCCCGTGGATGCCGATCGCCGGCAGGCTCAACCCGATCCAGTGCCGGCCCAGCGGGTTGTCCGGCCCCGGCGGCACCTCTGTGAGCACCGGCTTGCCCTCGCGGCGCATCTCCTCCTGGATCGACTTCGGCACGTACCAGGTCTTGTCGGTCTCGCGGGTCTTCACGGTGAAGTCGCCGGTCGGCGTCGGCCAGTCGGGTCGCCCGACCGCGACCGGATACCCGCGCTCGAGCCTCCCGCCGCGGAAAAGGAAGGCCATCCGCTGCGGCAGGTTTATGACGATACCGTCGTCGAGGCCTCCGGCAAGCGGAGCGAGATGGCGAGAACTGACGAAAAGGCGCTGACCGACCCGAAGATACGCGCCCGGATCCAGGCCGTTCGCCTCGGCGATCCGCCTGGGCGCGACGCCATGGCGGGCGCCAACGGAGGTCAGGCTGTCGCCTGGAGCGACCAGGTGCTCGGCGCTCAGGTCGACCAGCCGGTCGTGGCCTGCGCGCGCAGGCGCCCCGGCGGCCGCGGCCTCCGAGCGTGCGCCGGCGTCCGTCCGGTCGACGCCTGACTCTCCCGCAGGCTCGCAGCCGGCGCGCGCGGCGCCCGACGACAGCCCGGCCGCGGCGAAAAGCATGCACGCCGCCAGGGCGCGCACCGCGGTCGAAGCCCGAGGCGGGCGCCGGAACCGCACGGTCGAAGGGACACGAAGGACGGAGAAGCGCAGGAACATGGAGACCGCTCGCGGCCGACGAAACGCTTGCCTTCGCATCCGGCGATCAGCGAGCGCGAAGGGCTTCGGCGACGGGGGATCGGCCCGTCCGCCGGAGCGCCGATGTTAACGCCTCGGCGCGAGGCGCCGCTCTCAGAGCCCCAGGTAGGCCTCCCGGACGCGCGGATCCTCGAGCAGCTCCGCGCCGCTGCCCTCGAGAACGATACTCCCGTTTTCCAGCACGTAGGCCCGGTCGGCCAGCTGCAGCGACGCCGCAACGTTCTGCTCCACCAGCAGGATCGTCATCCCCTCGTCGTGCAGCAGCCGGATCGTGTCCAGCACCTCGCCCACGACGGCCGGGGCGAGCCCCAGCGAGGGCTCGTCGAACATGATCAGCCGCGGAGCGCCCATCAGGCAGCGGCCGATCGCGAGCATCTGCTGCTCGCCTCCGGACAGCGTGCCGGCCAGCTGGCCGGATCGCTCCTTCAGCCGGGGGAACATCGAGAAGACGCGCTCGAGCGTCTCACCCGCCTTCGCCCGGGCCCTCGGCAGCAGCCCGCCGACCTGCAGGTTGTCGAGCACCGTCATCGTCGGGAAGACCTGCCGTCCCTCGGCGACCTGCCCGACACCCAGGTCGCAGACCCGGTGGCTGTCCAGGCCGCCGATCGGCTGGCCGTCGAACTCGATCGTGCCGCCGCGCGGCTTCAGGATGCCGGCCACGGTGCGGATCAGCGAGGTCTTGCCGGCGCCGTTGGCGCCGACCAGCGCCACGATCTCGCCGCCCCCCACGCTCAGGCTGACCCGGTCGAGCGCCTGAGCATCGCCGTAGAAGACCGACAGGTCGCGGACCTCGAGCATCATCAGCCTGTCGCTCCGCACGCAGCCCAGCCGCGCGTCATCGGGATGGCCCGCCGAGACATCAGTGCACCGCCCCGGTTCCGAGATAGCTCTCGAGCACCCGCGGGTCGCGGGTCACCTGCTGCGGCGTGCCCTGCGCGATGATCTCGCCGTGGTGCAGCACGTAGACCCGCTGCGCCAGCGCCATCACCGCCCGCATCACGTGCTCGATCAGCAGGATCGTGACGCCGTGCTCGGCGTTCAGCCGCCGGAAGGCGGCGACCATATGGTCGGTCTCGGTCGGTCGCAGGCCGGCCATCACCTCGTCGAGCAGCAACAGCTTCGGCTCGGTGGCCAGCGCGCGGGCGACCTCGAGCCGCTTGCGGTCGGGCAGCGTGAGGCTGGACGCAGGCCGGTGGCGCAAGGCCCACATGTCGAGGGACTCCAGCGCTCGCGCCGCCCGGTCGCGCGCGAGCTGCCGGTCGGCGGTGCCGCGGAAGCCGCCGACCATCGCGTTCTCCAGCACGGTCATGTCCGCGAAGGGCTTGACCAGCTGGAAGGTTCGGCCGATGCCGGCATCGCAGATCTCGTCGGCGCGCCTGCCGGCGATCTCGTCGCCCAGGAAGCGGATGCTTCCGGAGTCGGGCTTCATCGCGCCGGCCACAAGGTTGAACAGCGTGGTCTTGCCGGCGCCGTTCGGGCCGATCAGCGCGACGATCTCGCCCTGCTTCACTTCCAGCGAGGCGTCGGACACCGCGCGCAGGCCGCGGAAGCTCTTCGAAACGGCGGCCACCTCAAGCATCACGGCCCTCGCCGACATCCTCGCGGCTGCGCGCGAAGCCGAACCGGCGCGCGATCCCCGGCCAGATCCCGTGCGGCATGAACACGATCGCCAGGCCCAGCGCGATTCCGTACAGGATCTGCTTGGCGCCCGGGATCTCATGGCCCGACGCGGCAAGCGCCTCGTTGATCCCCTCGGAGAGCAGCGTGAGCACCGCGGCGCCGAGCACCGGCCCGAACAGCGTGCCCACCCCGCCAATGATCGGCGCCAGGATGATCTCGATCGAGCGGCCGATGTTGAAGATCTGCTCGGGAAACAGGTTGTTGTAGAAGAAGGCGAAGAACACGCCGGCCAGCGCGGTCATGCCGGCCGACACCTGGATCGCCAGCATCTTGTAGCGGAAGGTGTTCACGCCGGCCGCGCGCGCGGCCTCTTCGTTGTCGCGGATCGCGCGGAAATAGAAACCCGGCCGGCCGCGCAGCAGCCAGGCCGACAGCACGAAGCCCAGCACGGCGAGCGCCAGCGCCAGGTAGTAGAACATCAGCGGATGGCCGCGCAGGTTCAGCAGGTCGAAGCGGTCCTGCTGCACCACCTTCAGGAAGAAGCCGCCCGAGCCGCCGACCCAGCCGAAGTGGTCGAAGCCGATCCGGGTGAACTCGGCGAACGCGATCGTGAGCAGCGCGAAATAGGTGCCCGAAATGCCGAAGCGAAAGGCCAGCCAGCCGATGATCGTGGCGGCGATCACGCACACGAACACGGCGGCCACCATGCCGACCCACGGAATCACGCCGAAGTGCTGGTACAGCGCGGCCGCGGTGTAGGCGCCCAGCCCGACGTACAGTGCGTGGCCCAGCGAGAGCTGGCCGCAGAAGCCCATCATCACGTTCCACGCCTGGCCCACGTACGCGAAGTACAGGATCAGGATCATCACCGACAGCAGGTAGCGGTCGAGCGCGAGAGGCAGCACCAGCAGCGCGGCCAGCAGCGCCAGCAGCGCGGTGCGCGAGCGCGCCGGGGCGTCGGCGAACACGGCGATCAGGTCGCGGCGGGCGCTCATCCGCTCACTTGCCCGAGAACAGGCCCTGCGGCCGGAAGGCCAGCACCAGGATCAGCAGCGCGAAGGACAGCATGCTCTTGGCCGAGGGCGTGATCAGCAGGCCGGCCACCGACTCGGACACGCCGATCAGCACGCCGCCCGCCAGAGCGCCGACCATCGAGCCCAGCCCGCCGATGATCACGATGATGAAAGCCAGCAGCGTGTAGGCGGGGCCGGACACCGGCGTCACCTCGACCAGCAGGGTCAGTAGGCAGCCGGCCACCCCGACGCAGGCGGTGCCCAGCCCGAAGGTCAGCGCGTACAGATGCTTGACGTTGAGCCCCACCACCTGCGCGCCGAGCAGGTTGTCGGCGCAGGCGCGGATCGCCTTGCCGAAGGCGGTGTAGCGGAAGATCGCGAACAGCACCGCGCAGGTGGCCAGCGCCACCACCGCGCAGATGATCCGCACCTTGTCGACCAGCAGAGGCCCGATCTCGACCGAGTCGAGCGCGTAGTCGACCTGCACGTTGCGAGCGTCGGGCCCGAACACGATCAGCAGTCCGTTGACCAGCACCAGCGCCACGGCCAGCAGAAGCATGAACTGCGAGTGCTCGGGCCGGTCGATGAACGGGTTGATCAGGCCACGCTGGAGGACGTAGCCCAGGCCGAAGAAGGCGGCGGCCACCGGGAGGATCATCCACAGCGGGTCGACGCCGGCGAAGGCGAAGGCCACGACCGCCACGTACATCGCCATCGCCATCAACTCGCCGTGCGCGAAGTTGACGATCCGCACCACGCCGTAGATCACCGACAGCCCGAGCGCCATCAAGCCGTAGACCAGTCCGGTCAGGATGCCGCTCAGGACGATGTTGGCGATCGCGTCGATCGGCACGAGTCAGCCCCTCTGCGTCCACCCCGGCACCGGAAACACCGGCTTCGCCTGCGCCGCGCTCGAGGGCAGCACCACCACCGGCTGCCCGCCCCGGTTCTGGATGCAGGCCGACGCGATCTGGGTGTTCTGGCCCTTGGCATCGAAGCTGATCGGGCCGCCGACCATCATCCTGTCGGCGATGTTGGTCTTGCGGATCGCCTCGGCCAGCGCGGTGCCGTCGGTGCTGCCGGCCCGCTTGAAGGCGTCGGCGGCGATCATCAGCGCCTCGAAGGTGAAGCCCACGTTCAGCGCGTGGAACATCAGCTTTTCCTTCGGGAACTGCTTCGCGAACGCGGCCTCGACCCGCTTGGTCAGCGCGGCGTTCGGGTTGTACCAGGGCACGTTGGAGATCGCGTAGTCCGAGTACTTCGGGCCCAGCGCCTTGTAGAACTGGGCCTCGTACATGCCGGGCGAGCCCGGGCTCATGATCCCCTGCGGCGACCAGCGCTGCTTGACCATCTCCCGCACCATCAGGATCGCGTCGTTCAGCCGGCTGACCAGCATGACGATGTCGGCACCGGTGGCCTTGGCCTTGGCCACCTCGACCGACAGGTCGCGGGCCGCCGGGTCGTAGGAGATCGTGTCGACGACCTTGAACGGCAGGTAGTCGAGCCGCGGCAGGATCGCCGAGATGCCCTTGGACATCGACTGGCCGAAGGTGTCGTTCACGTGCATGAAGACCGCGGTGCGCGGCGCGGTGTTCGTGGCCTGGAACAGGTCGCGGAACAGGCTCAGTCCGTTGCGGATCAGGTCGATCGCGGTCGGGAAGTTGCGGAAGGTGTACTTGTAGCCCTGCTCGGTGATCTGCGGCGCGGCCGCGATGTTGATCACGAACGGGATCTTGCGCTGCTCGGCCACCTGGGCGATCGCCGCCGCGGCGCCCGAGTCGAAGGGGCCGACCAGCAGCTGGGCGCCGTCGTTGATCAGCTTCTCGGCACGGGAACGGGCGACCTCGACGTTGGTCTCGGTGTCGGCGTTCATCAGCTCGATGTCGACACCGAACATCTCGCGCAGCGGCCCCGGCGCGATGTCGGCGCCGAGCTGACACGACTGTCCGATGAAGGCCTGCACGCCCGAGCGCGGCAGCAGCACACCCACCTTCAGCTTGTTGCCCTGGGCGCGGACGATCGCCGGCGCGGCCAGCGTGGCGGAACCTGCGACGGCCGAGCCGGCAGCCAGGCGGTTGAAATCGCGACGGGTCACTCGGGTCATGGTCGTCTCCTCTCCGTTGTCTGTCTGTCTGGTCAGGCCTGGTCCCGCAGGATGCGCTTCAGGATCTTCCCGGTGGCGCTCTTGGGCAGCTCGCTCACCACGTCGACCCGCGCCGGCACCTTGTAGGCGGCGATGTTCTCGCGACAGTACGCGATCACCTCGTCCGCCGACAAGGGCTGGCCGGCCTTCGGCACGACCGCGACCGCCACCTGCTCGCCCTTCTCCGGGTGCGGAATGCCGTACACCGCCACTTCCTGCACCTGCGGCAGCTTGTACAGGTACTGCTCCACCTCGGCCGGCCACACCTTGAAGCCGGACACGTTGATCATGTCCTTGACCCGGTCCACGATGTAGACGTAGCCGTCGGCGTCCATCCGGCCGATGTCGCCCGAGTGCAGCCAGCCGCCGCGCAGCGCCCGCTCGGTGTCCTCGGGCCGGTTCCAGTAGCCCTTCATCACGCCCGGGCCGCGGATCACGATCTCGCCCCACTCGCCGCGCGGCAATTCCCTGTCGTTCTCGTCGAAGATCGCCAGCTCGAAGCCCTCGACCGCCCGCCCGACCGAGCCGAAGCGGTGCTCGACCAGATCGTTGTAGCAGGCGAAGGGCGAGCACTCGGTGAGCCCGTAGCCCTCGTAGACCCGGCGGCCGAAGCGCTCGGTCCAGCGCCGCGAGATCTCCTCGGGCATCGTGGCCGCGGCCGACATCTCGTAGCGGATCGAGCTCAGGTCGTAGGGCGTCAAATCGATCGACAACAGGCCGATGAAGATGGTCGGCACGCCGAAGAACATCGTGATCCTGTCCTGCTGGACAGACTTCAGCACCTGGTCGGGCACGAAGCGGCGGAACAGCACCAGCGTGGCGCCGGCCAGCACCGCCGCGTTCATGATGTAGTTCTGGCCGTACACGTGGAACAGCGGCAGGAAGGCGGCCAGCCGGTCGTCGGAACGGTAGCCCGAGCATCTGGCGGCGGTCGCGATGTTCGACGCAATGTTGGCCTGGGTCAGCGTGACGCCCTTCGGGAAGCCGGTGGTGCCCGACGAATACAGCAGCGCGGCCGGGGCGTCGGCGGCGCGCGGCACCGGATCGAAGCCCGTCGGCTGGCTCGACATCCATTCGGCCAGGGATTCCGGGGCAGGCCCGTCCACCACGACCAGGTGCTCCAACCCCGGGCATTTCTCCCGCGGCACGAAGCCGGCCAGCTCGCCGGTGGTGAACACGATCCGCGACCCGGAGTCGTTGACCAGGTACTCGACCTCGGCCGAGCGGAAGATCGCGTTGATCGACACCGGGACGGCGCCGAGCCGCTGGGCCGCGTAGTAGACGACCGCGAACTCGGGCAGGTTGGGCAGGAAGATCGCGACACGGTCGCCGGCGGCGATGCCGCGCGCGGCCATCGCGTGAGCGAGCTGCGACGAGCGCTCGTCGAGCTGGCGGTAGGTGGTCGTGGTCCCCTCGAACAGGATCGCCGGATGCTCCGGCGATGCGGCTGCCCGGCTCTGCAGCATGTCGGCCAGGTTCATTTGCTCTCCTCGATTGCTATGCGTTATAACAATCGCCATGGCGATCCGCAAGCCCGATCATAGCCCCGCCGCGATCGATCACGGCGCGCTGAAGCAGGCGCTCGGCTACCTGATCCACCTGGCCGACCTGGCCAACATGCAGGGCTTTGCCCGCGCCTTCGCCGGCACAGGGCTGACCGCGGCGCGCTACACCGCGCTGGAGCTGATCGGCAGCAACCCGGGCATCAAGCCGGCCGACCTGGCCGCCGCGATGGCGGTCGAGCGCTCGAACCTGGTGGCGCTGGTGCGCTTCCTGGCCGAGCGCGGCTGGGTCCGGGCCGGCGCCGGGCCGAACCGGCGCGAGAAGTCGCTCGAGCTGACGCCGGCCGGGCGCGAAGCGCTGGCCGGGCTGCGCGAGCGGCTGGCCAGCCACGACAGGGAATTGTCGGCCCGGCTTTCGGCCGAGGAGCGTGAAGCGCTGGAGCGGCTGCTGGCCCGAATCGTGGGCGCCTGAGCACCAACGCTAGAATCGCGGCTTTTCGCCTCCGCGCAGCCCGCCATGCCCGCTCCGATCTGGAAGAAGACCGTCACCTGCCAGGACATCGACCGCGTCCACCAGGCCACGCTGTGCGAGCGGATCGGGCTGGAGTTCGTGGAGATCGGTGACGACTTCCTGCGCGCGCGGATCCCGGTCGACCACCGCACGGTGCAGCCGATGGGCATCGTTCACGGCGGCTCCTCGGTCGCGCTGGCCGAGACGCTGGGCAGCGTGGCCTCGTGGATGTGCGTCGACGACTCGAAGGCGGCGGTGGGGCTGGAGATCAACGCCAACCACCTGCGGCCGGCGACGAAGGGCTGGGTCTACGGCCGGGCCACGCCGATCCACGTGGGGCGCACCACGCACGTGTGGCAGATCGAGCTGACCGACGAGGAAGGCCGGCGCACCTGCGTGTCGCGCATCACCATGGCGATCATCGACCGGCCGCCGGAGCAGGCGCGGAAGCCACAGGGCTGATCTTCGGCGCGGGCGCGGGCGCGGACGCCGTCATCGCCGGCGCCGGCCCGGGCCGAGGCGCCGGCGCCCGGGCCTCCCAGCGCTTCCAGGCGCGCAGCACCAGGTTCGGGTACTCGGCCCTGCCGAGGCTGCCGTTGTAGCGGCCGAGCGCGCGGAACAGGTTGCCGCGCTCGATGTCCAGGTAGTGCCGCAGGATCGTGCAGCCGTAGCGCAGGTTTGCCCGCATGTCGAACAGCCGCGCCGGCTCGCCGTCGCCGATCACGTCGGTCCAGAAGGGCATCACCTGCATGTAGCCGCGCGCGCCTGCGCTGGAGATCGCGTAGCGCCGGAACGCGCTCTCGACCTCGATGAGCCCGAGCACCAGGTGCGGGTCCAGCCCGGCGCGATGCGCCTCGTAGTGAACCGCCTCGAGGAACTCGACCCGCTGCCGGTGATCGGGCTTCCAGCGCCGCGGCAGGTGCGAGGACATCGCGGCCAGCCAGTCGACCTTCTCCAGCACGTCGTCGAAGCGCGCCTCGCGCGGCGCGTCGTCGCGCACCGCCGCAGCCAGCGCGGTGCGAACCGCGTCGGTCAGCGGCTCGTACTGCTGTTGCCCGGCGATGGCCGGCGCGCCGGCGAGGGCCATGCCGGCCGACAGCAGGATCGCCGAGAGCGCGCGATGCGCCCGGGCCGCGGGCGACCGCGCGCCGGCACGCCCGCGAGGCGGGACGCGCGACGAATCGACGGGGCGGCGCACGGAAACGGTCATCCTGCGGATTGAAGCCGAGCCGGCCTCAGCCGGCAAGCGCCTGCCGGACGGCCGGCGCCGCATCGCCGACGGACACCGCGCCGGCCTGCATGCCTCGGCGAACCAGCAGCTCGACCTTGCCCTCGTTCAGGCTGCGCTCGCCGATCGTGACCCGCAGCGGCACGCCGACCAGCTCCCAGTCGGCGAACATCGCGCCGGGCCGCTCGTCGCGGTCGTCGAGGATCACGTCCACGCCGGCGGCCAGCAGCTCGGCGTACAGCGCGTCGGCAGTTTCGCGCACCTTGTCGGACTTGCGGTAGCCGAGCGGGCAGATCGCCACCTCGAAGGGCGCGATCGCTCGCGGCCACACGATGCCGCGCTCGTCGTGGTTCTGCTCGATGGCCGCGCCGACCAGCCGCGTGATGCCGATGCCGTAGCAGCCCATCTCGAAGGGCTTGGACTTGCCGTCCTCGTCGATGAAGGTCGCGCTCATCGCCTCGGAGTACTTGGTGCCCAGGTAGAACACGTGGCCGACCTCGATGCCGCGCTGGATCGAAAGCAGGCCCTTGCCGTCGGGCGACGGGTCGCCGGCCTGCACGTTGCGGATGTCGGCCACCACCGGCTCGGGCAGGTCGCGGCCCCAGTTCACGCCGGTGTAGTGGAAGCCCGCCTCGTTGGCGCCGCAGACGAAGTCGCTCATGTTGGCCACGGTGCGGTCGGCCACCACCTGCACCGGCTTCGCGGTGCCGATCGGGCCGAGATAGCCGGGCGGGCTGCCGAAGTGCTCGAGGATCTCGGCCTCGCTCGCGAAGCGGAAGCCCTCCAGCCCGGGCACCTTGCCGGCCTTGACCTCGTTCAGCTCGTGGTCGCCGCGGACCAGCAGCAGCCAGATGTCGGTGCCGATCACCCGACCCGGCCCGGCGAAATCCTCGGCGCCGTCCTTGACCGGCTCGCGGCGGTCCACCGCCAGCACGATCGACTTGACCGTGCGCGCGAGCGGGATGCCGAGCAGCTCGGCCACCGCCTCGCACTTCTCGCGGTTGGGGGTGGGTGTCTTCTTCAGCGGCTCGGCGGCCGGCGCGCGCTCGGCAACGAGCGGCAGCGCCTCGGCCAGCTCGACGTTGGCGGCGAAGTCCGAGTCGGGACAGTAGGCGATCGCGTCCTCGCCGGTGTCGGCGATCACCTGGAACTCGTGGCTGGCCGAGCCGCCGATCGCGCCGGTGTCGGCGGCCACCGGCCGGAACTGCAGGCCCATCCGCTCGAAGATCGCCACGTAGGCGTCGTACATGACCTTGTAGCTGGCCAGCGCCGAGTCGCGGTCGCGGTCGAAGGAGTAGGCGTCCTTCATCGTGAACTCGCGCCCGCGCATGATGCCGAAGCGCGGCCGGCGCTCGTCGCGGAACTTGGTCTGGATGTGATACAGGTTCTTGGGCAGCTGCTTGTAGCTGCGCAGCTCCTGGCGGGCGATGTCGGTGATCACCTCTTCCGAGGTCGGCTGAACGATGAAGTCGCGACCGTGCCGGTCCTTCACCCGCAGCAGCTCGGGGCCGTATTTCTCCCAGCGCCCGCTCTCCATCCACAGCTCGGCCGGCTGCACCACCGGCATCAGCAGCTCGATCGCGCCGGCCCGGTCCATCTCCTCGCGCACGATCGCCTCGATCTTGCGGATCACCCGCAGGCCCATCGGCATGTAGTTGTAGATGCCGCCTGCGAGCTTGCGGATCATGCCGGCGCGGGTCATCAGCCGGTGGCTGACGATCTCGGCGTCGGACGGCGCTTCCTTGAGCGTGGCGATGTGGAAACGGGAGGCTTTCATGAAGGACTGCCGAAGGGGCTGGGCGGAACGACCCGACGGATCGGGGGAATGAGACCGTCGCGCCTGCGCCGGTCTATATAATCGGATCAATTGTAAGAGATCGAAGGGGTGCGGCCATGCTGGACCGTGACGGCTATCGCCCCAACGTCGGCATCATCCTGATCAATTCGAGGAACCAGGTCTTCTGGGGCAAGCGGATCCGTGAGCACTCGTGGCAGTTCCCGCAGGGCGGGATCAAGCGCGGCGAATCGCCCGAGCAGGCGATGTTCCGCGAGCTGCACGAAGAGGTCGGCCTGCGGCCCGAGCACGTCCGCGTGATCGGCCGCACCCGCGAGTGGCTGCGCTACGACGTGCCCCAGCACTGGGTGCGGCGCGAGTGGCGGGGCCACTACCGCGGCCAGAAGCAGATCTGGTTCCTCCTGAGGCTGGTCGGGCGCGACACGGACATCGACCTGCGCGCCAGCGGCCACCCGGAGTTCGATGCCTGGCGTTGGAACGACTTCTGGATCCCGCTCGACGCGGTGATCGAGTTCAAGCGCGAGGTCTACAGCCTCGCGCTGCAGGAACTGTCGCGAATGCTGCCGCAGAATCGCGGCGGCGCGCCGGGCGGCCGCGGCAACCCGCCGGGGGGCGGAAGGCCGCGCGCGCCTGCTGCCGGCCGGCCCCGGAACGACATCCCCGCCGAACCGGGCGCACTGCGCCCGCGCCGCGCGGAACAGGGCCAATGACGATGCTTCCGGAATTTCCTTGCGCGAGCACCGGTGCGGTGGCGAACGCGGGCAAGGACAAGCGCGCCGGTCGCGGCCGCGCCGCCGCCCGCGCCACGCTGGCGTTCGCCTGGCTGGCCTTCGCCGGCGCGGCCGCCGCCCAGCCCTCGCTCGACCCGGTCAACAACCCGACGATCGACTACGTCGCGCCCGAGCCCGACCGGGTGAACGCGGCGCTGCCCGAAGCGATGCCGGCGCTGCCGCCCGAGAAGGGCCTGAAGCGGATCGAGGTCAGCGCGACCACGCGCAACCGCTTCGCCGTCGACCCGGCCAGCGTCTCGGTGCTGGGGCGCAAGATCGTGCAGTTCACGATCGTGGCGACCAGCCCTAGCGGCGTGCGCAACATCGGTTACGAGGCGATCGACTGCAGCCGCGGCCAGGCCGCCCTGCTCGCGATCGGCCGCGACGGCAAGGGCTGGACGCCGGTCGGCCGGCCGATGTGGCGGCCGATCACCGCCGACGACACGGTCAACGGCTATCGCCGCGAGCTCGCGCGCGCCTGGTGCGAAGGCGCCGGGACCGCTAGCGACAAGCCCGCCGACATGATGGCCCGGCTCGACCTGGTGCCGCAGCAGTACCGGTACTGAGCGGGGCTGCAGGCGCCCCGCTCCCGGAGCGCGTTCTCAGCTCACTTGGGTGACGAGCGGCTTGCCCTCGGTCCACGCCGCCACGTTCTCCAGCACCAGCCTGCCCATCTCGGTGCGGGTCGGGTGCGTGCCGCTGCCCATGTGCGGCTGCAGGACCACGTTCTCCATGCCGATCAGCGCCTGCGGCACGTTCGGCTCGTCGTCGAACACGTCCAGACCGGCAGAGCCGAGCTTGCCGTTGCCGAGCAGCTCGACCATCGCGTCCTGGTCGACGACCGAGCCGCGCGCGATGTTCACGAAGATGCCGTCGGGGCCGAGCGCCTCGAGCGCCGCGCGCGACACGATTCGGTGAGTGGCCGGGCCGCCCGGGCAGGCGGCGATCAGCACGTCGGCCCAGCGGGCCAGCTCGACCACGTCGCCGAAGTGCTGCCACTTCACCCCGGGCTTGGGCCGGGGTCCGTACCAGCCGATCGTCGTGCCGAAGGACTCGCAACGCTTCGCGATCGCCGAGCCGATCCGGCCCAGCCCCACGATGCCGACCTTGCGGCCGCCCAGGCTCTGGGTGAGCGGCATGCCGCCCTTCAGCCACTTGCCCTCGCGCACGAAGCGATCGCCATAGGGGATGCGGCGCACGGTGGCCAGCAGCAGCGCCAGGGCCAGGTCGGCGACCTCGTCGGTCAGCACGTCGGGCGTGTTGGTGACCGCGATGCCGCGCTTGCGGCAGTACTCGAGGTCGATCGCATCGACGCCGACGCCGAAGCAGGCGACCAGCTCCAGCTTCGGCAGCTTCGCCATCGTGGCCGCGTCGATGCCCTTGCCGCCGGTGGTCACGACCACGCGGCAGCCGTCGGCCAGCGAGGCCAGAAGCGCGCCGGCATCGGGCGCCTCCCAGAGGCGATGCACGGTGTAGCGCGATTCGAGCGCCTGCTGGGTCGGGCCGTAGAGAGGCGCCATCAGCAGGATCGGGGACTGGTTCATGGGGCTTCCTTTCCTCTGTTTCGATTGCGGGAATCTTGGCGGGCGCCGGCGGCCGCGCAGCGACGGCCCCGGGCCCGGTCGGTCATCGGGCGGCCGGCACCGGCACGCCGAGCTTGCCTGCCCAGGCCTCGAGCGCCGGCATGATGCCCGGGTGCAGCGCGACGCCCTTGTCCAGCTGCTCGGCGCGCAGCGCCAGCCCGCGCTCGCCGGGCAGGCGAACCGGCCGGGCCGGGTCGCGCGGCTTCGACGCATGGCAGGCGTCGACCACCCAGTCGCTCTGGCGCAGGAAGGCATCGGCGCCGGCGAAGGCCGCGGTGTCGTAGACCTGCACGAACACGGTGGCGCCCCAGCCCTCGGTGGGATCGGCGCGGCCGTGGCCGGCCAGCCCGCCGGTCAGCGCCTCGATCGTGAGCGCCAGGCCGTAGCCCTTGTGGCCGGCGTCGAGCCCGCCGAGCGGCAGGATCGTGCCGGGCGGCTGGGTGAACAGCACCGCGGGGTCGTCGCTCGGGTTGCCGTCGGCATCCATCCACCACCGATGCGCGCCGCGCCGGCCGGCGGCCTTCAGCCGGTTGCTCATGCCGTTGGTGGTGATCGAGGCCGAGATGTCGACCATCACCGGCCCGGCCGACGCCGGGATGCCGACCGCGATCGGGTTCGGCGTGAACACCGGCTGCGTGCCGCCGAAGGGCGCCACGCTGGCGGTGGCCGCGTCGGAACTGGCGATGACCACCAGCAGGCCCTCGCGCGCCGGCTGCTCCAGGTAGGCCGCCAGGCAAGCGATGTGGTGGCTGCGGCGGATCGCGATCGTGGCCGCGCCGTGCTCGCGCGCCCGCGGCGCGCCCCAGGCGATCGCCCGGCGCACCAGCCACGGCCCGGGCAGGCGACGGCCGTCCCAGGTGGCCACCGCGCTGCGCTCGGCGATCACCTTCGGCTCGCCGCTCGCGGTCATCGAGCCCTTCTCGAGCTCGCCCAGGTAGCCGGCCAGCAGGTGCAGGCCGTGGGTGTCGTGGCCCAGCAGGTCGCCCTCGACCAACACCTCGGCCACGTCGCGCGCCTTGTCGGCCTCGAGCCCCACGCCGCGCAGCAGCGCCTCGCCGAAGGCGGCCAGGGCCGCGGCGTCGTAGCGCGCCGCCTTGTTTTCGTTCGTCATCGCTTGCGTCTCCTGTGCGCGCCCGGGATCAATAGACCGCGCGGCCGCCCGACAGGTCGAACACCGCGCCGGTCGAGAACGAGCACTCCTCGCTCGACAGCCAGGCGACCATCGCGGCGATCTCGTCGACGCCGCCGAAGCGGGCCATCGGGATCTTCGACAGCATGAAGTCGATGTGCTGCTGGGTCATCTGCTCGAAGATCGGCGTGCGCACCGCCGCCGGCGTGATGCAGTTGACCCGCACGCCGGACCTCGCGGTCTCCTTGCCGAGCGACTTGGTCAGGCCGATCACCGCGGCCTTCGACGCGCTGTAGGCCGACGCGTTCGGATTGCCGTCCTTGCCCGCGATCGACGCGATGTTCACGATGCGGCCGTAGTCGTTCTTCAGCATCTCGCGCACCACCGCGCGGTTGCACAGGAACACGCCGTGCAGGTTCACGTCGAAGACCTTGCGCCAGTCGGCGAACGGATAGTCGGCGACCGTGGTGTTCGGGCCGGTGATGCCGGCGCTGCAGCAGAGGATGTCGATGCGCCCCATCGCCGCCACGGTGGCCGCGGTGGCCGCGTCCACGCCGGCCTCGTCGGCCACATCGACGCCGAAGCCGGCATGGCCGCCGCCCGCGACCGCCGGCAGCGCGGCCGCGGTGGCCTGCGCGGCCTGCTCGTTCAGGTCCCAGACCGCCACGCGGGCGCCGCTCGCCGCGTAGCGCAGCGCGATCGCCGCGCCGATGCCCGACGCGCCGCCGGTGATCACCGCCACGCGGTCCTTCAGGTCGATTGCATTCATGAAACGCTTCCTCGTTGCTGTATCGTTGTCGGCGGATTCAATCCCGGATCCGAACCCGCCCGCTACAAATGAAAAAAGTCCTGTTCACCGACTACGACATGCTCGACGTCTCGCTCGAGCGCAAGATCTTCGCCGACGCCGGCATCGAGCTGGTCGAGGGCCAGTGCCGCACCGAGGACGAGGTGATCCGCCTGTCCGAAGGCTGCAGCGCGCTGCTGGTGCAGTACGCGCCGGTCGGCGACAAGGTGTTCGCCGCGCGCCCCGGCATCGGGCTGGCCTCGCGGATCGGCGCCGGCTACGACACGATCGATGCCAGGGCCGCGGCCCGCCACGGCGTGTGGGTGGCCAACTCGCCCGACTACGGCGTGGGCGAGGTCTCGCTGCACGCGCTGTCGATGATGCTGTCGGTGATCCGCAACATCGCCCGCTACGACCGCGACATCCACGCCGGCACCTGGCACTACACCAGCCCCGGCAAGATCCCGCGCGCGCAGAACCTGACCGTCGGCGTGCTGGGCCTCGGACGCATCGGCAAGCGCTTCGCGCACTACGCCCAGCCGATCTTCAAGCGGGTGATCGCGCACGACCCCTACCTGATCGACGGCGACTTCCCGCAGTACGTGCAGCGGGTGTCGATCGAGGACCTGTTCAGCCAGGCCGACGCGATCTCGATCCACTGCCTGCTGAACGAGGAGACCCGCGGGCTGGTCGACGAGCGGCTGCTGTCGCTGATGAAGCCCGGCTCCTACCTGGTGAACACCGCGCGCGGCGCGATCGTCGACGTCGACGGCCTGGTGCGCGTGATGAAGACCGACCGGCTGGCCGGCGTCGGCCTGGACGTGCTGCCGGTTGAACCGGTGCAGCCCGACCATCCGCTGCTGTCCGATCCGCGTGTGCTGCTGTC
Organism: Zeimonas sediminis; assembly: GCF_023721795.1. Lineage (NCBI taxonomy): Bacteria > Pseudomonadati > Pseudomonadota > Betaproteobacteria > Burkholderiales > Burkholderiaceae > Zeimonas > Zeimonas sediminis. The sequence continues at coordinate 2,011,617 of NZ_JAMQYE010000001.1, forward strand.
GCCGCATTCGGCCTTCTATTCGATGGAGTCGGAGATCGAGCTGCGGCGCAAGGCCGCGATGAACATCGTGAACTGGCTCAATACCGGGCGGCCCGACTACCCGGTGGTCGTCGGGACCCGCAACCCGCCGGCCTGAACCTTCGCAGAGATCTGCGGCGCGGCCCGATCCCGGGCCGCTCGCCAAGATCTCCGCGAACGTTCGGGAGGCCGGATCAGGCCTTGAACTTCACGACCTGCTGGCGCTGCTCGCCCAGCCCGGCGATGCCCAGCGTCATCACGTCGCCGGCCTTCAGGAACTGCTGCGGCTTCATGCCCATGCCCACCCCCGGCGGCGTGCCGGTGGTGATGATGTCGCCCGGGTTCAGCGTCATGAACTGGCTCACGTAGGCCACCAGCGTGGCGCAGTCGAAGATCATCGTCTTCGTGTTGCCGGTCTGCATGCGCTTGCCGTTCACGTCGAGCCACATGTCGAGGTTCTGCGGGTTCTTGACCTCGTCGGCGGTCAGGATCCACGGGCCGACCGGGCCGAAGGTGTCGCAGCCCTTGCCCTTGTCCCAGGTGCCGCCGCGCTCGAGCTGGTACTCGCGCTCGGACACGTCGTTGACCAGCACGTAACCCGCCACGTGCTCGAGCGCCGCCTTCTTGCTTACGTAGCGCGCGCGGCTGCCGATCACGATGCCGAGCTCGACCTCCCAGTCGGTCTTCTTCGAGCCCTTGGGCAGCATCACGTCGTCGTTCGGGCCAACCATCGAGCTGAGCGTCTTGTGGAAGATGATCGGCTCCTTGGGCACCGGCGAGCCGGTCTCGGCCGCGTGGTCCGAGTAGTTCAGGCCGATGGCCACGAACTTGGTCGTGCCGGTCAGCGGCACGCCGTAGCGCGGCTTGCCGCGCACCAGCGGCAGCTTGTCGGCCTTGACCTTGGCGAGCTTCGCCAGGCCCTTGGGCGAGAGCTGCTCGGGGCCGATGTCGGCGACGATGCCGGACAGGTCGCGCAGCTTGCCATCGGCGTCGATCAGGCCGGGCTTCTCCTTGCCGGGTTTTCCGTAGCGGACGAGTTTCATGGGGTCTCCAGTGGGGTCGTGTGTTGATCGGGGGGTGAACGAAAAAATGGGGCGGAAGGCGTTCTCGAGAATCGCCGCGTGGCCGGGGTCAGATCGTCATGCCGCCGTCGACGGCGACGCACTGGCCGGTCATGAAGGCGCTCTCGTCGCTCGCCAGGTAGACGACGATCGGGATGATCTCCTCGGCGGTCGCGATCCGGCCCATCGGCTGGCGCGCCACGAACATCTTTCGCGCTTCGTCGACGTCGCCGAGCTGGCGCATCCGGTCGTGAAGGCTGGGCGTTTCGACCGTGCCCGGGGCGATGCAGTTGCAGCGAACGCCCTTCGCGACGAAGTCGGCAGCGACCTGCTTGGTCAGGCCGACCACAGCGGCCTTCGAGGCGCCGTAGGCGAAGCGGTTCGGGAGGCCGCGCAGCGACGAGCAGACCGAGGCCATGTTGACGATCGACCCGCCGCCGTTCTCGAGCATCTTCGGCAGCGCCGCCTTGATCGTCTTGTACATCGCGCGCACGTTGATCGCGAAGCTGCGGTCCCAGTCGGCGTCCTCGCACTCGAAGATCGTGCCCTGGTGCACGTAGCCGGCGCAGTTGAACAGCACGTCGAGCGGCGGCAGCTCGCCGATCATTCGCGCGACCGCCGCGTCGTCGGTCACGTCGAGCCGGGCCACCACGATCGACAGGCCCTCGGCGCGCGCCTCGTCGGCCAGCGCCTTGAGCAGGTCCTCGCGCAGGTCGGTGGCCACCACCCGCGCGCCCTCGCGCGCCATCGCCAGCGCCGACGCGCGGCCCATGCCCTGCGCCGCCGCGGTCACGAATACATGCTTTCCTTCCAGCCGTCCGGCCACTTGCTTTCTCCCGTGGTTGTGTTCGTCGATGCCGCGAGCCGGCTAGCGTAGCGCAGCGCTCATCTCACCTCAAACTGCATCGCGGCAAGCCGCGCGTAGAGCCCGCCCGCCGCGGCCAGCGCGTCGTGCGTGCCGGTCTCGACGATCCGGCCCCGATCCAGGACGACGATCCGGTCGGCGTCGACGATCGTGGCGAGCCGGTGCGCGATCACCAGCGTCGTGCGCCCCTGCATCGCCGCCTCGAGCGCGGCCTGTACCGCGCGCTCGCTCTCGGCGTCGAGCGCGCTGGTGGCTTCGTCGAGCAGCAGCAGCGGCGGGTTGCGCAGCAGCGCCCGCGCGATCGCGATCCGCTGGCGCTGGCCGCCCGAGAGCCTCACGCCGCGCTCGCCGAGGAAGGTGCGCCAGCCCTGCGGCAGCCGCTCGACGAATTCGTCGACGCGGGCCGCGCGCGCGGCGGCGATCACCTCGTCGTCGTTCGCGTCGAGCCGGCCGTAGCGGATGTTCTCCATCGCGTCGGCCGAGAACACGACGCTGTCCTGCGAGACCAGCCCGATCGCCGCGCGCAGGTCGGCCGGGTCGAGATCGCGCAGGTCGACGCCGTCGAAGCGGATCGATCCGGACTGCGGATCGTGGAAGCGCAGCATCAGCTGGAACAGCGTGGTTTTGCCCGAACCGGACGGGCCGACGATCGCCACCGTCTCGCCGGGCGCGACCGACAGGCTCACCTCGTCGAGCGCGCGCTCGGCCGGGCGCGACGGATAGCTGAAGGACACGCGGTCGAACTCGACCGAGGCCGCGGCCACCGGTGTCGAGCCGGCGGGCTGCTCGCCGGCGCCGCCCGCCGACGGCGAAGCCACGGGCGCCCCGGAGCCGGCCGGCGTCGCGTGCCGGGCCAGCCTCACCGGGCGCGCCGGCGCGGCGATCGACGGCTGCGCCTCGATCAGCTCGAGCAGCCGCTCGGTGGCGCCAGCCGCGCGCTGCACGTCGCCGAACACCTCGGCGATCGCGCCCGCGGCGCCGCCGACGATCACCGCGTACAGGATGAACTGCGTCAGCAGGCCGGCGGTCATCCGGCCCTCGAGCACCGCGTGCGCGCCCATCCACAGCACGAACACGATCGCGCCGAAGACCAGCACGATGGCCAGCGCGGTCAGCGCCGAGCGCGCGCGGATCCGCCGGATCGCGCTGCCGAACGCGGTCTCGGTGGATGCGGCGAAGCGCCCCCCCTCGAAGGCCTCGCGCGCGTAGGCCTGCACGATCTGGATCGCGTTCAGCGTTTCGCCGGCCAGCGCGCTGGCATCGGCGATCCGGTCCTGGCTGTCGCGCGACAGCCGCCGCACCCGCCGCCCGAACACCAGGATCGGCAGCACCACGACGACCAGCAGCCCGACGATCGCCGCGGCCAGCTTCGGGCTGGTGATCACCAGCATCGTCAGCGCGCCGGCGAACAGCAGCGCGTTGCGCAGGCCCAGCGACACGCTGGTGCCGACCAGCGTCTGGATCAGCGTGGTGTCGGCGGTGAGCCGCGACAGCACCTCGCCGGTCTTCAGCGTCTCGAAGAAGCGCGGGTCCTGCCTGAGCACCTGCCGGTAGACCGCATTGCGGATGTCGGCGGTCACGCGTTCGCCGAGCCAGGACACGCAGTAGAAACGCAGCGCGGTGCCGAGCGCCAGCACCACCGCCACCAGGAACAGGGCCAGGAAGGCCCGGTTGACGCCGGCGCCCGAGGCCGCCTCGCCCGAGAAGCCGAGGTCGATCAGCTGGCGGAAGGCCAGCGGCATCGCCAGCGTCGCGCCGGCCGCGACCAGCAGCGCTGCGGCGGCGAGCGCAACCCGCATCCGGTAAGGCGCGAGGAAGGGCCACAACGCGCGCAGCACGGCGAGCGAGCCGCGCGAAGCCTGCGCGACGCCGCCGGCGCTTGCCGAAGCGGCGTCGGCGGTAGCTGCCGCGCTCGCGGTCGCTGCCGCGCTCGCGGCCGCCGCTCGGTCCGCGGCCGTATCGGCTTCGCCCCCGCTCACCGCAACGCGCCCCGCGTGCCCTCGGCCAGCAGCCGGCGGTGCCAGTGGCGGACCCGCCCGGCGAGTCGCGCGTTGCCTGCCAGGTCGCCGAACACCGGCTCGAAGCCGAGCACCGCGTCGACGGCATCGGCCCGCGCCAGCCGCTGCGCGAGCGCCTGCGCGTGCGGATCGTCGACCTCCCAGCCCTCGCCATGCTCGCCCCGGCCGCCGAGGAAACGGACCCAGCCGGCGATCGCCGCCGCCAGCGCGTCGGGAACCTCGCCCGCCGCGAGCCGCTCGCGCGCAGACGGCAGCCAGCGCATCGGGATCTTCTGCGAACTGTCGATCGCGATCTGGCGAAGCCGGTGGCCGAGCGCCGGGTTCGCGAAGCGCCCGAGCAGCGCTGCGCAGTAGCCGGGCGCCGCGTCGCGCACCTCGGCCGGCAGCGTGGGAATAAGGTCCTCGCGCCACATCCGCTCGACGAAGGCGCGCAGCACCGGATCGGCGATCGCCTGGTCGACCGTGTCGAGCCCGGCCGGCACGCCGAGGCAGGCCATCGCGGAGTGCGCGGCGTTCAGCAGGCGCAGCTTCATCGCCTCGAAGGGCGCCACGTCGCGCACGAACTGCACGCCGTCGCGCGCCCAGTCGGGGCGTCCCGCCGCGAACCTGTCCTCGATCACCCACTGGCTGAAGGGCTCGGTGGCCACCGGGCAGGCGTCGTCGAGGCGGGTCAGCGCGCGCGCCTCGCGAAGCTCGGCTTCGCCGGTGGCCGGCACGATCCGGTCGACCATCGTGTTCGGGCATTCGATCCGCTGGTCGACGAAGCCTGCCAGCGCGGCATCGCCGCGCCGGGCGACGGCCTCGCGCAGCACGCGGCGAAGCGTGTCGCCGTTCATCGACAGGTTGTCGCACGAGAGCAGCGTGAGCCCACCGGCGCCGGCCGCCATGCGAGCGGCCAGCCCGTCGAGCAGCAGCGCGATCGCGCCGCCCTCACCGTCGGCATAGCCCTTCTCGGTGATCGTCAGCGACACGATCCGCACCGCCGGATCGGCCAGCCGGGCGGCCGCGCGCGCCGGATCGTCCGGATACGCGATCGCCTCGCGCAGCGAGCCGACGATGCGCGCCTGCGTGCCGAGGTCGCCGCCCTTGGCAGCTCCGTCCGCCTCGTTCGCTCCGTCCGCGGCGCCGCGCACCAGCAGCGTGTACAGGCCGTCCTGCGCGTTCAGCCGGTCGACGATGCCGCGGCTGCGCAGGTTGATGCCGCAGATCGCCCAGCCGCGCTCGCCGGCGGCCAGCGCGTCGTCTGCGTACACGGCCTGGTGCGCGCGATGGAAGTTGCCGATGCCCAGGTGCACGATGCCGACCCGCGCGTCGCGCGGATCGTGGCGCGGCCTTTGCGCCGCCGGCAGGCCGGCCAGCGCGGCGAGCGACAGTTTCAACGCGGCACCCCGAGCTCCGGCACGATGCGCTGGGTCGGGTCGGCCCAGCGCGCGTTCGGCACCAGCGGATACCAGCCGGGGCGGCCGGGGTCGCGGTCGTACGGATAGCCGCCGAGTTCCAGGAACAGCTCGTGGTAGCGGCGCACCTTGTCCCGGTCGAGCTTCACGCCGAGCCCCGGGCCGTCGGGCACTGCGATCGCGCCGTTGCGATAGGGCATCGGCCCGCCGGCGATCACGTCGTCGGTCAGGTGGTGGTAGTGGGCATCGGCCGCGTACGACAGGTTGGGCACCACCGCCCCCATGTGCAGCATCGTGGCCAGCTGCACGCCGAGCTCGCCCGACGAGTGCACCGCCACGCCCAGCCCGAAGGTCTCGCAGATGCCAGCGGCCTTGATGCAGGGCCGGATGCCGCCCCAGAAGGTGGTGTCGAGCAGGATCACGTCCACCGCGCGCTGCGCGACGTTGGCGGCGAGCTGCTCGAAGTTGATCACCACCGTGTTGGTCGCGGTCGGGATGCGCACGAACTCGCGCAGCCGCGACAACTGCGGCATGCCCCAGACCGGGTCCTCGTAGTAGTCGTTGTTCAGCGGCTCGATCGCGCGGCCGAACTCGATCGCGTCGCCGAGCGACAGCGCGCTGTTCGGGTCGTAGCGCACGCGGTCGCCGCCCACGGCATCGGCCAGCGCCAGGTAGCACTCGAGCTCGTGGCGCGGCGGATAGACGCCGCCCTTGAGCTTGTGCGACGCGAAGCCGTGGCTGGCCTTCAGCGCGCGCGCCTGCGCGGCCAGCTGCTCGGGCGTGCGGACCTCGTGGCGGCCGTCGGCGTCGCCGTAGCGGAAGAACAGGTAGCTCGCGAACGGAATCTCGTCGCGGATCCGGCCGCCGAGCAGCTCGGACACCGGCACCCCGAGCTTCTGGCCCATGATGTCCAGGCAGGCGAACTCGAGCGCCGCGTGGATCTGCGTGCGGTTGTTGTACAGGCTCGCGGTCGGGTTGCAGATCGCGAAGCGCATCGCCTCGAGCCGGAAAGGATCGTGCCCCTTCAGGTAGCCGATCAGGCCCTCGACGGCCGCGGTCGCGCTCTCGCCGCCGCCGCCGAACTCGCCGAGGCCGACCAGCCCGTCGTCGGTCTCGACCTCGACCAGCGTGCGCACGAAGCGGCCCCAGTGCGCGCCGTTGCTGTGCAGCAGCGGCGCCTCGAGCGGCACGGTGACCGGGGTGGCGCGGATCGCGACGATGCGGCTGGGCTTCAAGCGGGGTCTCCTGCGCCGACAGCTTCCCGGACGGCGGGATCGGCGGGGTGTTCGATGCCGGCTTCGGCGAAGTAGTCGGCGTGCTTCTCGGCGATGTCGCCGAGCACGTCCATCACGGTGCCCAGGTGGGCGCGCATCGCCTCGACCGCGCCCTTCGCGTCGCCGGCGATCACCCGGTCGGCGATCGCGCGGTGCTCCAGCACGGTCTCGCGGGGCCGGCCCGGGCGGGTCAGGCCAAGGTGGCGGATCCGGTCGAGCTGGGCCTTGGCCTCCTGGATCACGTCCCAGGCGTGCTGGTGGCCGGCGATGCGGGCGAGCATCGCGTGCATCGCTTCGTCGGCGCGGAAATGCGCGTCGCGGTCGCCGCCGCGCTGGGCGATCTCCAGATCCCGGATGTTGCGCCTGAGCTCGGCGCGCTGGGCGTCGTCGATGCGCTCGGCGGCGAGCTCCACGATGCGGCACTCCAGCGTCTCGCGCACGAAGTGCGCATCGCGCACCGACTGCATGTCGATCCGCGCGACGAAGGTCCCGACCTGGGGCACGACCTCGAGGAAGCCGTCCTCGGCCAGCCGCTTGAAGGCCTCGCGGACCGGCGTGCGGCTGACGCCGTACTGCTCGGCGATGCGGGCCTCGGAGAGCCAGGCGCCCGGCTCGAGAGCGAGCGACACGATCTGCCCGCGCAGGTCGGAATAGATCTGCGGCACCGCGACGCGGCTGCGGCGCGGCGAGCTGGCGGGGCCCGGGCGGGAGGACATGGCGAACTAGTATACTAGTTGACAAGCCACGTGCTACGATCGGCAGGATTCCAGGGGGAGAAGACCGCGATGCTCGAGTGCAAAGTCCACGGCGCGAACGACCTGCGCATCATCGACTCGCCGATGCCGGTCCCGGCCGCCGGCGAGGTGCTGGTGAAGCTCGGCGCCGCCGGCATCTGCGGCTCGGACCTGCACTACTACCTTCACGGCCGGGTCGGCAATTTCGTGATCCGCGAGCCGCTCACGCCCGGCCACGAGGCCTCGGGCATCGTGGCCGCGGTCGGCGCCGGCGTCACCCGCGTGAAGGAAGGCGACCGTATTGCGATCAATCCTTCGAGCCCCTGCGGCAAGTGCCCGGCCTGCCGCGAAGGCCGCGAGAACCTCTGCCACAACGTGCGTTTCCTGGGCAGCGCCAGCGTGTTCCCGCACATGCAGGGCATGTTCCGCGAGTACTTCACGATGCCCGAGTCGCAGTGCGTGAAGGTTTCGAACGACGAGGTCTCGCTCGGCGAGATCGCGATGTCCGAGCCGCTGTCGGTGGCGCTGCACTCGGCCAACCGCGCCGGCAACCTGCTCGGCAAGTCGGTGCTGATCACGGGCAGCGGCACGATCGGCTGCATGCAGGTGATCGCCTGCCGGCTGGCCGGAGCCTCGCGCATCGCGATCACCGACGTCGTCGACCATCCGCTGTCGGTCGCGCGCCAGGTCGGCGCCGACCAGACGATCCGGGTCGACCGGCTGCCCGCCGGCACCACGGTGGCCGCGGCCGCCGGCGGCGAGTTCGACGTGGCCTTCGAGGTCTCGGGCGCGCCGCAGGCGCTCGGCGCCTGCCTCGAGTCGGTGCGGCGCGGGGGCATCGTCGTGCAGGTGGGCACGCTGCCCGCGGACGGCATCCATCTTCACGCCAACCTGGTCATGTCGCGCGAGATCGACCTGCGCGGCTCGTTCCGCTTCGGCAACGTCTTCGAGCTCGCCGTGGGCGCGATCACCAGCCGCCGCGTGGACGTGCGGCCGGTGATCAGCGGCGCGTGGCCGCTGCAGAAGGCGGCCGAGGCCATCCAGATCGCGCGCGACAAGACTCGCAGCATGAAAGTGCAGCTGGTCGCTGCATGAGGCGGGCCGCCCCGGCGGCCCGTCCCGGTTTGGCGGCGACCCCGCCGCTTCGTACGCATCAACCCGTTCCAACAGGAGGAGTCATGAAACTCATCGCATCCGTCGTCGCCGTCGCTGCCGCCTTCGGCATTGCCGGCCCCGCCGCCGCCCAGACCAAGCTCAAGTGGGCCCACGTCTACGAGACTTCCGAGCCGTACCACACCGAGTCGGTGTGGGCCGCCGAGGAGATCAAGAAGCGCACCAACGGCAAGTTCGAGATCCAGGTCTTCCCGGCCTCTTCGCTGGGCAAGGAGACCGACATCAACCAGGGCCTGCAGCTCGGCACGGTCGACATGATCATCTCGGGCCTGTCCTTCGCGGCGCGCAGCTTCCCGCGCATCGGCGTGGGCTACTACCCGTTCACCTTCCAGGACGCCGACCACCAGCTCAAGTGGTCGCAGAGCCCCGCCTTCCGCGAGCTGGCCGACGGCTACAAGGCCAAGACCGGCGTGCAGATCACCTCGCTCACCTACTACGGCGCGCGCCACACCACGTCGAACCGCGCGTTCAAGGACTGCGCCGGCATGAAGGGCCTGAAGATCCGCGTGCCCGACGTGCCTGCCTACATGGCGATGCCGAGGGCCTGCGGCGCCAATCCGACCCCGATCGCCTTCGCCGAGGTCTACCTGGCCCTGCAGAACGGCACGGTCGAGGCGCAGGAGAACCCGCTGCCCACGATCGAGGCCAAGAAGTTCTACGAGGTGCAGAAGCACATCATGCTGACCGGCCACATCATCGACGCCGTGGCCACGCAGATCGCCCCGCACGTCTGGAACAAGCTGAGCGACGAGGAGAAGAAGATCTTCACCGAGGTCACGCAGGAAGCCGCCCGCCGCGGCAGCGAGATCGTCAAGCAGCGTGAAGCCAAGCTGGCCGACGAGTTCCGCAAGCGCGGCCTGACGGTCACCGAGGTCGACCGCGCGGGCTTCCAGAAGGCGGTGCTCGAGAAGGTCCCGATGGAATCGATGGGCTACAGCAAGAAGGACTGGGACGCGATCCAGGCCCTGAAGTAATCGCCCATGCGGGCCGCGCCGGCGCATCGCCGGGCGCGGCCCTTTCTTTTCCCGAGAGACCGCGGACTTTCCCGATGAGCCAGACAGCAGCAAGGCCCGAGGCCCAGCAGTTCGACGATGCGGGCCTGCATGCCGAAGACACGCCGATCGACCTGTCAGTCTACAAATGGGAAGACTGGCTGACGCTGATCGTCTTCTGGCTGCTTGCGTTCACCGTCTTCTACCAGTTCTTCACCCGCTACGTGCTCGACGACTCGGCCGCCTGGACCGAGGAGATCGCGCGCTACCTGCTGATCGTGGTCACCTTCCTGGGCGGCTCGATGGCCGTTCGCAGGAACACGCACATCCACGTGGAATTCCTTTACCGGTACCTGCCGGCGCCGGTCGGCCGAGCGATGTCGACGATGGTCGACCTGGTCCGCCTGGCCTTTCTCGCCTACGCGACCTGGCTGTCGATCGACCTGGTCCCGCGCATGCACAACCTGGGCATGACGGTGGTCGACCTGCCGATGAGCTACGTCTACGGCTTCGTCGCCGCCGGCTTCGCGATGATGACCTTCCGCGCGGCGCAGGTCACCGTTCGCCACTGGAAACGCGGCTGGAGCTCGCTCGAGCGTCCGGGCGAAGCAGACTGAGCCCAGCAGGGATACAACAACGATGAACGGACTCTTCTTCGGAACCTTCCTGGCGGCGATGACCACCGGCGTGCCGATCGCGATCGCGATGGCGCTGGCCTCGCTCGTCTACATCTGGCTGTCCGGCTCGATCCCGCCGATCACGGTGGTGCACCGGATGGTCGGCGGCGTCGACAGCTTCCCGCTGCTGGCGGTGCCCTTCTTCATCTTCGCCGGCAACCTGATGAACTCGGCCGGCATCACGAACCGGATCTTCGGCTTCGCGCTGAAGCTGGTCGGCTGGCTCAAGGGCGGCCTGGGGCACGTGAACGTGGTCGGCTCGGTCGTGTTCTCGGGCATGTCGGGCACCGCGGTGGCCGACGCCGGCGGCCTGGGCACGATCGAGATCAAGGCGATGAAGGACCACGGCTATCCGGTCGAGTTCGCGGTCGGCGTGACCGCGGCCTCGGCCACGCTGGGCCCGATCATCCCGCCGTCGCTGCCGATGGTGATCTACGGCGTGCAGGCCAATGCCTCGATCGGCAAGCTGTTCGCCGGCGGCTTCATCCCGGGCGCGCTGCTCGCGCTGACCATGATGCTGATGGTCGCGTACTACGCGCACGTCCGGAAGTACGGCGCCGACTACCCGTTCAGCTGGCGCGGCATGGCCAGCGGCGTCAGCGAGCTGCTCGTCGTGGCGATCACCGCGGTCGTGCTGCTGAAGCTGTGGGGCAACGAGGAGCTCGGCGGCTTCATGAAGTTCGGCCTGCCGCTGGCCGCGCTGCTGGTCGTCGACAAGCTGTTCAAGTTCGACGCGCTGATGGCGCTGATGACCCCGGTCATCCTGATCGGCGGCATGGCCTCGGGCCTGTTCACGCCAACCGAGGCCGCGGTGGCCGCGGTGTTCTGGGCACTGTTCCTGGGCTTCGTCTGGTACCGCACGCTGAACTGGCGGATGCTGCTGAAGATCTCGATGGACACGATCGAGACGACGGCCACCGTGCTGTTCATCGTGGCCGCGGCGTCGATCTTCGCGTGGGTGCTCACCACCACGCAGGTCACCGAGGCGGTCGCGCAATGGGTTCTGTCGATCAGTTCCGAACCGTGGGTCTTCCTGCTGCTGGCGAACCTGTTCCTGCTGTTCGTCGGCTGCTTCATGGAGACGATCGCCGCGATCACGATCCTGGTGCCGGTGTTCATGCCGATCCTGGCCCAGCTCGGCATCGACCCGATCCACTTCGGGCTGGTGATGGTGCTGAACCTGATGATCGGCCTGATCACGCCGCCGGTGGGCATCGTGATCTTCGTGCTGTCGAAGATCTCGGAGCTGTCATTCGAGAAGACCGTGGCCGCGATCATGCCGTGGATGATCCCGCTGCTCACAACGCTGCTGCTGATCACCTACGTGCCCGACCTGGTGCTGTGGCTGCCCGGCCTCCTCTATCCGGACTGACCCGCTGAACGGGAGCGATCGCATGAGCAGGATCAGCCGCGTCGAGATCTGGCAGGTCAACCTTCCGCCGAAGGTGCCCCGCTCGGACGCGATCCAGTCCTTCGTCACGCAGGAGACGCCGATGCTGCGCGTCACCTGCGACGACGGCGCGCAAGGCACCGGCTACACGTACACGATCGGCACCGGCGGCTCGTCGGTCGTGTCGCTGCTGGCCGACCACCTTGCGCCGCGGCTGCTGGGCCGCGATCCCGACGACATCGAGGCGATCTGGAAGGACCTGTTCTTCCACACCCACGCCACCGCGGTCGGCGCGATCACCGCGCTGGCGCTCGCAGCTGTCGACACCGCGCTGTGGGACCTGCGCTGCCGCCGGCTCGGCCTGCCGCTGTGGAAGCTGGCCGGCGGCGCGCAGCCGCGGGTGCCGGTCTACAGCACCGAGGGCGGCTGGCTGCAGCTGCCGGTCGACACGCTGGTGGCCGAATCGGTCGCGGCCAAGCAGGCCGGCTTCCGGGGCGTCAAGATCAAGGTCGGCAAGCCCCACGTCAGCGAAGACGTCGCGCGGCTGCGCGCGGTCCGCGACGCGGTCGGCGCCGACTTCGAGCTGATGGTCGACGCCAACCAGGCCTTCACCGTGGGCGAGGCGATCCGCCGCGCGCACCACTTCGAGCCGCTCGACCTGGCCTGGTTCGAGGAGCCGCTGCCCGCCGAGGACCTCGGCGGCCACGCTCGGCTGGCCGCGTCGACCACGCTGCCGGTCGCGGTCGGCGAGTCGATCTACTCGCTGCAGCACTTCCGCGAGTACCTGCAGCGCGAGGCCTGCTCGATCGTGCAGGCCGACGTCGCCCGCATCGGCGGCATCACGCCGTGGCTGAAGACGGCGCACCTGGCCGAGAGCTTCAACGTGCCGATCTGCCCGCACTTCCTGATGGAGCTGCACGTGTCGCTGTGCGCGGCGGTGCCGAACGCGGCCTGGGTCGAGTACATCCCCCAGCTCGACGATGTGACCACTTCCCGAATCGCGATCCAGGACGGCTTCGCGATCCCGCCCGACTCGCCCGGCATCGGCATCGACTGGGACTGGCCCGCGATCGAGCGCAGCGCGGTCGCCCGCCACGACCTGCGGATCTGACGCGATGCGCGGCATCTGGCCGATCCTGTTCGCCTACTTCGACGCGAGCGGACGCCTCGACCGCGACGCAATGCGCCGGCAGGTCGAGTCGGCGATCGCCTGGGGCGCCCCCGGCATCGCCGTGCTCGGCGTGGCCACCGAAGTCGGCAAGCTGTCGGTCGACGAGCGCCGCAGCGTGATCCGCTGGGCCGCCGAGGACATCGCGGGCCGGGTGCCGCTGGCGGTCACGATCGCCGGCGAGACCGTGGCCGCGCAGCGCGAGCTGGCCGACTACGCGGTGGCGCAGGGGGCGGGCTTCCTGATCCTGCAGCCGCCGCCGGCCGCGGCGCGCGGCGAGATCGACGCGGCCGGCTGCGAGGCCTTCTTTTCCGACGTGATGCGCGGCCAGCCGGTGCCGGTGGGCATCCAGAACGCGCCCGAGTACCTCGGGTTCGGCCTTTCGCCCGAGGCGATCGTCCGCCTGGCCGATCGTCGCCCCGAGTTCCGCATCCTGAAGGGCGAGGCCTCGAGCGTGATCATCGAGCGAACGATCGCCGCCGTCGGCGACCGGCTCGCGGTGCTCAACGGCCGCGGCGGACTCGAGCTGCTCGAGAACCTCGAGGCCGGCTGTGCCGGGATGATCGTCGCGCCCGACAACGCCGACCACCAGCACGCGATCCACGCGGCGCTGGCGGCGGGCCGCGCCGACGAGGCGCTCGAGCGCTACCGGCAGGTCCTGCCTGCGATCGTGTTCGCGATGCAGTCGCTCGACACGCTGATCTGCTACGGCAAGCGGATCGCCGCCTGGCGCATGGGTTTCGAGGTCGAGCACGACCGCGCCCCGGCACTTGGCCCGACCGAATTCGGCCTTCGCATGGCCCGGGAGCACGCGCGCCGGCTCGGCCCGCTGCCCCCGACCGAGGCGACGCCGGCGACCCGCATGGCCGAGAGAGCCTCGGGAGCCGAAGGCGCCGCCCACGACCAATCCGGCGCGGATCGCGCCAGCTGAGTGTCCAGGAGTCAACCATGTCCAACGTCGTTTCCCTCGTTCGCCGGCCGACGCTTCGCCTGAGCCCCGCCGACGACGTCGTCATCGCCGCCAAGCCGCTGTCGGCCGGCACAGTCGTCGACGCCGAGGGTGTCGCCTGTACCGACGCGATCCCGGCCGGCCACAAGCTCGCGGTGCGCGCGGTCGCCAAGGGCCAGCCGGTGCGCCGCTACGGCCAGATCATCGGCTTCGCCACGCAGGACATCGCGCCCGGCCAGCACGTGCACTCGCACAACCTGGCCTTCGAGACCTTCGAGCGCGACTACGCGGTCGGCGTCGACGTGAAGCCGGTCGAGAAGCCGGCCGAGCAGGCGAGCTTCATGGGCATCGTGCGGCCCGACGGGCGCGTGGCCACCCGCAACTACATCGGCGTGATCTCCACGGTGAACTGCTCGGCCTCGGTGTCGAAGTTCGTCGCCGCCCACTTCACGCCCGAAGTGCTCGCCGAGTTCCCGAACGTGGACGGCGTGGTGCCGCTCACGCATTCCTCCGGCTGCGGCATGGACAGCGCGGGTGCCGGCATCGACATCCTGCGCCGCACGATCGCCGGCTACGGCCGCCACCCGAACTTCGCCGGCGTGGTCATCATCGGCCTGGGCTGCGAGGCCAACCAGATGGACGCGCTGTTCCAGGCCCAGCAGATGAAGGAGAACGCGCAGCTCAAGGCCTTCGTCATGCAGACGACCGGCGGCACCCGCAAGACCGTCGAGGCGGCGATCGCCGCGGTGAAGGAAATGCTGCCGAAGGCCAACGACATCAGGCGCGAGCGCGTGCCGGCCAGCCACATCACGATCGGCCTGCAGTGCGGCGGCTCCGACGGCTACTCGGGCATCACGGCGAACCCGGCGCTGGGCGCGGCCTGCGACATCCTGGTCGCGCACGGCGGCACGGTGATCCTCTCCGAGACCCCGGAGGTCTACGGCGCCGAGCACCTGCTGACCCGGCGCGCGGTCTCGCAGGAGGTCGCCGACAAGCTGATACGCCGCATCAAGTGGTGGGAGGACTACACCGCGCGCAACCACGGCAGCATGGACAACAACCCGTCGCCGGGCAACAAGGCGGGCGGCCTGACCACGATCCTCGAGAAGTCGCTGGGCGCGGTCGCCAAGGGCGGCACGACGAACCTGGTCGACGTCTACGAGTACGCCGAGCCGGTCACCGCCAAGGGCTTCGTCTTCATGGACACCCCGGGCTACGACCCGGTGTCGATCACCGGCCAGGTCGCCGGCGGCGCGAACATGGTGGTGTTCACCACCGGCCGCGGCTCCTGCTACGGCTGCAAGCCCTCGCCGTCGATCAAGCTCGCGACCAACACGCCGATGTACGAGCGGATGGTCGAGGACATGGACATCAACTGCGGCACGATCGTCGACGGCTCGACCAGCGTGCAGGAGAAGGGCCGCGAGATCTTCGAGATGGTGCTTCGCGTGGCCAGCGGCGAGCACAGCAAGAGCGAGGCGCTCGGCATCGGCAGCGAGGAGTTCATCCCGTGGTCGATCGGCGCGGTGATGTGACGTGATCCTGCTCACCAGCGACACCGAGACCAGGCCTACCGCCGCGATGCGCGCCGCGATCGCGGCGGCCGAAGTCGGCGACGAACAGAAGAACGAGGACCCGACGGTCCTGCGGCTGACCGAGCGGGTCGCGCAGCTGCTCGGCAAGGAAGCGGCGTTGTTCCTGCCGAGCGGCACGATGTGCAACGTGATCGCGGTGCGCGCCCACACCTCGCCCGGCGAGGTCGTGCTCGCCGAGCGCGACTCGCACGTGCTGCGCGCCGAGGGCGGCGGCGCGGGGATGATCTCGGGCGTGATGACCGAGCCGCTCGAGAGCGAGCGCGGCGTGTTCGGTCCTGGCGCGCTCGATGCCGCGCTCGACCGGATCGGCGCCCTGCCCTCGCCCTACGGCCCGCGCGCCCGGCTGCTTTGCCTGGAGAACACGCACAACTTCGGCGGCGGCACCGTGTGGCCCCAGGACAGGCTCGACGCGGTCTGCGACGCCGCCCGCGCGCGCGGCCTGAAAGTCCACCTCGACGGCGCCCGGCTGATGAACGCGGCGGTCGCGAACGGCCTGAGCCCGGCGCGCATCTGCGAGAAGGTCGACACCGCCTGGCTCGACTTCACCAAGGGGCTCGGCGCCCCGATCGGCGCGGTGCTCGTCGGCAGCCGCGAGTTCGTCGCCGAGGCTCGCCGCCTGCGCCAGATGGTCGGCGGCGCGATGCGCCAGGCCGGCATCGCCGCGGCCGCCTGCCTGCACGCGCTGGACCACCACGTCGAGCGCCTGGCCGAGGACCACGAAAACGCAAGGCGCCTGGCCGAAGGCCTGCAGGCGATCCCCGGCGTCCGGCTGGTCCACGGCCTGCCCGAGACCAACATCGTGTTCTTCGACCCGCGCGCCGCCGGCTGGACCGCGACCGACTTCGCGAAGGCCGCGGCCGCCAACGGCGTGAAGCTGGTGCCGGTCGCCGGGATGATCCGCGCGGTCACCCACCTCGACGTGACGCGCGAGCAGATCGACGAGGCGCTGGCCGTCATTCGCCGGATGATGGGCGTCGAATAGATTCTCTTCGTTCGCCCGGTCCGGCGGTGGCCTGGACGTGGTGACGTGAGACACCCAACGCCGATAGCCCGCCGCCGCCTGCCGGTCCAGCCGGCCCCCGATCGTGATCGTGACCGTGAATGGGCTCGGCGAGCGGGCCGGCCCTGCCTGGCGGACATTTCGGGCAAGCCGCGTGCTGACGAAGGAGCCGGCGAAAAGGGAGGAGCTCTGTCTGAGCGAGCCCGCAGGGCTCGCGAGTTGAGCTCCGACCCGCCGGCGACGAGGCAGACGCGGGAACCCCTCGCCGAAGGCGAGGGGCGCAGCCCGTGTCCGCCAGGCAGGGCCGGCCCGCTCGCCGAGCCCCGCGCCAACGACCCCAGCGGCTCAATCGACCGCAGGCCCGATCATCCTCTCCGGCCGGACCCACTCGTCGAACTGCGCCGCGCTCACGTACCCGAGCGCCAGAGCCGCCTCGCGCAGCGAGCTGGCCTCGCGGTGCGCCTTCTTCGCGATCTCGGCGGCGCGGTCGTAGCCGATGTGCGGGGCCAGCGCGGTCACCAGCATCAGCGAACGCTCGACCAGGGCGGCGATGCGCTCGCGATCGGGCTCGATGCCGCGGGCGCAGTGGCGATCGAACGAGTCCATCGCGTCGGCGAGCAGGCGCAGGCTCTGCAGCAGGCCGTGCGCGATCAGCGGCTGGTAGACGTTCAGCTCGAACTGGCCAGACGCGGCGCCGATGCCGATCGCCACGTCGTTGCCGATCACCTGCGCGCAGGCCATCGTCATCGCCTCGCACTGCGTCGGGTTCACCTTGCCGGGCATGATCGAGCTGCCGGGCTCGTTCTCCGGGATCCGGATCTCGCCGAGCCCCGCCCTCGGGCCGCTCGCCAGCCAGCGCACGTCGTTGGCGATCTTGGTCAGCGCGAGCGCGAGCACCCGCAACGCGCCGTGCAGCGCCGCCGCCGGCTCGTGGCCCGCCAGCGCGGCGAAGCGGTTGGGCGCCGGCTCGAACGCAAGGCCGAGCCGCTCCGCCAGCAGCGCGCACACCCGCTCGCCGAAGCGGGGGTGCGTATTCATGCCGGTGCCGACCGCGGTGCCGCCGATCGCCAGCCGTGCGATCGCCGGACGGGCCGCCTCGATCGCGGCGCGGGCCCGGTCGAGCTGGCCGACCCAGCCCGAGATCTCCTGGCCGAGGGTGAGCGGCGTCGCGTCCTGCAGATGGGTGCGGCCGATCTTGACCAGGACCGCGAATTCGCGCGCCTTGCCGTCGAGCGTGGCCCGCAGCGCGTCCAGCGCGGGCAGCAGCCGGCCGGCCACCGCCACCGCCGCGGCGACGTGGATCGCGGTCGGCATCACGTCGTTCGACGACTGCCCGCGGTTGACCTCGTCGTTCGGGTGCACCCGCCGGCGCTCGCCCCGCTCCCCGCCCAGCAGCTCCGACCCGCGGTTGGCCAGCACCTCGTTCATGTTCATGTTGGTCTGGGTGCCAGAGCCGGTCTGCCAGACCGACAGCGGGAACTCGCCGTCGTGCGCGCCGGCGAGCACCTCTTCGGCGGCGGCGGCGATCGCGCCGGCCTTCGCGGCCTCGAGCAGCCCCAGCTCGCGGTTGACCTGCGCGGCCGCCCGCTTGACCTCGGCCAGCGCGTGCAGCAGTTCGCGGGGCCATTTCTCGGTCGAGATCGCGAAGTGATGAAGGGAGCGCTGCGTCTGCGCCCCCCAGAGCCTGCCGGCGGGCACCTCGATCGGCCCGAATGCGTCGCGCTCGGTTCTGGTGTCGCTCATGTCGGCCTCCCGATCGTGTGAGGGCCCGACCAAGCCTACGCCACACGCCTCGCGAAACACCAGCACGGCGCCAAGGAATAGCGCCTGGCCGCCCGGCGCTTTGCTACGCTGCCGGGCGGCGTCGCGGCGCCCGCTCCGCTCGCGGGCGGACTGCCGCGAAGTGCATCGCGCCGATCCTTCCCCCGCATCGAACACGACCTACAACGGAGTTCCTCGAATGAGCTTTCCCCGTCGCCAGTTCCTCCGCGCCGGCCTCGGCCTGACCGCGGCCAGCGCCCTGCCCTTCGCCGCCGGCTGCGCGGCGCTTCCCGGTGCCGGCCCCTCGGGCACCCGCGTTTCCGAGGGCGTGTATCGCGCCCGCGTGGGCAGCGCCACGATCACCGCGATCGCCGACGGCGTCGCGGTGCGGCCGCTGGCCGACGGCTTCGTGCGCAACGCGTCGCTGGCGCAGGTCCAGCAGGCGCTGAGCGATGCCGGGCTGCCGACCGACAAGCTCACGATCCCCTTCACCGCCTTCGTCGTCGAGAACGAGGGCAAGCGGATCCTGATCGACGCCGGCAACGGCGAGTTCGGCGCCCCGACCAGCGGCCAGGTCGTGAACAACCTGAAGGCGGCCGGATTCGCGCCGGAGTCGTTCGACCACGTCCTGATCTCGCACTTCCACGGCGACCACATCAACGGCCTGCGCAACAAGGCCGGGCAGCTCGTCTACCCGAAGGCGCGGATCCACGTGCCGGCGCCCGAATGGGACTTCTGGATGAGCGACGCGAACATGGCCAAGGCGCCCGACGCGATGAAGGGCGCCTTCCAGGCGCCGCGCCGGGTGTTCGGGCCGATCGCCGGCCAGGTCGAGCGCTTCAAGCCCGGCGCCGAGGTCGCCCCGGGCATCGTGTCGATGGACGCCTTCGGCCACACCCCGGGCCACACCGCCTACGCGGTCATGTCCGGCGGCCAGACCTGGGTCTTCCTCGCCGACTTCGCGAACGTCGCGCAGCTGTTCGTGCGCAACCCCGACTGGGCGGTGATGTTCGACATGAACGCCGAGATGGCCCGCCAGACCCGCCGCCGCCTGCTCGAGCAGGCGATCGCGCAGGACTGGCTGGTCTCCGGCTATCACATGCCGTTCCCGGCGATCGGGCGCATCGCGCGCCGGGGCGCCGGCTACGACTTCCTGCCGATGGGCTGAAGCTTCCGGGCCCGGGCGGCCGGCTCCCGCGCCCCGATGGCCGCCCGCCTGGCCGCCGACGCGCTGGTGCTGCTGCACCTGGCGTTCATCCTGTTCGTGGTGCTGGGCGGCCTGCTGGTCGCCTGGCGGCCACGGCTGGCGTGGCTGCACCTGCCGGCCGCTGCCTGGGGCGCCTGGATCGAAGCCGCCGGCGCGATCTGCCCTCTCACCCCCTGGGAGAACCGGCTCCGGGCAATGGCCGGCGATGCCGGCTACCCGGGCGGCTTCATCGAGCACTACCTGATCCCGCTGGTCTACCCCGGCGACCTCACGGCCCAGCACCAGCGTTGGCTGGCGCTGGGCGTCGTGCTGCTGAACCTGGCGATCTACGCGAGCGCGGTGCTGCCGGCGCTCCAGCGGCGCCGGCGCAACCGGATCGGTTGACCCGCCGACTCAACTGACGACCGGCAGCGCCTCGACGTCGTAGGCGTGGACCAGCTTGCGGCCGAGCACCGGGTCCTCGAGCTCCATCTCGAAGCGGCTGCCGGGCCGCACGCCGCCGATCGAGTTCAGCGTGCCGCAGAACATCAGCGTGCCGGGTGGCAGGCCGGCCTGGCCGGTGCAGCGCGTCATCAGGTCCTGCGGGCTGCGGATCGCCGCGGCGGCGCCTTCCTGGTAGAGCACCCGCTTGCCGTCGATCGTGGCCCAGGCGCGCAGCACCATCCGGTCCCAGTGCGGCGCGACCTCGTCGAAGCGCCACAGCTGCGTGCCGAGCACCTTCGAACACAGCTGCTTGGACAGCGCCACGCCCATCGCCTCGGCCTTGCGATCGGTGTGGTCCGAGCCCAGCGTGACCCACAGGCCGTCGGCCATCGACACCAGCACCGGCTCGACCTCGCCCGAGGTGTCGGGGCCCAGCACCTGCAGGTGCTCGACCTGCGTGAGCTGCGTGACGCCGAGCCGATAGAACAGCGGATAGGTGGACGGGCCCGGGATCCCCAGGGCGCCCAGCTCCTCGATGTGATGCTGGACCGCGGCGTCGTCGCGCGCGGTCCAGCCCGCCACGATCAGCTGGTCGATCTGGACCGCGATGCGGTCGCGGCGGTCCTGCCAGATGCGTTCGAAGGTCAGCAAGGTCTCTACTCCGGATTGAAAGAAGGGACGGCGGCCGGCGCGCAGGCCCGAGGGCGTGTCCTCAGCCCACCGCGCCCGGCAGCCACAGCGCGATGCCCGGGAAGAAGCCGAGCAGCGCGATCATCACGAGCATCGCCACCACGAAAGGCAGCGAGCCGGCCATCACGTCGTTCAGCGTGCCGTGCGTGCGCAGCGACTGCACGACGAACAGGTTCAGCCCGACCGGCGGCGTGATCAGCGCGGTCTCGATCAGGATCACCAGCACGACGCCGAACCACAGCGGGTCGAAGCCGAGCCCGACCATGACCGGCGCGACGATCGGGATCGTCGTGATCATCATCGACAGCGTTTCCATGAAGCAGCCGAGGATCAGGTAGAACACGACGACCGCGAGCAGCATCTCGAACTTCGAAAGGCCCAGGCCCGAGATGAAGTCGGTCAGCATCGCGGTCAGGCCGATCGCCGAGATGACGAAGTTCAGGAAGTAGGCGGCGACGATGATCAGCATGACCATCGCGGTCGTGCGCATCGAGTTCTCCAGCACCTCCTTGAGCATCGCCAGCGAGAGCCTGCCGTAGGCCCAGGCGAGCCCGAGCGCGGCGACGACGCCGAGCGAGGCGGCCTCGGTGGGGGTTGCGATGCCTGCGTAGATCGAGCCGACGACGACCAGGAAGATGCCCAGCGGCGGCAGCAGGTGCGGCAGGCTCGCGATGCGCTCGGCCCAGCTCGCCGAAAGCCTGCGCCCGCCCCAGGCGGGCCGCACCAGGCACACGGCCACGATCATCGCCATGAAGACCAGCGCCAGGCCGATGCCAGGAACGATCCCCGCCAGGTAGAGCTTCGGGATCGAGGTGTCGGTCAGCACCGCGTAGATGATCAGGTTGATCGACGGCGGGATCAGGATGCCGAGCGTGCCGCCGGCCGCCAGCGTGCCCAGGAAGAGCCGTTCGTTGTAGCCGTACTTCTTCACCAGCGGCAGCGCCACGGTTCCGACGGTGGCCGCGGTGGCCACCGACGATCCGGAAGTGGCCGCGAACACGGTGCAGGCGCCGATGTTCGAGTGCATCAGGCCGCCCGGCAGCCAGGACATCCACTTGACCATCGCGTCGTACATCCGCTCGGCCACGCCCGCGCGCAGCAGGATCTCGCCGAGCAGGATGAACATCGGGATCGCGACCAGCAGGAAGTCCTTCGACGAGGACCAGGCGACCTCGCCCAGCGCCAGCGTCAGCGGCATCTGCGAGTAGATCTGGTCGAGCAGCACGCCGAGCGTGCCGAGCGCGCCGGCCACTGGCAGAGCCAGCGCCAGCAGCGCGAGGAGCAGGAAGAGCGTCGTGGCGAGCATCGTTCAGCCTCCTGCCGCGGAGTCTGCGCCGCGGGCGCGCAGGTGCGCGGTGTGGGAGGCCTCGGCGGCCGCGTCCTCCTCGATCGTGCGCGCGCCGGCCAGCCGCCTGACGGTGGCCAGGTCGCCCGACAGCAGCGCGAGCAGCGCGCGCAAGAGCAGGGGCACCCAGGTGAAGGCGAACAGGACGAGGCCGGCGACCCACAGCGTCTGCGGCATCCACAGCGGCGTCTGCAGCGGCGTCGTGGCGCGCGCGTCGAAGGCGAGCGAGGTCTGCAGCACCGCCCAGGCCTGCCAGGTGAGCAGGCCGATGAAGAAGCCGAGCGCGAGCAGGGCAAGGATGTCGAGCACCGCGCAGAGCGCGGCCGGCAGCCGGATGTACAGCGCGTCGACCCGCACGTTCGCGCGCTGCAGCAGCGTGAAGGCCAGCGCCCAGGTGGTGCCGATCGCGAAGGCGTAGCCCGAGAGCTCGTCGGCGCCGCCGACGGTGATCACGAACAGCTTGCGCACGATCACGTCGAACGCCACCAGGAAGGCCGATGCGAGCACCAGCAGGCCGCCGAACCACACGCCCACGCGTGCGAGCCGGGCCGACAGTTCGAGCCAGCGATCGAGGATCTTCACGAGAGGTCTCCGGGGAATCCGGGCGGCCTCGGGCCGCGCGCCGGGGGAAACGGTGGCCCGCTCCCCCGGCAGGAAGGCGCAGGCGGCTGGCCTGCGCTCGCTGCGAGTGGCCCGCGCTTACTTCTTGGCGGTCAGGTCGACGACCTTGCCGATCGTCTCGTTCCAGTTCGCCACGCAGTCGCCCTGGCAGCGCGCGGCCCACTTGGGCAGCACCACCTCGTTGAGCGCCTTCGCGAGCAGCGCCTTGTCGGCTTCGGACACCGGCACCACGGTCATCTTCGCCTTGGTGCCCATCGTGCACTCGGGCTTGCCGGCGTTGCACAGGTAGCCCTGCTCGGTCTCCTCGGCGGCCGCCTTCCAGATCCGGTCCTCTAGGCCAGCGATCTCCTTCTCGAGGAAGGCGCGCACCTTCGGATCGAGGCTGTTCCAGCGCTTCAGGTTGACCGCGTGCATCACGTGGCTCCAGCCCAGCGGCAGCGCGTAGATGTGGGTGGCGACCTCGTACCACTTGGCCGAGTTGCCCGACAGCGTTCCGGTGATCGCGCAGTCGACGACCTTGTTCTGCAGCGCCGGCACCACCTCGCTGAACGACAGCGTGACGCCGGTGCCGCCGAAGGCTTCGACGAACTCGGCCAGCGTGCGGTTGCCGGTGCGGACCTTCTTGCCCTTCAGGTCGGAGAGACTCTTGATCTCGCCGTTGCAGAACAGCACCTGCGCCGAGTACGGCCAGATGCCGAGCACCTTGATCCCGAAGCGCTCGCCGTAGAACTTGTCGTAGATCGGCTTGTACGCGTCGGACACCTTGCGCGCGGTGGCCACGTCCGGCGACAGGCCGGCGAGATCGACCGCCTCGTTGCGCGCGTCGTCGGCCGCCACGTAGCCGAGCACGGTGGAGCCGAAGTCGATGACGCCCAGCCGCATCAGGCGGAAGATCTCGGCGCCCTTCAGGCCCATCTCGTTGAAGGGCGTGATCTCGGCGGTCACCGCGCCGCCGGACTTCTCGGCGAGCTCCTTGGTCCAGAAGGGCTGCTCGAAGTTCTTGTACTGGGTGAGCTGGCCCCAGGCGCCGACGACCTTCAGCGAGGTCTTCGGCATGTCCTGGGCGACGGCGGTGCCGGCCAGGCCGGCCGCCACTGCGCCGGCCACTGCCCAGAGTCGGGCGCGTCTTGCGAGGCTCTTCATCGTCTGTCTCCTTGGGATGGAAGTCGGAAGCGCGGGTATCAGAACACCGACAGGCGGCTGTTCTTCAGGTCGGTGACCAGCATGTAGCCGGGCGCGTGCGTGATGCTGAACTCGGGCTTCGCCGCCGCGATCACCGACTGCGGCGTGACGCCGCAGGCCCAGAACACCGGCAGCTCGTCGTCCTTCACCTCGACCGCGTCGCCGTAGTCGGGCCTGGACAGGTCGGAGATGCCGATCATCTCCGGCTTGCCCACGTGCACCGGCGCGCCGTGAACCGCCGGGAAGCGCGAGGTGATCTGGATCGCGCGGATCGCGTCGGCCGGCCGCAGCGGACGCATCGACACCACCAGCGGACCATGGAACGGCCCGGCGGGCCGGGTCTCGATGCTGGTGCGCCACATCGGCACGTTGGTGCCTTGCTCGATGTGCCTCAGCCGGATGCCGTCCTCGACCAGCGCCTCCTCGAACGAGAACGAGCAACCGATCACGAAGGCGACCAGGTCGTCGCGCCACACGCCCATCAGGTCGGGCACTTCGTCGACCAGCTCGCCCTTGCGCCAGATGCGGTACCTGGGGATGTCGGTGCGGATGTCGAGGTCCTCGCCGAGCGCGGGCAGGCGCGGATCGCCCGGCTCGGAGGCCGCGAGCAGCGGACAGGGCTTGGGGTTGAACTGGCAGAAGCGGAAGAAGTCGTCGGCGAGCGACTTGGGAAGGATCGCCAGGTTGCCCTGCACGAAGCCCGGCGCGATGCCGGCGGTCGGCGCGCGATGCTCGCCGCGGCGCACCGCCTGGCGCGCCTGCAGCCCGCTCGCGTACACCCGCGGCATGGCCTTCTCGTTGACTGCGTTCATCTCCTGTCCCGCTCGTCGTGATGTCGGATGCCGCAATGGCATCACGGCTGGGGCCGGGTGTCCAATCAGGAGTTCGGATCGATCGACATAAGAAAAATCGATCGGCCAAGCGGTCGGCCATGCGCGGCGTCGATGAAGCGGGCGCAGCGGCCCCTGCCCGCAGCCCGGCATGCGCCTCCCGGGCGCGGCCCCGCCGGGCGCGGGGCAACCGCCGCTCAGGCGCGGGATGCGCGTCGCTTCGCGGCAGGCTTCGCCGCACTGCCCGATTGCCCGGATGCTCGCCCGGCCGCCCCGGGGCGGCGCTCGGCCTGTGCCAGCTCCTGGGCGATCGCCACGACCCGCTCGGCCATGTGGCTGTCGGGCTTCACCGGGAAGCTGGCGTTGAAGTCGAGATCGGGAAGGTCCCGCTCGGCCCTGACGATGCGCAGGCGCTTTTCGGCGAGTTCCCGTTCGATGACGACCGGCGGAATCGCGCTGACCCCGATCCCGTCGAGCGTCATCCGGACGATCGTGCTCAGTGAAGCGTTGCCGTAGATCCTCAGGTCGTGCACGCCGACGCCGGCCATCATCTCCCGCACCGCCACGTGCGGGCGCGTGCTGCGCGGATAGGTGATGATCGGCCAGCGCGCGAGGGTCGCGAGCGCCACCGGCTCGGAACCGAGGTCCAGCCGCGCATTGGCGACCCACGCCATCGGGTAGCTGGACAGCCGGACGTTGCGCACCCGCGGCTCGCCGACCGGCCCGAGCAGGAAGGCGATGTCCAGCTGGTGGGCGAGCAGGCGGTCTCGCAACTGCGGCGACGTGTCGACCTCGATCTCGAGCGTCAGGGCCGGGTACTCGCCGTGCACCCGCTCGATCAGCCGCGACAGCCAGGTGTGGACCAGCGTCTCGGCCACCCCGAGCCGCACGAGCCCGCGCATCGACTTCTTCTCGCGCGCGGCCTCGAGCATGTCGGCGCGCAGCTGCAGCATGCGTTCCGCGTACGGAAGCAGCTCCAGGCCCTTGGTGGTCAGCGCCACGCCGCGTGGCTCGCGGTCGAACAGCCGCACGCCGAGCTCCTCCTCGAGCATCGCGATGCGCTGCGAGATCGCCGGCTGGGTCGCGTTCAGCTTGTCGGCTGCCGCGCGGAAGCTGCCGAGGTGGGCGATCCAGACGAAGGTTTCGAGGTTGCGAAGGTCGGCCATGCGGCGAGGATATCGCCTTCGCCCCGACCCGGTGCCGCGCTTTCAGCGCCTTTTGGGGGTTGTGGCTGCGGCCGCCCGCTGCGCGGGCTTGACTTGCCTGCGGCAAGTCAGCCTTCGCCGCAATCTGGTTCTGCGCTTTCAGCGCAGAACCAGATTGTCCCTGTGAATCAGCTCGGGCTCTTCGATGAAGCCGAGGATCGCCTCGATCTCCGAGCTCGGGCGGCGCATGATCCGGCGGGCGTCGGAGCTCGAATAGTTGATCAGTCCACGGGCGATCTCGCGGCCCTCGGGATCGCGGATCGCGACCGCTTCGCCGCGCTCGAACTCGCCATTGACCTCGGTCACCCCGATCGGCAGCAGGCTGCGGCCGCCGGCGACCAACGCGCGGGCCGCCCCCTCGTCGAGCCGCACCGAGCCGCGCAACTGCAGATGGTCGGCCAGCCACTTCTTGCGCGCGGCGAGCCGCGGCGTCTGCGCGATGAACTGCGTGCCGATCGACTCGCCACGGGCCAGGCGCACCAGCACCTCGGGCTGGCGACCCGACGCGACGACCGTGTGGGCGCCGCCGCTGGCGGCCCGCCTGGCGGCCAGCACCTTGGTGATCATCCCGCCCTTGCCGATCGAGGAGCCGGCGCCGCCGGCCATCGTCTCCAGGACCGGGTCGCCGGCCACCACCCGCTCGAGCAGGCGGGCCTGCGGATCGCGGCGCGGGTCGGCGGTGAACAGGCCGGACTGGTCGGTCAGGATGACCAGCGCGTCGGCCTCGATCAGGTTGGTGACCAGCGCGCCGAGCGTATCGTTGTCGCCGAACTTGATCTCGTCGGTGACGACCGTGTCGTTCTCGTTGATGATCGGCACGACGCCGAGCTCGAGCAGCGCGAGCAGCGTGGAGCGCGCGTTCAGGTAGCGCTTGCGGTCGGCGAGGTCGTCGTGCGTGAGCAGCACCTGCGCAGTGGCCAGGCCGTGCGCGCGGAAGCGGGTCTCGTAGACCTGGGCGAGCCCCATCTGCCCGACCGCGGCCGCGGCCTGCAGCTCGTGCATCGCCTTGGGCCGTTTCGCCCAGCCGAGGCGCTTCATGCCCTCGGCCACCGCGCCCGAGGAGACCATGACGACCTCCTTGCCCATCGCGCGCAGTTCGGCGATCTGCCCGCCCCAGCGGGAGATCGCGTCTTCGTCGAGGCCGCGGCCCTCGTTGGTGACCAGCGTGGAGCCGACCTTGACGACGATCCGGCGCGCGTCGCGCACGACGGCCTCGGGCGCCCCCCTGGCCGGCGCCGCGGCGGGCACGGCCGGCGTTCCCACCACCGACGCCGGAGGCGCGGACGATTGCTCAGCCACGCTCGACGTCCTCCGACGGCTCGCCGCCCCGGTCGGGCGATTCCCCGGCGCGCGCCTCCGACGGATCGATGGCCCGCTCGATGTCGCGGTTGTCGCGCTCCGGCGCGCCGCCGGCCCGCTGCATGTCGCGATTCTCGCGGCGCCTGCCCTGGTCGAGCGGCGCGCCGCGGGGCTGGCCGCCGCCGCCCGCCGTGCCGGCTTCGCGGTCGAAGCGCACGTCGTCGTCGGCCGGCTCGGCCGGCCGGATCGAGTCGAGGTATTCGCCGATCGCCTGGCAGAGCCCCGCGCAACCCTCCCGGGTGAGGCCCGAGATCGCGAACACCTTCTCGACCGGGATCGCATTGCGCCCGCGGCCCCGGTAGCGCTTCACGAAATCCGCGACCCGCGCCTCGCGCTCCTTGGGCGGGATCATGTCGATCTTGTTGAGCACCAGCCAGCGTGGCCGCGCGGCCAGCTCCGGGTCGTACTTGCGCAGTTCCTTCAGGATGGCGCGCGCGTCGCGAGCCGGGTCGGCGTCGGGATCGAAGGGCGCCATGTCGACCAGGTGCAGCAGCAGCCGCGTGCGCTGCAGGTGCCGCAGGAACCGGTGCCCGAGGCCGGCACCCTCGGCGGCACCCTCGATCAGGCCCGGAATGTCGG
Organism: Zeimonas sediminis; assembly: GCF_023721795.1. Lineage (NCBI taxonomy): Bacteria > Pseudomonadati > Pseudomonadota > Betaproteobacteria > Burkholderiales > Burkholderiaceae > Zeimonas > Zeimonas sediminis. The sequence goes on from NZ_JAMQYE010000001.1 coordinate 2,039,130, forward strand.
CCACCACGAAGCTGCTCTCGGGCCCGACGCGGACGACGCCGAGATTCGGGTGCAGCGTGGTGAACGGGTAATCGGCGATCTTCGGCCGTGCGTTGCTGATTGCGGCGATCAGCGTGGACTTGCCCGCGTTCGGCATGCCGAGCAGGCCCACGTCGGCCAGCACCTTCAGCTCGAGCTTGAGCCGGCGCTGCTCGCCCGGCGTGCCCGGCGTGCACTGCCTGGGCGCCCGGTTGGTGCTCGACTTGAAGTGGATGTTGCCGAGACCGCCCTCGCCGCCCTTCGCGACCAGCACGCGCTCGCCGTGGCGGGTCAGGTCGAACAGCAGCTCGCCGCTGTCCTCGTCGATGATCTGGGTGCCGACCGGCACCCTGAGCTCGATGTCGTCGGCCGCCGCGCCGTACTGGTCGGAGCCGCGCCCGCGCTCGCCGTTGCGCGCCTGGAACTTGCGCTGGTAGCGGTAATCGACCAGCGTGTTGATGTTGCGGTCGGCGGTCGCCCAGATGCTGCCGCCACGACCGCCGTCTCCGCCGTCGGGCCCGCCTTTCGGGATGAACTTCTCGCGACGGAACGACACGATCCCGTTGCCGCCGTCGCCGGCGATGACCTCGATGTGCGCTTCGTCGATGAACTTCATTCCTGCCCCCAAGACGACAAAAGCCCCGCGCTGCGGGGCTTTTGTCCCAAGCGCCGCGAGCTTACTGCTGCAGCGGCTCGATGCTCACCGTGCTGCGCTGCTTTTCGCCCTTGACGGCGAAACGCACCTGCCCGTCGATCAGCGCGAACAGCGTGTGGTCCTTGCCCCGACCGACGTTCTCGCCAGCGTGGAACTTGGTGCCGCGCTGACGGACGATGATCGAGCCCGCGCTCACCGTCTGGCCGCCGTAGGCCTTGACGCCGAGCATCTTCGGCTGGGAGTCGCGGCCGTTCCGGGTGGAACCGCCGCCCTTTTTCTGTGCCATGGTGTGTTGCTCCTGACTTGATTCGGGACGGCTTATTCGCCGGCGGGCTGGGCAGCCGCGGCGGCGACCGGCAGGTCGGCCTTCACCGAGCCGGCCGGCGAAGCGATGCCGCTGATGAACAGCTCGGTGTAGTTCTGGCGATGGCCTTGCTGCTTGCGATAGTGCTTGCGCCGGCGCATCTTGAAGATGCGAACCTTGTCGTGCCGACCGTGGGAAAGCACCGTCGCCGAAACCGTCGCCCCTGCCACCAGCGGCGTGCCGACCGAGATCTGGTCGCCAGCGCCGACCGCCAGCACCTGGTCGATCGTGATTTCAGCTCCGATGTCCGCCGGTATCTGTTCTACCTTGAGTTTTTCGCCGGCAGCGACTTTGTACTGCTTGCCGCCGGTTTTTATGACCGCGTACATGGGAACCTCTTGCTGAAAAGAACACCCTTCCGCCGCACCGGTCCACCCGTATGGGCGAACGCGAACCCGGCAGCCGGGAACCGAAAACCCTACATTATCCCTTAAGGAAAGCCGAGAGTCAAAGACCATCAGGGGGCGTCTATAATCGCCCGGTTCCGACGGCACGACAATGAAACCCGCCGACCTCTTCCCAGCCCTCGCGCCCGACCTGGCCCAGACCGACCGAGTGATCCGCGAGCGGCTCGGCTCCGAGGTCGCGCTGATCAACACCGTGGCCGACTACATCATCGGCGCCGGCGGCAAGCGGCTGCGTCCGGTGCTGCTGCTGCTCGTGGCCAGGGCGCTCGGCTACAGGGGCCCCGGCCACCACTGGCTGCTCGCGGCGGTCGTCGAGTTCATCCACACCGCCACGCTGCTGCACGACGACGTCGTCGACGAATCCGAGCTGCGCCGCGGCCGCCAGACTGCCAACGCCGCCTTCGGCAACGCGGCTTCGGTGCTGGTCGGCGACTTCCTCTACTCGCGCGCCTTCCAGATGATGGTCGAGGTCGACGACATGCGGATCATGCGCGTGCTCGCCGACGCGACCAACACGATCGCCGAAGGCGAGGTGCTGCAGCTGATCAACTGCAACGACCCGGACACCGACGAGGCCCGCTACCTGCAGGTGATCCGCTACAAGACCGCCCGGCTCTTCGAAGCGGCCGCCCAGATCGGGGCGATCCTGTGCGGCGCGTCCCCCGAGGCCGAGGCCGCCGCGGCCGAGTACGGCCGCAGGCTCGGCACCGCCTTCCAGCTGATCGACGACGTGCTCGACTACTCGGGCGTGACCGCCGACATCGGCAAGACGGTCGGCGACGACCTGCGCGAGGGCAAGCCCACCCTGCCGCTGATCCACGTGATGGCCCACGGCAACGCCGGCGAGCGCACGCTGGTGCGCACGGCGATCGAGCAGGGACACACCGAGGCCTTCGACCCGATCCTCGCGGCGATCCGCCGTACCGGCGCGCTCGACTATGCGCGGGAGCGGGCGCGCCAGGAGTCCGACGCGGCGCTGGCCGCGCTGGGAACCCTGCTGTCGGGAAGCCCGGTCGAAGAGTCCGCTTCCGCCTGTCGCGAAGCCCTGCTATACTTGCCGACTTACTCGATCTCGCGGGATCGCTGAAGGCGCCTCAGGCGCCGTTTTTCAGCCCCTGCGGCAACGGCCGGTTCTCCCGACATTCGCGGCCCAAGCAGTCGGATCGACGCACCTTCCTCGGGGTGTAGCTTAGCCTGGTAGAGCGCTACGTTCGGGACGTAGAGGCCGGAGGTTCGAATCCTCTCACCCCGACCAGAATGCTCGCGAAACGGCTGCCTAAGGCGGCCGTTTCGTTTTTCCCTCCGCGCACTGCCCCGATCGCCGCCCAGGCGGGCGGCGATCGGCCCGCTCGCTTCAGTTCGACGGCTGCGACGACTGGGGCTCGCGCTTCTTCGCGCGGAACGGGAAGGCGCTGCCCGCCTCGCCCGGCCGCGCCGGGATGCGCAGCGACAGCAGCATCGTGACCGCCAGCACCGTCACGGTGAAGCCGAGCGACCAGACGATCGGGATCTTGTAGACGTCGATCAGCAGCATCTTCGTGCCGATGAACACCAGCACCACGGCCAGGCCGTAGGACAGCAGGTGGAAGCGCTCGTGCATGCCGGCCAGCAGGAAGTACATCGCGCGCAGGCCCAGGATCGCGAAAACGTTCGAGGTCAGCACGATGAACGGGTCGGTGGTGATCGCGAAGATCGCCGGGATCGAGTCGACCGCGAACACGACGTCGACGATGCCGATCAGCATGATCACCACGAACAGCGGCGTGGCCATCCGCACGCCGTTCTCCATCGTGAAGAAGCGCTCGCCGTCGTAGCGCGGCGAGATCTTCATGTGCCGGTTGATCCAGCGCAGCGCCGGGTTCGAGTCGAGGTCGGGCTCCTGGCCGGCGGCCCACCACATCTTGATGCCGGTGAAGACCAGGAAGGCGCCGAACACGTACATGACCCAGTGGAACTGCGAGATCAGCCAGGCGCCGATCAGGATCATCACCGCGCGCAGCACCAGCGCGCCGAGGATGCCGATCATCAGCACCCGCTTCTGGAACTCCGGCGGCACCGCGAAGTAGGTGAACAGCATCAGGAACACGAAGATGTTGTCGACCGCGAGCGCCTTCTCGACCAGGTAGCCGGTCACGAACTCGAGCGCCTTGGCGTCCGCCACTTCGCGCGCGGCCGCATCGCCCGAGGTGCCCCCCAGGTACCACCAGAGCCAGCCGACGAACACGAAGGAGACGGCCACCCAGATCACCGACCAGATCCCGGCCTCGCGCATGCTGACGGCATGCGCGCCCTGGCGGTTCATCGCGAGAAAGTCGATCGCCAGCGCGACCAGGACGAAGGCCGCGAACAGCGACCACAGCAACGGCGTGCCGATGGAGATCATCGGGAAGACCTTTTCCCCGGCCTGGCAGGGGCCGGACGACGGTTTTGTCGAAGGTCCTCGCTGGTCTTGCCGACCGCGGCGCGCAGGCGCTGCGGATCGCGACACCGGGCGACCGGTCGGTTGCCAGCCCGACCGGCACCGTAATGACGATGCCGCGGCACCGCGATCGCGAGATCCGGTGCCGGCTACTCCCCTGGAGAGGAGCGCGGATTGGAACAGCCCCGCCAGGGGGCCGTCAACGAAACCCGGCGACGCGTGGGGGAATTCCCGGGGATCGGGCGCGTGCCGCTCGTCAGCGGCGCCCGATCATCCGCGCGAACGCGACGACCTCTTCGGCGACCATCTCGCAGGCGCGGATCGCGGCCGGGTCGGCCTCGACCCCCTCGCCGCCGAACGGGCGGGCGCGGGAATTGAGCGCCGCGCCGTAGGGCGTGGGCCATCCGCGCAGCGCGTGGACGATGCCGCGCAGCGAGGCCATCGTGGAACCCATGGCCTGCGGCCCGTCCGCGCAGACGATGCAGCCGACCGCCCGCCCCTCGAAGTAGACGCGCGCGTCGTCGCGCATGTCCTCGACGAAGTCGATCGCGTTCTTCACCAGCCCGGAGATTCCGCCGTGGTAGGCGGGGGTGGCGATGATCACGCCGTCGGCGCGCCGGAGCGCGGCGACCAGCGCCGCCGCCTGCTCGCTGCGCTCGGGGCGCGACGGGTCGTAGGGCTCGACAGGCATCGCCCCGGCGCCGAAGGCCATCGTGGCGCAGCCCATCGCCTCGGCCCGCTTCAGCGCGGTCGCGAGCGCGCGCTCGGACGTGGATCCGACCCGAGTGGTTCCGCCGATGCCGACGATGAGGGGTGAGTCCGCCATGCCGATTCCCTTCCCGATCGAGTTCGCCCTGCAAGCCAAGATATACGCGCGAGGCCGGAGCATGCCGCCAAACGCGCGGCGAACGAAACGCTCGCCACCCGGTCCGCAAGGATACTGTGGACACCGCGAATCGCAGCGCGTTATAAGCGACTCGCCAGAATCGAAGAAACATTCGGCATGGCGTTTCCGGTTCCGGCGGCTCGCCTGGGCGGCCGGGACCGGTCTGCGAGACCACACCCACGACGGAGGAGCACACGATGAGTCACCGCATGCGCTTCGGGATCTTCCTGGCGCCTTTCCACAAGCCCGGCATCAACCCGACGCTCGCGCTCGAGCAGGACCTGGAGCTGATCCAGTGGCTCGATCGATGCGGCTACGACGAGGCCTGGTGCGGCGAGCACCACTCCGCCGGCACCGAGATCAGCGCCTCGCCCGAGATCTTCATGGCAGTGGCCTCGCAGCGCACGCGGCACATCCGGCTCGGCACCGGCGTGGTCAGCGTGTCCTATCACAACCCGCTTTGGGTCGCCGAGCGCATCGTGCAGCTCGACCACCTGACCCGCGGCCGGGTGATGCTCGGTGTGGGGCCGGGCTCGCTGCCGAGCGACGGCATCATGATCGGGCTGTCGCAGTCGCAGACCCGCGGCCTGCTGGAGGACGGCCTCGGCGTCATCATGAAGCTGCTGCGCTCGGAGGAGCCGGTCACCTTCAAGAACGACCGCTGGGACCTGCGCGACGCTCGCCTGCACCTGCGCCCCTACTCGAATCCGCTGTTCGACGTGGCGGTGGCGGCCGTGGCGTCGCCGACCGGCCCCAAGCTCGCAGGCATGCACGGCGTGGGGCTGCTGTCGATCGGCGCGACCACCGCTGCCGGCTTCGACGCGCTGGCGCTGCACTGGAACGTGATGGAGCAGCAGGCCGCCCACTACGGCACGCAGGTCGACCGCAGCAAGTGGCGGCTGGTGGGCCTGGTGCACTGCGCCGAGACGATGGAGCAGGCCTATCGCGACGTCGAGTACGGCATCGAGCAGTGGTTCGACTACTTCCAGGCGGTCGCCGCGTTCCCGCAGATGGCCGTGCCGGGCAACAACGTGAAGGAGATGATCTCCTTCATCAACGACTCGGGCTTCGGCGCGATCGGCACGCCCGACATGGTCAAGGCGCAGATCGACCGGCTCTGGCAGCAGTCGAACGGCGGCTTCGGCGCCTACCTGATGCTCGCGCACAACTGGGCGAACTTCGACGCCACGCGCCGCAGCTACGACCTGATCGCGCGCCACGTGTTCCCGCACTTCCAGGGGCACCACGAGCCCACCATGGCCGCGTCCGCGCGGGCGCGCGCGGCTCGTCCCGAGCTGGCCGCGGTCCACTCGAAGGCGGTCGAGGACGCCACGCAGCGCTTCCAGGCCGAAACCGCGTCGCGCGGCGGCTGAGCGACCGTGCGGCCCGGAGCCCGGGCCGTACTGAGGCCGAGCGCCGCGAGGGGGCCGGCGGGACGCGGCCCGCCGACCTGTAATACCATGCGCTTCACGGGGGCCGCGCCCGCGCGGCCCCCAATCCGCTCTCATCGCCAGGAGGAGAAAAAATGAACTTCAAACCGAAGCAGATCGCGATCGCCGCCGCCATCGGCGCTGCACTCGCCGGGGCCGGCGCGGCCCAGGCCCAGCAGGTCCGCCTGATGACCGGCCCGCAGGGCGGCTCGTGGTATCCGCTGGGCGGCGCGATCGCCAACATCGCGGACAAGACCGCAGGCATCAAGGTCCAGGTGCTGCCCGGCGCGGGCATCGCCAACGTGAAGGCAGTCGAGGCCGGCAAGGCCGACATGGGCTTCGGCAACTCGATCTCCACGGTCGACGGCGTCGCCGGCCGCGCACCCTTCGACACCCCGGCCAAGAACGTCTGCAACGTCGCGACGCTCTATCCGCAGTATTTCCAGATCGTCGTCAACGCCGACTCGGGCATCAACTCGCTGGCCGACATCAAGGGCAAGCCGATCGCGGTCCAGCCGAAGGGCAACACGGCCGAGTTCATCACGGTCCAGGCCCTGCAGGTCTACGGCCTGAAGTACAGCGATGCCGCGCGCGTGAGCCACGTGTCCTACACCGACGCCGTGTCGCTGATGAAGGACAACAACGCGCAACTGTTCACGCTCGGCACCACGGTGCCGGCTTCGTCGATCATGGACCTCGCCTCGGCGCGCGACATCCGCCTGCTGTCGATGCCCGACGACAAGTTCGCCGACATGCGCAAGCTGAACCCGGGCTACACGAAGCTGACGATCCCTGCCGGCAGCTATCCGAAGCAGGACAAGGACGTCCAGGCCGTCGGCTACGCGACGCACCTGATCGCGCGCTGCGACCTCGACGAAAACGTCGTCTACAACGTGCTCAAGGGCATGGTCGCCAACAACGCCGACCTGACCGCGATCGCCAAGGTGATGGGCAAGACCACGCCCAAGATCATGGCCGAGGACATCGGCGTGCCGCTCCACAAGGGCGCGGCCAAGTTCTACAAGGAACAGGGCGTGATGTAAGCGCCGGGCCGCTTTCGCGGCCTTCGCGGCCCGCCGTCGGCAAACCGGCCTGACGGCGGGCCGTTGTCGTTGTGCCTTCCGGAACCGCCGAGGAACCCCCGATGTTCGCGCTGCCCGCCTCCCTGACTCGCTGGCTGCTGACGCTGATCGGCGTCGGCATGTCGGCCTTCCATCTGTACGTGGCCTTCGTCGGCCCTCCCGACGCCTACGTGATGCGTGGCCTGCACCTGGCCTTCGCGCTGATGCTGGCCTTCCTGATGTTCCCGGGTTTCGGCAGGCGCGAGCCGGGCGTGTTCGACCTGCTGCTGCTGATCGCCGCGGCGGCCTCGGCGCTGTACCCGACCGCGGTGCTCGAATACATCCAGAACCGGATGTACTACGTCGACGACCCGGTGATCCTCGATTACGTGTTCGGCGGCGGGCTGATCCTGCTGCTGCTCGAGGCCACCCGGCGAGCCACCGGCTGGGCGCTGCCGATCACGGCGATCGCCTTCCTGGTGTACGGCCTGACCGTGGGCGGCCAGTCGGTCGGCATCATGCTCGATCAGCTGTACCTGACGACCGAGGGCATCTTCGGCATCCCGCTGTACGTGTCGGCCACCTACGTGATGCTGTTCATCCTGTTCGGCGCCTTCGTCGAGCGCAGCGGCGCCGGGCAGCTCTTCATGGACTTCGCGCTGGCCCTGGCCGGCCACACCTCGGGCGGACCGGCCAAGGTGGCGATCATCACCAGCAGCCTGTTCGGCACCGTGTCGGGCAGCGCGGTGGCCAACGTGATGACCACCGGCACCTTCACGATCCCGCTGATGGCCCGCACCGGCTACCGGCCCGCGTTCTCGGGCGCGGTCGAGGCGGTGGCGTCGACCGGCGGCCAGCTGATGCCGCCGATCATGGGCGCGGCTGCCTTCGTGATGGCCGAGTTCCTCGGCGTGTCCTACCTGAACGTGGCGGCGTTCGCGATCCTGCCGGCCATCCTGTACTACCTCGCGGTGTTCATGGCGGTGCACTTCGAGGCGCGCCGCATGGGCCTGGTCGGCCTGCCCAAGCCCGACCTGCCGCGCGTGGGGCAAGTGCTGCGCGAGCGCGGCCACCTGTTCCTGCCGCTGGCGATCATCATCGGCGTGCTGCTGGTGGGCTTCAGCGCGGCCTTCGCGGCGCTGTGCGGGATCCTGTCCGTGGTGCCCACCACCTGGCTGCGCGCGAACACCCGCAAGACCTTCACGATCCCGGTGATCTTCGAGGCGCTCGAGGCCGGCGCGAAGAACACCGTGGTGGTCGCGCTGGCCTGCGCCTGCGCGGGCATCGTGATCGGCACGATCACGCTGACCGGCCTGGGCCTCACCTTCACCGGCGTGGTGCTGGCGATCTCGCAGAACTCGCTGATCCTGGCACTGGTCCTGACCATGGCCGCCGGCATCGTGCTGGGCATGGGCCTGCCCACCACGCCGGCCTACATCGTGCAGGTCGCGCTGCTGGTTCCGGCGCTGGTCAAGCTCGGCGTGCAGGTCGAGGCGGCGCACCTGTTCGTGCTGTACTTCGCGGTGCTGTCGGCGATCACCCCCCCGGTCGCGATGGCGGTGTACGCGGCCAACGGCATCTCTCGCGCGGGGCTCATGGAGAGCAGCTGGGCGGCGGTCAAGCTGGGGCTCACCGGGTACATCATCCCGTTCATGTTCGTCTACGGGCCGTCGCTGCTGCTGATCGGCGAAACGACCACGATCCTGCAGACGATCGTGACCGCCACGGTGGGCGTGATCTGCCTGGCCGGCGGCCTGCACAACTACTTCTTCTTCGGGGCCACCCGGATCTGGGAGCGCGCGATGCTGGTCGCTGCGGCCTTCGTGCTCATCAAGCCGGGGCTGTTCACCGACCTGATCGGGCTCGGCCTGATCGCGGCCACGGTGGCCAGCCAGTTCCTGGTGTCGCGCCCGGCCACGCCGGCCACCGCGGGCAAGGCCGGGCAGGCGGGCTGAGCCCGTCGCCGGCTCAGCGGCGCCAGAAACCGGGCGTGAGCAGCACCAGCAGGCTGAACATCTCCAGCCTGCCGAGCAGCATCGCGACAGTACAGACCCAGGTCTCGAAGTCGGTCAGCACGGCGTAGTTGCCGGCCGGGCCTACCGGCCCGAGGCCGGGACCCATGTTGTTCACGCAGGCCAGGATGGCCGTGAACGCGGTCACCGGCTCCAGGCCCGAGAAGATCAGCAGCAGCGTGGTCACGATCACGGTGGTGCCGTACATCAGCATGAATGCGAGCACCGAGAAGACCACCTTGTTCTCGACCGTGCCTCCCTCCACCCGCAGCGGCAGCGTCGCCTTCGGATGGTGGATCCTCGCGAGCTCCCGAACCGCCTGCTGGGCCAGGATGATCGCGCGGATCATCTTGATGCCGGCGCCGGTCGATCCGGCCGAGGTCGCGAAGCTGGACAGCAGGATCATCAGGATCGGAGCGAAGACTGGCCAGGTCGCGTAGTCCGTCGAGGCGAAACCGGTCGTGGAAGCGACCGATACCAGGTTGAAGGTCGCGTAGCGCAGCGCCTCGAGCGGATCGTCGTATATGCCGTGGGCGAACAGGTAGACGGCGACCAGAAGGCTCGCGCTCAGCATCGTGGCCAGCGTCATCCGGGTCTCGAGGCTGCGCAGGATCGGCGCCAGGGAGCGCCGGTACGCCGCGATGAAGTAGACCGCGAAGTTGCAGCTCGCCACCAGCATGAAGAACACGGCGATCCACTCCAGCAGAGGCGACTGGAAGTAGCCGAAGCTCGCGTCGTGGCTCGACAGGCCGCCCAGGCTCATCGTCGTGAACATGTGCATCCAGGCGTCGGGCCAGGTCATGCCGCCCGCGCGGTAGGCGAGCAGGCAGGCGAGCGAGATGCCGCAATACACGGTCCACAGGCCCTTGGCTGTCTCGGTGATCCGGGGCGTGAGCTTGGTGTCCTTCAGCGGCCCGGCGCTCTCGGCGCGGAACAGGTTCATGCCGCCGCTGCCCACCAGCGGCAGGATCGCCACCGCCAGCACCAGGATGCCCATGCCGCCCAGCCACTGCATCAGGCAACGCCAGAAATTGATCGATGGCGGAAGCGCGTCGAGGCCGCTGAGCGTAGTGGCCCCGGTCGTGGTCATCGCCGACACCGTCTCGAAGTAGGCGTCGGTGAACGACAGCGGCGTGCCGGCGGCCGAGAAATGGAGCATCAGCGGCAGCGTGGCGAAGGCAGGCAGCCCGACCCAGACCATCGACACCAGCAGGAAGGCGTCGCGCGCGTGCAGCTCGCGGCGGTGGCGCCAGCTGAGGCCCGCCAGAAGCGCGCCGCCGGCCAGCGTAATCGCGATCGACTCGAGATAGACGCCGGCCACGCCGTCGGACTGCGACAGCGAGTCGATCAGCGGCACCAGCATCGTCAGGGCGAAGACGATGGACAGCAGGCCGAAGACGTTCGCAACGGGAAGGATATGCCGCACGCCGCTCGCGGGATCCGGGACAAGGCGCGATTATGCGCCCGCGCCTGCCGATCCGCCATGCCGCTTCGCCTCGCGCGGCCCTGCTCCGGCCCTGCTCCGGCCCTGCTCCGGCCCGCGCCGCCCGTGCCACCGGCGGCGCGCGACGCCTCAGGCGCGGCAGGCCTCGAGCGCGCGCCAGTCCAGTTCGATGCCGTGCCCGGGCCGGTCGGGCGCCACCGCCTTGCCGTCGACGATTCGCAGCGGCTCGGCCACGAAGCGCTCCAGACCGAATCCGTGCGCCTCGAGCCAGCTCCGGTTCGGGCAGGCCGCCAGCAGGTGCACGGTCAGCTCGTGCGCGCCGTGCGAGGTGACCGGCAGGTTGAAGGCCTCGGCCAGGTGCGCGATCTTCATGAATGCGGTGACGCCGCCGCAATTCGTGACGTCGGGCTCCGGATAGCTGACGCCGCCCGCCGCGATCAGTTGCCGGAACTCCCAGACGCTGCGCAAGTTCTCGCCGGCCGCGATCGGCAGGCCGCCCTCGCGCAGCACGCGCGCGTGGCCCGCCGGATCGTCAGGAACGATCGGCTCCTCGAGCCAGAGCGGCTCCCAGCGCGCCAGCGCGCGCGCGGCGCGGATCGCCTCGTCGATGCCCCACTTCATGTTGGCGTCGACCATCAGCGGAAAACCGTCGCCGAGGTGCTCGCGCATCGCCCGCAGGCGTTCGACATCCTCCGACAGCCGGGGCCGGCCGACCTTCATCTTGATCGCGCGAAAGCCCCGGGCGAGGTTGCGCTCGGTCTGCGCGAGCAGCGCGTCCACGTCGAGCTTAAGGTCGATGCCGCCTGCGTAGCAGGGCACGGCCGGGTCGAAGCCGCCGAGCAGGTTCCATAACGGCAGGCCTGCGCGCCTGGCCTTCAGGTCCCAGAGCGCGATGTCGGCGGCCGACAGGGCCAGCACCGCGGCGCCGCCCCGCCCGCCGTAGTGCATGCCCCACCACAGGCGGTGCCAGAGCCTCGCGATGTCGTCGGCAGGCTCGCCCCGCAGCAGCTCGGCGACCTCGATCCTCAGCGTGGCGTCGATCGCCGCGCCGTTGCGGCCGACGGTGAAGGTGTAGCCCATGCCCTCGGCGCCGTCGGCATCGCGGATCCGTACCGTGTTCAGCTCGAAGGCGAGGATGTCGCCGTGCGTGCTGTCGGCGATCGCCGACTCCGGCGCGATCCGGTAGTGCCCCGCCTCGACGGATTCGATCCTTGCCATGTTCCAGGTCTCCCTTCGCCTTGCATGGAAACGCCCGGCCGCGCACCGCCGCTGCCGGCCCGCACGCCCCTGCGCTGCTAACATCGTCCCACTGACCGTAGTGGAGAGCTTACCGATGACCGAGCAGAAGAACAGCGGCGGCGCCGACACGGGCTACCGCCTGACCTACTCGACGATGTTCGATCCGCCGCAATCGCTGCACGAGCGCTTCGAGGCCGCCCTCGCCGAGGCGCGGGCGGCGATGGGCGACGAGCACGCGATGCGGATCGGCGCCCACGACGTGAGCGCCGACGAGCGCTTCGAGCTGCGATCGCCGATCGATCGCGACCTGCTGCTGGGTCGCTTCCAGAACGGCACCGCCGCCCACGCCGGGCAGGCCGTCCGGGCGGCGCGCGACGCCTTCCCGGCCTGGTCGCGCATGCCGTGGCGCGACCGGGTCGCGATCCTGCGCGGCGCGGCCGCGCTGATCGAGGAGCGGGTCTGGACGATGTCGGCCTGCCTGGCGATCGAGGTCGGCAAGAACCGCATGGAGTCGCTCGGCGAGGTCCAGGAGACTGCCGACCTGATCAGCTGGTACTGCGACCGGATGGAGGAGAACGAGGGCTTCGACCGCAGGCTGCCCAACGATCCGCTGGCAGGCTTCACCAGCCGCAACCGCACGCTGCTGCGCCCCTACGGAGTCTGGGCGGTGATCGCACCGTTCAACTTCCCGTTCGCGCTGGCAGGCGGCCCGGTGGGCGCGGCGCTGGTCACCGGCAACACCGTCGTCTTCAAGACCGCATCCGACACCGCCTGGAGCGGCACCCTGCTGATGCAGGCCTTCCGCGACGCCGGGCTTCCCGACGGCGTGCTGAACCACGTGACCGGCCCGGGCAGCACGATCGGCGAGGCCCTGGCCAGTCATCCCGAGGTGGCGGGGATCACGTTCACCGGCTCGGCCCAGGTCGGGATGGCGATCGCGCGCGAGTTCGCCGGCGGCCGCTGGCCCCGGCCCTGCATCGCCGAGATGGGCGGCAAGAACGCGGCGATCGTCAGCGACCGCGCCGACCTGGAGCGCGCTGCCGCGGGCATCGTCCGCTCGGCCTTCGGCCTGCAGGGCCAGAAGTGCTCGGCCTGCTCGCGGATCTACGTGCAGCGTGGCGCGGCCGGCGAGCTGCGCGAGCGCCTGGTCGCGCTGACCGAGGCGATCAAGGTCGGCGACCCGACCGTGCGCGAGAACTGGATGGGCCCGGTGATCAACCGCTCGGCGCGCGAGCGTTATCGGCGGGCGGTCGACGCGATCGCCGAGGCCGGCAGCATCCTGACCGGCGGCCGTGTGCTCACCGAGAAGGGGCTCGATCGCGGCTGGTTCGTGGCGCCCACCGTGGCCGCCGCGCCGCGCGACCACTACGTCTGGCGCGAGGAGCAGTTCGCGCCGCTGGTGCTGGTCGACGAGGTGGACTCGGTCGACGAGGCGATCGCGCTGGCCAACGCGTCCGACTACGGCCTGACCGCCGGCTTCTACGGCGGCGTCGACGAGATCCCGCACTTCCTGGAGCGGATCGAGGCCGGCGTCGTCTACGTCAACCGGCCGCAGGGCGCCACGACCGGCGCCTGGCCCGGCTACCAGCCCTTCGGCGGCTGGAAGGCCAGCGGCAGCACCGGCAAGGCGATCGGCTCGTTCTGGTACCTGCCGCTGTACATGCGGGAGCAGTCGCAGACGGTGGTGGACTGACTCTCTCGGGCTCGGGCTCGGGCTCGGCTCCGGCTTCGACGCTTGGGGCGGCCCAGGCGGGCGCCCCGTGCTTCGCGCCTGTCGTGGCGGCGACCCGGCCCTGAGGGCCGGACTGCCCTCGCTGCTCGGAGTCGCGGCCTGGCGCGCAACTCACTGCGCTCACTTCGTTCGCTTCGTTCGGACAGGGCGCGCCAAGTCAGAAGTGGATGCGCGCTGCGCGCGCTGGCCGCGGCTCCTGCGCGGCTCGGCGCCGTCAAGGCAGGCGCGAAGCGCGGGACGCCCGCCTGGGCTGGATACCGATTGCGGTCCGCGATCCGATTCGACTCGAGGCGACCCGAGCGGAGCGCACCCCGTCCCTAACTGTCAACAAGTCCACAGCCGACAAAGAGGCCGGTGGCGGGGGCGCGTGCTTCGGTCCGGGCGCGTAAGAACCCGCGTCGAGCCGCACAGCGCTTGCGGCCCGCGCGCGCAGCGCGCTTCGTGAAATCTGACTTGGCGCGCCCTGTCCGAGCGTAGCGAACGCAGTGAGCGAAGCGAGTTGCGCGCCTAGGCCGCAAGCGCGAGCAGCGCAGAGAAGTCCGGCCGAACGGCCGGACCGCGGGTTCCGCCCGGACCGAAGCAGGCGCCCCCGCCGCCGGCCGGGCAACAACGCTCAGAGCGGCTTCTTGATGATGTTGGCGATCTCGCCGACGATGCCGCGCCGGAAGGCCAGCACGCAGATCACGAAGATGACGCCCTGCACGATCGTGACCCAGGCGCCGAGTTGCGCCAGGTAGTTCTGCATCGACACGATCACCGCCGCGCCGACGACCGGCCCGAACAGCGTGCCGAGGCCGCCCAGCAGCGTCATCAGCACCACCTCGCCCGACATCGACCAGTGGACGTCGGTCAAGGAAGCCAGCTGGAAGACCAGCGCCTTCGTGCCCCCCGCCAGGCCGGCCAGCGTGGCCGACAACACGAAGGCCACGTGCTTGTAGCGGTCGGTGTCGTAGCCGAGCGACAGCGCGCGCGGCTCGTTCTCGCGGATCGCCTTCAGGATCTGGCCGAAGGGCGAGTTGACGATACGCCAGATCATCAGGAAGCCGCCCAGGAAGATCACCAGCACGACCGGGTACATGCCGGCGGCCGTGCTCAGGTCGAAGATGCCGAACAGGTTTCCGCGCGGCACGCCCTGGATGCCGTCCTCGCCGCCGGTGAACGGCGCCTGAAGCGCGAAGAAGAAGACCATCTGGGCGAGCGCCAGCGTGATCATCGCGAAGTAGATGCCCTGCCGCTTGATCGCGAGGTAGCCCGCGACCCAGCCGAGCACCGCCGAGCAGAACGTGCCGAGCAGGATCGCGAGCTCGGGCGTGACGCCCCAGACCTTGGCCGCATGCGCCGACACGTAACCGGCCATGCCGAAGAACATCGCGTGGCCGAAGGACAGCAGGCCTACGTAACCGATCAGCAGGTTGAAGGCGCACGCGAACAGCGCGAAGCACATCACCTTCATCAGAAAGACCGGATAGACGAACAGCGGGGCGATCGCGAAGAACGCCGCCATCGCGATGAAGGCGATGCGCTGGTGGCGGTTGTCGCCGGCCCCGGCCGGCGCTAGGGATTGCGTCTGAGCCATGACAGCCTTATTTCTGGGTGCCGAACAGACCGGCAGGCCTGAGCAGGAGGACGATCGCCATGATCACGAAGATCACCGTGTTCGAGGCCTCGGGGTAGAAGACCTTGGTCAGGCCCTCGATCAGTCCCAGGCCGAAGCCGGTGACGATCGAGCCCATGATCGAGCCCATGCCGCCGATGACGACGACCGCGAACACGACGATGATCAGGTCGGAACCCATCTGGGGGCTGACCTGGTAGATCGGGGCGGCCATCACGCCGGCCAGCGCGGCGAGCCCGACGCCGAAGCCGTAGGTGAGGGTGATCATGCGCGGCACGTTGATGCCGAAGGCCTGGACCAGCGAGGGGTTCTCGGTGGCCGCGCGCAGGTAGGCGCCGAGCTTGGTGCGCTCGATCACGAACCAGGTCGCCAGGCACACGATCAGCGAGGCGACGACGACCCAGGCGCGGTAGTTCGGCAGGAACATGAAGCCCAGGTTGGTGCCGCCGGTGAGTTCGGCCGGGACCCGGTAGGGCTGGCCCGACGAGCCGTATTCGTTGCGGAACAGGCCCTGGATGATCAGCGCGATGCCGAAGGTGAGCAGCAGGCCGTACAGGTGGTCGAGCTTGTACAGGCGCTGCAGCATCGTGCGCTCGATGATCACGCCGGTGGCACCCACGATGATCGGCGCGATCAGCAGCGACCACCAGTAGCCGATGCCGAGCTTGTTCAGCAGCAGATAGGCCACGAACGCGCCCATCATGTACTGCGCGCCGTGGGTGAAATTGATGATGTTCAGCAGGCCGAAGATGACGGCCAGGCCGAGCGACAGAAGTGCGTAGAACGACCCGTTGATCAGGCCGATCAGCAGCTGTCCGAACAGCACCTGCGTCGGTACGCCGAAGATCTCCATCCGCGAAGCCCGTTGAGAGTTGCCAGGGGGTACAGCGAACCGCCGGGCGCCAAAGGCACCCGGCGGTCGGGACTACGTCAGCCTTGCCAGATCACTTGACCAGCGGGCAGCCGCCGTCGGCCAGCGGACGGAAGGCCTGGTCGGCGGGGATCGTGGTGCGGATCTTCAGCAGGTCCCACGGGCCCTTCGACTCGGCCGGCTTCTTGACCTCGACCAGGTAGGCCGGGTGGATCTTGCGGCCGTCGGCCCGGACCGTGCCCTTGCCGAACAGCGGGTCGTCGGTCGGCAGCTCCTTCATCTTCGCGACGACCTTGGTGCCGTCGTCGGTGTTGGCCGCCTCGACCGCCTTCAGGTAGTGCAGCACCGCCCCGTAGACGCCGGCCTGGACCATCGTCGGCGGCTTGCCGCCGTGCTGGTCCATGAAGCGCTTGGACCAGGCGCGGCTGGCGTCGTCGCGGTCCCAGTAGAAGCTGGTCGTGAAGATCAGGCCCTGCGAGGTCTGCAGGCCCAGCGCCTTGACGTCGGTCAGGAACATCAGCATGCCGGCCAGGTTCTGGCCGCCCGCGACGATGCCGAACTCGGCCGCCTGCTTGATCGAGTTGATCGTGTCGCCGCCGGCGTTGGCCAGGCCGATGATCTTGGCCTTCGAGGCCTGCGCCTGCAGCAGGAAGGACGAGAAGTCCTGGCCCGGGAACGGATGGCGGACCTTGCCGAGCACCTTGCCGCCGTTCTTCAGCACGACCGCCTCGGTGTCGCGCTCGAGCGCGTGACCGAACGCGTAGTCGGCGGTCAGGAAGAACCAGCTGTCGCCGCCGGTCTTGACGATCGCCGCACCGGTGCCGTTGGCCAGCATCCAGGTGTCGTAGGTCCAGTGCACCGTGTTCGGCGAGCAGGCCTTGCCGGTCAGGTCGGAGGTGGCCGCGCCCGAGTTCAGGAAGGCCTTGCCCTTGTCGCGGGTGACCTGGCTGATCGCCAGCGCGACCGACGAGGTCGGCACGTCGGCGATCGCGTCGACCTGCTGGGTGTCGTACCACTGGCGCGCGACCGTCGAGCCGACGTCGGGCTTGTTCTGGTGGTCGGCCGAGACGATCTCGATCTTGAGGCCAGCTTTCGAGGTCTTCTGGAAATCCTCGACCGCGAGCTTGGCGGCAACGACCGAGCCCGGGCCCGCGATGTCGGCGTACAGGCCCGACATGTCGTTCAGGACGCCGATCTTGACGACGCCGTCCGAGATCTGCGCCGAGGCGGCACCCGCCATCGCGGCCAGCGCCGCACCGACCAGGACCGACGTGAGTTTGCGTTTCATTGTCTTACTCCTCCAACTGACTAAGCGGTCTCCAGACCGGTTCAAGCGCCCAGACGGTGCGCCATTCGAGCTCGCACGCCTCAGACCCCGAGGTACTCGTGCAGCATGTCCATTTTCTGTTCGAGCTCGGCGGCCTCGAAGCCTTCGACGATCTGGCCGTGCTCCATCACGTAGAAACGATCCGCCAGCGGCGCCGCGAAGCGGAAGTTCTGCTCGACCATGATGATCGTGAAGCCCTTCTCGCGAAGCATCTTGATCATGCGCGCCAGCGTCTGCACGATGACCGGCGCCAGGCCCTCGGAGATCTCGTCGAGCAGCAGCAGCTTCGCGCCGGTGCGAAGGATGCGGGCGACCGCCAGCATCTGCTGCTCGCCGCCGGACAGGCGGGTGCCGGGGCTGTTGCGACGTTCCTTCAGGTTCGGGAACATCTCGTAGATCTCGTCCAGGCCCATGCCGCCCGAGGCAACCGCCGGGGGCAGCATCAGGTTCTCCTCGCAGCTCAGGCTGGCGAAGATGCCGCGCTCCTCCGGGCAGTAGCCGAGGCCGAGCCGGGCGATCGCGTGCGGCGGCAGGTTCACCGCCTCGGTGCCGTTGATCATGATCGAGCCGGTGCGCCTGCCCACCAGCCCCATGATCGATTTCATCGTGGTGGTGCGGCCCGCGCCGTTGCGCCCGAGCAGCGTGACCACCTCGCCACGGTTCACGACGAGATCGACGCCGTGAAGGATGTGCGACTCGCCGTAGAAGGCGTGCAGGTCGGTGATGCGTAGGAATTCGGTCGGCTTGTCAGCCATGGTGCGCCCCCGCCAGAGCCTCGTCGGCGCTGCCCATGTAGGCCTCGAGCACCTGCGGGTCCTTCGACACGGTGTCGTACGGGCCTTCGGCGATCACCTGCCCGCGCTGAAGCACGCTGATCGTGTCGGCGATGCTCGAGACCACGTTCATGTTGTGCTCGACCATCAGGATGGTGCGGTTCTCGGACACCTTCTTGATCAGCTGCGTGACGCGATCGACGTCCTCGTGGCCCATGCCCTGGGTCGGCTCGTCGAGCAGCATCAGCTCGGGATTGGTCGCCAGCGTGGTCGCGATCTCGAGCGCCCGCTTGCGGCCGTAGGGCAGCTCGACGGTCACGTAGTCGGCGAACTCGCGCAGGCCCACGGTGTCGAGCAGCTCGAGCGCGCGGTCGTTCAGCGCGTCGAGCATGCTGGCCGGCCGCCAGAAGTGGAAGGAGGTTCCCTGCGCCCGCTGCAGGCCGATCCGGACGTTCTCGAGCACCGACAGGTGCGGGAACGTGGCCGAGATCTGGAACGAACGGACGATGCCGCGCCGCGCGACCTGCGCGGGCTTCTCGAACGTGATGTCCTGGCCGTTGAAGAGGATCTTCCCCGAGGTGGGGATCAGGAACTTGGTCAGGAGGTTGAAGACCGTCGTCTTGCCCGCGCCGTTCGGACCGATCAGGGCGTGGATCTGCCCGCGCTTGACGCGCAGGTTCACGTCGTTGACCGCCACGAAGCCGCGGAACTCCTTGACGAGGTTCCTTGTCTCCAGGATGTAATCGTTGTCGCCTGCCATCTTGTCCGAGGTTCTTTGCCTGTCGGGCGTTGCGCAGAGCGGCGATTATTGCGGGAATCCGGAACGGGCGCAAACGAGCACCGACGCGCCCCGGGGAAATCCCGGGGAGCGCCGGCGCGGCCGGGGCGCCCGCCGGCCGCCTCCCGGTGGTCAGTGGTTGTCGCGCGGAACGCCGTGCGTCTGGTCGATGCGCTGGTAGCTGACCGCGAAGTCCAGGCAGCCGCCGTCCTGCAACTGGCCCACGGTCCGGCGGTGCAGCTCCTGCCAGGGCGTCTGGCTGACCAGCTCGGGCGGGCGCCAGGCCGCCTTGCGCCGCGCGTACTCCTCGTCGCTGATCAGGATGTTCGCCGTGCGCGCGTTCAGGTCGATGCGCACGCGGTCGCCGGTCTGCAGCAGCGCCAGCCCGCCGCCCACCGCCGACTCGGGCGAGGCGTTCAGGATGGACGGGCTTCCGGAGGTGCCGGACTGCCGGCCGTCGCCGATGCAGGGCAGCATCGTGATGCCCTGCCTGACCAGCGCGTCGGGCGGCAGCATGTTGACCACCTCGGCGGCCCCCGGGTAGCCGACCGGTCCGACGCCGCGGATGAACAGCATGCAGTCGGCGTCGATGTTCAGCGACGGGTCGTTGATCCGGTGGTGGTAGTCCTCGGGGCCCTCGAACACGATCGCCCGGCCCTCGAAGGCGTTCGGGTCGGCAGGGTTCTCGAGGTAGCGCTGGCGGAACTCGGGCGAGATCACCGAGGTCTTCATGACTGCCGACTCGAACAGGTTGCCCGACAGCACGGCGAAGCCGGCCTCGTGGAGCATCGGCTCCTCGTAGGACCGGATCACGTCGCGGTTGGACGAGGGCGAGTCCGCGTAGAGCTCGCCGATCGGGCGGCCGGTCACGGTGATCGCCCCGGCGCGCAGCTTGCCGGCCTTCAGCAGCTCGTGCATGACCGCCGGCACGCCGCCCGCCCGGTGGAAGTCCTCGCCGAGGTACTGGCCTGCCGGCATGCAGTTGACCAGCAGCGGGATGTCGTAGCCGATCCGGTCCCAGTCGCGCACCTCTAGCGGCACGCCGGCGTGCCGCGCGATCGCGTTGACGTGCGGCGGGCAGTTGGTCGACGCGCCGAGCGCGCTGGCCGCGACGATCGCGTTCTCGAAGGCCTCGCGGGTCAGGATCTTCGACGGCCGCAGGTCCTCGTGGACCATCTCGACGATGCGCCGGCCGGTGTGGTAGGCCATCTGGCCGCGCTCGCGGTAGGGCCCGGGAATCGCCGCGCAGCCGGGCAGCGACATGCCGAGCGCCTCGGCCATCGAGTTCATCGAAAGCGCGGTGCCCATCGTGTTGCAGTGGCCGACCGAGGGCGCCGAGGCGGCGACCATCTCGAGGAACTGGTCGTAGTCGATGCGGCCGGCGGCAAGTTCCTGGCGCGCGAACCACACCACGGTGCCCGAGCCGGCCAGGCCGCCGTTGTAGTAGCCGTTCAGCATCGGCCCGCCCGACAGCACGATCGCCGGGATGTCGACGGTGGCCGCGCCCATGATCATCGCCGGGGTGGTCTTGTCGCAGCCGGTGGTCAGCACGACGCCGTCGAACATGTAGCCGTACAGGCACTCGACCAGGCCAAGGTAGGCCAGGTTGCGGTCGAGCGCCGCCGTGGGCCGCTTGGTCGTCTCCTGGATCGGGTGGACCGGGAACTCGATCGGGATGCCGCCCGCGTCGCGAATGCCGTCGCGGACCCGGCTGGCCAGGTCGAGGTGGTGCCGGTTGCAGGGCGACAGATCGCTGCCGGTCTGGGCGATGCCGATGATCGGCTTGCCGCTCTTCTGCAGCTCCTCCAGCGTGAGGCCGAAGTTCATCATGCGCTCGAGGTAGAGCGCGGTCATCCCCGGATTGTCGGGATTGTCGAACCATGCGCGCGAGCGCAGCTTGGGAGTCTTGCCGTGGGTGCTCATCGGGGGGGTCCTGTCTCTCTCGTCGGTCTTCGCGCCGCAAGCGCGCCAATCGCTCAGTGTAGCGCCGCGCCGCCGGCCGGGCAGCCCCCCGGCGCCCGCCCTGCAGGCCCATGCGCGAGGAACCGGAATCCGGTAGTCTGACGCGGCTCCCGCCCCGGCCGCCGCGCGGCCGCTCGAACAGGGTCTGTCGCGCTTGGAATCGTTTCCGCTCTGGTTGCAGCTGCTGCTGCTGATCCTGCTGCTGCTCGCGTCCGCCTTCTTCTCGATCGCCGAGACCAGCATGATGGCGCTGAGCCGCTTCAGGCTCGGTCACCTGGTGCGCCAGGGCCGCCGCAGCGCGCGGATCACCGCCGGCCTGCTCGGCCAGACCGACCGGCTGCTCGGCACGATCCTGCTCGGCAACAACGTCGCGAACACGGCGCTGACCGCGATCGTGACCGCGCTTGCGATCCGCTACTTCGGCGACGACGACCGGGTGATCCTGATCGCAACGACCGTGGTGGCGGTGATGCTGATCGTCTTCTGCGAGATCACGCCGAAGGTGATCGGCGCGACGCACCCGGAGCGAGTCGCGCTGCCTGCCAGCTACGTGCTGCGCGGACTGATGCCGCTGTTCTCGCCGGTCGTCTGGACGATCAACCTGTTCGTCGGCCGCCTGCTCGCGCTGGCCGGCGTGCGGCCGTCCGAGCCGCGCGAACAGACGCTGTCGCTCGACGAGCTGCGGACCATCGTCCTGGAATCCGGCCGGTTCATGCCGCACAAGCACCGCTCGATCCTGCTCAACCTGTTCGACCTGGAGCGGATCAGCGTCGACGACGTCATGGTGCCGCGCCACCGGGTCGAGGCGCTCGACCTGGCCACCGAGGAGCGCGGCATCCGGGAGCAGCTGTCGACCTGCTACCACAACAAGATCCCGGTCTACGAAGGCGAGATCAACCGGGTGGTCGGCATCCTGCACGTGCGCCGGGCGCTGGGCCTGCTGCAGCGCGAGGCCTTCGACGCCGACGACGTCCGCGAGCTCCTGTCCCCGCCCTACTTCGTCCCGAGCGGGACCCCGGTCTTTCGACAGCTGCAGTTCTTCCAGGAGAACCGCCAGCGGCTCGGGCTGGTGGTCGACGAGTACGGCGAGGTGCTGGGCCTGGTAACCCTCGAGGACATCGTCGAGGAGGTCATCGGCGAGTTCACGACGACGGCGCCGGGCGGGGAGACCGGCCAGGCCTGGACCGACGACGAGGTCGTGGTCGAAGGCACTGCCTCGCTGCGCGACCTGAACCGGCGACTCGGCACGCAGTTCCCGGTCGACGGCCCCCGGACCCTGAACGGGCTGCTGCTGGACGTCCTGCAGGAGCTGCCCGAGGCGCCAGTGAGCGTTCGCTTCGGAAACCTGGCGGTCGAGATCCAGCAGATCGAGGACCGGGTGATCCGCAGCGCCCGACTGCGTCGCCTGCCGCACTAGCCGTCGTTCGCCGGGCCCGGCGGCACCCGGGCGCCCGGGCCGCGGCGAACCGTCGGCCGCGCGCCGTTGCCCGCGCACGGCATCCCGAACCGTTCGTCCGACCGTGCGCTGCCGCTCGTCCAGCACCCGCCCGCGCCGGCCGCGGCGCGGCGCAATATGCGGGCACGAGCAAGCCCCCCAGCACAGGACGACCAGCAACGATGGCAGTCGCCACGACCCCGCAACGCCCCCAGTCCCGGCAGACGACGCTGGCGGGCATCGCGCGAGCGCTCGTCCAGCACGAGAAGCTGCGTCTCGACCAGGCCACGCAGCTGCAGCAGGCCGCCGACGAAGCCGGCACCGGCTTCGTCGACGCGCTGCTCGATGGCGGCGCGATGAGCCCCCGCCAGCTCGCGGCCTTCGCCGCCGAGGTCTTCGGCCACCCGCTGCTGGACCTGTCCGCCGTCGACCCGGCCTCGCTGCCGGCCGATGCGCTGGACCGCAAGTTCGCGACCGACGCCGGCGTCGTCGCGCTCGGGAAGCGGGGCGGCAGGATCTCCGTGGCGGTCTCGGACCCGACCGACACGAAGCTGCTCGACCGGATCCGGTTCTCCGCGCAGGCGAGCGTGGAGGCGATCGTCGTCGAGCACGACAAGCTGAAGCGGCTGGTGGACAAGCTGGGCCGCAGCGCCGCCGAGCAGCTCGACGACATCGCCGGCGAGGTCGAGGGCGTCGACGTCACCGGCGACGATCAGGCCTCGCAGGTCGACAGCAGCGACATCGACGACGCGCCGGTCGTGCGCTTCCTGCAGAAGATCCTCGTCGACGCGATCCAGGCCGGCGCCTCGGACCTGCACTTCGAGCCCTTCGAGAAGTTCTACCGGATCCGCTTCCGGGTCGACGGGGAGCTGCGCGAGATCGCGCAGCCGCCGCTGGCGATCAAGGAAAAGCTCGCCTCCCGCATCAAGGTCATCTCGAAGTTGGACATCTCCGAGAAGCGGGTGCCGCAGGACGGTCGGATGAAGCTGGTGCTGTCGGGCAACCGGGCGATCGACTTCCGGGTGTCGACGCTGCCGACGCTGTTCGGCGAGAAGATCGTGATGCGGATCCTCGATCCGTCGCAGGCCAAGATGGGCATCGACGCGCTCGGTTACGAGCCCGACCAGAAGGCCGCCCTGGTCGAGGCGATCAGGCGCCCCTACGGCATGGTGCTGGTCACCGGCCCGACCGGCTCGGGCAAGACGGTGTCGCTCTACACCTGCCTGAACATCCTGAACGAGCCCGGCATCAACATCTCCACCGCCGAGGACCCGGCCGAGATCAACCTGCCCGGCGTGAACCAGGTCAACGTCAACGAGAAGGCGGGGCTGACCTTCGCCGCCGCGCTGCGCGCCTTCCTGCGCCAGGACCCGGACGTGATCATGGTCGGCGAGATCCGCGACCTGGAAACCGCCGACATCGCGATCAAGGCGGCCCAGACCGGCCACCTGGTGATGTCGACGCTGCACACGAACGACGCGCCGACGACGCTGACCCGGCTGGCGAACATGGGCGTGCCGGCCTTCAACATCGCCTCGTCGGTCAGCCTGATCACCGCCCAGCGCCTCGCGCGCCGCCTGTGCGGCTGCAAGCAGCCGCTCGACGTCGACGAAGGCGGCCTGCTGACCGCCGGCTTCCTGGAATCCGACCTCGACGGCAGCTGGGTGCCCTACCGCCCGGTCGGCTGCGAGCGCTGCAACGGCAGCGGCTACAAGGGCCGCGTCGGCATCTACCAGGTGATGCCGATCACCGAGGAGATGCAGAAGCTGATCCTTGCCGGCGGCAACGCGCTGCAGATCGCCGCGCAGGCCGAGGCCGAGGGCGTGCGAGACCTGCGCCGCTCGGGCCTGATGAAGGTGATGCAGGGGCTGACCAGCATCGAGGAAGTCCTCGGTGTGACCAACGAATGACACGCGACACGGGAACCTGACCGATGGCAACCAGAGCAGCAACCGCCGCCCCGGGGCGCGCGCAGCCGCGCGAGCAGACCTTCCAGTGGGAAGGCCGCGACCGCAACGGCAAGACCGTGCGCGGCGAGGTCCGCGCCAGCAGCCAGGCGATCCTGCAGTCGTCGCTGCGCCGGCAAGGCATCGTCGTCACGAAGGTCAAGCGCCGGCGCTACGCGCGCGGCCGCAGGATCAAGGAAAAGGACATCGCGCTGTTCACGCGCCAGCTGGCCACGATGATGAAGGCCGGCGTGCCGCTGCTGCAGTCCTTCGACATCGTGGCGCGCGGCTCGAGCAATGCGGCGGTGTCCAAGCTGTTCACCGACATCCGCGCCGACGTCGAGACCGGCACCTCGCTGTCGCAGGCCTTCCGCAAGTACCCGCTGTATTTCGACAGCCTGTTCTGCAACCTGGTGAACGCCGGCGAGCAGGCGGGCATTCTCGACGACCTGCTCGACCGGCTCGCAACCTACAAGGAAAAGATGCTGGCGATCAAGGGCAAGATCAAGTCGGCGCTGTTCTACCCGACCGCGGTCATCGCGGTGGCCATCATCGTGGTGGCCGTGATCATGCTGTTCGTGGTGCCTGCCTTCAAGGAGGTGTTCTCGAACTTCGGCGCCGACCTGCCGGCGCCGACGCTGATGGTCATCGGGGCGTCGGACTTCTTCGTCGAATACTGGTACCTGATCTTCGGCGCACTGGGGGGAACGCTCTACTTCCTGATGCAGGCCTGGAGGCGCTCGACCAAGGTGCAGATGTTCATGGACCGGCTGCTGCTCAAGCTGCCGGTGTTCGGGCCGGTGGTCGAGAAGGCCACGATCGCGCGCTGGCTGCGCACGCTGTCCACGATGTTCGCCGCCGGCGTGCCGCTGGTCGAGGCGCTCGACTCGGTGGGCGGCGCGGCCGGCAACCACGTGTACCTGGTCGCCACGAAGAAGATCCAGCAGGAAGTGGCCACCGGCACCAGCCTGACCGTGTCGATGCAGAACGCGCAGACCTTCCCGAACATGGTGGTGCAGATGGCCTCGATCGGCGAGGAGTCGGGCTCGCTCGACTCGATGCTGTCCAAGGCGGCCGACATCTTCGAGCGCGAGGTCGACGAGGCGGTCGAGAGCCTGTCGAGCCTGATGGAGCCGATGATCATGGTCGTGCTCGGCGTGGTCATCGGTGGCCTGGTGATCGCGATGTACCTGCCGATCTTCAAGCTGGGCCAGGTGGTATAAGGCGGATCTCGCGACTCCACCCTCCCCCTTCCCTCCATGATCGAAGCGCTCCAGCAGTCCCCCGCCCTGGCCGTCGCCACCGCGCTGGTGCTCGGCCTGATGATCGGCAGCTTCCTGAACGTCGTCATCTACCGGCTGCCGAAGATGATGGAGATGGAGTGGGAGGCGCAGGCGGCCGAGCTGCGCGGCGAGGACCCGCCGGCCGCCGAGCGCTTCGACCTGCTGTTCCCGCGCTCGCGCTGCCCGTCCTGCGGACACCAGCTCGGCGTGCTGGAGAACGTCCCGCTGCTCAGCTGGCTGCTGCAGCACGGGCGCTGCAAGGCCTGCGGCGCGAAGATCGCGGCCCGCTACCCGCTGGTCGAACTGGCCACCGGCCTGCTCTCCGCGCTGGCGATCTGGCGCTTCGGCGCGACCTGGGCGGGGCTTGGCGCAGTGCTGCTCGGCTTCGTGCTGATCGCGCTGACCTTCATCGACCTGGACACCCAGCTCCTGCCCGACAGCATGACGATGCCGCTGCTGTGGCTGGGCCTGCTGTTCAACCTGTGGGGCACCTACGTGCCGCTGCAGGAGGCGGTGATCGGCGCGATGGCCGGATACCTGAGCCTGTGGAGCGTCTACTGGCTGTTCCGCATCGTCACCGGCAAGGAGGGAATGGGCTTCGGCGACTTCAAGCTGCTGGCCGCGCTGGGCGCCTGGTTCGGATGGACGGCGCTGCCGGCGATCATCCTGCTCGCCTCGGTCGTGGGCTCGGCGGTCGGAATCGCGCTGATCCTGTTCGCAAGGCACAAGCGGGAGGTGCCGATTCCCTTCGGACCCTACCTGGCGGGCGCCGGCTTGCTCGCGCTCTACCTGCGCGACCCGCTGGGCGCGCTGATCGGCATGCGTTGATCGGCGCGCCGGCTCGCCCGCCGCGCCGACCGACTCTGACGCCGCTGCCAGAGGGCTGCCCGCCCCCTGCCCCGGACCTGCCTGCACGGGCTGCTAGACTCGATCGAATGGACAGAGGACGATTCCTGGTCGGCCTGACCGGCGGCATCGGCAGCGGCAAGAGCACCGTGGCGGACATGTTCGCCGCTCACGGCGTGCCGATCGTCGACACCGACGCGGTCGCCCACGCGCTGACCGCGCCCGGCGGCGCGGCGATCCCGGCGATCCGCGAGGCCTTCGGCGAAGCGGTGATCGCCGAGGACGGCGCGCTGGACCGCGCGGCGATGCGCACGATCGTCTTCGGCGACGCGGCCGCGCGGCGCAAGCTCGAGGCGATCCTGCACCCGATGATCGGCCACTGCTGCGAACTGATGATCGAGGAGGCCACCGGGCCCTACACGATCGTGGTCGTGCCCCTGCTCGTCGAGTCGGGCCGCTGGCGCGAGCGCGTCGACAGGCTGCTGGTCGTCGACTGCCCGGTCGAGACGCAGATCGCCCGGGTCATGCAGCGCAACCGCTTCGAGCGCGCGCAGGTCGAGGCGATCATCGCGACCCAGGCCACTCGCGAGGCGCGGCTCGCCGCAGCCGACGACGTGGTCGACAACGGCGGCGATGCCGAGTCGCTCGCGCCGCAGGTCGACGCGCTGCATCGTCGCTACCTCGAACTCGCCGGCCAGCGCGCATGAAGCCGCCGAGCCGCACAAGCGCGGGCCGGCGGTTTGTCAAGCACGGGCCTTTGCGCCAGAATTCGCCGAACCGCGCCAACGAACGGCCCAGGACGAGCCTTGATCCTGTACGAGTACCCGCTTAACGAACGCGTCCGGACCCTGCTGCGGCTCGAGGATCTCTTCGAACGCCTCGACACGTTCGCGCGGCGAGAGCATCCGCTGGACCATCACGTCGCGCTGATCACGCTGTTCGAGATCCTCGACGTCTCGGCGCGCGCCGACCTGAAGTCGGACCTGCTGCAGGAACTGGAG
Organism: Zeimonas sediminis; assembly: GCF_023721795.1. Taxonomy (NCBI): domain Bacteria; kingdom Pseudomonadati; phylum Pseudomonadota; class Betaproteobacteria; order Burkholderiales; family Burkholderiaceae; genus Zeimonas; species Zeimonas sediminis. Next base: position 2,066,634 of record NZ_JAMQYE010000001.1, read on the forward strand.
CGCCAGCGCCAGGCCCTGGTCGCCTTCCGGTCCAGCCCCGACGTGGCGGTCGACATGCTCGACCGGGTGCTTTCGCAGATCGACGCCGCGGGCGCCGGGCTGGGCGCGATCACCGGTCGCACCGGACAGCACCTGCGCGACAACGAATGGCTGATGAGCATCCGCAGCCGGGTGATCATCGCCGGCGGCGCCTGCGAATTCGACCTGCCCTCGTACCACGCCTGGCAGCACCGGCCGGCGGACGTCCGCCAGCGCGACATCGCCGGCTGGGCGGCGCCGTTCAGGGCCTTGCACGACAGCCTCGCGATCGTGCTGAACCTGCTGCGCGAGAGCGCGCAGCGCTCGCGGCTGACCGCCCGGCAGGGCAGCTTCCAGCAATCTCTCGGCGGGCGCACCTGGCAGATGGTGCAGGTCAGGCTCGACGAGTCGCTCGGCGCGATACCCGAGATCAGCGCCAACAAGTACCTGCTGTGGATCCGCTTCACCAGCCAGGACGGCGACCTGCGCCCCAGGCCCTTCGAGGCCGACGTGGACTTCGAGCTGGCGCTCTGCAACCTGTAGCCCGATGACCGTCACGGTCGATTGCCCCACCTGCGGCCGCAAGGCCGACTTCTCGCCGGCCAATCGCTGGCGTCCGTTCTGCTCGGAACGCTGCAAGACCGCGGACCTGGGCGCCTGGGCCTCCGAGGCCTACCGGATCTCCGGCGACGCCCGCGACGACGCTGCCTCGTCCGACGAGGGCGAGGCGGCCGCCTTCAACGCCAGGCCGCGCTCCTGAGCGCGACTCCGTGCGCGCCGGCACGGCGCGCCGCCGGCGCGTCGGCCCAGTCGAGGCCGCCGAGAGCGAAGACCGGGATCGCCGTGGGCGCCCCGACCCGCGCGAATCCCTCCCAGCCGATCCCCGGCGTGCCGGGGTGCGACGCGGTGGGCAGCACCGGGCCGAGCAGCGCGTAGTCGAGCTCCAGCGCGCAGGCCCGGGCGAGCTCGGCCTCGTCGTGGCACGACGCGCCGACCCAGCGCAGGTCGGGCCGACGCTCGAGCCGCATCAGGTCGGCCGCGCGCAGGTGCACGCCGCCGGCGGCCCGCCAGTACGAGGCCGGGTGGGCGCTGTTCACGACGAGGCGCGCGCCGCGGCGCTCGCAGCGTGCCCTCGCCTCCCGGAACAGCGCGTCGAAGCGCGCGGCCGCCATGCCCGGTTCGCGCAACTGGAGCACGCAAGGCGCGGCGTCCAGGCGCGCGTCCAGGGCGCGCAGGAAGGCTTCGTCGCCGAGATCGGACGCCGCCGAGATCGCCAGGGCCTGCGGCAGCCTCAGCCAGCCGACGACGCGGATCGCCGCCGGCAGCAGCGGCGCGACCTCGATCGAGTCGGGCCGCTGCCAGCGCAGCGCCTGCCCCTCGCGCGAGCGCGGCTCGCCCCGCCAGCGCTCGACGCGATGGAAGTGCAGCCTGACGTGCGCGTGCGGGTAGACGTGCTCGCGCACCACCCAGGGCGAGGAACCCTCGATGTCGATGCCGAGCTCCTCGTGAAGCTCCCGGGCCAGCGCCTCGGTGACCGTTTCGCCGGCCTCGAGCTTGCCCCCGGGAAACTCCCACCAGCCGGCGTAGGGCTTGCCGGCGAGGCGCTGGCCGAAGAGCACCGCCCCGTCGGCACGGATCACCACGCCGACCGCGACGTCGACCGGCGACCGGCCGGCCGTCATGCCGCGCGCGGCTTGGCCCGGGACTTGGCGCGTCGCGCGGTGCGGCCGTGCTGGCCGGCCCAGTCCTTCGCGAACTGCCAGGCGACCCGGCCGGAGCGCGAGCCGCGCTCGAGCGCGAAACGCAGCGCATCGGCGCGGGCCGCGGCGATCTCGCGCTGCCCGCAGCCGAAGCTTGCGAGCCAGTGGCCGACGATCGCCAGGTACTCCTCCTGGCGGAACGGATAGAAGGAAACCCACAGGCCGAAGCGCTCGGACAGCGAGATCTTCTCCTCGGTGCGCTCGCCGGGGTGGATCTCCCCGTCTTCCTGGTACTTGGCCTCGAGGTTCTCGGCCATGTACTCGGGCATCAGGTGCCGGCGGTTGGAGGTGGCGTAGATCAGCAGGTTGTCGGACTGCGCCGCCACCGAGCCGTCGAGCGCCACCTTGAGCGCCTTGTAGCCCGCCTCGCCCTCCTCGAAGGACAGGTCGTCGCAGAACACGATGAAGCGCTCGGGGCGCCCGGACACCAGGCCGATGATGTCCGGCAGGTCGACCAGGTCGTCCTTGTCGACCTCGATCAGCCGCAGGCCGCCAGGCGCCCACTCGTTCAGGCAGGCCTTGATCAGCGACGACTTGCCGGTGCCGCGCGAGCCGGTCAGCAGCACGTTGTTCGCCGGCAGGCCCTCGACGAACTGCCGGGTGTTGCGCGCGATCGCCTCCTTCTGGTCGTCGATGTTCTGCAGGTCGTCGAGCTGGATCGTGGCGACCTGCCCGACCGGCTGCAGGAAGGACTGCACGCCCAGCGCGGTCTGGCGCCGGCGCCAGCGGAAGGCGATCGCCGCGTCCCAGTCGGGCTCGGCGGCGGCGGGGATCATCGACTCGAGGCGGTCGAGCAGAGCGGTGGCCCGATCGACGAGCCGATCGAGCGGGGAGGCGGAGGCGGACATCAGGAACGGTAGTCGGCGTTGATCGAAACGTAGTCGTGCGAGAGGTCGCAGGTCCAGACGGTGGTGGCGTGCTCGCCGCGGGCGAGCAGCACCCGGACCCGGATCTCGGACTGCTTCATCACCCGCTGGCCGTCTTCCTCGCGATAGTCCGGATGACGGCCGCCGCGGGTCGCCACGTGGACCTCGTCGAGGAAGACCTCGATCCGGTCGACGTCGAGGTCGGCGACGCCGCTGTAGCCGATCGCGGCCAGGATCCGGCCCAGGTTCGGGTCGGAGGCGAAGAATGCGGTCTTGACCAGCGGCGAATGGGCGATCGCGTAGGCCACGGCGGCGGCCTCCTCGGGGCTGGCCGCCTGCTCGACGTCGATCGTGATGAACTTGGTCGCGCCCTCGCCGTCGCGAACCAGCGCCTGCGCGAGTTTCTGGGCGACCGCCAGCAGGGCCGCCTTCAGCTCGGCGGCGCCGGGATCCGACTCGCTGGCGACCGACGCGCCGCTTGCGCCGCTGGCCACGAGGACCAGCGAATCGTTGGTCGAGGTGTCGCCGTCGACCGTGACCCGGTTGAAGCTGCGATCGGCGATCTCGCGCACCCAGCGCTCGAGCAGGGGCTGCGCGATCGCCGCGTCGGTCGCCATGTAGCCGAGCATCGTGGCCATGTTCGGGCGGATCATCCCGGCGCCCTTCGAGATGCCGGTGACCGTGACCGTTCGCCCGCCGATCGAGACCTGCGCCGACTCGCCCTTGGGGATCGTGTCGGTGGTCATGATCGCCTCGGCGGCGTCCAGCCAGTCGCCGGCGCCGAGGTCGGCGACCGCCGCGGAGATGCCGGCCGACAGGCGATCCATCGGCAGGTGCTCGAGGATCACGCCGGTCGAGAACGGCAGCACCCTGTCCGCGGCAAAGCCGAGCGCCTGGCCGAGCAGCTCGCAGCTGCGCCGCGCGTTGGCCAGCCCCGGCTCGCCGGTGCCGGCATTGGCGCAGCCGGTGTTGACCAGCAACGCGCGAATCGCGCCGCCGGAACCGGCGAGATGTTCCTGGCAGACGCGGACCGGCGCCGCGCGAAAGCGGTTGGTGGTGAACACGCCGGCCACGGTGCTGCCTTCGGCGAGCCGCATCACGAGCACGTCGCGCCGGCCCTGCTTGCGGATCGCGGCCCTCGCGGTGCCGATCTCGACGCCGGCGACCGGCAGCAGCGACTCGCGAGCGGGGGTAACGAGATTCACGGGCATCGGGTCACTCCGGGACGATCAGGCGAGCCGGCCGTGGCACTGCTTGTACTTCTTGCCGGAACCGCAGGGGCAGGGATCGTTGCGGCCGATCTTGTCGCCGAAGCGGCGCACCGGCTGCTGGCCGGAAGGCTGCGACTCGGGGGCGTGCTGGACCGCGATCGCGACCGACTCCGGGTCGGCCTCCGCAGAGGCCGCGGCGGCCTGGCCGAAGTCGGCGTGCGTGTAGTTGACGTTGGAGTAGTGCGGCTGCACCGCCTCCTCGGCCTGCTCGACCTGCTCGGCGCTCTGGATCCGCACCGTCATCAGGATGCGCGTGACGTCGTCGCGGATGCGCTGCTGCATCAGGTTGAACAGCTCGAAGGCCTCGCGCTTGTATTCCTGCTTGGGGTTCTTCTGGGCATAGCCGCGCAGGTGGATGCCCTGGCGCAGGTAGTCGAGCGCCGACAGGTGCTCGCGCCAGTGCTGGTCGATGGTCTGCAGCAGGATCGAGCGCTCGAAGCCCGCGAAGGCCTCTTCGCCGACCAGCTCGACCTTGGCGCGATAGTGCGCATCGGCCGCCTTCAGCACCTCGGCGAGCAGGTCCTCGTCGGTGAGCTCGGGGCGCTCGGCCAGCATCTGCGTGAGCGGCGCCTCGATCTGCCAGTCGGTCTCGAGCAGCTTCTGCAGCCCGGCGACGTCCCATTGCTCCTCGACCGACTCCTCGGGCACGAACTGGCGGAACAGGGCGCCGAACACCGCGTGGCGCAGGTCGGTGATCCGCTCGGCGATGCCCTCGGACTCGAGCAGCGAGTTGCGGTCGGAATAGACGATCTTGCGCTGGTCGTTGGCGACGTCGTCGTACTCGAGCAGCTGCTTGCGGATGTCGAAGTTGCGCGCCTCGACCTTGCGCTGCGCCGACTCGATCGACCGGGTGACCATGCCGGCCTCGATCGCCTCGCCCTCGGGCAGCTTCAGCCGGTCCATGATCGCCTTCAGGCGGTCGCCGGCGAAGATCTTGAGCAGCGGGTCGTCCATCGACAGGTAGAACCGCGAGGAGCCCGGGTCGCCCTGCCGGCCGGAACGCCCGCGCAGCTGGTTGTCGATGCGGCGGGACTCGTGGCGCTCGGTGCCGATGATGTGCAGGCCACCGGCCGCGATCACCTGGTCGTGAAGCGCCTGCCACTCGCCGCGGATCTTGTCGATTCGCGCGGTCTTCTCGGCCTCTGGCAGGCTCTCGTCGTCGCGGATGTGGTCGATCTGCTTCTCGGCGTTGCCGCCCAGCACGATGTCGGTGCCGCGGCCGGCCATGTTGGTGGCGATGGTGATCGCCCGCGGCCGGCCGGCCTCGGCGACGATCGCCGCCTCGCGCTCGTGCTGCTTGGCATTGAGCACCTGGTGCGGCAGCTTCTTGGCGGCGAGCATGCCCGACAGCAGCTCCGAGTTCTCGATCGAGGTCGTGCCCACCAGCACGGGCTGGCCGCGCTCGTGGCAGTCCTCGATGTCGGCGAGGATCGCGTTGTACTTCTCGCCGGCGGTGCGGAAGACCTGGTCCTGGCGGTCCTGGCGGATCATCGGCCGGTGCGTCGGGATCACGATGGTTTCCAGGCCGTAGATCTCCTGGAACTCGTAGGCCTCGGTGTCGGCCGTTCCGGTCATGCCGGCCAGCTTGCCGTACATCCGGAAGTAGTTCTGGAAGGTGATCGACGCGAGCGTCTGGTTCTCGGCCTGGATCGCGACGCCTTCCTTGGCCTCGACCGCCTGGTGAAGGCCGTCGGACCAGCGCCGGCCCGGCATCAGCCGCCCGGTGAATTCGTCGACGATGACCACCTCGCCGTTCTGCACCACGTAGTGCTGGTCGCGGTGGAACAGCGTGTGCGCCCTCAGCGCGGCCATCAGGTGGTGCATCAGCCCGATGTTGGCCGGGTCGTACAGGCTGGCGCCGCCGCCCAGCATGCCCATCTGCGCGAGGATCTCCTCGGCCTTCTCGTGGCCGGCCTCGGACAGGTAGACCTGGTGCGCCTTGCGGTCGACCCAGTAGTGGCCGGGGGGATCGGGCTCGCCGGACTTCGGCTCGTGCGGCATCTCGGCCAGGAGCTTGGGCACCTGGTTGATCCGCACGTACATCTCGGTGTGGTCCTCGGCCTGCCCCGAGATGATCAGCGGCGTGCGCGCCTCGTCGATCAGGATCGAGTCGACCTCGTCGACGATCGCGTAATGCAGCCCTCGCTGCCGGCGGTCGCCGACCGAGTACTCCATGTTGTCGCGCAGGTAGTCGAAGCCGAACTCGTTGTTCGTGCCGTAGGTGATGTCGGCCGCGTAGGCCTCTTTCTTGTCGGCGGTGGCCTGCTGCGACAGGATCGTGCCGACCGACATGCCGAGGAAACGGTAGAGCCGCCCCATCCACTCGGCGTCCCGGCTGGCGAGGTAGTCGTTCACCGTGACCACGTGCACGCCCTTGCCGGCCAGCGCGTTCAGGTACACCGCCAGGGTGGCGGTCAGCGTCTTGCCCTCGCCGGTGCGCATCTCGGCGATCTTGCCCGAGTGCAGCACCATGCCGCCGATCAGCTGCACGTCGAAGTGGCGCATACCGAGCACGCGCCGCGCCGCCTCGCGGCAGACCGCGAAGGCCTCGGGAAGCAGCGCGTCGACGGTTTCGCCGTTGGCGACGCGCTGGCGGAACTCGACGGTCTTGGCGGCGAGCTGCTCGTCGCTCAGCGCGGTGAGCGAGGGCTCCAGCGCGTTGATCTGGGCAACGGTCTTGCGATACCCCTTCAGCATCCGCTGGTTGCGGCTGCCGAAGATCCGGGTGAGGAATTTCTGGATCATCGGGTCTCGGGCGGTCGCGGCCTGCTCGCGAATGCGGCGGACGGACCGACGGGTAGATTAACCGGTGGAGTCTAGCACGCGACCTCGGGCGGCCCGGGCCCGTGCTATCGTCCGTCCGACCGAGGTTCCGCCCGCATGCAGCACGCCTTCCGACCCGGGTCTTCCCGGCCGATCCAGACCTTGCTGGACAGCGATCCGGCGCTGCGCCAGCTCGCCCGGCAGGTCGAGGACCTGGTCGCCCTGCAGCGCGCCCTGCAGGAGGCCAGCGCCGGCGCGCCGGTCACCGTTTCGGGACTCGCCGGCGGCACGCTGACCGTGGTGGTGCCCAGCGCTGCCTGGGCCACGCGCCTGCGCCAGAGCGAGCCTTCGCTGCTGGCCGCGCTGGCGCGCCAGGGAATGCGGGTGGAAAGACTGAAGATCCGGCCGCAGCGCCAGGCAAGGGCGGCGGCGCCGGCCGCGCCGCCGAAGGCGCCGGTGCCGGCCGGCGCGCTGGCCGCGCTCGATGCGCTCCGGGCCGGGGTGGGCCCGTCGCCGCTGCAGGAAGCGCTCGACCGGCTGATCGCCCGCCACCGAGGCTCGAGCCCGGCGCTCAGGCCTGGAGGCGCTCGACGATGACGATGCCGAAGAAGACGACCGCCAGCACGACCGTGAGCTTCAGCGCCAGCAGGCCGCGACGCAGCCAGACCCGGTCGCGGGTCAGGAGCCAGGCCAGCGCGCACAGCGCCACCGCGCCGAAGCCGACCAGCGCGAGGATGCGCAGCGCGACCATCATCGGGCAGCCCCGCGCCGCTCAGGCGTGAGCCCAGTCGAGGGCGAAGAACTTCGGCGCCTCGCGGCGCTCGGAGAAGCTGACGATCTCCCAGGCCTCGCGGCGCCCGAGCAGCGCGCGCAGCAACTGGTTGTTCAGCGCGTGGCCCGACTTGTGGGCGGTGTACGAGGCCAGCAGCGGATGGCCGACGAGGTACAGGTCGCCGATCGCGTCGAGGATCTTGTGCTTGACGAACTCGTCGCCGAAGCGCAGGCCGTCGGCATTCAGCACGCGGTACTCGTCCATGACGATCGCGTTGCCGAAGCTGCCCCCCTTGGCCAGGCCGTGGGCGCGCAGGTACTCGACGTCCTGCATGAAGCCGAAGGTGCGGGCGCGCGCGACGTCGCGCACGTAGGAGGTCTCGGCGAAGTCGACCTCGACCTCCTGGACGGTGGCGTCGATCGCCGGGTGGCCGAACTCGATCGAGAACCGGAGCCGGAAGCCGAAGTGCGGCTCGAGCCGCGCCCATTTGTCGCCTTCGCGGACCTCGACCGGCTCGAGCACGCGGATGAACTTCTTGGCCGCCGCCTGCTCGACGATGCCGGCCGACTGGACCAGGAACACGAAGGAGCCTGCCGAGCCGTCGAGGATCGGGATCTCGCCGGCGGTGACGTCGACGTAGAGATTGTCGATGCCGAGCCCGGCCAGCGCCGACATCAGGTGCTCGACGGTGGCCACGCGGACCTGCGCGGCGTCGCCGGCATCGCCGGCGGTGAGCGTCGAGGCCATCCGGGTGTCGGTGACCCGCGACGCCTCGCTGCGGATCTCGACCGGCGGATCGAGGTCGACCCGCCGGAAGACGATGCCGGTGTCCACGGCCGCGGGGCGCAGCACGAGCTCGACCCGCTCGCCCGAGTGCAGGCCTACGCCGGTGGTTCGCACCAGCGAGCGGATCGTGCGTTGTCGCATCATGGCCCTGGCGGTTGCGGCAGCGGGTGGCGCGGGCGCGGCGCGATCAGAGGCGCGCCAGCATGGCGTCGGCGCTCGATACCTCGAACTTGCCGGGCGCCTCGACGTCGAGCGACTTGACCACGCCGTCCTCGACCAGCATCGCGTAGCGCTGCGAGCGCACGCCCAGGCCGCGGGCCGACAGGTCGAGCTCGAGACCGATCGCCCTGGTGAACTCGCCGCTGCCGTCGGCCATCATGCGGACCTTGCCGCCGCACTGCTGGTCGCGGCCCCAGGCGCCCATCACGAACGCGTCGTTGACCGACACGCACCAGATCTCGTCGACACCCTTCGCCTTCAGCGCGTCGTGCTGCTTCAGGTAGCCCGGCACGTGCTGGGCCGAGCAGGTGGGCGTGTAGGCGCCGGGCAGGCCGAAGACGACGATCTTCTTGCCGCGAACCAGGTCCGAGACCTTGAACGCGTTCGGGCCGATCGAGCAGCCGTTGCCCTCGACTTCGATGAATTCGTGCAGCGTGGCTTCCGGCAGCTTGTCGCCGACCTTGATCGTCATGACGGAACTCCGTGGTGGGTTGTGGAACCCTTCATTTTATGACTTCGCGCCCCGCAACGCAGGCGCCCGGCCGTCTTGCCCCTTCGATCGGAGTGGGCAAGGCGGCCGGGCGCCGCCGCGACGGGGCGCCCGACACCCTCGCCCGCCCGCGGAGGCCACGCGGGCGGGCGTCGGGAAGCGGTCCTGCGCGGACCCGCTTCGCCGGCGCGGGGAAACCGGCGAACCGGGGCGCGCGGCCCTGGCTCAGTCGGCCTGCTTGCGCAGGAAGGCCGGGATGTCGAAGCGCTCGACGCCGCTGTCCTCGAGCGCTTGCACCTGGGCCACCGCCGAAGCGCGGCCGCTGCGCCACACGGTCGGCTGGTCGAGCTGGCCGTAGTTCGGCCCGGACGCGACCGCGTTGTCGGTGCCGGTGCGCAGTTGCGACTGCGGCACCAGCACGGGCTTGGCCGCGCGCTTGCCGATGCCGGTGGCGACCACGGTCACGCGCAGGCGGTCTTCCATGCCTTCGTCGAACACGGTGCCGTGGATGATCGTCGCGTCCTCGGCGCAGAAGGCCTTGATCGTGTTGATGACGTCGTTGGTCTCCTTGAGCTTCAGGCTGCGGTTGGCGGTGATGTTGACGATCACGCCGCGCGCGCCCTGCAGGTCGACGCCGTCGAGCAGCGGCGAGGCCACCGCCTGCTCGGCGGCGATCCGGGCGCGGTCGAGGCCGGCGGCCTCGCCGATCCCCATCATCGCCTTGCCCTGCTCGCCCATCACGGTGCGGACGTCGGCGAAGTCGACGTTGACCAGGCCCGGGATGTTGATGATCTCGGCGATGCCGGCCACCGCGTTGTGCAGCACGTCGTCGGCGCGCCGGAACGCGTCCTCGAGGCTGGCGTCGTCGTCCATCACCTCGAACAGCTTCTGGTTGAGCACGACGATCAGCGAGTCGACGTGATCGACGAGCTGGTCGATGCCCTGCTCGGCGATCTGCATCTTCTTCGCGCCCTCGAACTCGAATGGCTTGGTGACGACGCCGACCGTCAGCACGCCGAGCTCCTTGGCCACCTCCGCCACGATCGGCGAGGCGCCGGTGCCGGTGCCCTTGCCCATGCCCGCGGTGAGGAACACCATGTTGGCGCCCTGCAGCGCGGCGCGGATCTCGTCGCGCATCGCGTCGGCCGCCGCCCGTCCGGCCTCGGGCCGCGCGCCCGCGCCCAGGCCCTGGTCGCCCAGCTGGATCGTGCGCTCGGCGAGCGAGCGGCGCAGCGCCTGCTTGTCGGTGTTCAGCGCGATGAACTCGACGCCCTGCACGCCGCGGTTGATCATGTGGTTGACGGCGTTGCCGCCGGCACCACCGACGCCGATCACCTTGATCACGGCGCCTTCCACTTCGTTCTCGATCATTTCAAAGCTCATCGTCTTGGCCTCCAGGATGGTGAGGCGGCAGGTCGGGGAAGCCGGGCCGGATTCCGGCGCGCGCCCCCGCAGGCGCGGCCTCTCGGCCCCGCCTCCCCTTCATGCCGCCCCGGTGCGAAAAACACGGGGTCTTCGGAAAGTCAGAAATTCCCAAGGAACCACTCCTTCATGCGTCGCAGCGTTTCCTTGAACGAACCGGACTGCTCGGCCACCTTGCGGCCGCGCAGCCTCTGAATCCGGGCTTCCTCGAGCAGGCCGACCGCGGTCGAGTAGCGCGGCGAGCGCACCACGTCGGCCAGGCCGCCGCTGTAGGCCGGCATGCCGATGCGCACCGGCTTCAGGAAGATGTCCTCGGCGAGCTCGACCATGCCGGGCAGCAGGCTGGTGCCGCCGGTGAGCACCACGCCCGACGACAGCAGTTCCTCGTAGCCGGACTCGCGGATCACCTGCTGCACCAGCGAGAAGAGCTCCTCGACGCGCGGCTCGATGACGGCCGCCAGCGCCTGGCGCGACAGCGTGCGCGGGCTGCGGTCGCCCAGCCCGGGCACCTCGATCTTCGCGTTCGGATCGGCCAGCGCCTGCTTGGCGATGCCCGAGCGCAGCTTGATCTCCTCGGCCTCGGGGGTCGGCGTGCGCAGCGCCATCGCGACGTCGTTGGTGATCTGGTCGCCGGCGATCGGGATCACCGCGGTGTGGCGGATCGCCCCGCCGGTGAAGATCGCGATGTCGGTCGTGCCGCCGCCGATGTCGACCAGCGCGACGCCGAGCTCCTTCTCGTCCTGCGTGAGGATCGCCATGCTGGAGGCCAGCGGCTGCAGGATCAGGTCCTGCACCTCGAGCCCGCAGCGGCGCACGCACTTGACGATGTTCTGCGCCGCCGACACCGCGCCGGTCACGATGTGGACCTTGACCTCGAGCCGCACCCCGCTCATGCCGATCGGCTCGCGGATGTCCTCCTGGCCGTCGATGATGAACTCCTGCGGCAGCACGTGCAGGATCTGCTGGTCGGTCGGGATGTTGACCGCCTTCGCGGTCTCGATCACCCGCGCCATGTCGGCCTCGGTGACCTCCTTGTCCTTGATCGCGACCATGCCGCTCGAGTTGAACGAGCGGATGTGGCTGCCCGCGATGCCGGTGTAGACCGTGCGGATCTTGCAGTCCGCCATCAGTTCGGCTTCCTCGAGCGCGCGCTGGATCGAGGCGACGGTGCTCTCGATGTTCACCACCACGCCCTTCTTCAGGCCCTTCGAGTCGTGCTGGCCCAGCCCGACTATCTCGTAGTGGCCGTCGCCGCGCATCTCCGCGACGATCGCCACGATCTTCGAGGTGCCGATGTCGAGCCCGACGATCAGGTCCTTCGCGTCTCTGGTCATGCTCCGGTCCCGACTGCGTTGATGCCTGCCTTCATCCCTGCTTCCATCCCGCTCATTTGCCCGCCGCGGCGCGGCGCCTCCGTTTGCTGCCCGACCCTCATCGCCCGCGCTCCTGCCCGCGAGTCTCCTGCCTGCGCGACTCCTGCCCGCGACGCTCCTGCCCCCTGGCCGCCTTGCCCGCCGCCTGCGCGTCGGGATCGCCCGACTCCTCGAGCATCGCCAGCGAGCGCATCGCGAACCCGTTCGGATAGCGCAGGTCGATCACCTCGGCGCGGCGCTGGAGCTCGGCCATCGCCTGCGGATAGGTCTCGACCCAGCGCGCGAGCCGCCGGTCGATCGGCATGCCCTGCTCGCGGCCGAGCAACAGCGTCGTGCCGTCGGAGAGCTTCAGCGTCCAGGCGTGACGGTCGGACAGCGACACGGCCACCGGCTCCACGCCGAGCGGCGCCACGACCTGGCGCAGCTCGGCCCAGCGGCGCGCGACCTGCACCTCGGTGCCCGGCGGCCCCGAGAACTGCGGCAGGGGCCCGCTCTCCTCGGCCTCGCCGAGGTTGGCCGAGAACAGCTCGCCGAAGGTGTTGACCAGCCGGCCGTCGCCCCACAGCGCGAGCGGCCGGTGCTCCTCGATCTCGACGAGCAGCCCGTCGGGCCAGACGCGCCTCACGCTCGCCTTGCGCACCCAGGGGACCGTCTCGAGGAGCGCCCGGACGTCGGCCAGGCTGGTTGCGAAGAAGTTCCCCCGGACGCCGCGCACGACCGTGGCGCGGAGCACGGCGTCGGGCACGTGACGCAGCGTCTCGCCCGGCGCGGGCTCGATCTCGACGGCCCGAAGCGTGAACACCGGCCGCTGGGAAACCCACCAGAACGCGGCGCCGAGGCAGGCGGCGAGCACGAGCCCGAACATCAGGTTCGCGAGCGTGTTCAGCAGGCGGGCGTCTTGCCAGGGATTCACCGGCCGCCCCCGATCTTCAGCGAGGCGCCGGCCAGGATCGCCAGGCACAGGTCCTCGTAGGACATGCCGACGGCGCGCGCGGCCATCGGCACCAGCGAGTGGCCGGTCATGCCGGGCGAGGTGTTCACCTCGAGCAGGAAGGGCTCCTGGTCGGCGTCGCGCAGCATCACGTCGACGCGGCCCCATCCCTCGCAGTTCAGCGCGCGGTAGGCGTCGAGCGCCAGCGACGCGATCCGGGCGGCGAGCGGCGCCGGCAGCTCGGCCGGGCAGACGTATCGGGTGTCGTCGCGGAAGTACTTGTTCTGGTAGTCGTAGTTGCCGGCCGGCGCGACGATCTCGATGACCGGCAGCGCGCGCGCCGACTCGCCGGAGCCGAGGATCGCCACGGTCAGCTCGCGGCCGGCGACGAACTCCTCGCAGAGCACCTCGTCGTCGTGGCGACGGGCGATCTCCCAGGCGACGGCCGCCTGGTCGGCCGAGGTCAGCTTCGTGAAGCCGATCGTGGAACCCTCGCGCGAGGGCTTGACCGCCATCGGCAGGCCGAAGCGGGCCGCGGCCTGCACGACGTCGGCCGCGCATCGCGCGACCGCGAAGCCCGGCGTGGACAGGCCGTGCGTGAGCCAGATCCGCTTCGTGAAGACCTTGTCCATCGCGATCGCCGAGGCCATCACGCCGCTGCCGGTGTACGGGATGCCGAGCAGCTCGAGCGCGCCCTGCACGGTGCCGTCCTCGCCATAGCGCCCGTGCAGCGCGATGAAGGCCCGCTCGAAGCCGTCGCGGCGCAGGTCGTCGAGCGCGCGCTCGGCCGGGTCGAACGGGTGCGCATCGACGCCGCGCCGGCGCAGCGCCTCGAGCACCCCCGCGCCCGACATCATCGAGACCTCGCGTTCGGCCGAGCGGCCGCCGAACAGCACGGCCACGCGGCCCATCGCGGCCGGGTCGACGGTCTTCGGATCGACGCTCACTGGCCTTCCTCCTGCTCGGCGATCTCCTTCAGGCGGGCCGGCACCGAGCCGATCGAGCCCGCGCCCATCGTGACCACCACGTCGCCGTCGCGCGCGACATCGAGGATGCTCCCGGGCATGTCGGCGACGTCCTCGACGAACACCGGCTCGACGCGGCCGCCGACGCGGATCGCGCGGGTCAGCGCGCGCCCGTCGGCCGCGACGATCGGCGCCTCGCCGGCCGGATAGACCTCGGCGAGCAGCAGCAGGTCCACCGTCGAGAGCACGCGGACGAAGTCCTCGAACAGGTCGCGGGTGCGGGTGTAGCGGTGAGGCTGGAAGGCGAGAACGATCCGCCGGCCCGGGAAGGCGCCGCGCGCCGCGGCCAGCGTCGCCTCCATCTCGGCCGGGTGGTGGCCGTAGTCGTCGACCAGCGTGAAGCGGCCGCCGTCGGCGCTCGCGAACTCGCCCCAGCGCTGGAAGCGCCGGCCCACGCCGCGGAACTCGGCGAGCGCGGACGCGATCGCCTCGTCGGCGACGCCGAGCTCGTCGGCCACCGCGATCGCGGCCAGCGCGTTGCGCACGTTGTGCTCGCCGGGCAGGTTCAGCAGCACCGGCAGCGGCCGCGCGTCCTCGCGCAGCAGCGTGAAGCGCATCCGGCCCGCGTCGGGGCGCACGTCGACCGCGCGGAAGCGCGCGCCCTCGGACAGGCCGTAGCCGAGCACCGGCTTGGAAACGAAGGGCAGGATCTCGCGCACCACCGGATCGTCGACGCAGAGCACCGCCGCGCCGTAGAACGGCAGGCGATGGGTGAAATCGACGAAGGCCTGCTTGAGCCGCGCGAAGTCGTGCCCGTAGGTCTCCATGTGGTCGGCGTCGATGTTCGTGATCACCGCGACCATCGGCGACAGGTTCAGGAACGAGGCGTCGGACTCGTCGGCCTCGACGACGATGTACTCGCCGGTGCCGAGCCTGGCGTTGGCGCCGGCGCTGTTCAGCCGGCCGCCGATCACGAAGGTCGGGTCCAGGCCGCCCGCCGCGAGAACCGACGCGACCAGGCTCGTCGTCGTCGTCTTGCCGTGCGTGCCGGCGATCGCCACGCCCTGCTTGAGCTTCATGAGCTCGGCCAGCATCAGCGCGCGCGGCACCACCGGCACGCGACGGCCCCGGGCCGCGATCACCTCGGGATTGTCGCCGCGCACCGCGGTGGACGTGACCACGCAATCGGCGCCGTCGATGTTGCCGGCCGCGTGACCGATCGCGATCGCGGCGCCGAGCGCCTCGAGCCTGCGCGTGGTGGCGCTGTCGGCCACGTCGGATCCGCTGATCCGGTAGCCCAGGTTCAGCAGCACCTCGGCGATGCCGCTCATGCCGGCGCCGCCGATGCCCACGAAATGGATGTGCTTGACCTTGTGCTTCATTTGTCCAGTGCGACCTCCTCGCAGGCGTCGGCCACGGCGGCCGCCGCATCGGGCCGCGCGAGCGCGCGGGCGCGCGCGGCCATCTGCGCGCAGGCGCCGCGGTCGAGCTCGCCCACGAGCGCCGCGAGCCGCGATGCGTCGAGCTGCGATTGCGGAAGAAGGCGCGCCGCGCCCTGCGACGACAGGTAGCGCGCGTTGGCGGTCTGGTGGTCGTCGACCGCGTGCGGGAATGGCACCAGGACGCTCGCGACCCCGGCGGCGGCGATCTCCGAGACGGTCATCGCGCCGGCCCGGCAGACCAGCAGGTCGGCCTCGCCGTAGGCGGTGGCCATGTCGTCGATGAACTCGACGACCTGCGCGTCGAGCCCGGCCTCGCGGTAGCGGCGCTCGACCTCGTCGCGGCGGCCGCGCCCGGTCTGGTGCACGACCTGCGGGCGGGCGGACGCGGGGAGCGCAGCGATCGCCGCGGGAACCGTCTCGTTGAGCACCTGCGCGCCGAGGCTGCCGCCGACGACCAGCAGCCGCAGCGGGCCGCTGCGGCCCGCATAGCGCAGCGCCGGATCGGCGAGGCCGGCCAGGTCGGCGCGGACCGGGTTGCCGCAGGTGCGCGCGCCGGGCAGCGCGCCCGGGAAGGCCTCGAGGCGCCGGTCCGCCACCTTCGCGAGCAGCCGGTTGGTCAGCCCCGCGACCGAGTTCTGTTCGTGCACGACGAGCGGCCGGCCGGTCAGCGAGGCCATCATGCCGCCGGGGAAGGCCACGTAGCCGCCCATGCCCAGCACGACGGCCGGACGGGCGGCGCGCAGCGCGCGCAGGCTCTGCCAGAAGGCGCGCAGCAGCACCGCCGGCAGCAAGAGCTTGGTCAGGAGGCCCTTGCCGCGCAGCCCGCCGATCGCGACCGGCCGCATCGGGATCCCGTGTTTGGGCACCAGCATGGCCTCCATGCCCGCCGGATTGCCCAGCCACTCGACCTTCCAGCCGCGCGTGCGCATCTCGGCGGCCACCGCGAGGCCGGGCATCACGTGGCCGCCGGTGCCGCCGGCCATGATCATGACGGTCCGGCTCATGCGGCACCCCGCAACGAACGGCGATTCTGGCTCCGGCCGCTCGCCTTGGCTCGCTTGACTTCGCTGCGCGAAGTCAGCCTGCACCGAAATCGAAAACTCATGCGGCACCCCGCATGAGTTTTCGATTTTCGAAGTCCACGCGCAGCAGGATCGCGATCGCCACGCAGTTCACCAGGATGCCCGAGCCGCCGTAGCTCATCAGCGGCAGCGTCAGCCCCTTGGTCGGCAGCAGGCCGGTGTTCACGCCCATGTTGATGAAGGCCTGGAAGCCGATCCACAGGCCGATGCCCTTGGCGACCATCCCCGCGTACACGCGGTCGAGCTTGATCGACTGACGGCCGATCTCGAACGCGCGGCGCGTGAGCCAGAAGAAGGCGACGATGATCGCCATGACCCCGACCAGGCCGAGTTCCTCGCCGATGACCGCCAGCAGGAAGTCGGTGTGCGCCTCGGGCAGGTAGTGCAGCTTCTCCACCGAACCGCCCAGGCCCACGCCGAAGAACTCGCCGCGCCCGAACGCGATCAGCGAGTGCGACAGCTGGTAGCCCTTGCCTAGCGCGTTGGCCTCGTCGAAAGGATCGAGGTAGGCGAAGATCCGCTCGCGGCGCCACGGCGACAGCGCGATCAGCGCCGAGAAGGTGACGCCCGCGATCACGACCAGGCCGGCGAACAGCTTGCCGCTCAGGCCGCCCAGGAACAGGACCCCCATCGCGATCCCGGCGATGACCACGAAGGCGCCCATGTCCGGCTGCAGCAGCAGCAGCAGGCCGACCAGCGCCACCGCGAAACCCATCGGAAGGAAGCCCTTCCTGACGGTCTGCATGTGGTCCTGCTTGCGCACCGTGTAGTCGGCCGCGTAGAGGACGACGAACAGCTTCATCAGCTCCGACGGCTGCAGGTTCAGCACGTAGAGCGACAGCCACCGGCGCGCGCCGTACACGACCTTGCCGACTCCGGGCACCAGGACGATCACCAGCAGGACCAGCCCGAACAGAAAGAGCCAGCCCGACCACGCCTGCCAGCGGTTCATCGGCACCGAGAAGGCGACGACCGCTGCCGCGAGGCCCACGCAGACGGCCAGCAGGTGACGGAGCAGGAAGTGAGTCGGCTGGTAGCGCGCGAAGCGCGGCGAATCGGGCAGCGCGATCGACGCCGAGTAGACCATCACCAGGCCGGTGAGCAGCAGCGCGCCGACGACCCACAGCATCGCGACGTCGACGCCGGGGGCGGCCGAGGACAGGCGGGTGCCGGCGCGGGCGCCGGCACCGCGCGCGGTCGGCCTCAGGCGCAGGCTGCTCAGCACGGCGCCTCCAGCGGATTGCCTCGTTCGGCCGCGATCTCGCCGACCGTCCTCGCGAAGACCTCGGCGCGATGCGCGTAGTCGCGGAACATGTCTAGGCTGGCGCAGGCCGGCGACAGCAGCACCGCATCGCCCGCCCGCGCGCCCTGCGCGGCCGCGCGCACCGCCGCAGGCAGGTCCGGGCAGTCGACCAGCGGCACGCCGCAGTGGGCGAGCGCCGCGCGCAGCCGGGGCGCGTCGCGCCCGATCAGCCACACGCCGGTGGCATGGTGGGCCACGGCCGGCGCGAGCGGCGCGAAGTCCTGGCCCTTGCCGTCGCCGCCCGCGATCAGCCGGCAGCGCTTGCCGAGCCCCTCGAGCGCTGCGACGGTGGCGCCCACGTTGGTGCCCTTGCTGTCGTCGTAGTACTCGACGTCGTCGACGACCGCGATCAGCTGGCAGCGGTGCGGCTCGCCTTCGTAGGCGCGCAGGCCGTGCAGCATCCGCGCCATCGGCACGCCGATCGCGGCGCACAGCGCCAGCGCGGCCAGCGCGTTCAACTGGTTGTGCAGGCCGCGGATGCGCAGCGCGTCGGCCGGCATCAGCCTGCGGACGGTGAAGGGCGGCGGCTCGCGCCGGCGGCGCCCCGCCGGCAGGTCGTCGACCGCGACCGCCTGGGCCAGCCAGGTCAGCGCGCCGTCGCGCACCAGGCCGAAGTCGCCGGCGCTTGCCGGCGCATCGGCGCCGAAGCTCGCCATGGGCTCGCGGTCGATCGCGGTCGCGGCATCGCCGCGGTTGCACACGGCCACCGTGCCGGGGGCGTAGATGCGCTTCTTGGCGGCGGCATAGCTCGCCATCGACGCGTGCCAGTCGAGATGGTCCTCGCTGACGTTCAGGATCGCGGCGGCATCGGGCTTGAAGCCGTCGGCCAGCGCAAGCTGGAAGCTGGACAGTTCGAGCACCCAGACCTGCGGCAGGTCGTCGGCGGCGATCGCCTCGCGCAGCGCGTCGAGCATGGCCGGGCGGATGTTCCCGGCCGCACGCACGCTGTAGCCGGCAGAGGCGCACAGGTGGGCGGCCAGCGCGGTCGTGGTCGTCTTGCCGTTGGTGCCGGTCACCGCGATCACCTTCGGCGAGTAGCCGCCCTCGCGCAGCTCCGCCAGCGCCTGCGCGAAGAGCTCGAGCTCGCCGGCGACCGGGATGCCGCGCTCGCGGGCGGCAGCGCGGAAGGCGGCGGACGCGCCGGTCTCGATCGACAGCCCCGGGCTCCAGGCCAGCAGCTCGACGCCGTCGAGCCAGGCCGGGTCGAAGTCGCCGCCGAGCACCTCGACGTCGCCGACCGCCTCGCGCAATTCCGCGAGCCGGGGCAGCCTGGCCGGGTCTCCGGCCCGCGTGTCCGCCACGCGCAGCACCGCGCCGCGGGCGGCCAGCCAGCGCGCCATCGCCAGGCCGGAATCGCCGAGCCCGAGGACCAGCGCGCGCCGGCCCGCGAGGTCGAACAGCCTCAGCTGGGAGTCGGCGCCGGTGGTCAGGGTCGCGTCGGTCATGCCGCCCTCACCGCAGCTTCAGCGTCGACAGGCCGAACAGCACCAGCATCATCGTGACGATCCAGAAACGCACGACGACCTGGCTCTCCTTGACGCCCCCGACCTCGAAGTGGTGGTGCAGCGGCGCCATCCGGAAGATCCGCCGGCCCTCGCCGTAGCGCCGCTTCGTGTACTTGAAGTAGCCGACCTGCAGCATCACCGACAGCGTCTCCACGACGAAGACGCCGCCCATGATGAACAGCACGATCTCCTGCCGGACGATGACCGCGACCGTGCCGAGCGCGCCGCCCAGCGCCAGCGCGCCCACGTCGCCCATGAACACCTGCGCGGGGTAGGCGTTGTACCAGAGGAAGGCGAGCCCGGCGCCGGCGATCGCCGCGCAGAAGACGGTGAGCTCGCCGGCGCCCGGGATGTGCGGGATCAGCAGGTACTTGGCGAAGACCGCGTTGCCGGTCACGTAGGCGAAGACGCCGAGCGCGGAACCGACCAGCACCGACGGCATGATCGCCAGGCCGTCGGCGCCGTCGGTCAGGTTCACCGCGTTGCTGGTGCCCACGATCACCAGGTAGGTCAGCACGATGAAGCCGATCACGCCGAGCGGGTAGGCGACGTTCTTGAAGAAGGGCACGATCAGGTCGGCCTGCGCCGGCAGGCTCGCCGTGAAGCCGCTCCCGACCCAGTCGACGAACAGCGACCAGGCCTGCGCGTTGGACTGGGCGGGCACCGCGAAGGCCAGCGCGATGGCAGCCACCAGCCCGATCGCCGACTGCCAGAAATACTTCTCCTTCGCCGACATGCCCTTCGGATCGCGGTGCACGACCTTGCGGTAGTCGTCGATCCAGCCGATCCAGCCGAAGCCCAGCGTGACGACCAGCACGATCCAGACGAAGCGGTTCGTCAGGTCGGCCCACAGCAGCGTGGCCGCCCCGATCGAGATCAGGATCAGCGCGCCGCCCATGGTCGGCGTGCCGGACTTGGTCAGGTGCGTCTGCGGGCCGTCGGTGCGCACCGCCTGGCCGATCTTCATCTCGGTGAGCTTGCGGATCAGCGAGGGGCCGAAGATCAGGCCGATCGCCATCGCGGTCAGCGCGGCCAGCACGGCGCGCAGCGTGATGTAGCCGAAGACCGAGAAGGCCCGGATGTCCTGCGCCAGCCATTGCGTGAGCTCGAGCAGCATCAGTGCGCCTCCGGTGGCGGCCCGCCGGCGAGCGCGGCGACGACGCGCTCCATCCGCATGAAGCGCGAGCCCTTTACCAGCACGGTGGCCGGCGGCACCGCCAGCTCGCGTGCCGCGGCGACCAGCGCGTCGACTTCGTCGAAGTGCGTGGCCGAGGGGCCGCAGGCCGCGACCGTCTCGCGGGTCGCGTCGCCGAGCGCGAGCAGCCGGTCGACGCCCCGCTCGCGGGCGTAGTCGCCGACCTCGCGATGGAAGCGGGGCCCTTCGTCGCCGACCTCGCCCATGTCGCCGAGCACCAGCACCCTGGGCGAAGGCAGCGCGGCCAGCACGTCGATCGCCGCGCGCACCGAATCGGGATTGGCGTTGTAGCTGTCGTCGATCAGCGTGGCGCCGCTGGCGGCGCGCAGCCGGGCGAGCCGGCCCACCGCGGGGCGGAAGCGCTCGAGCCCGCGCACGATCGCGTCGGCGCCGGCGCCGGCGGCGAGCGCGCAGGCGGCGGCGGCAAGCGCGTTGCGCACGTTGTGCGCGCCGTCGATCGCGAGCCGCACCGGGTAGGCCTGGCCGGCGATCGCGATCGTGAAGCCCTCGGGCCGCGCGCCGGCCTCGGCCGATACGGTGAAGCGCGCATGGTCCGCCGCATCGGCGCGCAGGCCGAACTCGAAGCACCGGCGCGAGCCGGCCAGCTCGCGCCAGACCGGCGTGTGCGGATCGTCGCCGGGGAACACCGCGATGCCGTCGGCCGGCAGCGCGGCGATCGACTGGCCGTTCTCGATCGCGGTCGCCTCGACGCTGCGCATGAACTCCTGGTGCTCGCGCTGCGCGTTGTTGACCAGCGAGACCGTCGGCGCCGCGATCTGCGACAGCCACGCGATCTCGCCCGGCCGGTTCATGCCGAGCTCGACGACGGCCGCGCGATGCGCGTCGCGCAGGCCGAACAGCGTCAGCGGCAAGCCTACGTCGTTGTTCAGGTTGCCCCGGGTGGCGAGCCGCGCCTTCTCTCCGAAGGCCTCGGCGAGGATCGCGGCGATCATTTCCTTGACGGTCGTCTTGCCGTTGCTGCCGGTGACCGCGACGAGCGGCAGCGTGAAGCGGCGGCGCCAGCCAGCCGCCAGCTCGCCGAGCGCGCGGCGGGCGTCGGGCACCCAGAGCACCGGGAGGGGCAGGCCCTCGACCCAGCGCTCGACGAGCACCGCCGCGGCGCCCGCCGCGCGGGCCCGGACCGCGAAGTCGTGGGCGTCGAAGCGCTCGCCGCGCAGCGCGACGAACAACTGGCCCGGCAGCAGGGCGCGCGTGTCGGTGCACACGC
This sequence comes from Zeimonas sediminis, assembly GCF_023721795.1. Lineage (NCBI taxonomy): Bacteria > Pseudomonadati > Pseudomonadota > Betaproteobacteria > Burkholderiales > Burkholderiaceae > Zeimonas > Zeimonas sediminis. Next base: position 2,088,025 of record NZ_JAMQYE010000001.1, read on the forward strand.
CGGTCACCCGGACCGCGGGGTCGCCGATCAGCCTGCCGGCCGAGAGCCAGTCGAGCGCCTGGCGCAGGTCAAACATCGGCGTGCTCCCCGGCGGACTCGCGCAGGCCCAGCAGCTCGCGCACGGTGTCGATGTCCGAGTAGGGGTGCCGCACGCCGGCGATCTCCTGGTAGTTCTCGTGCCCCTTGCCGGCCACCAGCACGACGTCGGCCGGCGACGCGATCGCCAGCGTGCGCGCGATCGCCTCGCGCCTGTCGAGCTCGGTGAGCCAGGGTTCGCGGGTCAGGCCCGCCCGGATGTCGGACGCGATGCGGAACGGCGTCTCGCTGCGCGGGTTGTCGCTGGTGATCACCACCCGGTCCGCGTTGCGCTCGGCCACCAGCCCCATCAGCGGCCGCTTGCCGGTATCGCGGTCGCCGCCGGCGCCGAACACGCACCACAGGTAACCCCCGCGCGCCGTGGCCACCGGCCGCAGCGCCTGCAGCACGCTCATCAGCGCGTCGGGGGTGTGGGCGTAGTCGACCACGACCAGCGGCGCGCCTGGCGCCTCGATCCGCTGCATGCGCCCGGGGATCGGCTGCAGCGAGTGGAGGCGGCGCATGGCCTCGTCGAAGGGCATGCCCAGCGCGATCCAGGTCGCGGCGACCGCGGTCGCGTTCACCACGTTGAAGCGGCCGAGGACCGAGAACTCGATCTGGGCGCGACCGTAGTCCCCGCCGATCGAGACGTCCATCGCGCTGGCGCCCTCGTTGATCTGCCAGGCGGACAGCTTCTTCCTGGCGCGCCAGCCGTGCTCGCCTGGCAACTGCCCGAACGCGACCGTCTGCACGCCTTCGGCGACCGTGTCGATCACGACCGGGGCGATCGGGTCGTCGCCATTGACGATCGCCACCCGCAGGCCCGGCCACGCGAACAGCCTGAGCTTCGCGCCGAGGTAGGCGCGCTCGTCGCCGTGGTAGTCGAGGTGATCGCGCGAGAAGTTCGTGAAGACCGCAACGTCGACCCTCAGGCCGTCGATCCGCCCCTGGTCGATGCCGATCGACGACGCCTCCATCGCCACGACCTCGACGCCCGCGTCGACGAAGGCCGCGAGCATGCGCTGCAGCGACAACGCGTCGGGCGTGGTGAGCCCGAAGGACTGCAGCGACGCGCCCGCTTCGCCGGGCTCGACGATGCCGCTGCCCAGCGTGCCGATCACCGCGGCCCGGCGGCCCCACTCTGCCATCCCGCGCGCGATCCACTGCGTGCAGCTGGTCTTGCCGTTGGTGCCGGTGACCGCGACGACCTTCAGGCGCGACGAAGGGTCGCCGTACCACTGCGCCGCCAGGCGCCCGGCCAGCGCGGCCAGGCCCTCGACTTCCAGGTGCGGCACGCCGGGCTCGCCGAACCCGCCGCCCGCCTCGCTCAGCACGGCGGCGGCGCCTGCCGCCACCGCGGCGCCGATGTGCCGGCGACCGTCGCCGACCCGCCCGGGCATCGCGACGAAGACGTCGCCGGGCCGCACCGCGCGGCTGTCGGCAACCAGCGCCGCCCCGGGCGCGACCGTGTCGCGCAGCCAGGCCACGAGGCCCTGCACCGGCGAGTCGCCTTCCTGGCGCGGATCGGTCACATGCTCTCCTTGACGGCCTCGGCCGGCAGCACCACCTGCGCGAGGGGCGCGTCGGGCGGGATGCGCAGCGCGCGCAGCGAGTCGCCGACGATGCGCGCGAAGATCGGCGCCGCGACGACGCCGCCGTAGTACTTGCCCGCCGAGGGCTCGTCGATCATCACCGCCACGACGATGCGCGGGTCGGAGGCCGGCGCGAAGCCCACGAACGACGAGATGTACTTGTTGACGTAGCGCCCGCCCTCCTGCTTGTGGGCCGTGCCGGTCTTGCCGGCGACCCGGTAGCCGGCGATCTGGGCGCGCGGGGCGGTGCCGCCGGGGCCGGCCGCGAGCTCGAGCATCCGCCGGACCGCCTTCGCGGTCTGCGGGCGGATCACCTGCTCGCCATGCGGCTTGCCGTCCACGCGGAAGATCGAGACCGGCATCAGGTCGCCGTCGCGCGCGAACACGCTGTAGGCGCGCGCGAGCTGCAGCAGCGACACCGACATGCCGTGCCCGTAGGACATCGTGGCCTGCTCGATCGGCTTCCAGGTGCGATAGGGCCGGACGCGGCCGGCGACCGCGCCCGGAAAGCCGACCCTGGGCGCCTGGCCGAAGCCGAGCGCCGCATAGAACTCCCACATCTTCTGGGCCGGCATGTCGAGCGCGAGCTTCGCGGTGCCGACGTTCGACGACTTCTGGATGACTTCCTCGAGCGTCAGCAGCCCGTGCTGGTGGGCGTCGCCGATCGTGTGCGAGCCGATCCGCATCCGCCCGGGCGCGGTGTCGATGACGGTGTCCGGGCGTGCCTTGCCGAGCTCGAGCGCCAGCGCCGCGGTGAACGGCTTCATGGTCGAGCCCGGCTCGAAGGTGTCGGTGAGCACCCGGTTGCGCAGCTGCGCGCCGGTCAGCTTGTCGCGCCGGTTCGGGTCGTAGGTCGGCCAGTTCGCGAGCGCCAGCACCTCGCCGGTCTTCACGTCGAGCACCACCGCCGCCCCGGCCTTGGCCTTGTGCTCGCGGACCGCCTCGCGGATCGCGTCGAAGGTCTGGAACTGGATCTTCGCGTCGATCGACAGCGCGAGGTCGCTGCCGTGGTGCGGCTCGCGGGTCGCGCCGACGTCCTCGATCACCCGGCCGAAGCGGTCGCGTATCACGCGCCGGCTGCCCGGCTGGCCGGCCAGCACGCCGTTCTTCGCGAGCTCGACGCCCTCCTGGCCGATGTCCTCGACGTTGGTGAATCCGACGATGTGGGCGATCGTCTCGCCCTCGGGATAGTGGCGCTTGTATTCGCGCTGCTGGTGAATGCCGGGAATGCCGAGCGCGGCGATCTTCTGCGCGACCTCCGGGTCGACCTGCCGGCGCAGGTAGACGAAGGTCCGGTCGCTGTCGGCGAGCTTGCGCTCGAGCTCGGATCGCTTCATCTGCAGCAGCTTCGCCAGCTCGGCGACTTGCCCTGGCGTCGCGTCAACGTCGTCGGGCGACGCCCAGACCGCGCGCGCGGGCAGGCTCGACGCCAGCACCACGCCGTTGCGGTCGAAGATCTTGCCGCGCGAGGCCGGCAGCTCGATCGTGCGCGCGTAGCGGGACTCGCCCTGCCGCTGCAGGAAGTCCTGCGAGAAGACCTGCAGCCAGACGGCCCGGGCAGCGAGCGCAACGAAGCCGACCGCCACGCAGAACATCACCAGCTGCGAGCGGTAGGCGGGCAGCCGGACCCGCAGCAGCGGGTTCGCGGCGAAGGGCACGTGACGACCGCGCCTGCGCGTCATCGGCGCTCCTCCCCGGCCGCGGCGCCCGCGGGCTGCTTGGAAACCGGCTTCGGCGCGGCGGCCGCCGGAGCCGCGCGGGCCGGTCCGGCCGAAGGGAGCGCCCGGGCCGACGCGGCCGAGGACGCCGGCCCGCGCTGCGCGCCGGCCTGGGCGGCGGGCCGGGCGCCGCCTGCCGCGGCAGCGCGAACGCCGCCGGGCTTGCCTCCGGCCGCCTTCTCGATCCACGGCTGGCTCAGGCTCACCGTGCGGGTCACCGGATCGAGGCTCAGGTGCAGCGTGCGGTCCGCCGGCACCGCCTGCATGCCGAGCTCGCGCCGCGCGCGGGCGTCGATCAGCGCGGAGGTGGCGAGCTCGGTCTGCTCGACCTGCAACTGGTTCCAGCGCACCTCGTGCGCGCCGGCGTTGGCCTGCGCCCGCTCGAGATCGATGAAGAGCTTGCGGGCGCGGTGCTGCGAGGTCACGAGTCCGAGCGCGCAGATCACGAGCAGGGCGGTCAGCATGAGGTTGAACCTGACGAGCATCGTCCGCGCTCAGAGCCGCTCGGCGACCCGCAGCACTGCCGAGCGGGCGCGCGGGTTGGCCGCGATCTCGCGATCGCCGGGCAGCACGCGCGCCACCGGGCGCAGGCGCGCGGCCGCCAGCGGCCGCGGCGCGCCGGTGACCGGGTCGCGCGGAGCGTCCCGGCCGGCCTCGTGTGCGATGAACTGCTTGACCATCCGATCCTCGAGCGAGTGGAAGCTGATCACCGCGAGCCGCCCGCCGGGCGACAGGCAGGCGACCGCGCGATCGAGCACTAGCGCGAGCTCCTCAAGCTCCTGATTGACGAGAATCCGTAGAGCCTGAAAGGTGCGAGTGGCCGGGTCCTTGCCCACCTCCGGCCGCTTCTGGCGCCGCCTGACGACACCAGCCACGAGTGCGGCAAGCTCTCCCGTCGTGCGGAGCGCGTCGTCGCCGGCGTCCCGGCGGCGAGCAACAATCGCCTGTGCAATCGGAACAGCAAACCGTTCTTCCCCATATTCCCTCACCACCTTTGCGATGTCCTGCTCGGACGCCTCGAGCAGCCACTGGCGGGCCGACACGCCCCGGGTCGGATCCATCCGCATGTCCAGCGGGCCGTCCGCGCGAAAGCTGAAACCGCGATGCGCCTCGTCGAGCTGGGGCGAGGAAACGCCGAGGTCGAGCAGGATGCCGTCGGCCGAGGCGATGCCGCGGGCGTCGAGCACCTCCCGGATCTCCGAGAAGCGGGCGTGATCGATCGAGAAGCGCGGATCGGTCCACGCGCGGCCGGCCGCGACGGCCGAAGGGTCGCGGTCGATCGCGACCAGCCTGCCGGCCGGCCCGAGCGCGCGCAGGATCGCCGCGCTGTGGCCGCCGCGCCCGAAGGTGCCGTCCACGTAGCGGCCATCGGGGCGGATCGCGAGCGCGCGCATGCAGGCATCGAGCAGGACCGGTTCGTGTCCGGAGTCCGGGGCCCGTTGTTCGCGCGGTTCATCGCCGGGCGCATTCACGGGTCAAAAATTGAAGTTCGCGAGGGCTTCGGGCATCCCGGCGGCGATCGCGGCCTTCTCCTTATCGGCCAGCGTCGCGGCATCCCAGATCTCGAAGTGGTTGCCCATGCCCAGCAGCATCACCTCCTTCGACAACGAGGCCGCGTTTCGCAACTCCGGGGAGATCAGGATGCGGCCGGTGCCGTCCATCTCGACGTCGCAGGCGCTGCCCAGAAAGATCCGGGTCCAGGCGCGCGCGGAGATCGGCAGCGCGGCGAGCCGCTCGCGCTGGGCCTCCCAGACCGGCCGGGGAAACAGCAGCAGGCAGCCGTCGGGATGGCGGGTGAGGGTCAGCTTGTGTTCACACTGGGCGCCGAGCGCGTCGCGATGCCGGGTCGGGACGGTCATCCGCCCTTTCGCATCGAGCAACAGCGCTGAACTTCCCTGGAACATGCCCTTCCGATCCGGCTGCGTGCGTGGGACGGCGCCCCACCGGAAGGGCTCCTCTCCCCACTAATCTGCACTTATTTGCACAAGTCACCACTTTACGGAAAAGGCTGCGGCATGGCAAGCCGAACCGGATGGAATTTTCCAGTCCTGACAAAGACTTAGCGAAATCTGCTGAAAAATGGCAAACGAACGAATTCGTCGCCCGATTAAGGACTTGGGCGACGAAGTGAATGTGCCTTGTGAAGAAAACGGAAAGGAAGGGGGAGCGAGCCTGTAGGCCGGATTCTGTTCGCCGGGCCGAGACCCGGCGTGACGACCATTCGTCTGGGCGGTCGGTTGCCCGACCGCTCTAGCCATCTACCCGCATGCTCGGACGGGCCGTCCTGTGCCGCCCGAAGGCGACGCGCATGCCTATTCGATGTTGCTCCGGGTGGGGTTTGACGTGCCGGCCGTGTCGCCACGGCCGCGGTGAGCTCTTACCTCGCCGTTTCACCCTTGCCGTCGGCAGCCGGCGAACCGGCTGCCGCTTGGGCGGTCTGCTCTCTGTTCCACTTTCCGTCGCCCTGGGCCTTTCGGCTTGCTGCGCCTGGCCGTTAGCCAGCACCCTGCCCTGCGGAGTCCGGACCTTCCTCCAGCGCGGCTCGCGCCGCGTCCAGCGGCCGTCCAGCTCGCTCCCGACAGGAATTCTACCCCTTTGGGGCAGCAGTGGAAAGTCAGTGCTCGCTATCAGGAGAAGGTCTGGCGCCGGCGGCCCGGGAAGATCGAGGCCCGCAAGCCACCCGGGACGGGCCCGAAGGCCCGGTGGCTCAGCGACGCACGCCCGGCAAGCGGATCGCGTCGGGGTTGTCCTCGATGTAGGCGCGAACGATGGCTGCGAAATCGGCGTCGGCCCGGAAACCCATGGCCAGCGCCCGCGAGGTGTCGAAGGTCGCGGCCCAGGTGCGGACCAGCTTCAGGACCGCCTCGTCGGGCTGGTGCCGGACCAGCGCGACCGCCTGCTCGCCGGCCGCCTCGCGCAGCGCGGCCAGTTCCTCTTCCATGCTGACGACCAGGCCGGGCAGGTTCAGCGAGCGGTTCCAGCCCCAGTCCTGCGGCGTGAGCTCGAGCGCGTGCAGGAACATCTTCACGACCGCGCGCGGCGACGCGACCCACATCTTCGTCGACGGCTCGACCGGCAGGATCGCCTCGACCCCGGACAGCGGCTCGCGGATGATCCCCGAAGCGAAGCCCGAGGCCGCGGCGTTGGGCCGGCCGGGGCGCACCACCACGGTGGGCACGCGGACGCTGCGCCCGTCGACGTAGCCCTTGCGGCTGAAGTCCTGGACCAGCAGTTCGCCGATCAGCTTCTGGATGCCGTAGGAGCCCTGCGGCGTGGGGGTGGTCGCGTCGGTCACGACCGGCGGCAGGTCGCCGCCGAAGACCGCGATCGAACTGGCGAAGAGCACCCGGGGCTGGTGGCCGACCGCGCGGCAGGTCTCGAGAAGCAGCCGGGTGCCGTCGAGGTTCACCCGCATGCCGAGGTCGAAGTCGGCCTCGGCGCCGCCGCTGACCACGGCGGCCAGGTGCACGACGACTGCGGTGTCGGCATCGACGAGGCGACGGACCGTTGCCGGATCGGCGATGTCGCCGGTCACGTATTCCACGCGCGGATCCTGCAGCGCGCCGGCCGTCTGGTCGAAGCAGACGATCCGGTCGATCTTCGCGTCGCCGGCCGCGAGCCGCAGCGAGCCGCGATCGAGCAGCGCTCGGGTCAGCTGCTGGCCGAGGAAGCCGGCGCCGCCGGTCACCAGGATCTTCATCGTCGGGAACTCCTTCGTCTGTCTGGTCTGAATACCGAGCCGTCATTGTAGAACGCGGGGTCGGCGTTCCCCGGCCACCAGCCGGGGATGCCGAGCAGCGGCAGCGGCCGAAGGCTCTCGCGCGACAGTGCCTGCGCATCGAGCGAGGCCGCCACGCGGGCGTCCAGGTCGTCCAGCTCGTCGAGCGCGTCCGGTGCATCGGGCGCGCCGAGCGAGGCGACGCTCGGCGCGTGGGACCGGTCGCCCGCCAACGCGCCCGGCAGGCCGCCGGCCGGCCGGCGCACCGCGAGGGCCTGCGCGCAGATCGCCTTGTACGGGGCCTGCAGCTTCTCGAGCAGCGCGTGGCCCACGACCAGCACGCGAACGCCGCCGGCGAACGCGTCGCGCCGCGCGACGAACAGGCCCGTCCAGTCGAAACGGCGCCATCGATCGAGCGCGTCGTCGTCGTCGCTCACGAACAGCGCTCCGCTCTCGTCGAACAGCGTGACCGCGTCGCGCAATGCGCCGCGGCGCCCGGCGAGGCTCTCGGGGCGGGCCCGGATCGCCTCGGCCTGAAGCCGGTTCATCCGCGCCTTGATCGCCGGCCAGCGGAGCCAGCACAGCGCGTTGAACCAGTCGTGGACCATGCCGTCGCCCGACACACGGGTCGGCACGCGCCCGCTCGCGGCAATGCCGAGTTCGTAGGGCGAATCGTCCGCCTGCGCGGCGTCGACGAAGCGCACCGGCCGGCCGCTCTCGAGCGCGAGCCGCCGCGCCTCGGCCATTTCGTTCAGGCATTCGAGGTCCAGCCGCCCCCCGGCACGCGGATCGCTGCCCGCGAGCCAGTCGGAGAACGGCGCCAGCCAGGGCTCGGTGCGAGTCTGCGTCAGGCGACGAGCTTCCACTCGAGCGACTCGCCGCCGGCCAGCGGCACGATGTCGTCGTCGCCGAAGGGTAACGTTTCAGGGATCGTCCAGCGCTCGCGCCGCAACGTGATGCGGCCGGCATTGCGCGGCAGCCGGTAGAAGTCGGGTCCGTGGAAGCTGGCGAAGGCCTCGAGCCGGTCGAGCGCGCCGGCCCGCTCGAAGGCGGTCGCGTACAGCTCCATTGCGTGCGGCGCGGTGTAGCAGCCGGCGCAGGCGGCGGCGTGCGCCTTCAGCCGCGCCGGGTGCGGCGCGCTGTCGGTGCCGAGGAAGAAGCGCGGGTTGCCGCCGGTGGCCGCAGCCACCAGCGCCTGGCGATGAACCTCGCGCTTGAGCACCGGCAGGCAGTACCAGTGCGGGCGCAGGCCGCCGCTGAAGATCGCATTGCGGTTGTAGAGCAGGTGGTGCGCGGTGATCGTGGCGCCGATGCCGTCGGCGGCCTGCTCGACGTACTGCGCCGCCTCGCGGGTCGTGATGTGCTCGAACACGATGCGCAGCGCCGGGAAGTCGCGCCGCAGCGGCTCGAGCACCCGGTCTATGAACACTGCCTCGCGGTCGAAGACGTCGATGTCGGCGTCGGTCACTTCGCCGTGCACCAGAAGCGGCATGCCGACCCGCTGCATCGCCTCGAGCGCCGCGCGCGGCCGCGCGATGTCGGTGACGCCGGCGTCCGAGTTCGTGGTCGCGCCGGCAGGGTAGAGCTTGACCGCCCGCACCACGCCGCCCTCGGCGGCGCGCAGGATCTCGTCGGACGGGGTGACGTCGGTCAGGTACAGCGTCATCAGCGGCTCGAAGTCGCTGCCCGGCGGCAGCGCGGCGAGGATCCGCTCGCGATACGCGAGCGCCTGCGCCACGGTGGTCACCGGCGGCTTCAGGTTCGGCATGACGATCGCCCGGGCGAACTGCGCGGCGCTCGCACCCGCCACCGCCTCGAGCGCGCTGCCGTCGCGCAGGTGCAGGTGCCAGTCGTCGGGCCGGGTCAGGGTCAGCGTGGCGGGAGTCTGCTTCGTGTTCAAGATCGGCTCCGGATCGGTTTCTTTCGCGGCCCGGCGCGCCGGCGCCCGCGACCCGCGGACGCCCGCCCGGGCGGAGGGGCTCAGCTGGGCAACAGCAGGATCGCCCGGTAGTCGTTGACGTTGGTGCGCGTCGGCCCGGTCACCACCAGGTCGTCGAGCGAAGAGAAGAAGCGCCACGCGTCGTTGTCGTCGAGCAGCCTGCGCGCGTCGAGGCCCAGGACGCGGGCCCGAGCGAGCGAGTCCGGCGCGAGCAGCGCGCCGGCGTTGTCCTCGACGCCGTCGATGCCGTCGGTGTCGGCGGCGATCGCCCACGCGCCGGCCAGCCCGTCGAGCTCGCGACCGAGCGCCAGCAGGAATTCGGCGCAGCGGCCGCCCCGGCCCTTGCCGCGAACCGTGACCGTGCACTCGCCGCCCGACACCAGCGCGACCGGCCGGGCGAACGGCGCGTCGCGCGAGGCGATCTCGCGCGCGAGCGCCGCCATCACCTGGGCCACGTCGCGCGCCTCGCCGGTCACCGTGTCGCCGAGGATCGCCGCGCGGACGCCGGCACGCCCGAACACGGCGGCGCCGGCCTCCAGGCTGCGGTGGGCGGTGGCCACCAGCTCGCTGCGCACCCGCCCGAAGACCGGATCGCCGGGCTTCGGCGTCTCGCCGACCTCGCCGCGAAGGCCGGCCTGCAGGTGCCGGGCAACCGACTCGGGCGGCGCGACGTCCCAGCGCGCCAGAACGTCGAGCGCGTCGGCATAGGTGCTCGGGTCCGGCGCGCAGGGGCCGCTCGCGATCGCCGACAGGTCGTCGCCGGCCACGTCCGAGATCACCAGGGCCAGAACGCTCGCGCGGGTGGCCTGCGCGAGCCGGCCGCCCTGGATCCGCGACAGGTGCTTGCGCACCACGTTCATCTCCTGGATCGGCGCGCCGCTCGCCAGCAGGGAGCGCGTCACCGCCTTCAGGTCGGCCATCGGCACAGCGTCGACCGGCAGGCTCAGCAGGCTCGAGCCGCCGCCGGAGACCAGGACCAGCAGCAGGTCGTCGGGGCCGAGCTCGCCGGCCCGGCGCAGGATGTCGGCGGCCGCCCGCTCGCCGGCCTCGTCGGGCACCGGGTGACCGGCCTCGATCACCTGCAGGCGGCGGCAGGGCATGCCGTGCGCGTAGCGGGTGATGACCAGACCCTCGAGGGGCGCGTCGCCGGGCCAGTGGTCGTCGACCGCCCGGGCCATGCTGGCCGCCGCCTTCCCGGCGCCGACGACCAGCGTACGCCGGAACTTCCGGATCTCGTTCGGAACGGGCAGGAAGCCGGAAAGGGTCTTCAGCGGGTCGGCGGCGTCGACCGCCGCCCGGAAGCTCTCGAGGAGCAGTTCGCGGGGGTTCATCCCGCGAACTTTACCGCAGCGGGGCCGGCGCCCCGCAGCCCCGAACGCGAAGAAATCGACGCGAGCGGCCCGGGGTCGCCGAGCCGATCTCCTCGCGCGCCGTCAGTCGGCGTAGACGCCGGCCTTCTGGATCACCGGACGCCAGCGATCGATCTCGGAAGCGAGGTGCTTGCGCAGCGCCTCGGGCGTGGCGCGATCGGTCGACACGGTCGTTGCCCCGAGGTCGGCGAAGCGCTTGTTGAGGTTCTCGTCCTTCAGCGCCTGCTGCAGCCCGGCGACCAGCTTGTCGATGACCGCCTTCGGCGTGCCCTTGGGCGCGTACATGCCGTGCCAGATCGAGATGTCGAAGTCCTTGTAGCCCTGCTCGATCATCGTGGGCACATCGGGCAGCGACGGGATCCGCTTCGGCGAGGTGATCGCGATCGCCTTCACCTTGCCGCCCTTGATCTGCGGGGTCGTGTTGGTGGTCTGGTCGCACAGCAGGTCGACCTGCCCGCCCATCAGGTCTGCCATCGCAGGCGCCGTGCCCTTGTACGGCACGGTGACCAGCTCCTGGCTGATCGCCGCCTGGAACATCAGGCCGCACAGGTGCGAGGCCGCGCCGATGCCTGCGTTGGCGAGCGTGACCTTCGATGCGTTGGCCTTCAGGTAGGGAACGAGCTCGGCCATGTTCTTCGCAGGCAGGTCGTTCTTCACCATGATCGTCATCGGCACCTCGTTGATCATGCCGATGAACTCGAAGTCCTCGAGCGGCTTGTACTGGAGCTTCCGGTACAGCGACGGCTGGGTCGCCATCCCGATGTGGAAGACCAGCAGCGAGTAGCCGTCGGGTTTGGCGCGGGCGACCTTGCCGACGCCGATCGTGCCGCCGGCGCCGGCGGCGTTCTCGACGACGAAGTTGGCGCCGGGCATGGCCTTGGCCATCGCGTCGGCAACGGTGCGCGCCACCGTGTCGGTCGGGCCGCCGGCCGCGAAGGGCACGGTGATCGAGATCGCGCGGGTCGGGTAGTCCTGCGCGAAGGCAGGGGCGGCCGAAAGAACGGCCGCGGCGCCGGCGAGGCCGGCAACGAGGCGCTTCAGCGCCGGGCGACGATGCGACATGGGGGGTCTCCTTTGAGGAAGGACGAGGAGGCGAGAGAACGGATGGGCGGAATGTATCCGATCTCCGCCCCCCTTCACGCAATGACCCCGATCCGGCCCGAGATCGTGCCGCCGCCCTGCCGCCGCGCCCCCTTCCGGCGCGCCGCAGCCCCCGCCCCCGCGCTGCGGGTTCGAGGACGGTGGCCAGGCCGCGCTCAGCCGAGCGCTTCGGCGACCGCGCGGCCGACGTCGGCGGTGGTGGCCTTGCCGCCCATGTCGGGCGTGCGCGGGCCGTTCTCGGTCACCTGCTCGATCGCGCGCAGGATCGCATCGTGGGCGTCCTTGTGCCCGAGGTGCTCGAGCATCATCGCACCGCACCAGATCTGCCCGATCGGGTTGGCGACGCCCTTGCCTGCGATGTCCGGCGCCGAACCGTGCACCGGCTCGAACAAGGACGGGAACTTGCGCTCGGGGTTGATGTTGGCCGACGGCGCGATGCCGATCGTGCCGGTGCAGGCCGGGCCCAGGTCGGACAGGATGTCGCCGAACAGGTTGCTCGCGACGACCACGTCGAACCAGTGCGGGTTGCGCACGAAGTGCGCGGTCAGGATGTCGATGTGGAACTTGTCGACCTTCACGTCGGGATAGCTCGCCTGCATCTCGGCGACCCGCTCGTCCCAGTAGGGCATCGAGATGAAGATGCCGTTCGACTTGGTGGCCGAGGTCAGGTGCTTCTTCGGCCGCTTGCGGGCCAGCTCGAAGGCGTAGCGCAGCACGCGGTCGACGCCGGTACGGGTGAAGATCGACTCCTGGATCACGATCTCGCGGTCGGTGCCGGGGAACATCTTGCCGCCGATCGACGAGTACTCGCCCTCGGTGTTCTCGCGCACCACGTAGAAGTCGATGTCGCCGGGCTTGCGGTTTGCCAGCGGGCTGGGCACGCCGGGCATCAACCGCACCGGGCGCAGGTTGATGTACTGGTCGAACTCGCGGCGGAACAGCAGCAGCGAACCCCACAGCGAGATGTGGTCGGGCACCGTGGCCGGCCAGCCGACCGCGCCGTAGAAGATCGCATCGTGGCCGCCGATCTGGTCCTTCCAGTTCGACGGCATCATTTCGCCGTGCTTCGCATACCAGTCGCAGCTCGCGAAGTCGAAGTGGTCGTAACGAAGGTCGATGCCGAACTTGCGCGCCGCCGCGTCGAGCACGCGCAGGCCTTCGGGCACCACCTCCTTGCCGATGCCGTCGCCCGGGATCACCGCGATCCGGTGTGTGGTCATTGTTGCGATCTCCTGAGGGAATCCCGCGAACTCCGGGAATGTGGTGAACTCTGTTAGCGAGTGTAAAGCCTGACCGGGACGGTCAACCCCGGCCCGCACGCGTCCGTTTCCGAAATCATGAACGCGATCCGAATCGGCGGCCTTGCCGCGCTGGGCCTCAGCCTGCTGCTGGCGGGCTGCGTCACGCCGGCAACCACCGCCGTCTACTACGAAGAGGGGCATCCGGCGGCCGGCCCGGTCTACGTGGAGCCCTACCCGCTGGCGCCGGCATGGGTCGATCCCTACTACGTGCCCCGCCATCCGCCGCCGGTTTACCTGCCACCGCCGGCCTACCTGCCGCCTCCGGTCATCGTCACCCCGCCCCCGGTCTACGTCGCGCCGCCGGTGTACACGCGCCCGCCGTCGTACCGGCCGCCGCCCAACCACCGGCCGCCTCCGGGCCTCCGGCCACCCCCGAACGGTCGCCCGCCGCCCGTGGCGCAGCCACCGAGTCACCGGCCGCCGCCAGGCCGGCCCGCGCCAAGGCCGCGGGGGCCGATGCCTTGGGAGACGGGGCCGGAAACGGGGGAGCGGTCGGGGTCCTGATCGGGCCGCAAGGCCGCGGCGCACCCCCATCCGCCATCTGCGAGAAATCGTTCACGACCCGACCGGCCCGGCTGCAGGCATAGTGCATGAGCCGGGAGGAGCGGAGTCGGCCGCTCGTCCCTTCGATTCTCCGGGGGAGGGCAGAGCCGTGTCGACCATCGCGCAACTTCTGAAGAGCCGGCGCCTCGAGGCGGGCGGGTCTCCCGTGCTGCTTGCCAGCGGCAGGCAACCAGGCTCGTACGCCGACCTGTCGACGCAGGCGGAACAGTGCGCGGACGTCTTCCGTGCCGCGGGGCTCGGTCGCGGCTCCCGGATCGCCGTGTCCCTGCCGAACGGCCCGGAGGCCGCATCGGCCGTCCTCGCGATCGCTTCCTGCGCGACCTGCGTTCCACTGAATCCCGACTACCGGGGCGACGAGTTCCGCTTCTACCTCGAGGACTCTCGCGCCGACGCGATCGTGATCCGGCGCGACGAGCGCGGGCCGGTTCGCGATGCCGCTGCCGACCTGGGCCTCGCGGTGTTCGAGCTCGACACGGATCCAGGCGCACCAGCCGGGCGCTTCGACCTGACCGCCGCGGCCATCGGCGCCCACGCGCCTCGTCGAACGGACGAGTCGGCCTCCGACCTCTCCTCGCCCGCGGCAGACGATGTGGCGCTGATCCTGCACACGTCGGGCACCACCGCCCGACCGAAGATCGTGCCGTTGTCGCAGGCAAATCTCGTCGCGTCGGCTCACAGCATCGCGGCCCACCTCGCGCTGTCGCCGCGCGATCGGGGCCTGAACGTGATGCCGCTCTTCCACATCCACGGCCTCGTCGGCTCCCTGCTGTCGACGATCGCCTCGGGAGGGAGCCTCGCCTGCATGCCCGGCTTCGAGGCCGAACAGTTCTTCGACTGGGTCGCGGAGTTCGATCCGAGCTGGTACACGGCGGTCCCGACGATTCACCAGGCCATCCTGGCGGCGGGAGGCGCGTACCGCGCCCGGGCGCCCCTGCACGACTTTCGCTTCGTCCGCTCGTCGTCGGCGGCGCTTCCACCCTCGACCCTCGCGGGGCTGGAGTCTCTCTTCGGCGCGCCGGTCGTCGAAGCCTACGGAATGACCGAAGCCTCGCACCAGATGGCGACGAATCCCTTGCCGCCTCGTACGCGGAAGCCCGGCACCGTCGGCCTGCCCGCAGGCGTCGAGATCGCGATTCTCGACGGTTCCGGAATCGAGCTGGCACAGGGTGAAACCGGCGAGATCGCGATACGCGGTCCGGGCGTGACCTCGGGCTACGAGAACAACCCCGAGGCGAACGCCAGCGCCTTCACGCGCGGCTGGTTCCGCACCGGCGACCAGGGCTTCTTCGATGCGGACGGCTATCTGCGCATCACCGGCCGACTGAAGGAGATCGTGAATCGCGGCGGCGAGAAGATCTCGCCGCGGGAGATCGACGAGGCCCTGCTGGAGCACCCCGAGGTGGCCCAGGCCACCTGTTTCGCGGTGCCGCACGCGTCCCTCGGAGAGGACCTCGCGGCCGCGGTGGTGCCGAAAGCCGGGTGCCGGCCAGACGAAGCGAGCCTTCGGCGGTTCCTCTTCGGCCGCGTCGCCGACTACAAGGTGCCCAGCCAGATCGTGCTCGTCGACTCGATCCCGAAGGGACCGACCGGCAAGATCCAGCGCACGAGCCTGCACGAGAAGCTGGGGCCGGCGCTGGCGAGGCCGTTCGAGGCCCCGCGCACCGACACGGAGGCGATCCTGGAGTCCGTCTTCCGCGAGGTCCTTGCGACGGGCCCCCTCGGCATCCATGCGAACTTCTTCCTGGCCGGGGGTGACTCGCTGCGCGGAATGCAGGTCGTGGGCCGGATACGCGAGCGGCTGTCGGTCGAGCTGCCCGTCGTGACCCTTTTTCGACACCCGACCGTGGCGGAGCTGGCTTCGGCGATCGACGCGCTGGCGCAGCCGGCTCTCGACCGGGAGGCCGCACTCATGGCGGAGATCGACTCGATGTCCGACGAGGAGGTTGCGAGAATGCTCGAGGAGATGGAGCGGGGAGACGGTCGGTGACCCTCGGCGAACGGGATCGACGGGAAGATGGCGAACCCGGCGCCTCGGCGCGCCCAGCCAAGCCCCTGCCGTCTCCTGCCGACGCGAGAAAGCGGCTTCTCGAGCTGAGGCTGAAGGCCGGGCGCGACGCGCCCGCCGCGCCGCCGAAGACGCGCGACGGTGGCGCGCTCTCCGCGCCCGTCGCTTCCCACGCACAGGAAGCGCTCTGGTTCATCGAGCGCCTGCTCGGACCGAGCGACCTCTATCACGTGACGAAGGCGGTCCGACTTCGGGGCCGCCTGGACGAGGCCGCCCTCGAACGCAGCCTGTCGGCGCTGATCGAGAGGCATCCCTGCCTGCGGACCGGCTTCGAGGAGCGCGACGGCAAGCCGGTTCCGTTCGTGAGCGCGCCCTCCCCCGCGAAGCTCGCGACCGCGCGGGCCGGCGGCAATACGGCGGAGGAGCGCCGGCTCTCGACCTTGCGCCTGATGGAGGCCGAGGCGATGCGGCCCTTCGACCTCGCCAGGCCGCCCCTGATCCGGGGCCTCCTGATCAGGGTCGGACCGGAGGACCACGTCTTCCTGCTGGTGGCGCACCACATCGTCACGGACGGCTGGTCGATGGGCATCATCGCGCGCGAGATCGGGGAGCTGTACGGAGCGTTCTCCGCGGGCGGCGTTCCTGCCCTGCCCCCGCTCGGGGCCGACTTCGCAGGGCACGCAGTGTCCCAGCGACTTCGCATCGCGTCCGATTCCGGCGCGCGCGACCTCGACTACTGGCGAGCGCAGTTGCAGGGGCTCGAACCGCTCGACCTCCCGACCGACCCGCAGCTGGCGGATGGCGCTCGCTACGAGGGCCGGACCGAGACCGCAGTCATTCCCGTCGACCTCGCCCAGGCCCTCCGCTCGCTCGCGCAGCGCTCGGGGGCCACCTTGTTCATGGCGCTGCTCGCCGCCTACCAGGCGCTGCTCATGCGCCTGTCCGGGCAGCACGACTTCGCCGTGGGGGTGCCGGTCGCAGGGCGAGACGGCACCGCCCTGGAAGGCGTGGTCGGCTACTTCGTGAACGCGCTCGCCGTCCGGACGGACCTGTCCGGTTCGCCGGGCTTCCTGACCCTGCTGGCGCGGACCCGCCGGACCGTCCTGGATGCCCTGGAGCACCAGCAGACGCCTTTCGAGCAACTGGTGCACGAGCTCGCCCCGGATCGGGACCCTGACCGCAACCCGCTGTTCGACGTGATGTTCAACTACACGGAAGGGCTGCGCGGGCGCTTCCTTCTTCCCGGCCTCGAGTGCACGAGCGAGACCGTGCCGCGGATGCCGTCGAAGTTCGCCATGACCCTGTATGCGGAGGCTCAGGGCGACGGCGTCGAACTGCGCCTCGCGTATCGGGGCGACCGTTTCTCGCAGGCGCGGGCCGCGGCGATGCTCGCGCAGTACGTCGCCCTGATCGAGCAGGTCGTCGCGCAGCCCGAGGCGCCGGTCGGCGCCCACTCCCTCGTGACGGACCAGACCCGCGCCCTGCTGCCGGATCCGGCCGCGGAGATCTCCGCCCCGCCGCAGGTCCCGGTTCCTGCCCGGATCGCGATCCGCGAAGGCGACCGACAGCTCGGCTACCGCGACCTCGTAGCGGGGGCCCTGGACCTCGCCTCGCTGCTCAGGGCGCGCGGAGTGGCGCGCGGCGACGTCGTCGCGATCCAGATGCCCCGCAGCGCGGCGCTCGTCGAGGCCATGCTGGCAGCGCTGATGAGCGGCGCGGCACTCATGGTCGTGGATCCGGCATTGCCGCGCGAGCGGAGATTGGTGATGCTTCGCGAAGCCCGCGCAAGGCTCGTCTGCGTTTCCGACGCCGCGGGCGCCTGCGCCGAGCCCCCTTACCCCGGGGTCGAGGCGCTGCGGGTCGACGAAGGTCGCGCCGCAGCCGGGAGCGCCCCCGAACCCTCAGAGGCCGCAGAGGTCGACGGCAACGATCCCGCCTACCTGTTCTTCACCTCGGGAAGCACCGGGCAGCCGAAGGCGATCCTCGGGCGGCACAAGAGCCTGAGCCACTTCCTGGACTGGCAGCGGGCGCAGTACCGGATCGGCGCGGACGACCGGGTGTCCCAGCTCATCGGCCTGTCCTTCGACCCGCTGCTGCGCGACGTCTTCCTTCCGCTGACGAGCGGCGGCACGCTCTGCATACCGGGCGAGGACGACTTCGCGGATCCCATCGGCTGGCTCATGCGCGAGAAGGTCACGGTGGTCCACTCGACCCCTGCGGTCGTGCAGAGCTGGCTGGCGGCCCGGCCGGCGGACGCGGAACTGCCGGACCTTCGCTGGCTGTTCCTGTCGGGCGAACCGCTGACCGACTCCCTGGTGCAGCGGTGGCGCCGAGGCCCCGGCCGGCGAACCCGGCTCGTCAACTTCTACGGCCCCACCGAAACGACCATGATCCGGTGCGCGTACGAGATCCCCGAAGACGTGCAACCCGGCATCCAGCCGGTCGGTCTGCCGCTGCCGCACAGCCAGGCGCTGGTCCTCAATCCCGCCGGAGGCCTCTGCGGCATCGGCGAGCCGGGCGAGATCGTGTTGCGGACGCCCTTCTCCACGCTCGGCTACCTCAACCTGCCGGACGAGAACGCGCGCCGCTTCCGCCGGAACCCATTTCGCGACGACGACGCCGACCTCGTCTATTTCACCGGCGATCGCGGGCGCTACAGGCCCGACGGCGTGCTCGAGATCTGCGGCCGGCTCGACGACCAGGTCAAGATTCGCGGCGTGCGTGTGGAGCCAGGCGAAGTGGCCGCCGTGCTGTCTCGCCACGAAGGGGTCGATGAATGCGTGGTCGTCGCGCGCCCCGATCCCCGTGGAGAAACGGCCCTGGCAGCGTACTTCGTGGCGGGCGGGCCGACCGCCCCCGGGGCGTCGGAGCTTCGGGCCTACCTGAAGCGACATCTTTCCGCCGCGCTCGTGCCCGCCTCCTTCGTCCGGCTCGACTCGCTTCCGCTTCTGCCGAACGGGAAGGTCGACCGGCGGGCCTTGCCGGCCCCCGACTGGGGCGCGTCGGCGGCAGGCTACGCTGCGCCCCGCTCGGAGATCGAAAGGACGCTGGCGAGCATCTGGGAAGGACTTCTCGGCGTCGAGCGCGTCGGGCTCGACGACGACTTCTTCGAGCTGGGCGGGCACTCGATGCTGGCAATCCGCGTTCTGGCCGAAGTGGACAGGCGCCTGGGAAGGCAGCTCCGAATGGCTGCCTTCTTCGAGGCGCCGACGATCCGCCAGTTCGCCGCGCTGCTGGGCAGCGACGCGACTGACGGCAAGGGCTGCGTGGTCACGGTCCAGAAAGGAGACGGCAGCCGGCCCCTCTTCTTCGTTTCCGGCTGGGGCGCGCAGCTGATCGTGCTCAAGGAGCTCGCCAAGGGACTCGACGCCGGACAGTCGCTGCACGTCCTGGACACGGCCGCCTTCGACCCGGACGCGATTCGAGCAGCCGGGCAGGCGCTGACGATCGAATGGGTGGCCGCGCGCATGGTCGAGGACATGCGGCGGGTGCAGGCGACGGGACCCTACCGGCTCGCAGGCTATTCGATGGGCGGGAAGATCGTGCACGAGATCGCCCAGCAACTCGTCAGGTCCGGCGAGCGTGTCGCGCTTCTCGCCCTGCTCGACTCGCGGGCTCCGGGATACCCCCGCCGAAGGTCGGCGCCGGTGCGGGTGTTCCTGCACCTGCGCAAGGCGCTGGCGATGCCGCCGAGCGAGATGGCCCGATATATCGCCGGCCGGGCGCGCTGGATGGTCCGGCACATGATGCCGCGCGAGCGCGCCCTGTTCGAGGACGGCGAGGTCGAGCACACGGCGTTGACGCTGGCCATGGAGCGCGCAGCGCGGGCGATGCACGCCGCCTGGAGTGTCTACCAGCCTCGCTTCTACCCCGGCCGGCTGACGATGATCAGGGCGGAGGGCACGCCGGAGAAGGTGGGCGAGATCCACGACGACCCGACCCTGGGATGGGCGGCGCTCAGCGGCGAAGGCGTCGAGCTCCGGAGCATGCAGTGCGCGCACAACCACATGCTGCTTGCGCCGCACGCGGAGGACCTCGCGAAGATCCTGGCGCAGCTCATTGCCGACGAAGGACCGGCCTCCGCCGCCCGGCGGCAGCGCGAGAGCGCCGACTGCCATGCCTGAGGTCTGGAAGGTGGACGTCGAGGCGGAACGCCACCGGCTCGAGCGATACGGCGCCTTGCTGGCTCCTGCCGAAGCCGAACGCGCGTCACGCTTCCGACGGAGCGACGATCGCCTTCGCTTCCTGGTCGCGCGCGGAACCCTTCGCGAGATCCTGGCGGATCGACTCGGTTGCGCGCCGGATGCGATCGAGTTCGATACCGGCCCGAACGGCAAGCCCGCCCTGTCCAGCCGCACCGTCGGTGGGCCGCAATTCAACTCCAGCCACTCCGGCAGGTGGGTGCTGCACGCGTTCGACGACCTGCCGGTCGGCGTGGACATCGAGGAAATCAGGCCCGAGATGGCGATCCTGGAGGACTACGCCCGGGCGCTGTCGCCCGAGGAGCGGCGCCTGGTTTCCAGGGCCGCACCCGCCGACCGCTCCGCAGCACTGGCTCGTGTCTGGGTCCGCAAGGAGGCGTACGTCAAGGCCCTGGGAGAGGGATTGAGCGGCTCGTTGCCTGACATCGCCATCGACGAGGCCCCGGACGGAACGCCGACTCTCGCGCGCTCCGGGAACCGCCAGGTCGATCCCCGGGCGTGGAGCCTTGTCGACCTGGACGTCGACCCCGCGTACAGGGCCTGCCTCGCGCACGTCCGCCACCGGGGACCGACAGTGCTGCGAGAATACGGTTCGACCTGCTCGAGGACGCTCGGATGAGAGACCGGCCGGCATCCCGGAGCGCCGGCGTGCGCCGGGGCGCGAGCCTGCTCATGTGCGCGACGGCGGCTGCGCTGTGCTGGCCGGGCCACGTGCGCGGGGTCGAGGCCGTTGCCGCGCCCCCGCCCGCAGCCGTGCCCTCCGGGCAGGCGCGCAAGCCCGACGCCCGGGAGTTCTTCGAGCGCGGCCAGCTGATCGAGCGGACCGAGCACGGTGACGGGGCGATCGCGCGCGCCTACGTCCTCTACTGCGAAGCCGCCCGCCTGGGCAGCCCCGACGCGCTGATGCGCCTGGGCTGGATCCATGCCGACGGGCAGGGCCGCCCCCGCGACGAGGGCATCGCGAGCACGCTCTTCCGTCGCGCGGCCGGGTTCTCGGGCCGCCACGACCGCCTGCCCGAGTGCCTGCGCGAACCCTGGCAGCCCCTGGTCATGCCGCCGATCGACACGACGGCGCCCCCTCCCGTCAGGGCGGCAGCGCCGCCCGCCATTCCGAGGCCTGCCGAGTTCGAGCCGGCGGTCCTGTCGCCCGGTCGCCAGAAACTCGTGCGGACGGTGCTGCGGATGGCCCTCGACTACAAGGTCGACCCGCGCCTCGTCTTCGCGGTGATGCAGACCGAGTCGAACTTCGACGCGAACGCCGTGTCCCCGAAGAACGCGCAGGGCCTGATGCAGCTGATCCCCGAGACGGCCGAGCGATTCGCGGTGCGGGACGTCTTCGACCCGATCGACAACCTGCGCGGCGGAATCGGTTACCTGCGCTGGCTGCTCGCCTACTACCGGGGCGACGTGATCCTGACGCTCGCCGCCTACAACGCCGGCGAGGGCGCGGTCGACCGGCACCGGGGCGTGCCGCCGTTTCCGGAAACGCTCGCCTATGTCCAGCGGATCCGCGCGCTCTATCCGCACGACCGGCATTTCTTCGATCCCCGGGTCGCCGATCCGCCGGTCTGGCTGGGCGCCGCGGCCCCGGACCGTCGCGATCGGCCGCCGCTCGCCTCGCGCCGCTGAACGGGGCGGCTCCCCGCCGGCGCCCGCCCGGATCGCGCTTCGTCCCCTCTCAGTCGCGCCCGCGCGAGGACCCGCCGGCGTCCGCTTCCTGTTCCTCCCGCTGCTGCAGCGCCCACAGCCGCGCGTACTCGCCGCCCGCTCGCAGCAACTCGCGGTGGGTGCCGCGCTCGACGATCCGGCCGCCCGCCATCACCAGGATCTGCGCCGCGTCGGCGACGGTCGACAACCGGTGCGCGACGACCAGCGTGGTCCGGTGCGCCGCGGCGCTGCGCAGCGCCCCCTGTATCGCCTGCTCGTTCCGGCTGTCGAGCGCCGAGGTCGCCTCGTCGAGCACCAGGATCGGCGGATCCTTGAGCAGCGCCCGCGCGATCGCGACCCGCTGCTTCTCGCCGCCCGACAGCTTCAGCCCCCGCTCGCCCACCACCGTGTCGTAGCCCTTCGGCAGCGTCTCGACGAAATCGTGCAGCCTGGCGGCGCGCGCGGCCGCGACGATCTCCGCGTCGCCCGCGTCGGGCCGGCCGTAGCCGATGTTGTAGCGGATCGTGTCGTTGAACAGCACCGTGTCCTGCGGCACGATCCCGATCGCCGCGCGCAGGCTGGCCTGGGTCACCGACCGGATGTCCTGGCCGTCGATCGCGACCCGCCCGTCGCTCACGTCGTAGAAGCGGAACAGCAGCCGCGCGAGCGTCGACTTGCCCGCCCCGCTGGCGCCGACCACCGCGGTGGTCGTGCCCGGCGCCATCGCGAAGTCGACCTCGTGCAGGATCGTGCGGTCTGCGTCGTAGCCGAACGACACTCGCTCGAACCGGATCGCCGGCGCGCCGGCGAGCGCGAGCGGCCGCGCATCGGGCGCGTCGTCGATCTCGCGCCGCTCGGACAGCAGCCGGAACATCCGTTCCATGTCGGTCAGCGCCTGCCGCAGCTCCCGGTACAGCACGCCGAGGAAATTGAGCGGCGCATAGAGCTGGATCATGAACGCGTTGACCAGCACCAGGTCCCCGAGCGACATCGTGCCGTCGACGACGCCGGCGGTGGCCCGCCAGAGCAGCAGCGTGACCGCGGTGGCGATGATCACCGCCTGGCCGAGGTTCAGAACGCTGAGCGAGGCCTGCGAGCGGATCGCCGCGCGCATCTTCTCGCGCAGGTTCTCGTCGTAGCGCCCCGCCTCGAAGTCCTCGTTGCCGAAGTAGCGGACCGTCTCGTAGTTGAGCAGTGCGTCGATCGCGCGCGTGTTCGCGCGCGAGTCCTGCTCGTTCATCCGGCGGCGGAACTGCGTCCGCCACTCGGTGACCCGCACCGTCCACAGCACGTAGAGCGACAGCGCCCCGATCGCGATGCCGGCGAACCAAGGGTCGTAGTTCAGCGCCAGGTAGCCGACCACCAGGAGGACCTCGATCAGCGTGGGCAGCACGCTGTACAGCGTGAACGAGATCAGGCTGGAGATGCCCTGCGCGCCGCGCTCGATGTCGCGCGACATGCCGCCCATCTGCCGGTCGAGGTGAAAGCGCAGCGACAGCGACAGCAGGTGCCGGAAGACCTGCAGCGTGATCGTGCGCGAGGCGTCGTGGGTGACCCGCGAGAACACCAGCTCGCGCAGCTCGGTGAACAGCGTCGTGCCGAGCCTCAGCGCGCCGTAGCCGACGAGCAGCGCCGCCGGCACGACCAGCGCCGCGCGGGCGGCGTCCTTCTGCACGTCGAGCGAGTCGACGATCTCCTTGAGCACCAGCGGCACGCCGACGTTGGCGAACTTCGCCGCCACCAGGCACGACAACGCGAACGCGATCCGCCAGCGCCAGCGCCACAGGTAGGGCAGAAGGCGCGCGACCGTGTGCCAGTCGCCGGGCGGCTGCGCGGCTGCGCCGGCCGGAGGCATGTCGAAGGTCGCGCTGCGTCGCATGGGGATCGGGTCCGGCAAAAGGCGTTATTCTGCTTCGATCCGCACGCGACCGGAGAAGCGCCGATGGAAGCCCACACGACCACGCTGCCCGAAGGGCGGATGCCGGTGCTTCGCGTCGTGCCGATGCCTGCCGACGCGAACGTGCACGGCGACGTGTTCGGCGGCTGGATCATGTCTCAGGTCGACATCGCCGGCTCGCTGCCCGCGGTGCGCCGGGCCAACGGCCGGGTCGCCACCGTGGCGGTCAATTCCTTCGTGTTCAAGCAGCCGGTCTTCGTCGGCGACCTGCTCAGCTTCTACGCCGAGGTGGTCAAGGTGGGCCGCACCTCGGTCACCGTCTTCGTCGAGGTCTACGCGCAGCGCAACCGGCTGGTCGACGAGGTGGTCAAGGTGACCGAGGCCACGCTCACCTACGTGGCCACCGACGAGGACCGCCAGCCGCGTCCGCTGCCGCCGGCCTGAGCGAGGGCCAGGCTCAGCTGACCCAGCCGCCCGCGAACGGGAAGCTCTGGCCGGCGAAGAAGTTCACCTCGGAGCTCGCCAGGAAGACCGCGAACAGCGCGTCCTCGCGCGCGGTGGCCAGCCGCCCGGCCGGCACCTCGCGCCTGAGCCGCTCCTGGAAGGCCGGCATCGCCTGCACCTCGGGCCCGTAGTACATCGGGTTCTCGACGAAGTTCTGCGCGATCAGGTTGACCTGCACGTTGCTCGCCGCCACCTCGGCGCCCACCGCGCGCACGTAGGAGACCTGCGCGCCGCGCGCCGCCGCATAGGTCGACGTGCGCTTCTGGCCGCGCAGCGCGGTCGCGCTGCCCATCACCACGATCTTTCCCTCGCGCCGTTCGAGCATCCCGGGCAGCACCGCGCGGAACAGCCGCGGCAACGGGTCGACCATGTTCGCGAACACGTGGCGCCACTCTTCGTCGCCGACCTCGTGCGCGCGGGTCGACGGCGCCGGCACGCCGAGGTTCGCGATCAGCACGTCGACCCGCCCCGCCGCCTCGACCGCTTGCCGGGCCGCCGCGGGCGCGGCGAGCGAGCCCTCGTGCGCGACGACCGTCGCGCCGTGCTCGCGAAAGGCCTCGACCAGAACCGGCCCCATGAATTCCGCGGCCTGGGTGACCAGCACCCGCTTGCCGGCCAGGCTGTCCCCGATCCTCGCCATCGCGCTCTCCTCGCTTCCCTCGATCGGGCGATTATCGCGCCCTATAACCGCGCAGGGGAGCGAGAATCGGTGCCGCAGCGTTCCACTGCGGCTAGAATCCGCGCGCCGCGGACGCCCCGCGGGCCGCCGGGCGGCCCGTAAGTTCGTCCCGCGAAAGCCGAACAGGCAGACTGATCATGACAATCGTCCTATTCATCGCCGGGCTGGTCCTGCTGGTCGCGGGCGCCGAGCTGCTGGTCCGCGGAGCCTCCAGGCTGGCCGCGGCCTTCGGCATGTCGCCGCTCGTGATCGGACTGACCGTGGTCGCGTTCGGGACCAGCGCGCCGGAGATCGCGATCTCGGTCGGCGCGTCGCTGAACGGCCAGACCGACGTCGCGGTGGGCAACGTGGTCGGCAGCAACATCTTCAACGTGCTGTTCATCCTGGGCGCCTCGGCGCTGATCGTGCCGCTGGCCGTCGCGCGGCAGGTGATCCGGCAGGAGGTCCCGGTGATGATCGGCGCTTCGCTGCTGCTGCTGGCGCTGATCCTCGACGGATCGCTCGATCGGCTCGACGGCACGCTTCTGACGCTCTTGGTCTTCGCCTACCTGGCTTTCCTGGTGGTGCAGTCCCGCCGCGAAGCTCAGGCGGCCGCCGACCGCGCGGTCCGGGGGGCGGCGCCGGAGCGGAAGGCGCAGGCCGCCGGCCTGCCGCTGCAGGTCGCGCTGATCGTGGGCGGCCTGGTCGCGCTGGTCTTCGGCGCGCGGATGCTGGTGGAGGCGGCAGTGGACTTCGCCCGCGCGCTCGGGGTCAGCGAGCTGGTCATAGGCCTGACGATCGTCGCGGCCGGCACCTCGCTGCCCGAGGTCGCCGCCTCGATCACCGCGGCGCTGCGCGGCGAGCGCGACATGGCGGTCGGCAACGTGGTCGGCAGCAACATCCTGAACATCCTCGCCTGCCTGGGCCTGGCCTCGCTGGTGTCGCCGGCGCCGCTGGCGATCGCGCCGTCGGTGCTGAACTTCGACATCTGGGTGATGCTGGCCGCGGCGCTGGCCTGCCTGCCGGTGCTGGTCACCGGCCGCGAGATCGCCCGTTGGGAAGGGGCGATCCTGGTCGGCTACTATCTGGCCTACGCCGCCTACCTGATCCTCGCGGCCCAGCAGCATGACGCGCTCGCCGCCTTCTCGGACATCATGCTGTCCTTCGCGATCCCCCTCACGATCGTGACCCTCGTGGCGCTGGCGGTCCGCCCCGGCGCCACCCGGAGCCTTCGCCGATGACCTCCCTGCCCATCCTGGCCCTGCTGCCGTTCGCGGCGGCGCTGCTGCTCGCTGCGGTGCCCAATCGCTCGAAGGCCGCCGCAGCGTGGATCGCCGGCGCGACCGCCCTGATCGGCTGCGCGCTGCTCGCCGGCCTCGCGCCCGCGGTCTTCGACGGCCAGGTGCCGGCCTGGAGCGTTTCGTGGATGCCCGGCCTGGGCATGGACTTCGGCTTCAGGCTCGACGGCCTGGCCTGGATGTTCGCGCTGCTGATCCTGGGCATCGGCGCGCTGGTCGTGCTCTACGGCGCCTACTACCTGCACCACGAGGACCCGCCGGCGCGCTTCTTCATGTTCCTGATGCTGTTCATGGGGGCGATGCTCGGCGTGGTGCTGGCCGACAACCTGCTGCTGCTCGTGGTGTTCTGGGAGCTGACCAGCCTGTCGTCGTTCCTGCTGATCGGCTACTGGAACCACCGGATCGACGCCCGGGAGGGCGCGCGGATGGCGCTCACGATCACCGGTGCCGGCGGCCTGGCGCTGCTGGCCGGCGTGCTGCTGATCGGCCACATCGTCGGCAGCCTGAAGCTCGACGACGTCCTGGCCGCCGGCGACGTCATCCGCGCCCATCCGCTGTACCTGCCGGCCCTGCTGCTGGTGCTGGCCGGCGCGTTCACCAAGTCGGCCCAGTTCCCCTTCCACTTCTGGCTGCCGCACGCGATGGCAGCGCCCACGCCGGTGTCGGCCTACCTGCACTCGGCCACCATGGTGAAGGCCGGCGTGTTCCTTCTGGCCCGCATGTACCCGGCGCTTGGCGGCAGCGACGCCTGGTTCTGGATCGTCACGCTGACCGGCCTGGCCACGCTGCTGACCGGCGCCTACCTGGCGATCTTCAAGCACGACCTGAAGGGCCTGCTCGCCTACTCCACGATCAGCCACCTGGGCCTGATCACGATGCTGTTCGGCCTGGACACGCGGCTGGCCGTGGTCGCCGGCGTCTTCCACATCATGAACCACGCGACCTTCAAGGCCTCGCTGTTCATGTCGGCCGGCATCATCGACCACGAGAGCGGCACGCGCGACATGCGCAAGCTCAACGGCCTGTTCCGCTACATGCCGCAGACCGCGGTGCTCGGAATGGTCGCGGCGTCGGCAATGGCCGGCGTGCCGCTGCTCAACGGCTTCCTGTCCAAGGAGATGTTCTTCGCCGAGACGCTGGCGCGCGGCGACGGCGGCTTCATCGGCATCCTGCTGCCGGTGGGCGCCACGCTCGCCGGCCTGTTCAGCGTGGCCTACAGCGCGCGCTTCGTTCACGACGTGTTCTTCAACGGCGAGCCCAAGGACCTGCCGAAGACCCCGCACGAGCCGCCGCGCTTCATGCGCGTGCCGGTCGAGTTGCTGGTGGTGCTGTGCGTGGCGGTGGGCATCGCGCCGGCGCTCACCGTGGCGCCGCTGCTGGCCGTGGCCGCCGGCGCCGCGCTGGGCGGGCCGCTTCCCGAGTACAGCCTGGCGGTCTGGCACGGCTTCAACCTGCCGCTCGCGATGAGCGCGATCGCGCTGGTCGGCGGGCTGGCGCTGTACTTCGGGCTGCAACGCCGGGTGAACCTGCACCAGGTCATCCACATCCCGCGCGGCGGCCGGGAGGCCTTCCTGTTCGTGCTCGAGCGCACCTACGAGGCCGCGCGCGGCCTCACGCTCGCGCTGCAGAACGGCAACCTGCAGCGCTACCTGATGCTGCTGGTGGTCTGCGCGATCGCGGCCGGCGCCCTGCCCTTCCTGGAGCACGGTTTCCGCGTGGCCGACGCCGGCGCGGACGCCGCGCCGGTCCCGCCGTTCAACGGGGCGGCTGCGGCGATCTGGGCGGTGGGCGTGGTCTCTGCCTTCGCCACGATGATCGCCTACCGTCGGCGGCTGCTGGCGCTGATCCCGCTGGGCGCGGTGGGCCTGGTGGTGAGCCTGACCTTCGTGCACTTCTCCGCGCCCGACCTGGCGCTCACGCAGATCCTGGTCGAGGTGGTGACCATCATCCTGATGATGCTCGCGCTGGCCTGGCTGCCCGAGGAGAGCCCGCGCGAGCGCAACCGCTGGGAGACCGGCCGCGACGCGCTGCTGGCGATCGGCGCCGGCCTGGGCGTGACGGCGCTGGTCTACGCGGTGCTCGACCGGCCGGTGTCCTCGATCTCGCCCTACTTCCTCGAGACCGCGCTGCCCGAGGGCGGCGGCTCGAACGCGGTCAACGTGATCCTGGTCGACTACCGCGGCTTCGACACGCTGGGCGAGATCACCGTGCTGGGCATCGCCGGCGTCGCGATCCACGCGATCCTCGCCGGCTTCATGCCGTCGCGCCGGCCCAACCCCGGCGTCGCGGGCGCCGACCCGCATCCGCTGATGCTGGCGATCGTGTCGCGCCTGCTGCTGCCGCTGGCCGCGCTGGTGTCTGCCTACCTGTTCCTGCGCGGCCACAACCTGCCGGGCGGCGGCTTCATCGCCGGCCTGGTGCTCGCCATCGCGCTGATCCTGCAGTACGTGGCCAACGGCCAGCGTTTCGTGGGCACGCGCATGCGAACCGACTTCCGGCCCTGGATCGGCTGGGGCCTGCTGATCGCCGGCGGCACCGGCGTGGCGGCCTGGTTCTTCGACGCGCCCTTCCTGACCAGCACCTACGACTATCCGCTGTGGCCGATCGTCGGCGCGGTGCCCCTGGCCAGCGCCGCGGCCTTCGACCTGGGCGTATTCCTGACCGTGGTCGGCGCGACGATGGTCGGGCTGGCCTCGATCGCCCGACTGAACAGCCCGGACGATGCGGCCGCGGCGGCACCGGCCGGCGAACTCTCCGGACCCGGCAGCGCGGCGAACGCCGGGAAGCTTGCACAAGAAAGGAGCCAGGGATGAGCCTGCTCGTCGCGCTGGGGATCGGCGCACTCACCGGCACCGGCATCTGGCTGATGCTGCGTGCCCGCACCTTCGACCTGATCCTGGGCCTGACCCTGCTGTCGTACGCGGTGAACCTGTTCATCTTCGCGATGGGCCGGCTCAAGGTCGCCGCGCCGCCCATCCTGGATCCGTCTCTGCCGCCCACCCTCGAAACCTATGCCGATCCGCTTCCGCAGGCCCTGGTGCTGACCGCGATCGTGATCGGCTTCGCGATGACCGCGCTGATGCTGGTCATCGCGCTGCGCACCCATCTCGAGACCGGCTCCGACCACGTCGACGGCGGAGGCTCCGACCGCACATGAACTGGCCCCACCTGATCGTCGTCCCGGTCGTCCTGCCGCTGCTGGCAGGCGCTGCGCTGCTACTGCTCGAGCGCCGCTCCGAGCGCGGCGGCGCGCAGCCCGGCGGCAACCCCGCGGCGCTGCTGTCGCTGCTCTCCGTGATCGCCCAGCTGCTCGTGGCGCTGATGCTCGCCGCGCGCGCCGCCGGCGGCGGCGTCGAAGCCTACCTGCTCGGCAACTGGCAGGCGCCTTTCGGCATCGCGCTCGCGCTCGACCGCCTGTCGGCGATGATGCTGGTGCTCACCGCGCTGGTCGCGCTGGGCAGCGCGCTGTACGCGCGCGCCGGCGACGCCGCGCGCGGCCCGCACTTCCACGCCCTGTTCCAGTTCCAGCTGATGGGCCTGAACGGCGCCTTCCTGACCGCCGACCTGTTCAATCTGTTCGTGTTCTTCGAGGTGCTGCTGATCGCCTCGTACGGCCTGCTGCTGCACGGCGGCGGCGCGGCGCGGCTGAAGGCCTCGATCCACTACGTGGCCTTCAACCTGGCCGGGTCGTCGCTGTTCCTGATCGCGGTGGCGCTGCTCTACGGCCTCACCGGCACGCTGAACATGGCCGACCTGGCCGAGCGGGTGGCTGCGCTGCCCGGCACCGACACCGCGATGATCCGCGCGGCCGGCCTGCTGCTGCTCGTGGTGTTCTCGGTGAAGGCCGCGCTGCTGCCGCTCTACTTCTGGCTGCCCGAGACCTACGGCGCGGCCACCGCGCCGGTGGCGGCCCTGTTCGCGATCATGACCAAGGTGGGCGTCTACTCGATCGCGCGGGTGTACACGCTGGTGTTCGGCGACGACGGCGGCACGGCCGCGAACGTGGCCTGGCCGTGGCTGCCGCTGCTGGCCCTGGGCACGCTCGCGCTCGGCGCGGTGGGCACGCTGGCGGCCACCCGGCTGCGCGGCGTGGTCGCCTACCTGGTGGTCGGCTCGGCGGGCACACTGCTGCTCGCGCTGGGGCTGGGCAACGAGGCCTCGGTTTCGGCGGGCCTGTTCTACATGATCAACAGCACGCTGATGGCGGGCGCGTTGTTCCTGCTGGTCGACCGGATCGCCGCCGCCCGTGCGGTCCAGGGCGACCACCTGCGGCCGGACGACTTCCAAGGCAATCGCGCGATGCTGGGCGCCGCCTTCTTCACCTGCGCGATCGCTGCGGGCGGCCTGCCGCCGCTGGCCGGCTTCCTCGGCAAGGCCATGCTGCTGGAAGCCGCCACCCCCACCACGCTGGCCGTGTGGACCTGGATCGTGGTGCTCGGGGCGGGCCTGGGCACGATCGTCGCGCTTTCGCGCGCCGGCAGCCTGCTGTTCTGGCGCAGCGGGCCCCGGCATGCGCAGCATGGCGAGGAAGCGCACGGCCACAGCGCGCACGGACACGGCACGCAGGGCCCGGCCTCGCACGGCGTGCCCGAGGCCCGGGACGGCACAGGGCTGGCCCCGGGACAAGCACTGGGCGCCGGTCTGCTGGTCGCGCTGCTGCCGCTGCTGGCCCTGTTCGGAGGCCCGGTGCACGGCTACACCACCGCCGCCGCCGAGCAGCTGTTCGAGCGCCGCGCCTACATCGACGCGGTGCTCGGCACGAAGCCCGTACCCGCCGCGATCGACGTTCGCCGCGAGATGCGCGAGCGCGGCGACATCAAGGGAGCCAAGAAGCCATGAAGCGACTGCTTCCCGCCCCGCTGCTGAGCGCCACGCTTTTCGTGGCCTGGTTGATGCTCAACCAGTCGGCCTCTGCAGGCAATCTGGTGCTGGCCGCGATCTTCGCGGTGGGCCTGCCGCTGGCATTCGGCGGCTTCCGCGTCGACCCGCCGCGCATCCGCCGGCCGCTGGTCATCGCGAAGCTCGGACTGGTGGTGCTGTACGACATCGTGATGTCGAACATCGAAGTGGCCCGGCGCATCCTCGGCCCGGAGTCGAAGATCACGCCGCGCTTCGTGTGGGTGCCGCTCGACATCCGCGACCCGCACGGCATCGCCACGCTGGCCGGCATCATCACGATGACCCCCGGCACGCTGTCCTCGGACCTGACCGAAGATCGCAGCCACCTTCTCGTGCACGCGTTCAACGTCGACGACGAACAGGCGCTGATCGCGTCGATCAAGGAACGCTACGAAACCCCGCTGCGGGAGATCTTCGAATGATCCTCGGCCAGGTCCTGCCCTTCGCGATCGGCGCCTTCGCGCTGGCGCTGCTGCTCGCCGCGTGGCGGCTTCTGCGCGGCCCGGACATGCCCGACCGCATCCTCGCGCTCGACACGCTCTACATCAACTCGCTGGCCCTGCTGGTGCTGGCGGGCCTGCAGTACGGCACCAACCTGTACTTCGAGGTGGCGCTGGTGATGAGCATGCTGGGCTTCATCGGCACCGTGGTGCTGTCCAAGTTCCTGTCGCACGGCGACATCGCGGAGTGAGCGCATGAGCCTGCAAGACCTTCCGCTGTGGCTCGACCTGCTGCTGACCGCACTGGTCGTGATCGGTGCCTTCTTCGCGCTGGTCGGCTCGTGGGGCCTGGCCAAGCTGTCCGACTTCTACAAGCGGCTGCACGGCCCGACCAAGGCCACCACGCTGGGCGTGGGATGCGTGCTGATCGCTTCGTCGATCTGGTTCAGCATCGGCCAGAAGACCGTCAGCGTGCACGAGTTCCTGATCACACTGTTCCTGTTCCTGACCGCGCCGGTGTCTGCGCACCTGCTGATCAAGGCGGCGATGAACCTGGATCGGTCGGGCCGGCCGGCGCCGCCGAAGGGTCGGGGCGGCCGCTGACCGAGACCATCGTCCAGGCGCCGTCCTGCCTGAGGTAGACCTCGCTCCAATTGCCGGTGACCTCGACCGGCGCCGCGCCCAGGGGAACGACCGTCGCGCGCCAGGCGTAGTGAACGACGCCGACCTTCCCGTCGTAGATCCGCACGCTCAGCGGATGGAGTTCGTACTCGCGCAGATCCGGCGAATCGCCCGACACCGAGCGAACCGCGGCCTCGCGGTCGTGCGGAAGCGGCGCGCTGATGTCCCAGCCCACGTAGTCCGGGTGGAGGGTGGCGCGGATCAGGGCTTCGTTCCGCCCCTGCGACACGGCCCAGAGGCCGACGACATGCTGCCAGAGTTCGCGCTGCTCGGGGGTGAAGCCGGTGACGGGGAGCGCGGGATCGGGCGCCATGATGATCTCCCGGCTCAAGCAGATTGCGGTATCGGCGGACGGCTCTTGCGGTAGGAGTTCTTCAGGACGATCTTGCCGTCGCGAAGCGTGAACAGGTCGCAGCCGTGAACCTCGACGCGGGTGCCGTCCGCGCGCGTCCCGGTGAAGGTCCACTCCGACACGCCGCGGTCGCCATGGACGAAGTGGCGCGCGTTCGCCCAATGGGCGTCGGGAAACGTGGCCCAGACCTCGGCGAAGCCGGCGCGCACGGCTTCCCGGCCCGCGTATCGGGTGCCGCAGACCTCAGGGCCGGCCGAGGACTCGAAGACGCAGTCCTCGGCCATGAACGACATCAGCGCGTCGACGTCGTGGCGGTTCCACGCGTCGGCGAAGGCCTGCAGGAACTCGGTGGTCACCTCGGGAGTCGCTGTCTGCATGATCGGGCACCTCCGTGTCGGCTCCGCGATGCGCGGCGCCGATACCGGTGGCCGGAGCCGACCGGCATCGCGGATCGTCGATCGTAGGCCGGAAGCGCCCTTTCCGGAAGGCCGCGGCGAGGACAGCGCTCCCGCAGCCGCCGACGACCCGGCCTACTTCGGCCGGTAGAGCGCGCAGAGCTTGTTGCCGTCGGGATCGCGAACGTAGCCGAGGTACAGCGATCCGGACGCGCCTTCGCGCAGTCCCGGCGGGTTCTCTATCGAGGTGCCGCCATGAGCGACCGCGACATCGTGGAACTGCTGCACCTGCTCAGGCGAACTGCACTTGAATCCGATCGTTCCGCCGTTCGCATGGGTGGCGGCGCCGCCGTCGATCGGCTCGGAAACACAGAAAGTGCTGCCGTCATGTCGGTAGAACAGCCTGGCATGGCCGGAAGCGGCGATGTTGCGCACCGCTTCTCCAGCCCCGAGAACGCCCAGGACGGCGTCGTAGAAGCGCTTGGACTTCTCGATGTCATTGGTTCCGACCATCACATGACTCAGCACCTATCGTCTCCCTTGCTCGCGGCGGGTGAATGAACTTCGAGCGCTCATGGTAGCCGGCAACGCAGGCCGGCCACGACCGGGTCGCGCATGCCCTGCTGCATGTCGATCAGGAGCAGGGCCGATGCATCGGCCACATGCTCCCTCTTCGGGCCCGGGAAGGCGTCGAAGATCTTGCGGTGGGCGTGGTACGACCACGGATCCTGCCGCTCATAGTAGCCGGCAACCCACGCCTGCAGGTTGGCCAGCATCGCATCTTGGTCCTGCCTGGATGCGTACTTGTGCGGCTCCCAAGGGCGGCGACGGTTGTTGGCCAGGCAGACTTCGAGCCCCGGGTTGAGGAACACGAGCTCGGTGCAGTGGCCCGAGGCCGCTTCGACCAGCTCCCCGTAGCACCCTTCGATGACCCAGCGCTCGTGGGAGGCCAGAAAGGCATCCAGCGACCGGGCGATGTGTTCCGGCGCCCGTTGAACGGCCACCTTGCCCGGTTCCCAGACGATGGAATCCAGGTCGAGGTGGACCAGCGAGTGCTCCTGCGCCAGTCGTGCGGCAAGGGTGGTCTTGCCGGAACCGGAGTTGCCGAATATGAGGACTCTCATGGCGGCCAGGCGGTCAGGCTTCATCGACTGCAACGGATGTCCGACAGCCCGCCCGGGATCACTTCGCAGCCGAAGCGACCAGGCACTCGCCTGGCACCTCGAACCCGCCCTGCGATTCGAAGCTGCGCATCGACCGTTCCACCTCGTCCCAGACGGACTCGCGTTCGTCCGGGGGCAGATGGGCCATCATGGCGTTGAACGCACCGAAGGCTTCGCGGGCGAGCTGCACGTACTCGGCCGCGCTGGCCATCCTCAGGGGCGCCGGCACGGCGCGAACCTCGGGGTCGGCAAATCCGGCCTGACGAAAGACGCCCTCCAGCACTCCCTGGCCGCCGAGGCTGAACGGTCCGGGTTGCCCCGGAACCGGCGGCGGGAGCTGCGCGCGCCGGCGGATGATCGACACCGGCACCGCACCCCAATCGTTTCGCTCGGGCGTCGAGAAGACCACGACCGCGACCCGGCCGCCCGGTCTCAGCGCGCGGCGCCACTCGCGAAGCGCCGTGACGGGAGCCGGCATGTACATCAGCCCCAGTCGACACAGCACCGCATCGAAGGAAGCGTCCGGCAGGTCCAGCTTCTCGCCGTCCATGGCGCGAGTCTCGACCTGCTCGAATCCGCGCTCGCGGGCGACCTGGCGCGCAAGCTCGACGATCCCTTCCGAGATGTCGGTCGCCAGCACGTAGCCGTCCGGGCCGACGCGTTCGGCGGCACTGACGGCCGGCTCGCCTGCGCCGGCGGCAATGTCCAGGATGCGCTGGCCGGACCGGATCCTGGCCAGGTCGAGCATCTCGCGCGTGGCTTCGCCATACCAGCGATCCAGAACGGGATTCCAGCGTCGCCAGGCCGCCCCGTCCTTGTTCCATTGCTCTCGCTGGGCGTTCTTGTACTTCGCTGCGTCGAATGAGGGTTGCTGCGCGTCCATGCAAGTCCTCCTTTCGATGAGGCCCCCTCACTGCGGACGCGAGAGCTGACCCTCGATCACGTCGGTGTTCTGCGAGTCGATGATCGACCATCCCGCAGGGCCGCGCGACAGCAGGTTGAGGAGGATCCCCTTACGCGCGGGAAGCGGCGCGCCCTCGGGGGAAACATGCCCTTCCAGGATCCACCGAACCCTGGAGATGGCGATGCCGTCCGCCGGAAATCGAACGGCCACGTCCGAGAGGGTCAGCCGGCTGTGCTTGAACAGGGTCGCGTGCGTGAGCTCGTGCGCCTTCCTGATCTCTTCCCTGCCTTTCCACCAGAGCCCCACGACGTTGACGAACTCGGCGTTGGGGTCGAAGAGCTCGCCGAATGCGTGCATGTCGTGCCGATTCCAGCAATCGGCGAAGGCGCGGACGACCTGCGTCACCTCCGTGATCGGATCGGACATCGCTGTCTCCTCGGCAAAGAGAAAGCTTATGCCTCTTCGGCGTGCCTGTCGTGCGTTGCGCTGCTACCGGCCGATCTGGTGCAGGACGAAGGCCACGGCGAAGCCCATCACCGAGACCAGGCCGGCGCCCAGCCCTCCGCGTTCGCGCGCCTCGGGAACCAGGTCGTCGATCAGCATGGTCAGCAGCGCGCCGGCGGCAAAGGCCTCGGCGGCGGCCACCGCGCCGGCGTTTCCGGAAGCGCTCACCGTCGCGCCGACTGCCGCGGCCAGCGCCGACACGGCGATCACGATGCCCCACATGACCAGGATTCGTCGGTCGCTGAAACCCGGCTGGCCGCGCAGCTCCGCCGCCGAGGCCATCCCTTCCGGAAAGTTCGAGATCACGACGGCCAGCAGGAAGGGCACGCTCAGGCCGGTGCCCGTGGCGATCGACAGGCCCAGGATGAACGATTCGGGTATGCCGTCGAGCATCGCGCCCATCAGGATCGCGATCCCCCTGCTTGCGGCGGCGCCGGAACGGACGCGACGCTCCAGCAACTCGCTGCCCAGGAAATAGGCGATGGCGCCCGCGGCAAGCCAGAAGCCCAGCGCCACCGGGCCGCCGCGGGCGACCGCGTCGAGCACGAGCTCGAAGGTGATGGCGCAGATGAGCGCTCCCGCGCCGAAAGCCGCCACGAGGCCCACCAGGCGGCCGGGCAAGCTGCGCCTGAGCGCGAGCCACGCGCCCAGCATGAGCGGCAGCGCGGCCAGTGCGCCGATCGCCAGCGCGGAAACGAAAGCGGTCGGCAAATCGCCCGTCATCACCGCCTCGGCGCGCTCGTCACTGCCCACTGCCTCGAGGGGACTGGCTCAGCTGCCGGATTCCGACGAAGGCCCACCAGAACCGGCATGTGCCCCCTTCGTGGATGATCAGGATGCCCAAGATTGGAATTCACCGACTCGGCGCGGCTTCATCGCGCGGCGCCCGGTGGCGCGAAATGGGGTGCGAGCACCGAGAACGACTGCGTCGATGACCTTGCCAGGTTTCAGTGAAATGAGCCCTGAATGATGAATCCAAAATGAGGGGTCGGATTGGTGACGATGATCTGCTCCCCATTCGGCTTCTTGATGACATAGCCATCGAACACACGTTCCTGGCCGCCTTGCAGATTGCCATAGACCCTGACTTTCTCCTGGAGAGAGACGTTCGGTCTCCTGTCGTCAGGCAACCTGGCTCGGACGAAGATCGAGCCAGAGTCATCGGCCAGGGTGAAGCCGTCCTGATCGAGATGCGTGATCGTTCCTTCGATCGTGGTTACTGGGGGCAACCGCACGTTCTTGATCGGCGTAGTGCCGGTACATCCGCCTGCGGTGAGCACGACTGCGAGCCAGACGGACAGAATCAGAAGTCTCATCGCGATCCGCCTTGTCGTCGAGATTCCCGGATGGGTCCAAATGTACGCGGCGAACGGCGCCGATGCCGTTGAACGAACTCAGCGGCGCCGTCGAGTCGTCGCTCCGAAGCCGACGGGGCAACATCGGGAAGCCCCTTCCGGCCCGGGAGTTCGCCGATCGAACGAGCGGCCGCACTCCGGCCGGATGAGGCTCTGCAAGGCGTTGCGCGGCATCGACCCGACCTGGCTTCGGTAAATCGTCTCGGCGCAGGGGTCGCGCCCCGTGTTCACCCGATCTTCGAAAAATCCGGCTTGCGCTTCTCGAGAAACGCGCTGAAGGCCTCGCGCGCCGCCGGCTCGCGCAGCATGCGCCCGAAGACCTCGCCCTCGCGCAGCATCGCCTCGCGCACGCCGCCCGCGGCCGGCTGCTTCATCAGCGCCTTGGTGGCCACGAGCGAGGTCAGCGGCTTGGCCGCGAGCTTGGCCGCCTGCGCGCGCGCGCAAACCTCGACCTCGGCTGCCGGCAGCACCCGGTTCACGATGCCCAGCTCGCGCGCTTCCTCGGCGCCGAAGGGCTCGCCGAGCAGCAGCTTCTCGGCGGCGCGCTGGTGGCCGGCGATCGCCGGCAGCAGCAGGCTGGAGCCTGCCTCGGGGCACAGGCCCAGGTTCACGAAGGGCAGGCTGAAAGCCGCGTTGTCGCCGGCGTAGACCAGGTCGCAGTGCAGCAGCATCGTGGTGCCCACGCCGACCGCCGGCCCGCAGACCGACGCGATCAGCGGCTTGGGGAAAGCGGCCAGCGCGCGCAGGAAGCGGTGCACCGGCGCGTCTCCCGCCTGCGGCGGGTTGTCCAGGAAGTCGCCGAGGTCGTTGCCGGCGGTGAAGGCCTCGTGGCTGCCGGTGATCAGCGCCACGCGCACCGCGCCGTCGGCCGCCGCCCGCTCGAGCCCGTCGGCCAGCGCCGCGTACATCGCGGCGGTGATCGCGTTCTTGCGGGCGGGCCGGTCGAAGCGCAGCTCGCAGATTCCGTCGGCCACGCCGACCTTCACGTCCTCGGTCATCGATCTTCCTCGTTATTCGTTGAACTTCTTGCGCCCGCGACGAGGCCGGCGCCGGTCATTTCGGCCACAACACCATCTGCGTGCAGCGGAACAGCGCGACCGTGCGGCCGGTCTCGCGGTGCGTGACCACCGCGTCCCAGACCTGGGTCGTGCGCCCCATGTGCGCGGCGGTGGCCACCACCTCGATCGTACCGTCGCGCGCGGTGCCCAGGTGATTGCTCTTGAGCTCGATCGTCGTGAAGCCGCTCGCGCCTTCCGGAAGATGGGCCACCGTGCCGTAGCCGCAGGTGGTGTCGGCCAGCGTGATCACGGTGCCGGCGTGCAGGAAGCCGTTGGGCGCGAAGAGCTCGGGCCGCACCGCAAGATGCGCGCGCATCCGGCCCTCGGCCACCTCGTCGACGACGACGCCCATCAGCCCGGGCAGGTGCCCCGGGCTGCGCGCGTTGAAGTGCTCCGGCGTCATGCCGGGCCGCAGGCCCGGTTTCGCCCCTTCCTGCTTCCCGCTCATCGCCCGCCCTTCCCTTCCTCAGACGCGCTCGAACACGCCCGCCGCGCCCATCCCGGTGCCCACGCACATCGTGACCATCCCGTACTTCAACTGGCGACGGCGCAGCGCGTGCACCACGGTGGCCGCGCGGATCGCGCCGGTGGCGCCCAGCGGGTGGCCCAGCGCGATCGCGCCGCCCATCGGATTGACCTTGGCCGGGTCGAGGCCCAGGTCGCCGATCACCGCCAGCGCCTGCGCGGCGAAGGCCTCGTTCAGCTCGATCCAGTCGAGCGCGTCCTGGCCGATGCCGGCGCGGGCCAGCGCGGCCGGGATCGCCTCCTTCGGACCGATGCCCATGATCTGCGGCGGCACGCCGCGCACCGAGAAGGACACGAAGCGCGCGAGCGGAGTCAGGCCGAAGCGCTTGACCGCAGCCTCGGAGGCCACGATCAGCGCGCCAGCGCCGTCCGATGTCTGCGAGCTGTTGCCGGCGGTCACGCTGCCCAGGCCGGTGGCCTTGCCGCCCGGGTCCTTGGGCGAGGCGAAGGCCGGCCGCAGCCGACCCAGTGCCTCGAGCGAGGTATCGGCGCGCGGGCCTTCGTCGAG
Source organism: Zeimonas sediminis (assembly GCF_023721795.1). NCBI lineage: Bacteria > Pseudomonadati > Pseudomonadota > Betaproteobacteria > Burkholderiales > Burkholderiaceae > Zeimonas > Zeimonas sediminis. Next base: position 2,126,398 of record NZ_JAMQYE010000001.1, read on the forward strand.
CGATACGGTGCGCGTGCTCACCGCCAGCTCGCGGGTGGCCAGGTCGGGGAACTTCGTGACCACCTGGATCGGCGCGATCTCGTCGGCGAACTCGCCGGCCTGCTGGGCGGCGATCGCGCGGCGGTGCGACTCCAGCGCGAAGGCGTCCTGCGCCTCGCGCGAGACCTTCCACTGCTGCGCGACCTTCTCGGCGGTCAGGCCCATGCCGTAGGCGATGCCGATGTTCTCGTCGGCCAGCACCCGCGGGTTCAGCGACGGCCGGTTGCCCATCATCGGCACCATGCTCATCGACTCGGTGCCGGCGGCGATCATCACCTCGGCCTCGCCCACGCGGATGCGGTCGGCGGCCATGGCCAGCGCGGTCAGGCCCGAGGCGCAGAAGCGGTTCACCGTGACCCCGCCCACCGTGTCGGGCATGCCGGCCAGCAGCGCGCCGATGCGCGCCACGTTCAGGCCCTGCTCGGCCTCGGGGATCGCGCAGCCGACGATCGCGTCCTCGATCGCGGCCGGGTCGAGCGTCGGCACCTGCCCCAGCGCCGCGCGCAGCGCGTGCACCAGCAGGTCGTCGGGCCTCAGGTTGCGGAACACGCCTTTCGGCGCCTTGCCGATCGGCGTGCGCGCCGCGGCGACGATGTAGGCGTCCTGGATCTGCTTGCTCATCTTGGTTCCTCGAAAATCTCGCGTCGGCGGTCGCGGCGGGCGCGCCTGCTCAATTGCGCACCGGCTTGCCGGTCTGCATCATCCCCATGATCCGTTCCTGGGTCTTGGGGTGCGTGAGCAGGCTCACGAAGGCCTTGCGCTCGAGCGCCATGATCCATTCCTCGTCGACCATCGAGCCCGGCTCGATGTCGCCGCCGCACATCACCTCGGCGATCGTCTTGCCCAGGTGGAAATCGTGCGCGCTGATCATCCCGCCGTCGCGCATGTTGACCAGCTGCGCGGCAATCGTGGCCATCGCGTCGCGGCCGGCGGCACGGAAGGCCGACTTGCGCGGCGGCCTGTAACCCGCATCGCTCATCGCCTTGGCCTCGCGGATCGCGGCGTAGAGCAGCTCGCTGCGGTTGAACACGATCGGGTCGGACTCCAGCAGCCAGCCCATGGCCTGCGCCTCGATCGCCGAGCGCGACACCTGCGCGGTGCCGGCCGCCATCACGTACTTCTTCAGGAAGTCGAGCAGCGCCGCGTCGGGCGCCGCCGCCTGCTCCTCGGCCGCGCGGCGCGCGCCGTAGGTCAGGCCGCCGGCGCCGGGGATCAGGCCCACGCCGACCTCGACCAGGCCGATGTAGCTCTCCAGCGCCGCCACCCTGCGCGCGCAGTGGATCGCCAGCTCGCAGCCGCCGCCCAGCGCCATGCCGGACACCGCGGCCACCGTGGGCACCTGGGCATAGCGAAGCCGCAGCATCGCCTCCTGCAGCTTCTTCTCCTCGGCCTCGATCGCCTTCGCGCCGCCGCTCATGAACACCGGCAGCATGGCCTGCAGGTCGGCGCCCACCGAGAACGGGTCGTCGGGCGACCAGACCACCAGGCCCTTGTAGTCGCGCTCGGCCAGCTCCACGCCCTTCAGCAGGCCGGCGATCACGCCGGGGCCGATCGCGTGAACCTTGGTCTTGATCGACGCGATCACCACGTCGTCGACGCCGCGCTCGCCGAGCGTCCACAGGCGGATCGACTCGTCCTCGAACAGCGTGTCGCCGGCGGTCGCCGGGTTGGGCGCGTTCTCGCCTGCCACCGACGGGCTGAACAGCTGCCGGCGATGCACCGGCTGCTCGACACGCGGCGCGAACACGCCGCGCGAGGCCGACCAGGAGCCCTGCGGCTGGTGCACGCCGCCGCGCTCGGCCACCGGGCCCTCGAAGACCCAGTCGGGAAGCGGCGCGGTAAACAGCGCGCGGCCCTGCTCGATGTCGTCGCGGATCCAGCCGGCCACCTGGGCCCAGCCGGCCTGCTGCCAGACCTCGAACGGCCCTTCGCTCGAGCCGAAGCCGAAGCGCATCGCCAGGTCGACGTCGCGCGCGTTGTCGGCGATCTCGGCCAGCTTGATCGCCGCGTACTGGAAGTTGTCGCGCATCAGCGACCAGACGAACTGCGCCTGCGGGTTCTTCGACTCGCGCAGCAACTGCAGCCGCTCGCCCCAGGTCTTCTTCTTCAGGATGCGGGCGACCGTCTCGTCGGCCTTGGCGCCCGAGGGCACGTAATCGCCCTTGGCCGCGTCGAAGCGCAGGATCGCCTTGCCGTGCTTGCGATAGAAGCCGGCGCCGGTCTTCTGGCCCAGCGCGCCCTTGCCGATCAGCGCGGCGAACACCGCCGGGGTCTCGTACAGCGGGTGGAAGGGATCGTCCTTCAGCTGGTCCTGCATCGTCTTCATGACGTGCGCGACCGTGTCCAGGCCCACGATGTCGGCGGTGCGGAAGGTGCCCGACTTGGCACGGCCCAGCTTGGCGCCGGTCAGGTCGTCGACCACGTCGTAGCCCAGCTCGAAGCGCTCGGCCTCGCGCACCGTGGCCAGGATGCCCCAGATGCCGATCCGGTTGGCGATGAAGTTGGGCGTGTCCTTGGCGCGGATGCAGTGCTTGCCCAGCGTGCTGGTCAGGAAGGCTTCCAGCCGGTCGACGACCGCGGGCTCGGTGTCGCGGGTGGCGATCAGCTCGACCAGCGGCATGTAGCGCGGCGGGTTGAAGAAGTGCACGCCGCAGAAGCGGGGCCGCAGGCCGGCCTCCACGCCCTCGGCCAGGCTGCCGATCGACAGGCCCGAGGTGTTGGTGGCCAGGATCGCGTGCTCGGCCAGGAAGAGCGAGACCTTGCGGTAAAGGTCGAGCTTCCAGTCGAGCCGCTCGGCGATGGCCTCGATCACCAGGTCGCAGTCGCGCAGCAGCTCGAGGTCGTCGTCGTAGTTGGCCGGCCGGATGAAGGCCGCCAGCGACGGATGGCCCAGCGGCGCCGGATTCATCTTCTTCAGCGACTCGATCGCCTTGATCGCGATGCCGCTCTTCGGGCCTTCCTTCGCGGGCAGGTCGAACAGCACCGCCTCGACCTTCGCGTTGACCAGGTGCGCGGCGATCTGCGCGCCCATCACGCCGGCGCCGAGCACCGCGACCCTTCTGACGTTGAAATTGCTCACCTGTTGCTACCTCGTTTCATTGTTCGCGGATCCAGGTCTGCGAGCGGCCGAACAGCGGCAGGCCCACGTAGCCCCTGACCTCGAGGCTGCGGCCGCCGTCGAGCAGCCGCATCTGGCTTCGATAGACCTTGCCGTTGCCGGGATCGAGGATGCGGCCGCCTTCGTAGAGCCCGTCCTCGACCTTGCTGGCCTGCATGCCATCGATGATCGTCATGCCCTGCACCGGCTTGCCCTTGCGCTCGTCGGTGCACAGGTCGCATACCGCGTCGGGCTTGTCGGTCAGGATCTTCTCGATGCGGCCCGAATAGCCGCCGCCCGCCTCGACGATTCGCACCAGCGCCTTGGGCTGCTTCGTCTCGTCGTCGATGTTCTTCCACAGGCCGGCCGGCGATGCGGCCGGCTGCGCGAAGGCCGCCGGCGCGCCCGCCGTCGCGGCGACCAGGGCCGCGGCCGCCAGCAGGGCGGCAGCAGGCCCGCGCCCGCGAGCCGTGTTCCGTTTCGAGTCCATCCTCGCCTCCTCCATTCGTGCCCACCGCACGGCCGCCAGCGCGGCCTGCGGCGCGGCCGAAACCATCAGAACAGCTCGACCTCAACGTCCATCAGCGGCTTCGCGCCGGCCCGCGCGCTGCGGATCAGCGCCGCCGTTTCCGGCATCAGCTTCGCGAAGTAGAAGCGGGCGGTGGCCAGCTTGGAGCGGTAGATCGTCTCGCCGCTGTCCTGGCGCTCGAGCGCGAGCTTCGCCATCCGGGCCCAGAAGTAGCCGAGCACCAGGTGGCCGACCACCCGCAGGTAGTCGACCGCGGCGGCGCCGGCCTCGTCGGGGTTCTGGAAGGCCTTCATGCCGATTTCCATCGTGAGCTTCTCGACCTTCTGGCCCAGGTCGGCCAGCGGGTTGATGAACTCGGCCATGTCCTCGTTCGTGCCCTCGGCCTCGACCAGCTCGGCGACCAGCTTGCCGAACTTGCGCAGCTTCGCGCCGTTGTCGCCCAGCACCTTGCGGCCCAGCAGGTCCAGCGACTGGATCGTGTTGGTCCCCTCGTAGATCATGTTGATCCGCGCGTCGCGCACGTACTGCTCCATCCCCCACTCGCGGATGTAGCCGTGCCCGCCGTAGATCTGCATCGCCATGTTGGTCGTGGCGAAGCCGTTGTCGGTGATGAAGGCCTTCACGATCGGCGTGAGCAGCGCCAGCATGTCCTCGGCGTCCTTGCGCACCTCCTCGTCGGGATGCCCGTGCGCCACGTCGGCCTGCAGCGCCAGCCAGTAGGCGAAGGCGCGCGAGCCCTCGACGTAGGCCTTCTGCGTCAGCAGCATCCGGCGCACGTCGGGGTGCACGATGATCGGGTCGGCCGGCTTGTCGGGCGCCTTCGGGCCGCTCAGCGAGCGCATCTGCAGGCGCTCCTTCGCGTAGGCGAGCGAGCTCTGGTAGGCGGCCTCCATCAGGCCCAGCGTCTGCAGGCCCACGCCGATGCGCGCCGAGTTCATCATCACGAACATCGCCTGCAGGCCCTTGTTCGGCTCGCCGACCAGCCAGCCGGTGGCGCCGTCGAGGTCGATCACGCAGGTCGCGTTGCCGTGGATGCCCATCTTCTCCTCGATGCGCGCGCACTTCACGCCGTTGCGCACGCCGGGCTTGCCGTCGGCATCGGGGACGAACTTCGGCACGATGAACAGCGAGATGCCCTTGGTGCCCTGCGGCGCGTCGGGCAGCCGCGCGAGCACCAGGTGGACGATGTTCTCGGTCAGGTCGTGCTCGCCCGAGGAGATGAAGATCTTGGTGCCGGTGATCCGGTAGCTGCCGTCGGCCTGCGGCTCGGCCTTGGTGCGCAGCATGCCCAGGTCAGTGCCGCAGTGCGGCTCGGTCAGGCACATGGTGCCGGTCCAGTCGCCCGACACGAACTTCGGCAGGTAGGTGGCTTTCTGCTCCGGCGTGCCGTGCGCGTGCAGGCAGTCGTAGGCGCCGTGGGTCAGGCCGGGGTACATGGTCCAGGCCTGGTTGGCCGAGTTCATCATCTCCTGGAAGGCCATGCCCACTGCGTGCGGCAGGCCCTGGCCGCCGTACTCCGGGTCGCAGGTCAGCGTCGGCCATCCGCCCTCGCGGAACTTCTCCCAGGCCTCCTTGAAGCCCTTGGGCGTGCGCACGACGCCGTCGCCCTCGTAGGTGCAGCCTTCCTCGTCGCCGTTGCGGTTGATCGGGAAGAGGATCTCCGCGCAGAACTTGCCGCCCTCTTCCAGGACCTGGTCGATCAGGTCGCGGCCGGTCTCGGCGTGGGCGGGCAGCTCGGCGAGCTTGGCTTCGGTCTCGAGCAGCTCGTGCAGCACGAACTGCATGTCGCGGATCGGGGGGAGGTACTGGGCCATCTATTGAACTCCTGGGTCAGGTCTTGTCGGGTCGGTAGCTTTCGATCAGCCTTTCGACACTGCGCCGTGCCCTGGCCAGGGCGTCGGGGCTGTCGAGAAGCCGTCCATCGTGGTGCAAAACCAGGATCACGCCGTAGAGCTGGAAGACCAGCTCGTCGACGTCGAGGCCGGCTGCCAGCTCGCCGGTCTCGACCGCCTGCCGGATCGCCCGCGACAGCTCGCGCTGCCAGGCGCGGACCATGCCGACCAGCTCCTCGCGAACCGCGCCGGGGCGATCGTCGTACTCGGTCGCGCCCGAGATCCAGATGCAGCCGCTCGTGGCCTCGAAAGCGGTGCGGTCGAGCCAGCGCCCGATGATCGCGCGCAGCCGGGGCAGGCCGCGCGGCGACTGCAGGCCGGGCACCAGCACGTCCTCGACGAAGCGCCGCTCGTACTCGCGCAGCACCGCGATCTGCAGGTCCTCGCGGGAGCCGAAGTGCGCGAACACGCCGCTCTTCGACATCTGCATCCGCTCGGCCAGCGCGCCGATCGTGAGCCCCTCGAGGCCGTCGCGGGACGCGAGCTCGAGCGCCGCTGCGACGATCGAAGCGCGCGTCTGCTCGCCTTTCCTCATCGATTCCGGTCCGTCGATCCTGATTTTCGAACGGTCGTACTATTTCCTGCCGGAGCATCGATGTCAAATGTCGATCGCCCCGCCGCGGCCGGTTTAGAGTCGGGACTCTAGAAACCGCCGCCGGGTATAATCCGGCCCACCAGAAGGGATCCGGCGGCGCCAACCGTCCTGCCTCGGGCGAATCGCCCGATCGCTTCGATCCCCTGCCCGAAGCCGGCTGGTGCCGCTGAGTCCGAACGAGGGCCAGGGCCCGCCACGCGCCTCGGGCGCTTCCGCAACCGCCGGGCCGCCGCACGGGCGCCCATCAGGAGTCGACATCATCCGCTGGCGACGCGCGAACCGCGCGCGGTCGCCCAAGAGACGACGGCCGGCCAGCCCGGCCGACCCGGGAAAGGAACCGATGCAGCAATACCTGGCAATCACCAAGGAATGGCTCGGCCCGTACGCGGGCGAGCTTCGCGTGGCCGCGTCGATCGTCGGCGTGCTGGTGCTCGCGCTGATCGTCCGGATCGTGGTCGGCAAGGCGCTTCGGCTGTTCTTCGAGAAGGTCGCCGCGCGTGCCGCGCTGATCGAGGAGCGCAAGCGCATCGAGACCGTGTCTCGCGTCACCCGCCGGACGATCTCGCTGCTGATCGTGCTGGTGACCGCGATGGTCGTGCTGAACCAGCTCGGCATCTCGATCGCCCCGATCCTCGGCGCGGCCGGCGTGGTCGGCATCGCCGTCGGTTTCGGCGCGCAGAGCCTGGTCAAGGACGTGTTCGCCGGCGTCGTGCTTCTGATCGAGAACCAGATCCGGGTCGGCGACGTGGTGGAGATCGCCGGCCTGAGCGGCGTCGTCGAGGAGATGTCGCTGCGCAAGGTGAAACTGCGCAGCTACGACGGAAGCGTGCATTACGTCTCGAACGGCCTGATCACGACGGTGACCAACCGCTCGACCGAGTTCGCCTACGCCGTCATGGACATCGGCGTGGCCTACCGCGAGAACGTCGACCAGGTCTACGAGGTGATGCGCGAGGTCGCCCGCGACCTGCAGGAAGACCCCGAGTTCAAGTCGCGCATCCTCGACGCGCTCGAGATCGCCGGCGTGGACCAGTGGGCCGATTCGGCGGTCGTGATCCGCTGCCGGATCAAGGTCCAGCCGCTCGAGCAGTGGGGCGTGCGCCGCGAGTACCTGAAGCGGCTGAAGGCGGCCTTCGACGAGCGGGGCATCTCGATCCCCTTCCCGCACCGCACGATCGTCCATGAAATGGCGCCGGGATCGAAGCTCGATCCGGATGCCGCGATGGCTTCGGCCTCTGCCTCGGAGTGACCCCCATGAGCGGCGACCCGCGCGCGGACTTCTTCTTCCTGCCGGCCTGGCCCCCGACCGGCAACGCCGTCCTGTGGGTCTCGCTCACGATCGTGCTGGCCGGGCTGCTCGGCGAGCTCGCCTTCCGCCGCTTCAGGCTGCCGCGCGTGGTCGGTTACGCGGCGGTCGGCACGATCGTCTCGGCCTTCGGGCTCGGCATCGCCGGCACGCGGATCAACCCGAGCCTCCGGCTGATCGTCGACCTGGCCCTGGCCCTGTTGCTGTTCGAGATGGGCTGCCGGATCAACCTGCGCTGGCTGCGCACCAATCCGTGGCTGCTCGCGACCAGCCTGATCGAGAGCGCGCTCACCTTCGTGCTGGTGCTGCTCACGCTGAGCTGGCTCGGCGTGGAATGGCGGCTCTCGCTCGCGGCGGCGGCGATCGCGATCGCCACCTCGCCGGCGGTGGTGATGCGGGTCGCCTCCGAATTCAATGCGTCGGGACAGGTGACCGAGCGACTGATCCTGCTGACCGGCCTGAACACCTTCTACGCGGTGCTGGCCTCGAAGATCGTCTTCGGATGGCTGCACGCCGAGTACTCGGGAAGCTGGACGATCACGCTCGCGCACCCGCTCTACCTGCTCGCCGGCTCGGCGATCGTCGCCGCGCTGCTCGCCTTCGCCGTGTCGCAGCTCGCGCGCAAGCTCGACCTGCGCAACGAGAACTCGACGCTGCTGCTGCTCGGCATGATCCTGCTGGCGCTGTCGGTCACGAAGATGGCCAACCTCTCCACCCTGCTGGTGCCGCTGCTCGCGGGCCTGATCCTGCGCAACAGCACCGAGCGGCCCTGGATCTGGCCGCGCCATTTCGGCACCGCCGGCGGCGTGCTCGTGCTGATGCTGTTCGTGATCACCGGATCGGTCTGGTCGGTCGAAGCCATGGCGGTCGGCGCGATGCTCGGGCTGGCACTGATCGTGGCGCGGGGCGTCGCGAAGCTGGCCACCACGGTGGCGCTCAGCGGGCCGAGCGGCATCTCGACGCGGCAGGGACTGGCCCTCGGGGTGGCGATGACGCCGATCTCGGGCGCCGCGCTGGTGATGATGGCCGACCTGCAGCAACTCTATCCGGAGTTCGCCGCCGGACTGACCGGCGTCATGTTCAGCGCGATCGCGGTCCTGGAGCTGATCGGCCCGATCGCGGTGCACCTCGCGCTGCGCAAGGCGCGCGAGTCCAACATCCCCTGAACCGCCCCGGAGACGGACCAACATGCCGCTGGAAGCCTTCGCCGACTCGCGGGCGCTGACGCTCGGCGTCGAGCTCGAACTGCAGATCGTCAACACGCACGACTACGACCTGACGCACGCATCGCACGACCTGCTGCGGCTGGTGTCGCGCCACAAGCTGCCCGGCGAGGTGAAGCCGGAGATGACCGACAGCATGATCGAGCTGTCGACCGGCATCTGCGGCGACTACGCCGACGCGCTGGCCCAGCTCGGCGAGATCCGCGACGCGCTCGTCGAGTGCGCCGGCAAGCTCAACGTGGGCCTGTCCGGCGGCGGCACGCACCCGTTCCAGGACTGGAGCCAGCGGCGGATCTACGAAGCGCCGCGCTTCCACATGCTGTCCGAGCTCTACGGCTACCTGTCCAAGCAGTTCACGATCTTCGGGCAGCACGTGCACGTCGGCTGCCCCGGGCCCGACGCCGCGCTGGTGCTGCTGCACGGGCTGTCGCGCTTCATCCCGCACTTCATCGCGCTGTCGGCCTCCTCGCCTTTCGTTCAGGGCACCGACACCGGCTTCCACTCGGCCCGACTGAATTCGGTGTTCGCGTTCCCGTTGTCAGGACGGGCGCCCTTCTCGCTGACCTGGGACGAGTTCTCGCGCTTCTTCGACAAGATGACCCGCACCGGCGTCGTCGAGAGCATGAAGGACTTCTACTGGGACATCCGTCCGAAGCCCGAGTTCGGTACGATCGAGGTCCGTGTGCTCGACACGCCGCTCACGATCGAGAAGGCCGCCGCTCTGGCGGCCTACATCCAGTGCGTGGCGCGCTGGCTGAGCTTCGAGCAGCCCTTCCGCCCGGCCGAGGACGACTACCTGGTCTACACGTTCAACCGCTTCCAGGCCTGCCGCTTCGGCTTCGACGGCACCTTCGTCGACCCGCAGACCGGCGAGCACCGCACGATCGGCGATGACATCCTGCAGACGCTCGACGCGATCGAGCACCACTCGATCGAACTCGGCGCCGACGAGGGCTGCCGGCAGATCCGCGACGACGTCAAGGCCCGAGGCAACGACGCGACCTGGATCCGCCAGACCTACGCCGACGAGCACTTGCTGGCCGAGGTGGTCCGCCAGCAGTGCCTGCGCTGGAGCCGCTGAGCCGCGCAGATGGTCCCACGGTCGCTGAAGATTGGTCTGTCGGCGCGGCTGCTGCACAACCCGCCGAAGGAGCTCGGCTTCCGGAACAAGACGCTGCAGTACCTGGAGCAGTCGATCGCCCACTGGATCATGGCGCACGGCGCGCTGGTCATGATGATCCCGACGATCAGCTCGAACGCCGAGGTGAGCCGGCGCGGCATCTCGGTGCGCAGCTACGTGCGCGAGCTCGACGGGCTGGTGCTGCAGGGCGGCGCGGACGTCAGCCCCCGCTCCTACGGCAAGGAACCGATGCGCGCCGACTGGGCCGGCGACATCGTGCGCGACCGCTACGAGATGGAGCTGATCCACGAGTTCATGGCGCAGGGCAAGCCGGTGCTCGGCATCTGTCGCGGCGCGCAGCTGCTGAACGTGGCCTTCGGCGGCACGCTGTACCAGGACATCCCGACACTGCGACCCGAGGCGATTCCGCACGTCGATGCCGAGCTGTACGACCGGCTGCAGCACGACGTGACCTTCGAGCCGGAATCGCGGCTTGCCGCGCTGTACCCGGGACAGGATGGCGGGCGGGTAAACAGCATCCACCACCAGGCGGTCGACCGGCTGGGCGGTGACCTGGTGGTCGACGCGCGCTCGAGCGCCGACGGCATCGTCGAGGCGATACGCTGGCGCGGCAGCGGCTATGCGATGGGCCTTCAGTGGCACCCGGAATTCCACGCCGCCGACGGTGAACTGCTCGACAGCTCGCCGATCATGCTGGACTTTCTCGAAACGGCCGCCCGGATGCGCGACGCCCCCGAGTGACGCGCTCCGGTATGCTCGCCGGCGGGCGCGAGGGCCCGCGAACCGGACCAGGGAGACAGCGAGCATGAGACCGAACGGAGTGCGCGAACGCAACCGGGCCGGCGAACCGGCGATCGTGGGCTGGGTCTCCTTCGACAGCCTGTTCGCGGCCGAGCTGATCGGCCACGCCGGCTTCGACGCGGTGATCGTCGACCTGCAGCACGGTCCCTTCCACCTGGACACCGCGATCGGCATGATGCAGGCGCTGTCCTCGACGCCCGCCACGCCGATGGCGCGCTGCCCCGCGCTCGACTTCGGCACGATCAACAAGCTGCTCGACGGCGGCGCCTGGGGCATCGTCTGCCCGATGATCGACACGCCCGAGCAGGCGCGTGAGTTCGTGTCCGCCTGCCGATACCCGCCGGCCGGCACGCGCTCGTTCGGCCCGGCCCGCGGCCTGCTCTACGGCGGGCCCGACTACTTCGACCGCGCCAACGAGACGATCGAGACCTGGGCGATGATCGAGACCGCCGAGGGCCTGCGCAACCTCGAGGCGATCTGCGCGGTCGACGGCCTGGACGGCGTGTTCGTCGGCCCCGGCGACCTGTCGCTCGCGCTCGGCCTGCCGCCGACCCCGCGCTGGCGCGAAGGGCCGCTCGCCGACGCCCTCGACCGGATCCTGCAGGGGGCGAAGGCCGCCGGGCGGCGCGCCGGCATCTTCTGCACCACGAAGGAAATGGCAGCCGACATGCGCCGGGCGGGCTTCGACTTCATCGTGCCCGGCTTCGATGCGCTGCATCTGACGGCCGCCGCGCGGGAGTGGGTGGCGGCGGCGCGGGAGGGCTGACGGCCCGCGGGGGCTGACGGTTGGCTCGACAGCCGGAGGAGGCTCCCGGCGGCGGGCAATCAGGCGCGACGTCGCGCCGGGCGCGACGGCAGCTCGGCGACCCGGCTGCCGTCGGTCACGAAGATCCGCTCGCCGGCTCGCGGCCTGACCGGCCAGCCGCCAGTGAACTCCCCGAAGGCCGGCAGCACGGCGTCGCGGCGCCCGACCCGGAAGCACGGAAGGCGAAGGCGGTCCGCGCGGCCGCCGACCACGCAGACCGGGTGCAGGTGGCCGGCCAGCGAGAAGAGCTCCGGATCGCCGTCGCCGCAGTCCGCGCGGGCTTCGCCGGAGGGGCCCGGAACGGCACCGCCTTCGAAGGCCGGGGAGTCGTCGGGCGGCTCGTGCAGCAGGCGCAGGCCGCCGAGACGGTAGCCGGGCGCGACGGTCTCGATCCCGCATTCGGCGGGCAGCTCGCCGGCGCGCTGGTCGTGGTTGCCGCGCACCAGCACGACCTCGACCCGGCGATGCCGGGCGCGCCAGGCGGCCAGCGCAGCGACCGTGGCAGGCTGGCCGGCCAGCGGGCCGTGCACCAGGTCGCCGAGCAGGAACAGGGCGCGGGCGCCGGTCAGGGCGAGCAGTGCGTCCAGGCGCGCCAGCGTGCGCTCAGTCGTCCCCGCAGGCACGGGCAGGCCATGTGCCCGGAAGGTCCCCGCCTTCCCCACGTGAAGGTCCGCCACCATCAGAGAGCGCGAGGCCGTGTCCAGCGCCGCCCGCTGCGGCAGCAACAGCAGCTCGCGGGACGCTGCCTGGATGACCGCGGCCCCGCTCGGGGCGCCCGCATGCCCGCTCGCCTCGAGGGCGGGGATCGATCCGGGCGGGTTCGCGACGCAGGGCATCCCGCGATTCTAGGGCGACTGCGCGCGGTCCGAACCACTGGCGCTCGGTGATTCGCAACAGGCAGCGGATCGGGTCCATCGGGTGCGGGCGGCAGTCGCGTTGCGGTCGGGGAGGATCAGCATGCCGGCCCGCGATGACGCGAGCGTGACAGAGACCTTTCGGGCGCAGCGCCGCGTCGCGCCGGGGGCGGCGGCGCTCTGCGCTCAGCGCCGCCCGAGCTCGCGCTGCAGGGCCAGCAGGCGGTCGCGCATCGCGCCGACGTCGGCGTAGCGCTCGCCGGCCACCGGCAGTTCGAGCGCGTTGGCCCAGGCCTGCCAGGCGTCGGCATAGACGCGGACCTGCCGAAAGCCCTGCTCGCGCAGCGCCGCCGCGACCCGGCGCGCGGTGTCGGCGTCGTGACCGTAGACGATCGTCTCCTTGCGGCGGTCGAAGCCCGCGAGGCGCTCGCGCAGGCCCGCGAGGGCGGCGGCGGAGATCGTGTCGCCGTCGATCCCGGCCTCGGCGACCGGCACGCTGACCGCCCCCGGGATGTGGCCGCCGCGCAGCGCCCGGATGTCGCGGCCCGCGTACTCGTCGGCCGAGCGGACGTCGATCAGCTGCACCCAGGGCTGGTCGATGCGCGACAGCATCTCGCGGGTCGACACGACGGCATCCTGGCCGCCGGCGGCCGAGGCGAGGCCGGGCATCGCGGCCAGCGAAGCCACGGTCAGCAGGGCGACGGATGCGAGGCGGCGCAGCGGCGCGACGACGCGGCCGGCGGCGGGCCGGACGGAAAGGAAGGCGGAAGCGAAGCTGGCGGACATGGCGGCACTCCTCGATCGGATGCCGCGAGTCTGGTCCGGCCGGGACGCGGCGGCCAGCATACGCGCGGACGGCATATCGATATGCCCGCGCCTTGCCTGCGGCGACGCCACTCAGCGATCGGCGCCGGCCGCGCGCTCCAGCTCGGCGACCAGCCTCGCCACCCGATCGGACAGCTTCTCGGTGGAGAGCCGCTCGCGCATCCGCTCGACCATCAGCGGAAACGCGAACGGCGACGGCCGCTGCAGCTCGACCCAGCGCAGCCGGCAGCGGCCGATCCGCTCGAGCTCGCGGCGCAGCCGGCCGACCTCGAGCTCGCGCTCGAGCACTTCCCGCCGCGCCTGGTCGAGCAGCAGGTTGCCCGGATCGTGCTGCCTGAAGACCTCCCAGAACAGGCTGGCCGAGGCCTGCAGCTGCCGCGCGCCCTTCGGCGCGCCGGGGTAGCCGGGAAACAGCAGGCCGGCGATCCGCGCGATCTCGCGAAAGCGCCTCATCGCGAGCTCGCCGCTGTTCAGGCTGTCGAGGACGTCGTCGAGCAGGCCCTCGGCCGACAACAGGCTGCCGTCGCGCATCGGCGCCCAGTCGACCGGCGCGGGCGACAGCAGCTCGAAGCCGTAGTCGTTGACCGCGATCGAGAATGTCGCCGGCGCGCGACGCGCCAGCCGCATCGCGAGCAGCGAGGCCAGCCCCAGGTGGACCTGGCGGCCGGCGAACGGGAACACGAACAGGTGGGCGCCCTCGCGCGAGCGCAGCGCCTCCACGAGCAGCGTGTGCCGGTCCGGCAGCGCCGACACCGTCGACTGCAGCTCGAGCAGGGGCCGCAGCGCCTTCATCTCCGGCCCCTCGAAGCGACCGCGCCCGGCCTCGGCGAGCCGGGCCAGCACCGCGTCCGACATCTCGGTCGACAGCGGCATCCGCCCGCCGTTCCAGCGCGGCACTGCGGCGCGCCGGCCGGTCGCCCGGCGCACCCAGGCGGTCATCTCGTGGACGCGGACCAGCTCGAGCAAGCGCCCGGCGAACAGGAAGCAGTCGCCGCGCCGCAGCCTGCCGACGAAGCTCTCCTCGACGCTGCCCAGGCGCTGGCCGGTCATGAAGCGGACCTGCAGCGCCGCGTCTGACACGATCGTGCCGATCGCCATCCGGTGCCTGCGCGCGATCCGGGGATCGGCGACCCGATGGACGCCCTCGTCGTCGGGCGCCACGCGGCGGTAGTCCGGGTAGGCGGTCAGGCTGGCGCCGCCGCGCAGCACGAAGTCCAGCGCCCAGCGCCACTCCTGGTCGGTCAGGCCGCGATAGGCGTGGGTGTCGCGCACCTCGGCCAGCAGCGCGTCGGGGCGAAAGCCCGGCCCGGCCGCGACGGTGACCAGGTGCTGGACCAGCACGTCGAGCGCCCCTTCCGGTGGCTCGCGCGACTCGATGCGGCCCGCCGTCGCGGCATCGCGGGCCGCCGCGGCCTCGACCAGCTCGAGCGCGTTGGTCGGCACCAGCGTGACCCGGGACGGCCTGCCGGGCGCATGGCCCGAACGACCGGCGCGCTGCAGCAGCCGGGCGACGCCCTTCGCGCTGCCGACCTGCAGCACCCGCTCGACCGGCGCGAAGTCGACGCCCAGGTCGAGGCTGGACGTGCAGACCACCGCCTTCAGCGCGCCGCGCTTGATGCCGGCCTCGACCCAGTCGCGGACCTCGCGATCCAGCGAACCGTGATGCAGCGCGATCGCGCCCGCCCAGTCGGGGCGGGCATCCAGCAGCGCCTGGTACCAGAGCTCGGCCTGCGCCCGCGTGTTGCAGAAGACCAGCGTGCCCGGGCTCGCGTCGAGCTCGCGGACCACCGCCTCCAGCATCGACAGGCCCAGGTGGCCGGCCCACGGGAAGCGGCCCGTGCGCCCGGGCAGCAGCGCATCGACGACCAGCCGCTTGGCGAGGCGCCCCTGCACCAGCCTCCCGGGCCGGCCGGCGAGCAGCACGTCGCGCGCCTCGTCGAGGTTGCCGAGCGTGGCCGAGAGCCCCCACACGAGCAGCCGCGGGTTGAGCCGGCGAAGCCGGGCCAGCGCGAGCTGCAACTGGACGCCGCGCTTGTTGCCCAGCAGCTCGTGCCATTCGTCGACGACCACGACCTCGACCGCGCCGAGCGCCGCGTCGGCGTCGGGGCGCGAGAGCATCAGTGACAGGCTCTCCGGCGTGGTGACCAGCGCGGGCGGCGGCGAGCGGTCCTGCCGCTGGCGCTCGGCGGTCGCGGTGTCCCCGGTGCGCAGCCCTACGGTCCATTGCGCGAACGCGCCGTCGCCGAGCTCCGCGAGCGGCTCGCGCAGCGCGAGCGCCGTGTCGGCGGCGAGCGCCCGCATCGGCGTGATCCACAGCACCCGGAGCCGGGCGCGAGGCGGCGCGCCGGCGCCCGACACGCGAAGCAGCGCGCCGATCCAGGCCGACCAGGTCTTGCCGGCGCCGGTCGTCGCGTGCAGCAGGCCGGATTCGCCGTCCCGCATCGCGCGCCAGACCTCGCGCTGGAACGCGAAGGGCTTCAGGCCGCGTGCGGCGAACCAGCGGTCCGCGGCGGCGATCGGGACGGCCGCCTTGCTCATGCGGCGCCGCCGGGCGGCACCGAGACGATCCATCCCTCGATCGGGTCGAAGCCGGGCGGCAGGCCGAAGCCGGCGTCGCGCCGCTGCCAGGCCCAGGCAGCCTGCGCAAGGCAGAGCACCGCGTCGAGCCGGTCGCCGCTCGCGTCATCGACGCACTCGCTCGCCAGCCCGGCCGGGAAGCGCACCGCGATGCCGAGCCGGTCGACGCCCTCGGCCAGCGCCGCCACGATGCGCGCCCGCGCCTCGCGCCGCTCGGGCGTCTGGCGCCTGCGCTCGTCGGACTTGTACGACTCACGCCCGACGATCGCGCGCGCCAGGAAGCCGGGGTAGGCCTCGAGCGCGATACGGTCGGGGTCGCCGGCGTGCATGCCGGGCAGCGTCGCGCCGGCGCGCAGCAGCCGCGGCGCCCCGGCGTGCAGCATCAGCGCGACCGGCGGGTTGACCCACTTCATCGACGGGCTGGAGCCCGCCGGCAGGTCGGTCGCGCGATGCGCGAACTTGGACCCGACCGGACGGCCAGCACAGAAGGTGCGCAGCCGCGCCACCAGCTCGGGACGGGCGAGCGCCTCGACGCGCCGGATCGAGCCCGCCCACGCGCCGCGCTGCGCCCGCGTGTCGCCCCGCGCCCGCGTGCCCTTCGGGTCGCCCGGCGCCAGGGCCTCGCCGACGCCTGCCAGCCATTGCCAGGCCTCGAGCAGCTCGCGCGGCAGGCCGAACGGGAAGTCGAAGCCGCCCAGCCAGGGGCCCGGGCGGTCGAGCCAGTCGTCGAACGCGTCGAGACTCTCGAGCAGCTCGAAGCCGGTCAGCTCGAGCCGCCCGACGGCGAGCCGGCCCGAGGCGACCACGATCGGCTTGCGCCGCGTGGGCGCCGAACTGAAATCGATCCCGCAGAGCTTCATTCCGGTTCGTCCTCCGCGCTGCCCGGGGCGCGGTTTTCCCCGCTGCCACCGTCGAGCAGCGCCAGCAGTCCTTGCAGCGTGTCGGCCTCGTCCACCGGCTTGTCCGGCCGGCGGCGCGCGATGCGCGGGAATCGCACCGCGATGCCCGAGCGATGCCGCGTCGAGCGCTGTATCCCCTCGAACGCGATTTCGAAGACCATGGTCGGCGCGACGCTGCGCACCGGCCCGAACTTCTCGATCGTGCTTCGCCGGATCGCCGCGTCGACCTCGCGGATCTCGGCGTCGGTCAGCCCCGAGTAGGCCTTGGCGAAAGGAACCAGCGCGCGATCCGGGTCGCCCGGCGGCCCGTTCCAGAGCGCGAAGGTGTAGTCGGTGTACAGGCTGGCACGCCGGCCGTGCCCGCGCTGCGCGTAGACCAGCACGCAGTCGGCGGTCAGCGGGTCGATCTTCCACTTCCACCAGTCGCCGACGGGCGACGACTTCGTTCTCCCGATTCCGTAGCCGGCATCGGCACGCTTGAGCATCAGCCCCTCGACGCCGGCCGCTCGCGCGCGCTCGCGAAGCGCCGCGGCCTGCGCCCAGTCGCCCGCCGGCAGCAAGGGCGAGACGGCGATCGGTGCCGTCGCCGAAGGCAAGGGCCCGGCTTGCTGCGCGCCTTGCGGCCCGGGCGCCGCCGCCCCGCCCTGGGCCGGCCCGGCGGCGAGCAGCGAGACCAGCCTCGCGCGCCGCTCGGCCTGCGGCAGCCCGCGCAGGTCGCGGCCCTCGTGCTCGAGCAGGTCGTAGGCGAGCATCGCGACCGGGGCCTCGCGCAGCAGCTTCGGGCCGAGCCGCAGCCGCCCGATCCGCCGCTGCAGCAGCGCGAACGGCATCGGCGCGCCGGCCTCGTGGTTCCAGCACAGCAGCTCGCCGTCGAGGACCACGCCATCGGGCAGCGCGCGCGCCGCCTCGACGATCTCCGGGAACCGGTCGGTGACCAGCTCCTCGCCGCGCGACCAGATCCAGGCCCTTCCCGACCGCCGCACCAGCTGGATCCGGATGCCGTCCCACTTCCACTCCAGCAGCCAGCGGGCCGGCTCGCCTAGCGTGTCGGCGGCCTGCTGCAGGGGCTGCGCCAGGAAGAACGGATAGGGTCGGGCGGCGCGCTCGAGCGCGGCCTCCGGGTCCTCGGCGACGATGGCGCCGTCGCCGGGCGCGCCCTCGGCAGCGACCGGACCCGCTGCCTCGCGAGCCGGGTCCGCGGCCGCGCGCACCAGCGCCGCGAAGCTGCGCGCGTCGGGCTCTCGCCCCCCGTCGGTGTAGCCGACGAAACGGTGCGCGACCAGCTTCGGGTCGACGCCGAAGGCCTCGGCCAGCGCCCGGATCACCAGCTGGCGCGACACGCCGACCCGGAACCCCCCGGTCAGCAGCTTGTTCAGCACGAAGCGCGCGCCGGGCTCCAGCCGCTGCCAGGCGTCCTCGAGCGCGGCGGCGAGGCGCTCGGGCTCCGCCCCCCGCAGCGGCAGCAGGCGCTCGCGCATCCAGCCTTCGAGCCCGGTGTCGTCGGCCAGCGAAGGCGGCGGCAGCAGCAGCGCGATCGTCTCGGCGAGATCGCCGACCGCCTGGTAGCACTCCTCGAACAGCCAGTCCGGCAGGCCGGCGAGCCTGCAGGCGGTCGCGCGCAGCACCGACATCGGCGCGAGCCGCCGCGGCCGTCCGCCGGCAAGGAAATAGGCGGCCCAGGCGGCATCGGCGGCGGGCGCCGCCGCGAAGTAGCGGGCCATCGCCTCGGTCTTGCGGCGCGTGGACGTGGTCGCGTCGAGCTCCGCGTAGAGCCCGGCGAAGCGTTTCATCGCGGCGCCTCCGGGGTGGCGCCCTGCCCCGCTTCGCCCTGCACGCTCGAGTCCGTCGACGGGGCGGAGACGTCCGGCGCCGAGACGTCCGGCGCCTCGCCGGCCCCGTCGTCGTCGCCGCCGTACTCGGTGGCGAAGGACTGCGCGTCGAGCCCGCGCTCGCGCAGCCAGCGGACCATCACCGCCTCGTAGCCGTGGGTGACGATCACGCGCCCGGCGCCGGTCGCCTCGATCGCCTGCTGCAGGCCCGGCCAGTCGGCGTGATCGGACAGCACGAAGCCGCGGTCGAGCGCGCGCCGACGGCGCGCGCCGCGGACCTGCATCCAGCCGGACACGAAGCCGTCGCTGGCGTCGCCGAAGCGCCGCGCCCAGGACGAGCCGGCCGCCGACGGCGGGGCCAGGACCAGCGCCGACCCGATCTCGCGCCGATCGGCGAGCGCCGAGGCCGGCACGGTGCCGGGCAGCGCAACGCCGGCCTCGCGATAGACCCGGTTGATCGCCTCGACCGCGCCGTGGCACACGATCGGGCCCGGCGCCTGCGCGAGCGCCCCGCCTTCGGCGGCCGTGCCCGCCGACGCGCCGAGCGCGTCGGCCAGGCCTGCGAGCAATCGCTGCGCCTTGCCGAACGCGTAGCAGTGCAGCAGGCTGGCGCGCCCCTCGGCGGCGTTCGCCCGCCACCAGTCGAGGATCTCGCCGATCACGCTCGCCTGCGGCGCCCAGCGGTAGACCGGCAGGCCGAAGGTCGACTCGGTGACGAACACGTGGCAGCGCACCGGCTCGAAGGCGGCGCAGCTGCGGTCCGCCTCGACCCGGTAGTCGCCTGACACGACCCAGACCTCACCGCGGTGCTCGAGGCGGATCTGCGCGGCGCCGAGCGCGTGGCCCGCCGGGTGGAAGGAGACCCGGACCCCGCCGACGTCGATCGCCTTGCCCCAATCCGCGGTGTCGAGCGAGATCGCGCCCAGCCGCGCCCGCAGCACGCCCGCGCCCTCGGCCGAGCAGAGGTAGCGGCGACTGCCCGGGCGCGCGTGGTCCGCGTGCGCATGGGTGATCAGCGCCCGGTCGACCGGGCGCCACGGGTCGATGAAGAAGCCCCCTGCCTCGCACCAGAGCCCCTCGGGGCGGGAAACGACGAGATCGGCCATCGCTCAGTAGCGCGCCGCCTCGCCGGTGATCGCCACGCCCAGGCGAAGCATCGCCAGCGCGAAGCGGTTCATCAGCCGGACGTGCCAGGGCCTGCGGACGTGGCTGTCGATCGCGATCGCGACCCCGCCCTCGTCGATCGCGCGCTCGAGGCGATCGCGCAGTTCGCCGGCCAGGCCGCGGTCGATCGCGACGACGTTGGCCTCGCGTCCCAGCAGCAGCGAGAACGGATCGATGTTCGACGAGCCCACGGTGACCCAGTCGTCGATCGCCGCGACCTTCGCGTGGAGGAAGCTCTTGCGGTACTCGACGATCTCGATGCCGGCGCGCAGGAACTCGTCGTACAGCGCCTGCGAAGCGTAGTACTGCAGCCGGTACTCGACCCTGCCCTGCAGCAACAGCCGGACCCTGACCCCGCGGCGCGCGGCGGCGAGCAGCGCGCGCCGGAACCGGGCGCCCGGAAAGAAGTAGGCGTTGGCGATCAGCACCTCGCGCCGCGCGCGTCCGATCGCGCGCAGGTAGGCCCGCTCGATCGTGCGGCGGTGCCTGAAGTTGTCGCGCAGCATCAGCGCCGCGCGCACCGGGCCGGACGGCGTGACGTCGCTGTCGACCCGCTCGGGCAGGCCCGCGGGCCCGGCCTCGCCCTCCTGCGCTTGCTGCGCGCGCCAGAACGGGCGGTTGACGACCGCCAGCTCCCACCACAGGCGCTGCGCGGCGACGTGGACCGCTGCGACGAGCGGGCCGCGCACCCGCACCGCGAAGTCCAGCCGCGGCTCGTCGAGCCGGCCGTGGTTCGGATCGTATAGGTCGTCGAGCAGGTTGATGCCGCCGACGAAGGCGACCGCCCCGTCGACGACGACCAGCTTCCGGTGCAGCCTGCGCAACCGGCGGCGCCTGATCTCGAAGCGGGAGCGCTCCGGGCGGAACACCTCGATCCGCACGCCCGCGTCGAACATCCGCTGCCAGGCGGGACCTGCGCGGCGCGGCGTGCCGAAGCCGTCGACCACGAGGTGCACGCTCACGCCGCGTTCGGCCGCGCGCGCCAGGCTGTCGGCGATCCTGCGGCCGCTTTCGTCGGGCTCGAAGATGTAGGTCTCGGCGAAGATCCGCTCGCGCGCGGCGTCGATCGCGCGCTCGAGCACCGGGAAGTACCCGGCGCCGCTGTCGAGCAGGACGACCTCGTGGCCGGCCGCCAGCCTCGGCCTGAGGCTTTCGTACCAGGGCAGCGAAACGATGCGGCGTTCGGTCACGTTTCCCGGCTCGTGCCGGCGGCGCGGCGTCAGGAGCGCGCGATCAGCTCCAGGTCGGCCACCAGCGGACTGTGGTCGGACAGGCGCGACCACTCGAGGCCCTTGAGCACCGCCGTGGACCTGACCCTGAAGCCGCGCTGGTAGATGCGGTCCATTCTGAACCACGGGACCAGCGCGGGGAAAGTGCGCGCCGCGCGAACGGTGCGCGGCAGCCCGGGGATCGCCGCCTCGGGCGACACGCCGAGCTCGCTGAGGCGGTCGCGCACGTAGTACACCGCGCGCTGGGCGGCCGCGCTGCGCGGCCGGCAGGCGTCGAACACCTCGACCGCGCCGATGCGCTTGCACAGCCGGTCGGACAGCACATTGCGCCAGTCGTTGAAGTCGCCCGCGATGATCAGCGGCTCCGACGCGGGCACCGCGCTCTCGATCCAGTCGAGCACCGCGTCGAGCTGGCGGTCGCGGCTGCGCGCGAACAGGCCGAAGTGCACGACGAAGCAGTGCACCTGCCGCCCGCCGACGTCGACCACGCAGTGAAGCACGCCGCGTTTCTCGAGCGCGTGGTCGGAGACGTCGCGGTTCTCCTGGCCGATGATCGGGTAGCGCGACAGCAGCGCATTGCCGTGGTGGCCGTGCAAGTAGCTGGCGTTGCGCCCGTAGGCCGTCTCGAAGGTGTGCTTGAGCGTGGGGGACTTGGCCAGGAAGACGTCCTGCGGCTCGGCGGGCCAGTGCTCGAAGCGGCGCTGGTGGCGCTCGTTCTGGCCCTGGACCTCCTGCAGGAAGATCAGGTCGCTGTCGAGCTCGTGCAGACGGGCCCTGAGCTCGTGGATCCGCGCGACGCGGCGCAGGCCGAAGAAATCCCGCAACACCCCCTTGTGGATGTTGTAGGTGGCCACTCGCAAGGTCGACACTTGGTGCTGCTCCGGTGCTTCGGGTACTGCGGATACTCGAGGGTGCTAAGGGTGCTACGGGTGCTAAGGGTGCTGCCGGTTCGCGCCGCCCGGCCTGCCCGCGCCGGCCCGCGCAGGCAGCGATCGGATCGCCTCGGCGTTGCTCCACGAGAAGCAGCGGCCCGCGGCGTCTTCCCACGGCAGCCACGCGTAGGCGAGATGCTCGCGCGGGGCCAGCATGACCGGCACCGTGTCGGGCACCAGCAGCCCGAACACGTGCTCGGTATTTTGCGTCACGCCCTCGGGATAGCGATGCCGCCAGTGCGGATAGATCTCGTAGCGGTTCTGCAGGTGCCAGTCGGTCAGCACGTGATCGGCCGCGTCGATGCCCGTTTCCTCGAGCACCTCGCGCCGGCAGGTCTCGGCGAGCGGCTCGTCGACGCGATCCACGCTGCCGGTGACCGACTGCCAGAAGCCCGGGTGGTCGGCCCGCTCGAGCAGCAGCACCCGCAGGTCGGCCGTGTGGATCACGACCAGGACCGAGACGGGGATCTTGGTGCCCACGGGACTCAGGCCTTCGGCGCCTCGACCTGCCGCAGCCGGATGTGGAGCTCACGCAGCTGCTTTTCGTCGACCGGCGACGGGGCCTGGGTCAGCAGGCACTGCGCGCGCTGGGTCTTCGGGAACGCGATCACGTCGCGGATCGAGTCGGCGCCGGCCATCATCGTGACGATGCGGTCCAGGCCGAAGGCGATGCCGCCGTGCGGCGGCGCGCCGTACTGCAGCGCGTCGAGCAGGAAGCCGAACTTGGCGCGGGCCTCCTCGGGGCCGATCTTCAGCGCGCCGAAGACCTTGCTCTGGACCGACTCGCGGTGGATGCGGACCGAGCCGCCGCCGATCTCCCAGCCGTTGAGCACCATGTCGTAGGCCTTGGCCACGCAGCGGCCGGGATCGGTCTCCATCAGGTCCTCGTGGCCGTCCTTCGGCGCGGTGAACGGATGGTGGACCGCGACCCAGCGCGCGCTTTCCTCGTCGTACTCGAACATCGGGAAGTCGACGACCCACAACGGCTTCCAGTCGCCTTCGAGCAGGCCGTTGCGGCGGCCGAACTCGGAGTGGCCGATCTTGACGCGCAGCGCGCCGATCGCATCGTTGACCACCTTGGCCTTGTCGGCGCCGAAGAAGACCAGGTCGCCGGTCTGCGCGCCGGTGCGCTCGAGGATGGCGGCGATCGCGGCGTCGTGCAGGTTCTTGACGATCGGCGACTGCAGGCCCTCGCGGCCCTTGCCGCCGTCGTTGACCTTGATCCAGGCCAGGCCCTTCGCACCGTAGATGCCGACGAACTGCGTGTAGCCGTCGATCTCGCTGCGGGTCATCTCGCCGCCGCCCGGCACGCGCAGCGCCACGACCCGGCCGCCCTCGGCGTTGGCCGGGCCGCTGAACACCTTGAAGTCGACGTCCTTCATCACGTCGGTGAGCTCGGTGAACTCGAGCTTCACGCGCAGGTCGGGCTTGTCCGAGCCGTACAGCCGCATCGCCTCGGCATACGGCATCTGCGGGAAGGGCGCCGGCAGCTCGACGCCGATCGCGTTGCGGAAGACCGTGCGGATCATCTCCTCGAAGATCGATCGGATCTCGGTCTCCGACAGGAAGGAGGTCTCGCAGTCGATCTGCGTGAACTCGGGCTGGCGGTCGGCGCGCAGGTCCTCGTCGCGGAAGCACTTGGTGATCTGGTAGTAGCGGTCGAAGCCCGCCACCATCAGCAGCTGCTTGAAGAGCTGCGGCGACTGCGGCAGCGCGAAGAACTGCCCGGCGTTGACCCGCGACGGCACCAGGTAGTCGCGCGCGCCCTCGGGCGTGGACTTGGTCAGCATCGGGGTCTCGATGTCGACGAAGCCCAGCGCGTCGAGGTACTTTCGGACCTCCATCGCGACCCGGTAGCGCAGCATCAGGTTCTTCTGCATCGCGGGGCGGCGCAGGTCGAGCACGCGGTGGGTGAGCCGGGTGGTCTCGGACAGGTTCTCGTCGTCGAGCTGGAACGGCGGCGTGACCGACGGATTCAGGATCTCGAGCTCGTGGCACAGCACCTCGATCTGGCCGCTGCGGATGTTCGGGTTCTCGGTGCCCGCCGGGCGGCGCCGCACCTTGCCTGTGATGCGCACGCAGAACTCGTTGCGAACCCGCTCGGCGACCTGGAACATCTCGGCCCGGTCGGGGTCGCAGACCACCTGGGCGAGGCCCTCGCGGTCGCGCAGGTCGATGAAGATGACGCCGCCGTGGTCGCGACGACGATGGACCCAGCCGAAGAGGGTGACCACCTGGTCGAGCTGGTCGGTGGAAACCTGGCCGGTGTAGCAGCTGCGCATCGAAAGTTCTCCGTTCAGGCGCGCGGAAGCGTCGTGGCGCCGCGGTCCGCCGGGGCGACGACGCCCATCGAGACCACGTATTTCAGCGCTTCGTCGACGCTCATGTTCAGTTCGATCGTCTCGGCCCGCGGCACCATCAGGAAGAAGCCGGACGTGGGGTTGGGGGTGGTCGGCACGTAGACCGACACCATGTCGGTCGGCACGTGCCGCCGGACTTCGGCCGCCGGCGTGCCGGTCTGGAAGGCGATGGTCCAGACGCCGGCACGCGGGTACTGGACCAGCAGCGCCCGCCGGAAGGCCTGGCCGTTCGGCGACAGGATCGTGTCGCTGACCTGCTTCACGCTCGAGTAGATCGAGCGCACGATCGGGATGCGGCCGAGCAGCCGCTCCCAGTAGACGACCAGCCGCTCGCCGATGAAGTTGCGCGCGAGCAGCCCGGTGACCACCAGCACCAGCACCGTGAGCACAAGGCCCATGCCGGGGATGTCGCGGCCGATGAAGGTGTGCGGGTGCCACCGCTCGGGGAGCAGTTGCAGGCTCTGGTCCATCGTGGTCACGATCAGGTTCAGCACCCAGATCGTGATGACGAGCGGGACCCAGATCAGCAGGCCGGTGACGAGGTATTTGCGCATTCTGGCGGGACCCGCGCCGGCCCGCGAGGCAGGCCGGCGCTGCGGTGCCCGGGAGTCAGGCCGACGGCGCCGCGGGGGGCTGCGCGCCCGCCGAGCCCGACGAAGTCGACGAGGCGGAGCCGGACGAACCGCCGGCGTCGCCGCCCGAGGCTCCCGAATCGCTGCCGGCGCCGGCCGGCTTGTCCTTCGGCTTGCCGTTGTCGCGGAAGTCGGTGACGTACCAGCCCGAGCCCTTCAGCTGGAAGGCCGGGGCGGTCAGCTCCTTGTGGAAGGACTCGGCGCCGCACTCGGGGCAACTGGTGAGCGGGGCATCGGACACTTTCTGCAGCACGTCCTTCCTGGCGCCGCAGCTGTCGCAACGGTAGGCGTAAATCGGCATGGTGCAAGGCTTCCGGATGACAAAAACCGCCGGACGCGAACGCTCCGGCGGCGGATTTTGGAAAACCTTGAATTATAAGGCGAAAACGAGACGGTTGCGGATCGCCGCAACCGGCGCCTTCGATTCCCTCAGAACGGGATGTCGTCGTCCATCGGGCCGAAGGCGTCGCCGCCACCGGGCTCGGGGGACGGGCGACGCGGCGCCTGGCCGCCCTGCGCCCCCTGGCCGCCGCCCCCGCGGGAGGCGCCACCCCGGCTGCCGCCGGAATAGCCGCCGCCCGAGTAGCCGCCCTCGTCGTCGCCGCCGTAGCCGCCACCACCGCCGCCGCCGTCGCGCGAACCGAGCAGCTGCATCGACTCGGCGATGATTTCGGTCGTGTAGCGGTCCTGCCCTTCCTTGTCCTGCCACTTGCGGGTCTTGAGCCGGCCCTCGACGTACACCGGCCTTCCCTTCTTCAGGTACTCGCCGGCGATCTCGGCCAGGCGGTCGTAGAAGACCACGCTGTGCCACTCGGTTTCCTCGCGCTTCTCGCCGGTGGCCTTGTCCTTCCAGTTGCGGGTGGTGGCGATCCGGACGTTGCAGATCGCGCCGCCGCTCGGCGCGTAGCGCGTTTCCGGGTCCCGCCCGAGGTTGCCGATCAGGATCACCTTGTTCACCGACGCCATGCTGCTCCCCTTGAATTCAGTTGTTCCGATTGTGTCACGACGGCGAGCGGCCGCCTCGATACGGTCGCCCGCAGCACTGCCGCGACCGATGCCGGGCTCAGCCCGCCGCCCTGGCCCGAGCCGGCCAGCGCCGATGGCCGAGCGCCGCCGCGAGCCAGATCGCGGCGAGCGCCGCGCATACGGCGAAGACCGCCGGCTCGCCCCACTGCCGCTGGACGAAGCCCCCGGCCAGCCCGCCGGCGAACAGGCCGAGCGACTGCGTGGTGTTGTAGATGCCCAGCGCGGTCCCCTTGGCGTCGGCCGGCGCCAGCCTCGACACCAGCGAGGGCAGGCTCGCCTCGAGCACATTGAACGCCGCGAAGAAGGCCAGCAGCAAGACCGCCAGCGCGACTAGGCCGGCCGGCCTAAGCGCGAAGAGCAGCTGCACGAGCAGCAGCAGCGAGACTGCCCCGACGAAGACCGCGCGCAGCCGGCCCCGCCGTTCCGCGAGGATCAGCGGCGGCACCATGACCGCGAACGACAGCACCACCACCGGCAGGTAGAGCTTCCAGTGCGCGTCGAGCGGCAGGCCCGCGCGTCCGACCAGCCAGGCGGGCACGACGACGAACATCGCCATCTGGATCGCGTGCAGCGTGAAGATGCCCAGGTTCAGCCTGAGCAGATCGGGCTCGAGGGCGACCGCCGCGAAGGGCGTGCGCCGGCCCGGCGCCTGCGGGTCGGCGTGCGAGCCCGGCATCGCGGGCGGGCTCGCCGGCGCGACCCAGGCCACGACGCCGATCGCGGCGATCGCGAGCGCCCCGGTCAGCGAGAAGATCCCGCCCATGCCGATCGCGCCGTAGAGCAGCGGCGCCAGCACCAGCGACAGCGCGAAGGTGATGCCGATCGAGCCGCCGACCATCGCCATCGCCTTGGTGCGCTGGCTCTCGCGGGTGGCGTCGGCGATCAGCGCGGTGACCGCGGCCGAGATCGCGCCGGCGCCCTGCAGGGCCCTGCCGACGATCGCCAGCCAGACCGAGTCGGCCGCCGCGGCCACGAAGCTGCCGGCCGCGAAGATCAGCAGCCCGGCGACGATCACCGGCTTGCGGCCCAGTCGGTCCGAGGCCATCCCGAAGGGCAGCTGCAGCAGCGCCTGGGTGAGCCCGTAGATGCCCAGCGCGAGCCCGACCAGCAGCGCGTCGCCGCCGCCGGGCAGGCCGCGAGCGTGCACCGCGAAGACCGGCAGGATCAGGAACAGGCCGAGCATCCGCAGCGCGAACACCGACGCGAGCGATGCGCTTGCGCGCAGCTCGAAGCGGGTCATTCCGGGGGAGTCGCCGGGCGCGGCGGCTGGCGTGGGGGAACTGGCGTGCATCACGGCGAATTCGGCAACCGGTTATATTAATCGATTGGCCGTTCGCGGCCTTCAGCGACGCTCGGCCGTTCGCGGCCTTTTAGCGACGGCCGGCGCCGGGCCCGCCCGACCCGCCTGCCGCCCAGGAAGATGGACTCGATACGCATCCGCGGCGCACGCACGCACAACCTGAAGAACGTCAGCCTCGACCTGCCGCGCGAACGACTGGTGGTGATCACCGGCCTGTCGGGCTCGGGCAAGTCCTCGCTCGCCTTCGACACGCTCTACGCCGAGGGGCAGCGCCGCTACGTCGAGTCGCTGTCGGCCTATGCCCGGCAGTTCCTGCAGCTGATGGAGAAGCCCGACGTCGACCTGATCGAGGGACTGTCGCCGGCGATCTCGATCGAGCAGAAGGCGACCAGCCACAACCCGCGCTCCACGGTCGGCACCGTCACCGAGATCCACGACTACCTGCGCCTGCTGTTCGCGCGGGTGGGCACCCCGTATTGCCCCTACCACCCCGAGAATCCGCTGGAGGCCCAGACCGTGTCGCAGATGGTGGACACGGTGCTCGCGATGCCCGAGGGCGCGCGGCTGATGATCCTCGCGCCGGTGCTGTCGATGCGCAAGGGCGAGCACGCGGAGCTGTTCGCCGACCTGCAGGCGCAGGGCTTCGTTCGGGTGCGGGTGCGGGCCGAGGGCGAACCGGCGCAGATCGTCGAGCTCGACGGCGGCGGCCCCAGGCTCAACCGCAACCAGAAGCACTCGGTCGACGTCGTCGTCGACCGGGTCAAGGTCGGCCCGACGCTGCAGCAGCGGCTGGTCGAGTCCTTCGAGACGGCGCTGCGCCTGGCCGACGGCCGCGCGATCGTGGTCGACATGGAGAGCGGCGCCGAGCAGCCGTTCTCGAGCCGCTACGCCTGCCCGGTCTGCAACCACTCGCTGCCCGACCTGGAGCCGCGGCTGTTCTCGTTCAACAACCCGGCCGGCGCCTGCCCCGAGTGCAACGGCCTGGGCACGATCGCGTTCATGGACCCGAAGCGGGTCGTGCAGTTCCCGAACCTGAGCCTGGCCTCGGGCGCGATCAAGGGCTGGGACCGGCGCAACCAGTTCTACTTCCAGCTGCTGCAGAACCTCGCCGCCCACTACGACTTCGACATCGACGCGCCCTTCGAGGAGCTGCCCGAGCGGGTCCGCCACGTGGTGCTGCACGGATCGGGCAGCGAGAAGATCGCGTTCACCTACACGGCCGAGGGCGGCCGGGTCACGGTGCGCGAGCACGCGTTCGAGGGCGTGCTGCCGAACCTGCAGCGCCGCCTGCGCGAGACCGACTCGGCGCAGGTCCGCGAAGAGCTCTCGCGCTACCTGAACAACCGGGCCTGCCCGACCTGCGAGGGCACCCGGCTGCGGCTCGACGCGCGCTTCGTTCGGGTGGGGCCGCGCGGCGGCGACCGGCCGATCTGGCAGCTGTCCGGGCTCACGCTGCGGGAGTCGCTCGACTGGTTCTCGAAGCTGGAGCTGCCCGGCGCCCGGCAGACGATCGGCGAGCGCATCGTGCGCGAGATCGTCAACCGGCTCACCTTCCTGAACAACGTGGGGCTGGACTACCTGTCGCTCGACCGGCCTGCCGAGACGCTTTCGGGCGGCGAGTCGCAGAGGATCCGCCTGGCCTCGCAGATCGGATCCGGGCTCACCGGCGTGATGTACGTGCTCGACGAACCGTCGATCGGCCTGCACCAGCGCGACAACGACCGGCTGATCGGCACGCTCAAGCACCTGCGCGACCTCGGCAACTCGGTGCTGGTCGTCGAGCACGACGAGGACGCGATCATGGCCGCCGACCACGTCGTCGACATGGGCCCGGGCGCCGGCGAGCACGGCGGGCGCGTCGTCGCGCAGGGCCGGCCCGACGAGATCGCGGCCGACCCGGACTCGCTGACCGGACAGTACCTGTCGGGCAGGCGCCGCATCGAGGTGCCGGCGCAGCGCAAGGCGCCCGACGGCCGCTCGATCACGGTGCGCGGCGCCACCGGCAACAACCTGAAGGGCGTCACCGTCGACTTCCCGGCGGGCCTGCTGATCTGCGTGACCGGCGTGTCGGGCTCGGGCAAGTCGACGCTGGTCAACGACACGCTCTACGCGGCGGCGGCGCGCCAGATCTACCGCTCGCAGGCCGAGCCGGCGCCGCACGAGGCGATCGAGGGCTTCGAGCACATCGACAAGGTGATCAACGTCGACCAGAGCCCGATCGGCCGCACGCCGCGCTCCAACCCGGCCACCTACACCGGCCTGTTCACGCCGATCCGCGAGCTGTTCGCCGGCACGCCGACCTCGCGCGAGCGCGGCTACGGGCCAGGGCGCTTCTCGTTCAACGTGAAGGGCGGCCGCTGCGAGGCCTGCGAGGGCGACGGGGTCATCAAGGTCGAGATGCACTTCCTGCCCGACGTCTACGTGCCCTGCGACGTCTGCCACGGCAAGCGCTACAACCGCGAGACGCTCGAAGTGCTCTACAAGGGCCGCAGCATCGCCGAGGTGCTCGACATGACGATCGAGCAGGCCGCCGCCTTCTTCGACGCGGTGCCCAACGTGCGCCGCAAGCTGCAGACGCTGCTCGACGTCGGGCTCGGCTACGTGCGCCTCGGCCAGGCGGCCACCACGCTGTCGGGCGGCGAGGCGCAGCGGGTCAAGCTCGCCGAGGAGCTGTCCAAGCGCGACACCGGCCGCACGCTGTACATCCTCGACGAACCCACCACCGGCCTGCACTTCCACGACATCGAGCTGCTGCTGCGGGTCATCCACCAGTTGCGCGACCATGGCAACACGGTCGTCGTCATCGAGCACAACCTCGACGTGATCAAGACCGCCGACTGGATCGTCGACATGGGTCCGGAGGGCGGCGACGGCGGCGGCACGCTGGTGGCGCAGGGCACGCCCGAGAGCGTCGCCGCGAGCGAAGCCAGTCACACGGGCCGCTACCTGGCCCGGGTGCTGCGGCCACCGGCCCGGCGTGCGAAACTCCGCGCAGCCGGAGGCTGAAGCGCGACGAGCCTCGCCGGCGCTACGCACCGAACCCGACTTCCTGGATGCCGATGCGCGGACTGCTCAACATCTTCGTGACCGGCGCGCTGGCGGCGCTGCCGCTGGCCGCGACGCTGGCGATCTTCGTGTGGGCCGCCCGGCTCGCCGCCGATTACCTCGGTCCGTACAGCCTCGTCGGCCGAACGCTGAGCTCGATCGGGCTCGGCGTCGGCGGATCCGAGGTCGCCGCGTACGCGATCGGCATCCTGATCGTGCTGGTCGCGATCTTCCTGCTAGGCGTGCTGGTGCGGACCCGCTTGCGCGACGTGGTCACCTGGGCGGTCGACGGCGTGGTCAGGCGCATCCCGGTCGTGCGCAACGTCTACGACACCGTCAAGAAATTCGTCGAGCTGCTCTCGCAGCGCGACGAGGGGGCCACCCGCTCGATGCGTCCGGTGTGGCTGCACTTCGGCGGCGTCGGCGGCGCGGCAGTGCTGGGACTGCTGTCGACGCCCGAGCCGATCCGGCTCGGCGAGACCGAATACATGGCGGTCCTGATCCCGACCTCCCCGGTGCCGGTGGGCGGCGGCCTGATCTACGTGCCGGCCGCCTGGGTGACGCCGGCCGAGGTCGGCGTCGAGGGGCTGACCAGCATCTACGTGTCGATGGGGATCACGTCGCATCAGCACCTCGGCGGGGGCGACGCCAGGCCGCGCTGAGCGCCGGATCGGCGGGCGGGCCCGGTTTCCTCGTTCGCCCGGGCCGCGCGGGGGGCGTGGGACTGCGCCGGACGGTGTCGCGCCCCTCGCCTTCGGCTCGGGGTGCCGGCGCCTTCCTCGTCACCGGCGGGTCGGAGCTCAACTCGGCCCGCCTTCGGCGGGCCTCGGACAGAGCTCCTCCCTTCTCGCCGGTTCCTTCGGAAGCGCGCCGCGCGCCACAAGGTCCGGCGCAGTCCCACGCCCCCCGCGCGGCCCTGGAGACGGCTGCGTGCGAGCCGGAGCCGCCCGGCGAACCGGCGACCCCGCGAGCAACCGCGGTGGCTTGCGGTCCGCCGACGCGCTACTGGCGCCGGTAATCGGCGAACCGCTGCAGCACCTGCGCGATCTCGTCGTCGCCGAGGATCGCCGGCTCGCCGAGTTGCAGCGCGGTCGCGTACATCCGGGCCAGCGACTCGACTTCGTTCGACAGCTCGAGCGCGGCGGCCAGCGTGGGGCCGAAGGCGACGGTGCCGTGGTTGGCCAGCAGGCAGGCGCGGCGCTCGCGCAGGGCCTCGAGCGCCGCCTGCGACAACTCGGCGGTGCCGAAGCTGCGGTACGGCGCGCAGCGGATGTCGGCGCCGCCGGCGACCGCGACCATGTAGTGGAAGGCGGGGATGCCGTCGCGCTGCACGCGCGGCAGGCAGGCGAGCGCGGTCGCTGCGGGCGAGTGGACGTGGACGATCGCGCCGGCCTCGGGGCGCGCAGCGTAGACGTCGCGGTGCATTCGCCATTCCGAGGACGGGCGCCGCGCGGGCGGCGTCGCCGGCGCGGTCGCCGGTTCGGCTTCGGGCCGCGTCGTCGCGCCGCGCGCGGCGGCTTCGTCGCTTGCCGCCAGCGGCATCCAGACGACGTCTTCGGCGCTCATCGACTCGTAGGGGGTGGCCGCCGGCGTGACCAGCATGCCCGCGCCGAGCGGCCCGCCGCGATGCCAGCGCAGCGACACGTTGCCGGCGCGGCCGGTGTTCAGGCCGAGCGCGGCCATCTTCAGGCAGCAGTCGACGATCGCCTGGCGGGCGGAATTCTCGGTGACGAGAGCCGGGTCGCGACCGGCGGTCCCGGCGGTCCCGGCGGCGGGGGCGGCCGGGGCGCCGGCGTCCGGCTCCCGGCTGCGGCCCCGGGGGCCCGACTCGCCGCTCACCGCGCGCCTCCCGCGGCCAGCGCCAGCGCGACGCCCTCGGCCGACGCATCGAACACGCCGTGCTCGGTGACCAGTCCGCTGACCAGCCGCGCCGGCGTCACGTCGAAGCCCGGATTGGCGACCGGGCTGCCCTCGGGAACGACGCGCACCGCGCCGACGGAACCGTCGGCCAGCTGTCCGCCCACGTGCGTGACCTCGCGCGGGTCGCGCTCCTCGATCGGGATCGCGTCGCCGTCGGCGGCCTGAGGGTCGATCGTAGAGACCGGGCAGGCGACCCAGAACGGCAGCCCGCAGTCGCGCGCCGCGAGCGCCTTCAGGTAGGTGCCGATCTTGTTGGCCACGTCGCCGTTGGCCGCAACCCGGTCGCAGCCGACGATCGCGGCGTCGACCCGGCCCTGCCGCATCAGCAGGCCGCCCGCGTTGTCGACGATCACGGTGTGCGGCACGCCGCGCTCGGCCAGCTCCCAGGCGGTCAGCGAGGCGCCCTGGTTGCGCGGCCTGGTTTCGTCGACCCAGACGTGGAGCGGGACGCCGCGCTCGTGGAGCAGGTAGATCGGCGCCAGCGCGGTGCCGTAGTCCAGCGTGGCGATCCGGCCGGCGTTGCAGTGGGTGAGCAGGTTCAGCGGCGCGCCGGGCCGCCGCGCCGGCAGCCTGGCTGCGAGCGCCTCGAGCAGCGCGGCGCCGTGCTCGCCGATCCGCCGGTTGCAGTCGGCATCGGCCTCGCAGATCGCCATCGCCTCGGCGCGCGCAGCCTGCGCCCGCTGGGCCGGCGGCAGCGGCGCGACGCGGCGCATCGCCCGGTCGAGCGCCCAGCGCAGGTTGACCGCGGTCGGCCGGGCCGCGAGCAGCCGTCGCCAGGCCTCGTGCAGCGCCGCGTCCGACGCGTCGTCGCGCAGGGCCAGCGCCAGCCCCCAGGCGCCGACCGCCCCGATCAGCGGCGCGCCGCGCACCTGCATCGTGACGATCGCGCGATGGCAGTCGTCGACGCCGCGCAGCGCGATCTCGCGCCGCTCGAAGGGCAGCAGCGTCTGGTCGAGCGTACGCAGCACGCCCTGCTCGTCGATTCGAAGGGTTCTTGACATCATTCAAGCGGCGCCGCCTGGCGCGCTCGTATCATTCGCGAAAAGGTGTCCCGACAGGTGCCGGGGCGCTTCGCCAGTCTAATCCAAGGCGCGCCCCCGCAAGGCGCGCCGATCGGGCGGCGCGGCCGGCATCGGCGCGTCGCCGGCGCCGGTTCGCCGGCCTCACGAGGTTTCGCCAGCCGTGATCGGCTTTTCGCTGTTTTCAGCCTTCCTGCTCGGCCTGCTGGGCGGCGCGCACTGCGCCAGCATGTGCGGTGGCATCGTCACCGTGCTGGGCGCCCGGCACCGGATCATCCCGATCCGCGCGGTGGACGCAGCCACTGGCGAGCCGGTGATCGCCAGCGCCTCGGCCCCGTCGCGGCTGCAGCCGCTCGCGTACAACCTGGGCCGGATCTCCAGCTACGCGGTGGCCGGGGCGATCGCCGGGGCGGTCGGCTCGACCGCCTGGCTGGGCAGGCACATGCTGCCGATCCAGCAGTACGCCTTCGTCGCCGCGAACCTGGCGATGATCGTGCTGGGCCTCGCGCTGATGCTCGGCGCAGGTCGGCTCGGCTTCCTCGAGCGCCTCGGCACCGGCGCGTGGAAGCGGCTCGCGCCGACCGCGGCCCGACTGCTCGGCGCACAGGGCTTTCGCGGCGCGCTGGCCGCCGGGGCCGTCTGGGGATGGGTGCCCTGCGGCATGGTCTACGGCGTGCTGGTTGCGGCGCTGGTGTCGGGCAGCGCCGTGGACGGCGCCGCGCTGATGCTGGCCTTCGGCCTGGGTACGCTGCCCAATCTGCTGGCGCTCGGCTGGCTGGTGCAGCGCGGGGCGCCGTGGCTGGACCGGCCCTGGGTGCGACTGGCCGCCGGTGTGATGGTCGTCGCCTTCGCCGTGGCCGGCCTGCTTCGCATCGATCCGGTGGCCAACATCCACAGCGTGATCGACGCCTGCTTCCAGCCGTGGCGCTGAGCGGACCGCCGACGGCCGAGCCGGATCCGGCTGCGCGGAATCCCGCGCCGCCCGGACAGGACTCGTCGCGCCCGCTTGCCACGGCGCGGCTGGCCTGCTTCCACTGCGGCCAGCCGATCCTGGATCCCGGCCGCTGGTCCAGCCGGGTCGGCGGCGTCGAGCGTCCGATGTGCTGCGCCGGCTGCCAGGCGGTCGCCGATGCGATCGTCGCCGCCGGCCTCGACGACTACTACCGCACGCGCACCGAACTGCCCGCCTCGGGCTGGCAACCGCCTGCGGGTCTGTCGCTGGCGCCCGGGGCCGGCGCCGATGCAGCCGGCGCGCAGGGCGAAGCCGGGGCCGGCGAATCGCTGGCGATCTACGACGAACCCGAGGTGCAGGCGCGCTTCGTGAGGCGCGAGGGCGAGCGCTGCGAGGCCACGCTGCTGGTCGAGGGCATCCGCTGCGGCGCGTGCGTGTGGCTGATCGAACAGCAGCTCCGCGCCCAGCCGGGCGTCGAGGACGTCTCGGTCAACATGGCCACCGAGCGCGCCACCGTGCGTTACGACGACCGCGCCGCGCCGCTCTCCTCGCTGCTCGCGGCCGCCGGCCGGATCGGCTACCGGCTGCGTCCCTTCGACCCGACCCGCCGCGAGCAGGCGCTGCGCAAGACCAGCCGCGACTTGTTCAGGCGGCTGTTCATCGCCGGGCTCGGCATGATGCAGGTGATGATGTACGCGGTGCCGGTCTACCTGGCCGAGCCCGGCGACATCGAGGCGCAGTGGGACTCGCTGATGCGCTGGGCCAGCCTGGCGCTGACGCTGCCGGTGATCCTCTACTCGGCGCAGCCCTTCTTCGCCGGCGCCTGGCGCGACCTGAAGGCGCGCAGCCCCGGCATGGACGTGCCGGTCGCGATCGCGCTGGTCGCGGCCTTCGCGGCGAGCCTTCACGCCACGGTCACCGGCCGCGGCGAGGTCTGGTACGACTCGGTGACGATGTTCGTGTTCCTGCTGCTGGGCGCCCGCTACCTGGAGTGGATGGCGCGCCGGCGTGCGGCGCGCACTCTCGACGCGCTGTCCGCCTCGGTGCCCGACACCGCCGAGCGGCTCGATCCGGCGACCGGCGCGGCCCAGCGCGTGCCCGCCTCGCGGCTGGTTCCCGGGGATCGCTTTCGCGTGGCGCCCGGCGAGCGGATCGCGGTCGACGCGGAGATGCTCGACGAGGCCACCACGATCGACCAGTCGCTGCTGACCGGCGAGTCGCGGCCGGTCCCGGTCGGGCGAGGCGATCCGGTGCCCGGCGGCGCGATCAATACCGGCCACCCGGTGGTCCTGAAGGCGCTGCGCGCGGCCGGCGACAGCACGATCTCGACGATCGAACGGCTGGCCGAGCGCGCGGCGGCGCAGCGGCCGCACCTGGTCGGCGTGACCGACCGGATCGCCCGGGTCTTCGTGGTCGCGCTGCTGCTGCTGGCCTCGGCGATCTGGCTGGTCTGGCTGCAGATCGACCCGTCGCGGGCGGGCGAGATCGCGATCGCGGTGCTGGTCGTTTCCTGCCCTTGCGCGCTGTCGCTGGCCACGCCGGCCGCACTGGCCGCCGCCAGCGGCGCCGCCCTGCGACGCGGCATGCTGGTGGCGAGCGGCGACCTGCTGCTGCGCGCTGCCGAGGTCACCGACCTGGTCTTCGACAAGACCGGGACACTGACCGTCGGCAAGCCCGAGCTGATCGGCCTCGCGCCGGTGGCCGCGGCGGCCGCTCGCCTCGGCGAGGACGGGGCCGGCCCGCGACTGCTGGCGATCGCCGCCGCGCTGGAAACCGGCCAGCCGCACCCGGTAGCCGAGGCGATCCGCCGCGCGGCCGCCGGCCTGCCGCTGCCCGAGGCCGCCGAGGCGCGCAACGCCCCGGGGCTGGGCGTGCAGGCCCGGATCGACGGCCGCGCGTGGCGGCTCGGCAACCGGGCCTTCGCCGGGCCAGCGCAGCGTTGGGAAGAGACGGCCCAGTCCGCGGACACCGAGGTGTGGCTCGCCGACGAGCAGGGACCGGTCGCGCGCCTCGCCTTCCGCGACGCGCTGCGCGAGGAGTCGCCCGAGGTCGTCGGCCGGCTGGCGGCGCGCGGCCTGCGGCTTCATCTGCTGTCCGGGGACGACCCGGCCGCGGTGGCGGCGGTGGCGCACGGCCTGGGCATCGCCGAGCACCGCGGCGGCGCCCGCCCGGACGACAAGCTCGACTACGTGCGCGCCCTGCAGGCCGGCGGCCGCCGCGTCGCGATGGTCGGCGACGGCATCAACGACGCGCCGGTGCTGGCCGCGGCCGACGTGTCGGTAGCCGTCGGCGAGGCGACCTCGCTGGCGCGCACCGCTGCCGGCGTGGTGCTGCTGGGGCGCAGGCTGTCCGATTTGTGCGCACTTCTCGACCTGGCTCAAGACACGCGCCGGATCGTGAAGCAGAATCTGACGTGGGCGATGGCTTACAACGCGCTGGCGATTCCCGCCGCGGCGATCGGCTGGGTGCCTCCCGCGGTGGCCGCGATCGGGATGTCGGCGAGCTCGCTGCTGGTCGCGATCAATGCCCTGCGGCTGATGCCGCGGCAGCGCGGGCCCAACGGAGGCCGATGAGGATGGAAGCCCTTTACCTGTTGATCCCGCTCAGCGTCGTGGCGGTGTTCGGCGCGGCCTGGGTGTTCCTGCGGATGGCCGACAGCGGCCAGTTCGAGGACATGGACGGGCCGGCCTGGAGCGTGCTGCACGACGACGACCGGCCCGGCGGCGAGCGCACGGACCGCCCCGGCAAGGCTCCGGAAGACGCCGGCGCGGCGATGCGCGAGCGCCACAATCGGAACAATACTGACGACGGCGACACCGTGGCGATTGACGCAACGCAAGATCGCCGGGTAACCACACAAAGATAATGGGCAATCCTGCCACGGGGGTTCGAATGAGTGCTTCAAGATCGCTGACCGGCGAGACCTACCATTACAAGGTCATTCGCCAACTGACGGTGATGACCGTCGTCTGGGGGTTCATCGGCATGCTGGTCGGCGTGATCATCGCCGCGCAGCTGGCCTGGCCGGCGCTGAACTTCGACATCCCCTGGCTCACCTACAGCCGCCTGCGGCCGCTGCACACCAACGCGGTGATCTTCGCGTTCGGCGGCACGGCGCTGTTCGCCACCTCGTACTACGTGGTCCAGCGAACCTGCCAGACGCCGCTGTTCGCGCCCGGGCTCGCGGCGTTCACCTTCTGGGGCTGGCAGGCGATCATCGTCCTGGCGGTGATCACGCTGCCGCTCGGCATCACCAGCGGCAAGGAGTACGCCGAGCTCGAGTGGCCGATCGACCTGCTGATCACCGCGGTGTGGGTCGCCTACGCGATCGTGTTCTTCGGCACGATCGCCAAGCGCAAGACGCCGCACATCTACGTGGCCAACTGGTTCTTCGGCGCGTTCATCATCACCGTGGCGGTGCTTCACATCGTCAACAGCGCCGCGCTGCCCGCCACGGCCACCAAGTCCTACTCGGCCTACGCCGGGGTGCAGGACGCGATGGTGCAGTGGTGGTACGGCCACAACGCGGTCGGCTTCTTCCTGACCGCCGGCTTCCTCGGGATGATGTACTACTTCATCCCAAAGCAGGCCGAGCGCCCGGTCTACTCGTACCGGCTGTCGATCGTGCACTTCTGGGCGCTGATCTTCACCTACATGTGGGCCGGCCCGCACCACCTTCACTACACGGCGCTGCCCGACTGGGCCCAGAGCATCGGCATGCTGTTCTCGCTGATCCTGCTCGCGCCGTCGTGGGGCGGCATGATCAACGGCATCATGACCCTGTCGGGCGCCTGGCACAAACTGCGCACCGACCCGATCCTGAAGTTCCTGATCGTCTCGCTGTCGTTCTACGGCATGTCGACCTTCGAGGGCCCGATGATGTCGATCAAGACGGTCAACGCGCTGTCGCACTACACCGACTGGACCGTCGGCCACGTGCACTCGGGCGCGCTCGGCTGGGTCGGCTTCATCACGATGGGCTCGGTCTACTACCTGCTGCCGCGGCTGTTCAACCGCACGCAGATGCACAGCGTGAAGGCGATCGAGGTGCACTTCTGGGTCGCCACGATCGGCGTGGTGCTGTACATCGCCGCGATGTGGATCGCCGGGGTCACGCAGGGCCTGATGTGGCGCGCCACCAACCCCGACGGCACGCTGACCTACGCGTTCATCGAGTCGCTGAAGGCCACGTACCCGTACTACTACATCCGGGTGCTCGGCGGCCTGCTGTACCTGGCGGGCATGGGGATCATGCTCTGGAACGTGCTGATGACGATCCGCGGCGGCAAGGCGGTCGACGCGCCGGTGCCCCGGCTCGACGCTGCCCACGCCTGAGCGAGAAAGGAGAAAAAGAATGTCCAGCAAGTTCTCGCATTCGATCATCGAGAAGAACCTGCCGCTGCTGATGGTGCTGATCCTGGTCGCGATCAGCTTCGGCGGCCTGGTCGAGATCGTGCCGCTGTACTTCCAGAAGTCCACCACCGAGCCGGTGGCCGGGCTCAAGCCCTACACCGCGCTGCAGCTGACCGGGCGCGACGTCTACGTCCGCGAGGGCTGCTACAACTGCCACTCGCAGATGATCCGGCCCTTCCGCGCCGAGACCGAACGCTACGGCCACTACTCGGTGGCCGGCGAGTTCGTCTACGACCGTCCCTTCCAGTGGGGCAGCAAGCGCACCGGTCCGGACCTCGCGCGGGTCGGCGGCCGGTACACGGACGAATGGCACCGCGTGCACCTGATGAACCCGCGCGACCTGGTCCCGGAGTCGAACATGCCCGGCTACCCGTGGCTGGCCGGCCGGCCGGCCGACGACGGCACGATCCAGGCCAGGATGCGCACGCTGGTCAAGCTCGGGCATCCGTACAGCGCCGAGCAGATCCAGAAGGCGCCGGAAGAGCTGAAGGACCGCACCGAGATGGACGCGCTGATCGCCTATCTGCAGGTGCTGGGCACCTCGCTGACCAAGCCGCAGTGATCGGCCAGGCGAAGAGGGAACCGACATGGACATCAACGTGCTGCGCGGGATCATCGCCGCGGTGAGCCTGGCGATCTTCGTCGGGATCGTGCTGTGGGCCTGGAGCGGGCGGCAACGCCAGCGCTTCGACGAGGCCTCGCGGCTGCCCTTCGTCGAACGCGACGAGCTCTGAGGCCCGCCCCGTCCTGCCCAACGCATCAACGAAGAATCCGACGCGAACCGTCCGCGGAGAAAGAAAATGGCCGATTTCACCAGTTCCGGCTGGAGCCTCTACATCGCGATCGTCACGATCGTGTCGATCGTGTTCTGCCTGTGGCTTGCCCTGATCCTGGCGAAGGGCCGGGTCAAGGGCGAGCAGGTCGGCACCACCGGCCACAAGTGGGACGAGACCCTCGAGGAGTTCAACAACCCGCTGCCGCGCTGGTGGCTGTGGCTGTTCATCATCACCTGCGTGTTCTCGATCGTTTACCTGATCCTCTACCCCGGGCTGGGCAGCTTCGCCGGCACGCTGGGCTGGAGCCAGAAGGACCAGTACGAGCGCGAGGTCGCGCGGGTCAACCAGGCGGTCGAGCCGCTGTTCGCCAAGTTCATGGCGCAGGACGTCAAGACCGTGGCGGCCGACCCGCAGGCCCGCGAGATGGGCGAGCGCCTGTACCTGACCTACTGCGTGCAGTGCCACGGCTCCACCGCGCAGGGCAGCCGCGGCTTCCCGAACCTGACCGACCGCGACTGGATGTGGGGCGGCGAGCCCGAGGCGATCAAGACCACGATCACCCAGGGCCGCCAGGGCATGATGCCGCCGATGGCCGCTGCGGTCGGCTCGTCCGACGACGTGACCAACCTGGCGCACTACGTGCTGTCGCTGTCCGACAGCGGCCACGACGCCGCGAAGGCGGCCCTCGG
The DNA here is from genome assembly GCF_023721795.1 of Zeimonas sediminis. Classification (NCBI taxonomy): domain Bacteria; kingdom Pseudomonadati; phylum Pseudomonadota; class Betaproteobacteria; order Burkholderiales; family Burkholderiaceae; genus Zeimonas; species Zeimonas sediminis. Next base: position 2,166,267 of record NZ_JAMQYE010000001.1, read on the forward strand.
CAAGGACAAGTTCGCGGCCTGCGCGGCCTGCCATGGCCCTGACGGCAAGGGCAATCCTGCCCTGGGCGCGCCGAACCTGACCGACAAGACCTGGCTCTACGGCGGCGGCCTCGCCACGATCGTCGAGACGATCAACAAGGGCCGCAGCAACCAGATGCCGGCCTTCGGCGAACTGCTGGGCGAAGGCAAGATCCACCTGCTGACCGCCTACGTCTGGGGCCTGTCCAACAGCCCGGCCACCGCGTCGCGCTGATCCGCAAGATGTCCGAACCAGCCAGCCAGGGACAGCCCGGCGACGTCGAGGTCGCGCTCTACGAGGTCCGCAAGAAGATCTACCCGCGCGCGGTCACCGGCCTGTTCGCGGGCTGGCGCTGGGCCCTGGTCTGGTTCACCCAACTGCTGTTCTACGGGCTGCCCTGGCTCAGCTGGGGCGACCGCCCGATGGTCCTGTTCGATCTCGAGGCGCGACGCTTCTACCTGCTAGGCATCGTCCTCTACCCGCAGGACTTCATCTACCTGACGGGCCTTCTGGTCATCTCGGCGCTCTCGCTGTTCCTGTTCACCGCGGTGGCCGGACGGCTGTGGTGCGGCTACGCCTGCCCGCAGACCGTGTACACCGAGATCTTCATGTGGGTCGAGCGGAAGATCGAGGGCGACCGCTCCGCGCGCATGAAGCTCGACAAGTCGCCGATGTCGGGGGCCAAGTTCTCCCGCAAGGCGGCCAAGCACGTCGCTTGGGTCCTGATCGCGCTCTGGACCGGCATCACCTTCGTCGGCTACTTCACGCCGATCCGCGAGCTGCTCGGCGCGATCGTCACGCTGTCCACCGGCCCCTGGCAGACCTTCTGGGTGCTGTTCTACGGCTTCGCGACCTGGGGCAATGCCGGGTTCATGCGCGAGCAGGTCTGCAAGTACATGTGTCCGTACGCGCGCTTCCAGAGCGCGATGTTCGACAAGGACACGATGATCATCACCTACGACGCGGCGCGCGGCGAGCCGCGCGGGTCGCGCTCGAAGAAGGCCGATCCGGCCGCGCTGGGGTTGGGTGCGTGCATCGACTGCTCGCTGTGCGTGCAGGTCTGCCCGACCGGCATCGACATCCGCAAGGGCCTGCAGTACGAATGCATCGGCTGCGCCGCCTGCATCGACGCCTGCGACCAGGTCATGGACAAGATGAGCTACCCGCGCGGGCTGATCCGGTACACGACCGAGAACGCGATGGCCGAGGGCCTGGACACGAGGGCGATGCTGCGCCGTGTCGCCCGGCCGCGCGTGCTCGTCTACAGCGGCATCCTGCTCGCGGTCACGCTGGCCCTGTTCGCCCACCTGCTGCTGCGCTCGCCGATCAAGCTCGACGTGATCCCCGACCGCTCGCTCGGCCGCGAGGTCGAGGAAGGGATGATCGAGAACACCTACCGGCTGCAGTTCATCAACTCGTCCGAGACCGCTCGCCGCTTCCTCGTGAAGGTCGACGGCATCGAGTCGATCTTCGTGGCAGGCCAGACCGCCTTCGAGATCGGGCCCGCCGGGGTCAGGATGGTGCCGGTCACGGTGCGCACGAAGCCGGGCAACGGCAAGCCGGGCAGCAACCCGATCCGGTTCGAGGTGCGGGCCGAAGACGACGAGTCGGTGTCGGCCAGCGCGAAGTCCACCTTCTTCGTGCCGCGCTGACCGCCACGACCAACCGAGCAAGGACTTCCGAGGCATGACCGAGGCTACATACGCGACCCCGTGGTACCGCCAGCGCTGGCCGTGGCTGCTGATGATCATGCCGGCCACGGCGATCGTCGGCGGCATCTTCACCTGGTGGCTGGCCGCCAACGCGAACAACTCGATGGTGGTCGACGACTACTACAAGGAAGGCCGCGCGATCAACCAGCAGCTCGCGCGCGACGACCGCGCGGCGCAGCTCGGCCTGGCCGCCACGCTGGCCGCGGGCTCGCCGGGCGACCGGTCCGGCGCCGGCGGCATCGCCGTGGACCTGCGCGGGCGGCTCGACGCGGCCGCCCTTCCGGACTCGCTCACCCTCAGGCTGGTGCACGCGACGGAATCGTCGCTGGACGCGCAACTCACGCTGCGGCACGCGGGCGGCGGCCGCTACCTGGGCGCGGGCGTGCTGCCGGGCAGCGGGCACTGGATCGTCCACCTGGAAGATCCGCAGCGCAGCTGGCGTCTCCTGGCGCGCACCGACCGCTTCGACGTGCCGCTCGAGCTGGCTTCCGATCCCGTGCTCGCCGGAGGCCGCCGATGACGCCAGCCGACCCGAAGCCGATCGGCGAGCGCAGGATCGGCCGTTTCATGATGCAGGTGCTGTGGCCGTCCTTCCTGATGGCCGCGGTGGCGGTCGGCGTGTTCTTCTCGATGATCGACCCGCAGGAACTGGTCTTCATCGGCGTGCACCTCGCCGACACCCGGGAGGCCGCCTACACGGTCGGATTCTTCCTGTTCTGGGCCCTGTTCGCGGCCTCGAGCGCGCTGACCTGGGTGCTCACCTGCGGGCCCGACGGGCCGAAGGACTAGCGACAGCGCTCGGTCAGCGACGGCGCTCAGTTCGGCGGCGCCGCGCGATCGGGCACGAAGCGGAAGGCGGGCTCGACCCGCCCGTTTCGCCAGCGGCCGACGACGACCTCCCCCTGCGACGCGAAGCGCCCCATGACGGCGCTGATGTTGACCTGGTGCGTGACCAGCATCGCATTGCGCGCCGGGTCGAGGCCGGCCGCCCAGGCGAGCACCTCCCGGGTCTGCTCGGGCTCCTCGCCGCGCGAGGCGAAGAAGGAATTCAGCGCCGGCCAGTCGGCCGCGGCGCCGAAGGCCAGTTCGGCGGTCTCCCTGCACCGGCACCACTGGCTGGTGCGCACCTCGTCGATCCGGATGCCCGCGGCGCGCATCGCGGCGCCGGCGCGTCTCGCCTGGGCGCGGCCTTCGGCCGACAGGTTGCGCTGGGTCGAGCAGTCGCCGATGCGAAACCCGGGCGGGTCCCCGACGCCGGGCTCGGTGACCGCATGCCGCATCATCAGGATCCAGCCGCCCGACGCCAGGCGCCGGGCCGCTTCGGCCAGCGTGACCGGCTCGCCAGCGGCCTGGTCCGCCCTTGCCTCGGGAGGCAGCAGGGCCTGCGCGCCCAGGCAGGCGGCGAACGCGACCAGCCCGCCAGCCAGGCTTCGCCGCGCGGTCGATGCCGGGAGCCTGCGCCGCATGTCAGGCGCCCTGCCCGTCGCGCAGCCGGCCGAGCTGACGCCGATCGCGCTTGGTGGGCCTGCCGTGGGCGATCGCCTGCGCCGGTTCGGCGAGGAAGCGGCGCGCCTCGCGCCTTTCCTGCCGCCGCGCGAGGGACTCGGCGGTTTCCTCGTAGAGCGCCTGCGCGACGGGCGCCGAGCCACGCCGGTCGTCGAGGCCGCGGACCACGATCGTGCGCTCGTCGTCGCCGATCCGCAGCGTGAGCTCGTCGCCGACACGCAGCGCCCGCGACAGCTTGACCCGCTGTCCGGCGAGCAGCACCCGGCCGTTCTCGATCGCGGTCTGGGCGAGCCCGCGGCTGCGGAAGAAGCGCGCCGCCCACAGCCATTTATCGATACGGACCGGTTCGTTCATCCGGTTATTCTAGGACGCATCGGCCCGCCCCGGGCTCTTGCGCGGGCGGCCGGCAGGGACATCGGCACATGGAGAGACCGGGCATGACGGTACCGTTCAAGCAGCGCTATTTCGAGGACTACCAGGTCGGAGAGACCGCGGAATTCGGCGACTACCCGATCACCGAGCGGGAGATCGTCGAGTTCGCCAGCAAGTACGACCCCCAGCCCTTCCACGTGGACCCCGAGGCCGGCGCCAGGACGATCTACGGCGGGCTGATCTCCAGCGGATGGATGACCGGCAGCGTGATGATGCGGATGCTGGTCGACCACTTCATCTCGCCGCTGTCCAGCATGGGCTCGCCGGGCATCGACGAGGTGCGCTGGCACAAGCCGGTGCGCCCGGGCGACCGGCTCCACATGCGGGTCACGATCCTCGAGAAACGCCGCTCCGAGAGCAAGCCCGACCGCGGCGTGATCCGCGTGCTTCAGGAGGCGGTCAACCAGGACGGCGACACGGTGATGAGCTTCCGCGGCATGGGCATGTACAAGTGCCGCGACGCGGCCGCGCCGGGCTGAGCGCGATCACGGCTGCGGCCAGGGCCGCTGCGGCGGACGCAGCTGCTCCAGGGTTCGCGACAGCCGCATCACGCCCAGGTCGTCGAAGCGCTGGCCGACGACCTGCACGCCGACCGGCAGGCCGTCGGCGGTGCTGGTCCAGTTGACCGAGGCCGCCGGCTGCTCGCTCATGTTGTAGGCCACGGTGAAGGCGATGTGCGACAGCGCGTCGTGCGGATCGTCGCTCGGGCTGTGCTGTTCCGCGCCCCACGAGGCGACCGGCGTCGTGGGCGTGAGCAGGAAATCGTGACGGGCCGTGGCCCGCACCGCCGCCTCGCGCATCGCGATCACCTGCCCGTAGGCGGACATCACGTCGGACCCGCTGAAGGACTTCGCGCGGTGCGTGCACCACTCGACGATGAAGGGCAGGATCTTCGCGCGCGTCTCGGGCGTCATCTGCGCGACGTCGCCGTAGGATCGCGCTTCGAAGAACGCGCAGATGCCGTCGAGCATGGCCGGCGTGAGGAAGGGATCGGCGGGCTCGACGATCGCGCCGGCCGCCTCGAGGGCGCGCGCGGCCGACTCGACGGCGGCGACCACGTCGGCGTCGGGCGGCAGCCCGGCCCGCATGTCGGTCAGCACGCCGATGCGCAGCCCCTTCGGCGACAGGCCTTCCAGGTTCGCCGCGTAGTCGACCGGCTGGTAGGGCAGGCTCATGAAGTCGCGGACGTCGGGCCGGGTCAGCTCGTTCATCATCAGCGCCGCGTCGGCCACGCTGCGCGTCATCGGGCCGGCCGCCCGGCCCATGTAGGGCGGGTCGATCGGGATCCGGCCGAGGCTGGGCTTGAGGCCGAACAGGCCGCAGACCGCTGCGGGCAGCCGGACCGAACCGCCGATGTCGGTGCCGATGTGCAGCGGGCCGTAGCCGGCTGCAGCGGCGGCGCCCGCCCCCGACGACGATCCCCCGGGGTTGCGGTCGAGGCGCCACGGATTGCGGGTCGTGCCGTGCTTCGACGAGCGCCCGGAGGACAGCATCCCGAAGTCGGGCATCGTGGTCTTGCCGAGGATCACGCAGCCGGCCTCGCGCATCCGCGCCGAGGGCGGCGCGTCATGCGGCCTGGGCGACGGGTCGGTGACCAGCGTGCCGAGCGGCGCCGGGTCGCCCTTCGTGTACAGGTTCTCCTTGATCGTGACCGGCACGCCGTCGATCGCCGACAGCGGACTGCCCGCCCGCCAGCGGGCCTCGGACTCGGCGGCCGCGGCCAGCGCCGCGTCGCGGTGGACCAGGTACATCGCGTTGATCCTGGGCTCCCAGCGGTCCATGTGCTCGAGCACGGCGCGGGTCGCCTCGACCGGCGACAGCTCGCCGCGGGCGTAGGCGCCCGAGAGCTCCGAGGCGCTGAGATCGTGGACGGCAGTCATCGGAATCGGGTCTCCTGTCTTGTCTCCGGCATCGGCCGCGGCGGTCTGCGCCGGCCCCCGCAAGGGGTTCCGCTGGCCACTCGAGGCGCCAGTGTGCCACCATCGGTGATCGCCGCGCCCCATACTCCGACATGTCGCAAGCAGATCCGGAACCCGCGACCGCAGCCGCCGGTGCGCGGCCGCCCGACGGTTTCGCCGAGGCGCTGCGCAGGCACCTGGAAGCCTCGCTCGGCAGGCCGGTGCGGTGCATCGAGACGCACATCTCGTGGGTGCTGCTCGACGGCGAGCACGCGTGGAAGCTCAAGAAGCCGGTGCGGCTGGGCTTCCTGGACTTCGGCTCCGCGGAAGTTCGCGAGCGCTTCTGCCACGAGGAACTGCGCCTGAACCGACGGCTCGCGCCCGGCCTCTACCTGGACGTCGTCCCGATTCGCGGCAGCCGCGATCGGCCCCGCATCGACGGGGGCGGCCCGCCGGTCGACCACGCGGTGAGGATGCGCCAGTTCCCGGCGGGCGCGCTGCTCGACGAGCGGCTGGCCAGCGGCCGGCTCGAGCCGGAGCAGGTCGACCGGCTCGCGCGGCGCATCGCCGACTTTCACGCAGCGGCGCCGGTCGCAGGGCCGGCCACCGAGTTCGGCAGCGCCGCGACGATCGAGGCGGCCACCTCCCGCGTGCTGGACGCCCTCGCCGGCGCCGCGCCCGACCCGCGCATCGCGCCCCTGCGCGCCTGGTGCGAGGCCGAGGCGCTGCGGCTGCGGCCGGAGTTCGGGCGCCGCAAGGCGCAAGGGAAGGTGCGGGAGTGCCACGGCGACCTGCACCTGGCCAATGCGGTGGTGCTCGGCGATGACGACGTCACCGCGTTCGACTGCATCGAGTTCGACCCGGCGCTTCGCTGGATAGACCTGCAGAGCGAGGTCGCCTTCCTGGTCATGGACCTGCTCGCGCACGGCCGCGCCGACCTGGGCTTCCGCTTCCTGGACACCTGGCTGGAGAGCAGCGGCGACCACGAGGGCGTGACGGTGCTGCGCTACTACCTGGTCTACCGGGCCCTGGTGCGGGCGATGGTGGCCGCGATCCGCGCCGGGCAGGCGGCGCGACGCGGGCCCGGCGGCGCTGCCGGACCGGGCGTCCCTCCCGAAACGGGCGGCCCCCGCGAAACGGGCGCGCCTGCCGGCGCCCCGGACTACCTGTCGCTCGCCGAGCGGCTGTCGCGCTCGCGGGACCCGCGCCTGCTGATCACGCACGGCCTGTCGGGCTCGGGAAAGAGCCACGCTGCCCGCCTGCTGCTCGGCCCGGCCGGCGCGATCCGCCTGCGCTCGGACGTCGAGCGCAAGCGGTTGTTCGGCCTGCGGGCGCTCGAGCCCTCCGCGCCGCGGGTGCCCGGCGGGATCTACCGCGAGCAGGACACCGAGCGCACCTACGCCCGGCTGCTCGAGCTCGCCGGCGTCGCGCTCGACGCGGGCTGGCCGGTGATCGTCGACGCCGCCTTCCTGCGCGCGGGCGAGCGCGCCGCCTTCCGGCGCGCCGCGCAGGCGCGCGGGGTGCCGTTCGCGATCCTGCGCTGCAACGCCGATCCGGAGCTCCTGCGAGCGCGGGTCGCCGCGCGCGGCCGGGAAGGCGACGACCCGTCGGAGGCCGACCTGTCGGTGCTCGAGGGCCAGCTTCGCGGTCGCGAGCCCCTTCAGGCCGACGAGCTTCCGTTCGCGATCGAGGTCGACAGCGCCGGCGAGATCGATCCGCGCGCGCTGGCCGAAGCCTGGCGCGCCCGGAGCTGACCGGCATGCGATTCGACGTCTGCAACGGCGATGCCGACGGGCTGTGCGCGGTCGTGCAGTGGCGGCTGCACGAGCCGGCGCCGGCCACGCTCTTCACCGGCCTCAAGCGCGAGATCGCGCTGCTGAAGAAGGTGCCCGCGCGCGCCGGCGACGAGGTCCTGGTCTGCGACCTGTCGATGGAGCGAAACCGCCCGGCGCTCGACGCGCTGCTGGCCCGCGGCGCGCGCGTGCGCTACTTCGACCATCACGCGGTCGGCGAGCCGCCCAGGCATCCGGGACTGGAGGCGCACATCGACCTGGCCAGCGGCACCTGCACCAGCCTGCTCGTCGACCGGTACCTGGTCGCGCAGCGAGGCGAGGCTCGCTTCCGAAAGTGGGCCGCAGTGGGCGCCTGGGGCGACAACATGGACGAGGCCGCCGAGCGACTGGCCGACGAGATCGGGCTCGCGCGCGACGCCCGCGAGCGGCTGCGCGCGCTGGGCGTCGCGATCAACTACAACGCCTACGGTGACGACGAATCCGACGTCGAGATCGCCCCGGCCGCGCTGTTCGCACTGATGCTGCGCCACGCCGATCCGCTGGAGTTCGCGGCCCGGGAGCCGGTCGCGGCGCGGATCGCTGCCCGGCGCGGGCGCGACCTCGAACTGGCGGCGCAGCAGCCTTTCTTCTGGGAAGGGCCGACCGGTCGGATCCTGGTGTTGCCCGACGAAGCCTGGAGCCGCAGGGTGTCCGGCAGCCTCGCGAACCTGCTGGCCGGCGAGGCGCCGGGGCTCGCGCACGCGGTGTTCACCCGGCGCGCCGACGGCACGCTGTGGGCCAGCATCCGGGCGCCGCTCGACTCGCCTCACGGGGCGGACGCGCTGTGCCGACGCTTCGGCGGCGCCGGCCGGGCCCGTGCCGCCGGCATCGAGCGGATGAGCGCCGGCGAGCTCGAGCGTTTCGTGAGCGAATTCGGCGCGATGCGCTGGGAGCCGCCCGAGGCCGGGCGCTAGCGCGCCGCGCGCGGCCTCAGCGCGGCAGCGTCGACTCGCCCATCAGGAACTCGTCGATCGCGCGGGCGCACTGCCGCCCCTCGCGGATCGCCCAGACCACCAGCGACTGGCCGCGACGCATGTCGCCCGCGGCGAACACCTTCGGCACGTTGGTCGCGTAGCAGCCGGCGCCGTCGGTGGCGGCCTTCGCGTTGCCGCGCGGATCCTTGTCGACCCCGAAGGCCTCGAGCACCTTGCCGACCGGCGACACGAAGCCCATCGCGAACAGGACCAGGTCGGCCGGCAGCTCGAACTCGGAGCCCGGCACCTCGGACATCTTCATCTGCCCGGTGGCCTCGTCCTTCTTCCACTCGACGCGCGCCGCGACCAGGCCCTTGACGTTGCCCTTGCCGTCGTCGACGAAGCGCTTGGTCGTGACCGCCCAGTCGCGCTCGCAGCCTTCCTCGTGAGACGAGGAGGTGCGCAGCTTGTACGGCCAGTTCGGCCAGGTGAGCGGCTTGTTCTCCTGCTGAGGGGGCTGGGGCATCAGCTCGAACTGGGTGACCGATTCGGCGCCCTGGCGATTGCTGGTGCCGACGCAGTCCGAGCCGGTGTCGCCGCCGCCGATCACGACGACGTGCTTGCCGGTGGCGAGGATCTGGTTCGCCACCTTGTCGCCGGCGACCGTGCGGTTCTGTTGCGGCAGGAACTCCATCGCGAAGTGCACGCCGCGCAGCTCGCGGCCGGGCACCGGCAGGTCCCGGGGCGCCTCGGCGCCGCCGGTCAGGGCGACCGCGTCGAACTCCTCGAGCAGCTGCGCCGGGCCGATACGCTCCTTCGACAGGTCGTTGACGCCCGCGCCGTCGAGCTCGCCGACCAGCACGCCGGCGCGGAAGGCCACGCCCTCGGCCTTCATCTGCTCGACGCGACGGTCGATGTGCGACTTCTCGAGTTTGAAGTCGGGAATGCCATAGCGCAGCAGCCCGCCGATCCGGTCGTTCTTCTCGAACACGGTCACATCGTGGCCGGCACGCGCCAGCTGCTGCGCGCAGGCCAGCCCCGCCGGGCCCGACCCGACCACGGCGACCTTCTTGCCGGTGCGGTGGGCCGACGGCTGCGGGACGACCCAGCCCTCTTCCCAGCCCTTGTCGATGATCGCGTGCTCGATCGACTTGATGCCGACCGCGTCGTTGTTGATGTTCAGCGTGCACGACGCCTCGCAGGGCGCCGGGCAGACGCGGCCGGTGAACTCGGGGAAGTTGTTCGTGGAATGCAGCGTGTCGAGCGCCAGCTTCCAGTTGCCCCGATAGACCAGGTCGTTCCAGTCGGGAATGATGTTGTTGACCGGGCAGCCGCTCTGGCAGAACGGGATGCCGCAGTCCATGCAGCGCGCGCCCTGGCGCGAGGCCTCCTCGTCGGTCAGGTGCAGGACGAATTCGCGGTAGTGACCCAGCCGCGTCTTCGCGTCTTCGGAAGCCTCCTGGAGACGCTGGAACTCGAGAAAACCGGTGACCTTGCCCATTTCGCTTGATCCGTGCTGATGTCTTGACGCTGCGCTTGCGATGCCCGTTCAGGCGGTCGTCTTCGCCTTGCTCGCCGGCGCGGTCTTGCCCTTGGCGTGCATCTCGCCGAGCGCGCGCCGGTATTCGTGCGGGAAGACCTTGACGAACAGGCCGCGGCCGCGCTCCCAGTCGTCGAGGATGGCCCGCGCCTTCTCGCTGCCGGTGAAGCGGAAGTGGCGCTCGAGCAGCTCCTTCAGGATGATCTCGTCGCATTCGCCGCGATGCCAGACCGCCGGCTCGACCTTCTGCAGCTGCTCCGAGGTCGGCAGCACCCGGTCGAGGCCCACCATCGCGGTGTTGCAGCGCGACTCGAACTGGCCGTCCGGGTCCCACACGTAGGCGATGCCGCCCGACATGCCCGCCGCGAAGTTGCGGCCGGTATCGCCCAGCACCACGACGGTGCCGCCGGTCATGTACTCGCAGCCGTGGTCGCCGGTGCCTTCGACGACCGCCGTGGCCCCCGAGTTGCGGACCGCGAAGCGCTCGCCGGCCACGCCCGAGAAGAAGGCCTCGCCGTCGATCGCGCCGTACAGCACCGTGTTGCCGACGATGATGTTCTGGTCGGCCCTGCCGCGGAAGTCGTTCGTGGGCCGCACGATGATCCGGCCGCCCGACAGCCCCTTGCCGACGTAGTCGTTGCCCTCGCCGACCAGGTCCAGCGTGACGCCGCGCGCCAGGAAGGCGCCGAAGCTCTGCCCGGCCGTGCCGTTGAGCTGCACGTGGATCGTGTCGTCGGCCAGGCCCTCGTGCCCGTAGCGGCGCGCGACCTCGCCCGACAGCATCGTGCCGACGGTGCGGTTGACGTTGCGGATCTGCAGGATGAACGAGACCTTCTCGCGGCGCTCGAGCGCCGGGCGCGCGAGGTCGATCATCCGGTTGTCCAGCGCCGCCGACAGGCCGTGGTCCTGCGCCTCGACGCGATAGCGCGGCACGTCGGCCGGCACCGCCGGCGTCGCGAAGATGCGCGAGAAGTCGAGCCCGCGCGCCTTCCAGTGCTCGATGCCCTTGCGCATGTCGAGCAGGTCGGCGCGGCCGATCAGCTCGTCGAAGCGGCGCACGCCGAGCTTCGCCATCAGCTCGCGGACTTCCTCGGCGACGAAGAAGAAGAAGTTGACGACGTGCTCGGGCTTGCCCTGGAACTTGCGGCGCAGCACCGGGTCCTGCGTGGCCACGCCCACCGGACAGGTGTTCAGGTGGCACTTGCGCATCATGATGCAGCCCTCGACGACCAGCGGCGCGGTCGCGAAGCCGAACTCGTCGGCGCCGAGCAGCGCGCCGACGACGACGTCGCGGCCGGTCTTCATCTGGCCGTCGGCCTGCACGACGATGCGGCTGCGCAGGCGGTTGAGCACCAGCGTCTGCTGGGTCTCGGCCAGCCCGAGCTCCCAGGGCGTGCCGGCGTGCTTGATCGACGACAGCGGCGAGGCGCCGGTGCCGCCGTCGTGCCCGGCGATCACCACGTGGTCGGCCTTGGCCTTCGCGACGCCCGCCGCGACCGTGCCGACGCCGACCTCGGAGACCAGCTTCACCGAGACCGAGGCCCGGGTGTTCGCGTTCTTCAGGTCGTGGATCAGCTGGGCCAGGTCCTCGATCGAATAGATGTCGTGATGCGGCGGCGGGGAGATCAGGCCGACGCCGGGCACCGAGTAGCGCAGCATGCCGATGTAGTCGGACACCTTGTGCCCGGGCAGCTGTCCGCCCTCGCCCGGCTTGGCGCCCTGCGCCATCTTGATCTGGATCTGGTCGGCGCTGGACAGGTACTCGGCGGTGACGCCGAAGCGGCCGGACGCCACCTGCTTGATCTTCGAGCGCAGCGAGTCGCCGCCCTTGAGCGGGATGTCGGCCTCGACGCGGTCGGCGCCCAGCACGCCGCCGAGCGTGTCGCCGTCCTGGATGACCGACTTGCCGGCGCGCATCTCGGCGCGATAGCGCAGCGCGTCCTCGCCGCCCTCGCCGGTGTTGGACTTGCCGCCGATCCGGTTCATCGCGACCGCCAGCGTGGCGTGCGCCTCGGTCGAGATCGAGCCGAGCGACATCGCGCCGGTCGCGAAGCGCTTGACGATCTCTGCGGCCGGCTCGACCTCGTCGATCGGCACCGGCTTGCAGGCGTCGAAGCGGAACTCGAACAGCCCGCGCAGCGTCATGTGCCGGCGGGTCTGGTCGTTGATCAGCTGCGCGTATTCCTTGTAGGTGGAATAGTTGTTCGAGCGGGTCGAGTGCTGCAGGCGCGCGATCGAGTCGGGCGTCCACATGTGGTCCTCGCCGCGGATCCGGTACGCGTACTCGCCGCCGGCGTCGAGCATGCCGGCCAGCACCGGATCGTTGCCGAAGGCCGCCCGGTGCAGGCGAATCGCCTCTTCCGCCACCTCGAACACGCCGATGCCCTCGACGTTGCTCGGCGTGCCGGTGAAGTACTTGTCGACCAGCGCCTTCGACAGGCCGATCGCCTCGAAGATCTGGGCGCCGCAGTAGCTCATGTAGGTCGAGATGCCCATCTTGGACATGACCTTCATCAGCCCCTTGCCGATCGCCTTGACGAAGTTGGCGACCGCCTTGTCGGGGCCGACGCCGCCCGGCGCGTCCTTGTGCAGGTCGGCGATCGTCTGCATCGCCAGGTACGGGTGGATCGCCTCGGCGCCATAGCCGGCGAGCAGTGCGAAGTGATGGACCTCGCGCGCCGAGCCGGTCTCGACCACCAGGCCGGTGCTGGTGCGCAGGCCGCGGTTGACCAGGTGCTGGTGGATCGCGCTGGTGGCCAGCAGGGCCGGGATCGCGACCCGGTCGGCCGCGAGCTTTCGGTCGGACACGATCAGGATGTTGTAGCCGGAGCGGACCGCGTCCTCGGCCTCGGCGGCCAGCGACGCGAGCCGCGCCTCGATGCCCTCGCTGCCCCAGGCGACCGGATAGCAGATGTCGAGTTCCCAGGACTTGAACTTGTTCCCGGTGAAGCGCTCGATGTTTCGGATCCGCTCGATGTCCTCGGCGTCGAGCACCGGCTGCGACACCTCGAGCCGCATCGGCGGGTTGATGTTGTTCAGGTCGAGCAGGTTCGGGCGCGGGCCGATGAACGAGACCAGCGACATCACCATCTGCTCGCGGATCGGGTCGATCGGCGGGTTCGTCACCTGCGCGAACAGCTGGCGGAAGTAGTTGTACAGCGGCTTGTTCTTGTTCGACAGGACCGCGAGCGGCGAGTCGTTGCCCATCGAGCCGACGGCTTCCTCGCCGGCCGCGGCCATCGGGGCCATCAGGAACTTGACGTCTTCCTGCGAGTAGCCGAAGGCCTGCTGACGGTCGAGCAGCGAGACCGACACCGCCGGCGTGTGCTGCGAGACTTCGTCGGCGATCTGCTCGGTGAGCCGGGCTTCCTGCTCGGTGGGCCCGAGCGCCTCGCGGGCGGCAGCCTCGAGGTCGCGCGGGACGTCGATCTCGTCGAGCTTGATGCGGATCGCCTCGATCCACTCGCGATAGGGCTTGCTGTTGGCGAGCTGGGTCTTGAGCTCGGCGTCGTCGATGATGCGGCCCTGCTCGAGGTCGATCAGGAACATCTTGCCGGGCTGCAGGCGCCACTTCTTGACGATGCGGCTCTCGGGAATCGGCAGCACGCCCGACTCCGAGGCCATGATCACCATGTCGTCGTCGGTCACGCAGTAGCGCGCGGGGCGCAGCCCGTTGCGGTCGAGCGTGGCGCCGATCTGGCGGCCGTCGGTGAAGGCGATCGCCGCCGGGCCGTCCCAGGGCTCCATCATCGCCGCGTGGAACTCGTAGAACGCGCGGCGCTTCGGGTCCATCAGCGTGTGCTGCTCCCACGCCTCGGGGATCATCATCATCACCGCGTGGGCGATCGGGTAGCCGGCCATCACCAGCAGTTCGAGGCAGTTGTCGAACGTGGCGGTGTCGGACTGCCCGGCGTAGACGATCGGGTACAGCTTCTTCAGGTCGTCGCCGAGCACCGGCGACTTCATCACGCCCTCGCGGGCGCGAAGCCAGTTGTAGTTGCCCTTGACCGTGTTGATCTCGCCGTTGTGCGCGACCAGCCGGTACGGGTGGGCGAGCGGCCACTCGGGGAAGGTGTTGGTCGAGAAGCGCTGGTGCACCAGCGCGAGCGCGGTGACCGCGCGCGGGTCCTGCAGGTCCTTGTAGTACTGGCCGACCTGGCCGCACAGCAGCAGGCCCTTGTATACGATCGTGCGTGCCGACATCGACGGCACGAAGTACTCCTTGCTGTGCTTCAGGCGGAGCTGCTGGATCGCGTGGCTGGCCATCTTGCGGATCACGTACAGCTTGCGCTCGAGCGCGTCGGTGACCATCACGTCCGGGCCGCGGCCGATGAAGATCTGGCGGATCACCGGTTCCTTGGCGCGCACCGTCGGCGACATCGGCATCTCGCGGTCGAGCGGCACGTCGCGCCAGCCGAGCAGCACCTGCCCTTCGGCCCGCACCGCCCGCTCGAGCTCCTGCTCGCAGGCGAGCCGCGACGCGTGTTCCTTGGGCAGGAAGATCATGCCGACGCCGTACTCGCCGGCCGGCGGCAGGGTCACGCCCTGGCGGGCCATTTCCTCGCGGAAGTACTGGTCCGGGATCTGGATCAGGATGCCCGCGCCGTCGCCCATCAGCGGATCGGCGCCCACCGCCCCGCGGTGGTCCAGGTTGCAGAGGATCTGCAGGCCCTGTTCGATGATGCGGTGGCTCTTCTTGCCCTTGATGTTGGCCACGAAGCCGACGCCGCAGGAGTCGTGCTCGTTGACCGGGTCGTAGAGGCCCTGGGGCGCTGCCGGCCCTGCGGGCTCGAATCGGTCGACGGGGTCGAGTCGGCCTTGGGAGGCCGTCCGCTCAAAGGCGTCCCGGTGCGTGGCATCCATCAGTGAACTCCAGAATCCGTGCTGTGCGGCGGCCTGCGGGCCGCGGTCGAACCGCGACGCCGGCGCAGGCGCTGTTCCATGCGCGCACACTCCCGAGGTCTGCCCCGGCGGGGGCCGGCAGGGATCGCCGAGCCCTGATCGGGCCCGAAGCGCGCAGTCGAACCTTGCAGTATAAGCACCCAGCGTTCGCACGGGAATCATTTTCTCGCAGCGCAGCAACATCACCCGGGCCAGGCACGATTTTGGTGCGAATGGTCGGGCCGATTCGCACCACGTCAGTGCATTCGCTTGCCCGCCACTGGCGCCCGCCACTCGCGCACCCCATGGCGGCGAAGTGGACGAGGCCGGCGAATCCCGATTCCCCGCGCCCTCACGGCGCGGCGTCGCTCGCTCCCCCGAGCAGCCCCAGACCGGGGTCGACCCATTCCGCCCCGGACAGCCGCGAGTGCTCGCGCACCGCGAACCGGTCGGTCATCCCGGCGATGTAGTCGGCGATCGCCCGTTCGCCGATCGCGTCGACCCGCGCCTGGTGCTCGTCGGGCAGCAGGTCCGGGTTCGCGCGGTACCAGGCGAACAGGTCCGCGACGATCGCCCGCGCCCGTTCCATGACCGCGGTCACGCGGTCGTGCCGGTAGAGCTGCGAGAACAGGAAGCGCTTGAGCTCGGCCGACTGCGCGGCGATCGGCTCGGTGAAGGCCACCAGCGGCCCCGCCGCCCTGACGTCGTCGATCGACCGCACCCCGGAGTCGGCGATGCGGCGGCGGGTCTCGCCGACCAGGTCGGTGACGAGTTCGTCGATCATCCGCCGAATCGTTTCGTGGACCAGCCGCCGACCCTCCAGGCCGGGCCATGCCGCCAGGGCGGCGGCCCGGTGACGGCCGAACAGGGCCAGCGAGCACAGCGCGTCGAGCCGCACCAGCCCCGAGCGCAGCCCGTCGTCGATGTCGTGGTTGTTGTAGGCGATCTCGTCGGCCAGGTTCGCCACCTGCGCCTCGAGCGAGGGCTGCCGCCGGGCAAGGAAACGCTCGCCGAGCTCGCCCAGCCGCCGGGCGTTGGCCGCCGAACAGTGCTTGAGGATTCCCTCGCGCGTCTCGAAGCACAGGTTCAGGCCGTCGAAGGCCGCGTAGCGTTGCTCGAGCTCGTCGACCACCCGCAGCGACTGCAGGTTGTGCTCGAAGCCGCCCCAGGGCTTCATGCAGGCGTCGAGCGCATCCTGGCCGGCGTGGCCGAAGGGCGTGTGCCCGAGGTCGTGCGCCAGCGCGACCGCCTCGACCAGGTCCTCGTCGAGCGCCAGGCTGCGACACACCGAGCGGGCGATCTGGGCGACCTCGATCGAGTGGGTCAGCCGGGTGCGGAAGTTGTCGCCCTCGTGGTTGACGAAGACCTGGGTCTTGTACTCCAGCCGTCGGAAGGCCGCGCAGTGGACGATCCGGTCGCGATCGCGCTGGAACTCGCTGCGGGTCGGCGACGCCGGCTCGGAATGTCGCCTTCCCCGGCTTCGCGCCGGGTCGGCGGCATGGGCGGCGCGCGCTGCGCTCACCGCGGGCTTCGCGACCGGGTGGGTGACGACGGCGGGATCGGCAGAGACATCGCCATCGGCCTGGACCGCGCCAGGCCGCTCAGCCGGCGGGCCCGGCGCAGGCCTCGAAGGTCTCGCGAAGCGGCTCCTCCGGGACCTTGCGCACGACCGCCCTGCCCAGGCCGTCGAGCAGCACGAAGTTGGGCGTGCCCTGTTCGGCCTTCTTGTCCACGCTCATCAGCTCGAGCCAGCGCTCGGCCGGCCAGCGCGGCGCCGCCACCGGCAGCCTGGCGGCCCGCACCGCCTCGCGCAGGCGGTCCAGCGCGGCCGAGTCCAGCATGCCGAGCCGGCGCGACAGCTCGCCGGCCATCACCATGCCGGCGCCGACCGCCTCGCCGTGCAGCCAGGTGCCGAAGCCCATGCCGGCCTCGATCGCGTGGCCGAAGGTGTGGCCGAAGTTGAGGACCGCGCGACGATCGGCCTCGCGCTCGTCGGCGGCGACCACCTCGGCCTTGATCTCGCAGGACCGGGCGATCGCGGCCGCCATCGGCGCCGGCTCGCAGCGCAGCAGGCCGGCCATGTCGCGCTCGAGCTCGGCCAGGTAGGCGGGGTCGGCGATCGCGCCGTGCTTGAGCATCTCGGCGAGGCCGGCCGACAGCTCGCGCGGCGGCAGCGTGCGCAGCACGCCCACGTCGGCAAGCACCAGCCGCGGCTGGTGGAAGGCGCCGATCATGTTCTTGCCGAGCGGGTGGTTGATCGCGGTCTTGCCGCCCACCGACGAATCGACCTGGGCGAGCAGCGTGGTGGGCACCTGCACGAAGTCCACGCCGCGCTGGTAGGTCGCGGCTGCAAAGCCGGCCATGTCGCCGATCACCCCCCCGCCGAGCGCCACGATCAGGCAGCGCCGGTCGAACCGGTTGGCCAGCAGCGCGTCGAAGATGCGATTGAGCGTCGGCCAGTCCTTGTGCGACTCGCCGTCGGGCAGCACGACCGTGACCAGCGCCGACGCGACGCCTGCCAGCGCGGCGCGCAGCCGCGGCTCGTAGAGCGGGGCGACGGTGTCGCAGGTCACGATCGCGACCTGGCGGCCGCGCGCCAGCGCGGCGAGTTCGGGGGCCTGCTCGAGCAGCCCTTCGCCGATCAGGATCGGGTAGCTGCGCTCGCCGAGCGAAACCTGGATCTCACGAAATGTCGTCGGCACGGGCGCTGCGCATGGATTCGGGTAGGCGTTCGATTATATCGAGCACCAGCGAATCGATCGGCGCGCGCCCGCTGGTCACGGTCAGGTGCGCGACCTCGGCGTAGAGCGGCTCCCTCAGCGCCACCAGGTCGGCGATCCGCTGCCTCGGGTTCTCGGTGCGCAACAGCGGCCTGACCCGGTCGCGCTTCAGTCGTTGCCAGAGCTCGGCGACCCCGGCGCGCAGGAACACGACGAAGCCCCGCTCGCGCAGGCGCTCGCGGTTCTCGGCGAGCAGCACCGCGCCGCCGCCGGTGGCCAGCACGATCCCGGGATCGCGGGTGAGCGCGTCCAGCACGGCCGCCTCGCGCCGCCGGAAACCGTCCTCGCCCTCGAGTTCGAAGATCGTGGAGATCGGCACGCCGCAGCGCAACTCGATCTCCTTGTCCGCATCGACGAAACGCCGGCCCAGCCTCGCGGCGAGCCGGCGTCCGACGGTCGTCTTGCCGGAGCCCATCATCCCGACCAGCACGATCGGGCGCGGGTCCGGCGCTGCCGCCCCGTCGCCCTCGAAGGCGGCCGGGGCCGGCGCCCTGCCGCCGCTCACCGCGCCATCGCGGTGTCGGTCACGACACGCGGGGTCAGGAAGACCAGCAACTCGTTGCGGTCGTTCTGGCGCTCGGTGTTCTTGAAGGCGTTGCCCAGGATCGGGATGTCGCCGAGCAGCGGCACCTTGTTGACGCGGTCGCGCTCGACCTGCTCGTAGATGCCGCCGATCACGACCGTGCCGCCGTTCTCGACCAGCACCGTGGTCTGGACCTTGCGCGTGTCGATCGCGACGCCGCTGGGCAGCAGCTCGGCCGCATTGTCGCGGCTGACCTGAACCTCCATGATCACGTTGCCCTCGGGGGTGATCTGGGGCGTGACCTCGAGCTTGAGCACCGCCTTCTTGAACTGCACCGCGGTGGCGCCGCTCGAGGTGGCCTGCTGGTACGGGATCTCCTTGCCCTGCTCGATCAGCGCCTTGCCCCGGTCGGCGGTCAGCACCCGCGGGCTCGACAGCACCTTGCCCTTCTGGTCGGCCTCGAGCGCGGAGATCTCCAGGTTAAGGAAGCGGGTGAGGCTGGAGTTGAACAGGCTGACCGCGAAGGACGAAGGCCGGACGGTCCCGATCGCGGAGGCCGGCAGGTTCACGAAGTTCGCGTTCGGCAGCAGCGTGGTGCCGGGGGTGACCGCGGTGGGCAGCGGGGTCAGGTCGGCGACGCCCTGCAGGTTGCCCGACACGGTGGCCCGGCCCGCGAAGCTGCCGGCGCTGGCGTTGATCCGGTTGTAGCCGAAGCGCGCGCCCAGGTTGCGCGAGAAGCGGTCGTCTGCCTCGACGATGCGGGCCTCGATCAGCACCTGGCGCACCGGCACGTCGATCTGCTCGATCACCTTGCGCACCGCCTCGAGCTGCGACACCGTGTCGCGCACGAAGACCTTGTTGGTGCGCTCGTCGATCACGACGCTGCCGCGCTTGGACAGCACCCGCTGCTTCTCGTCGCCGAGCAGCTTCTGGACCTTGTCGGCGGTCTGGTAGTTGAGCTGGAAGGTCTCGGTGCGCACCGGCTCGATCTCGGCGATCTGCTGCCGGGCCTCGAGCTCGAGCTTTTCCTTGGCAGCCAGCTCGTCGCGCGGCGCGACCATGATCACGTTGCCGTTGCGCCGCATGTCCAGGCCCTTGGACTGCAGCACGATGTCCAGCGCCTGGTCCCAGGGAACGTCCTTCAGCCGCAGGGTCAGGCTGCCCGAGACCGAGTCGCTGGTCACGATGTTCAGGTTCGTGAAGTCGGCGATCACCTGCAGCAGCGCCCGGACCTCCACGTTCTGGAAGTTCAGCGACAGCCGCTCGCCGCGGTAGCGCGGCTGCGTGCCCTGGGCCAGTCGCGACGGATCCTCGCGGATCGCCTTGACCTCGACCACGAACTGGGTGTCGCTCTGGTAGGCGTTGTGCTCCCACTGCCCGGTGGGCTCGATCACCAGCCGGGCGTTGTCGCCCTGCTGGAAGGCCCGCACCGAGCTGACCGGCGTGCCGAAGTCGCCGACGTCGAGACGGCGGCGAAGGTTCTCGGGCAGCGAGGTGTTCAGGAAGTCGACGACGATCGTCGAGCCCTGCTGGCGAACGTCGACGCCGATGCCGCTGTCGGACAGGTCGACCACCACCCGGCCCTCGCCGTCGCGGCCCCGCCGGAAGTCGACGTCGCGCAGCGCCTTGTTGGCGGCGGTGTCCGCCTGCGCGAAGCTGTAAGCGCTGGCCTGCGTGCCGCCGGACGGCGCCGAGGCGACCGGCTCGAGCGCCACCACCAGCGTGTTGCCGTCGATCGTCGTGGTGTGGCTGAGCGCGCGCTTGAGGTTCAGCACCAGGCGCGAGCGCTGGCCGGACTGCACGATCGCGACGCTGCGAACGTCGCCCTGCGGAAGTTCGAAGGAGTTCTGGCCGGAGGCGTTCGCGGTGTCGACCAGGTCGAGCGCGATCCGCGGCGGGCTGGAAATCGAGAAGCCGGCGGGAACGGTCGCCGGCGGTGACTTCAGGTTGATCCGCAAGTAGGTCGTGCTGCCCTGCTGGGCGCTGGTGACCGATTCGATCGCGTTGGACTGCGCCAGCGCGCCGGAGGCGCCGGCAAGCCAGACGATCAGCGCCGCGCAGGCGCCGCCTGCGGTTCTTGCGAAGCGACCCACGATGCGCGCCGGCCCGCCGGATATCGAATTCATTTGCCCCCCTCCTGCAGCTGCAGGGTCGTCTCGCGGTGGACCCAGTCACCGGCCGCGTCCTGCACGAGCTCTCGCAGCCTTACCTCGTTCTCGGCGACCCGCGTGATGACGCCGTGATTCTGCCCCGCGTGGTTGCCCACGCGAGCCTGGTGCACGATGCTGTCGACCTGCAGCAGCGCGAAGCTCTGCTTGCCGTTGGACATGTGGCCGACCATCCGGATCGCGTCGAGCGGATAGCCCTCGAGGAGCTCGCGCGGCCGGCTCGTGTCGGGCCGCAAGCCGCCCGGCACGGGCTGGCCCGCTTCGTCGACGGCCAGGCCGGCCAGCCGGGTCCGTGCGAACGGGTCGACCTCGCCGGCGCGATCGTAGCGGAAAGGCTCGAACTTCTTCGGCTCGGCGATCGTTTCCCGGATCGGCTTCGTCGTCGCGCGCACGTTCTCCATCCAGCCGCGCAGTTCGGTCCGATCGTCGCCGCAGCCGGCGAGCAGGGTCGTGGCGATCGCCACGGCGATCAGCGGCGCGCGCGCCGCGACGTTTCGGCGGATCATGATTTCTTGCCTCCAGCGGCCGGCCGCGCCTTCTTGCCTGCAGGCGCCTTCGCCGCGGCCTCCTTGCGTTTCTGCTCGGCGATCTCCTCGGCATCGAGGTAGCGGAAGGTCTTCGCGGTCGCTTCCATCAGCAGCGGGCCGCCCGGCGTGACGGAGCTCCCGCGGGCCTGGTTCTCGGGGACCGAGATGCGGATGTCGTGCAGCGTGACGATCCGCGGCAGGTTCGCGACGTCGCTGGTGAAGGCCGCGAAGTCGTGGTAGTTGCCGCTCAGGCGAATGCTGATCGGCAACTCCGCGTAGTACTCGCGAACCATCACCTGGCCCGGCTTGAACAGGTCGAACTGCAGCCCCCGTCCGACGCCGGCCTGGTTGATGTCCGACAGCAGGGCGTCCATCTCGGCCTTGCTGGGCAACTGCTTCTCGAGCTGGCTCACGTACTGCATGACCTGCTCCTTCTGCTTGCGCAGCACGGGCAGGTTCACCGCCTGCTTCATCTTGTCGACGAACTGGCCGCGCAGCTGCACCTCCTCGCCGCGACGGCGCTCGAGCTCGTCGAGCAGGCCCTGCCAGTAGAACGCCCAGGCCAGCGCCATCACGCCGGCCACGAGCAGCGTCAGCAGGCCCGCCTTGGGCAGGACCGGCCACAGGCCGGGGTGACGCTCGCGAAGCCCCTGGAACTGGGCGCCGATCGCCGAGAAATCGATCTTCGGATTCAGCTTTGCCATGGCATCACTTCCTGGCGATGGCCGTGCCGCCCGCGGCCTGCCGCGCGGGCGCGGGCCGGGCCTTGCCGGGCGCCACCGCCGGCGACGCCTCGGCTGGTGCCTCGGGGCTGCGCAGCAGCGCGTTGACCGAGAACTCGAAGACGCGCCGGTCCTCGGCCGCGCCGGGCTTGCCGCGCGCGGCCCCGCGCGCAGCCTGCGGGCCGCCCAGCGGCACCGCCTTGATCTCGACGAGCTCCGGGCGCTCGAGCCACGGCGAATCGTTCGCCAGGCTGCGCAGCAGGTCGGAGATCCGCTCGTTCGACTGGGCGAGCCCGACCAGCGTGACCTTGCGCGCGTCCTGCTTGACGCTCTTCAGGAAGGCTCCCTCCGGCATCTGCCTGACCAGCTCGTCCACCAGGTGGACCGGCACCGTGCGATTGGACTGGAGCGTCTCGACCGCATGCTGCCGGGCGCGCAGAGAGTCGATCTCGGCGCGCAGCGTCGCGATCTCCTTGATCTGGTCGTCGAGCTTGGCGTTCTCGGCCCGGATGAAGTCGTTGCGCGCCCTTTGCGCGTCGATCTGGCCGTCGATGACCATGCCGACCGCGAAGGCCGCAAGCGCGGCGCAGACCAGGGTGCCGCCGAGCAGGACGACGAAGTCCTTCTTGCGGCGCTCGCGCCGCATCTCGCGATGCGGCAACAGATTGATTCTCACGTTCATGCGTCGAACCTGCGCATTGCGAGGCCAGTGGCGACCAGCAACGCCGGCGCGTCGGCGCGCAGCTGGCGTTCGCGGATCGAACCGGCGAGTTCCATGCCCTGGAAGGGGCTCAGCAGCTCGGTCGGCACCTGCGTGCGCTCGGCGACCGCCTCGACCAGCCCGGGGACGACCGACGAGCCGCCGGCCAGCAGGATCTGGTCGACCCGCGTGTAGGGCGTCGAGGTGAAGAAGAACTGGAGCGCGCGCCCGATGTCGGTCGCGCCCTGCTCGACGAAGGGCTGGAGCAGGTCGCGCTGGTAGTTGTCGGGCAGGTCGCCCGAGCGCTTGCGCGCCTCGGCCTCCTCGGGCGTCAGGCCGTACAGTCTCACCAGCTCCTGCGTCAGCAGCTGGCCGCCGAAGGCCTGCTCGCGCTCGAAGATGGTCTGCTGATTCAGGACGACGGTGACGCTGGTGGTGGTCTGTCCGATCGAGCAGACCGCCACGATCCGGCCCTGCCCGGCATCGGGCAGGAATGCGGTCACGTGATCGACGGCCGCGCGCAGCGCGTAGGGCTCGACGTCCATGACCACCGGCTTGAGCCCGGCCAACTCGGCGACGGCGACCCGGTCGTCGACCTTTTCCTTGCGCGAGGCAGCCAGCAGCACGTCGACGTCGCCGTCGTCGCCGGCCTCGCCGAGGATCTGGAAGTCCAGGTTGACCTCGTCGATCGGGAACGGGATGTACTGGCTCGCCTCGGTCTCGACCTGGACCTCGTAGTCCTCCTCGCGCAGGCCGCCCGGCAGGCTGATCTTCTTCGTGATCACGGCGCCGGTGGGCAGCGCGAGCGCCGCCTCCTTCGCCTTGGTGCCGCAACGCCGAAGTGCCCGGGTCAGCGATTCCGCCACCGACTCCGGCTTCTCGATGTTGCCCTCGACGATCGCGCCTTGCTCGAGCGGCTCGATCGCGTAGCGGTCGAGCCTGAACGCCCCTTTCTGGCCCCGCGACAGCTCGACGACCTTGACGCTCGAAGCGCTAAGGTCGATTCCCACCAGGGGTGGGGTGGCCCGCCGGAAGCCGCCTGTCAGAGTGATTGCCACGGAATGCCTCAAAAATTCTTTTACAACAAGTATTTACGCGGCCATCTGAAAGAGGTTTCTGAATGCTATCAATGGCCTCGATTTAATGTAAAGCTTTTTGTGGAAAAGTTCGCCGCCCCGAGGCTCCATCCGTCGTACTCCAACGACCATCCGGCTGGAATGGGCGTTGCGGCGAGCCGAAAGCTGCCCTGCGGGCGTCTCCGGACTGCCCGGTTTCGGCCCGCGCGCAATCACTCTCCCGCTGGAGCGCGCCCGTATAATCCGGAGTCCCTCCCAGCAGCGGCCGCTTCGCGTCGCCCCGAATGAGCCGAAAGCCCGCCCGCCCCGCCCGATCGAAATCCCGCTTCAGCTGGCGCGCCCTCGCGCTCGCTGCGATCGCGCTCCCGGTCGCCGGCCTGGTCGCTCTCGCGCTGGTGGTCGCGCTCGCGCTGCTGCTGGCCAACGACCGGCTGCCGCAACTCGACGCGCTGATCGACTACCGGCCGCGAATCCCGCTGCGGGTCTACACGGCCGACGGCGTGCTGATCGGGGAGTTCGGCGAGGAGCGGCGCACCTTCGTCCGCATCCAGGACGTGCCCGACGTGATGAAGAACGCGGTCGTCGCCGCCGAAGACGCGCGATTCTTCGAGCACTCCGGCGTCGACCTCGTCGGCGTGGCCCGCGCGGCGCTCGCCAACCTGAGCGCGGGCGGCACCGAGCAGGGGGCGAGCACGCTGACGATGCAGCTCGCGCGCGAATTCTTCCTGTCTCCCGAGCGCACCTACACGCGCAAGATCGTCGAGATCCTGCTGGCCTTCAGGATCGAGGACAGCCTCACGAAGGAGCAGATCCTCGAGCTCTACCTGAACCAGATCTTCCTCGGCAAGCGCGCCTACGGCTTCGCGGCCGCGGCCCAGACCTACTTCGGCAAGCCGCTCGCGCAGGTCACGGCCGCCGAGGCGGCGATGCTCGCGGGCCTGCCGAAGGCGCCGTCGCGGTTCAACCCGCTGGTCAACCCGCGCCGGGCCACCGAGCGGCAGCGCTACATCCTGCGCCGCATGCTGGAATCGGGCTTCCTCACCCAGGCCCAGTACGAGTCTGCGCTCGAGGAGAAACTGCACTTCGCGACGCCGGACTCGGGGTACGCCGTAGAGGCCCCCTACGTGGCCGAGCTCGCGCGCCAACTCGCCTGGGACCTCTATCGCGAGGACTCCTACACCTCGGGGCTCAAGGTCTACACGACCATCCTCGCGGAGGACCAGAAGACGGCCAACGCCGCGCTGCGGGCCGGCCTGTTCGAGTACGACCGGCGCCACGGCTATCGCGGCCCCGAGCGGTTCGTCGAGCTGTCGAGCGACCCGGCCGCCGCCGAGGAGCAGGTCGACGCCGCGATCTCCGAGGCCAACGACTTCGACGAGGAACTCGACCCGGCGGTCGTGCTCGAGGCATCTCCCAAGGCCGTGGTGGTGAGCCGCGGCAAGGGCAGCAAGCCGATCACGATCGACCAGAAGAACCTGCGCTTCGTGGCGCGCGCGCTGTCCAGCCGCGCCCCGGCCGCGCTGCAGCTGCGGCGCGGCGCGGTCGTCAGGATCATGCAGAACGCCAAGGGCGAATGGGAGATCGGCCAGATCCCCGAGGTGCAGGCGGCCTTCGTGGCGGCCAGCACGAGCGACGGCGCAGTCCGCGCGCTGGTCGGCGGCTTCGACTTCTCTCGCAACAAGTTCAACCGGGTCACCCAGGCCTGGCGCCAGCCCGGCTCGTCCTTCAAGCCCTTCATCTACTCGGCGGCGCTCGAGAAGGGCATCATGACCAGCACGATCGTCAACGATGCGCCGGTCCAGATCGATCCCGCCCTCACCGGCGGCCAGCTCTGGGACCCGAAGAACTACGACGGCAAGTACGACGGCCCGATGCCGCTGCGCACCGCGCTGGCGCGCTCGAAGAACATGGTCTCGATCCGCGTGCTCGACGAGATCGGCCCGCGCTACGCGCAGGACTACATCACCCGCTTCGGCTTCGACGCCGCCCGCCATCCGCCCTTCCTGACGATGGCGCTGGGCGCGGGCTCGGTCACGCCCTGGCAAATGGTCGGCGCGATCTCCGTGTTCGCAAACGGCGGTTACCGGATCGAACCCTACATAGTGCAGCGGATCACCGACGGCGCGGGGCGGGTGCTCGCGCAGGCCCGGCCGGCGCGGGCGGGCGACGAATCCCGTCGCGCAATCGATCCTCGCAACGCCTTCCTGACCGACAGCATGCTGCGCAGCGTGGTCGCCTACGGCACCGCGACCCGGGCGAAGTCGCTGAAGCGCTCCGACCTCGCCGGCAAGACCGGGACGACGAACGACTCGCACGACGCCTGGTTCGTAGGCTACCAGCCCAGCCTGGCGGCGGTCGCCTGGGTCGGCTACGACCAGCCCCGCAAGCTCGGCGACCGCGAGACCGGCGGCGGACTGGCGCTGCCGATCTGGATCGACTACATGGCGAAGGCCCTGCGCGGCGTGCCCGAGCAGGGCAGCGACCCGCCGCGCGGCATCGTGCAGATCGACGGCGAGTACTACCTGAGCGAGACGCGCCCCGGCCAGGGCGTGGCCACGATCGGCATCGAGGAAGGCGGCCTGGCCACCGGCGAAGGCGCCGAACAGGTGCGCGACCAGGTGTTCTGATCGGCCGGCTCGCTGGGCGGCGCCCCGACCCGGTCGGAGCGCTCGCTGCGGCCCTACCCGGTCAGATCGCTCGCGCAGGCGCCGATCAGGCGCGCCGGTCGGCGGGTGCCTGCAGTTCGACCGCCTCGCCCGCCTGGCGACCCGCCAGCTCCGACAGCATCGCCCACAGCTCGCCGGCGCCCCGGCTGTCCAGCCAGCGCTCGCCGTCCCGCCTGAAGTGGAAGCCTCCGGCCCGCGCGGCCACCCAGAGCTCGCGCATCGGCGCCTGCGCGTTGACGACGATCTTCGATCCGTCGTCGAACTCGAGCTCGAGCACGTGCCCGCTGCGCGAGGTCTCGATCGACGCCCCGCAGGCGTCGACGGCGTCCTCGATCGCGGCGAGCGTGCGGTCCGCGAGCTCGAGAAATTGGTGTTCGGTCATGCTAGACTGGCCTCGTGGTATTCGCGAATGTTCGGCGTTCGAGTCGGATGCTCCCGTCGCGCTGCGCGATTCTAGCCGCGCTCGCGGGCGCCTTGGTGCTGGCCGGTTGCGGGCAGCGCGGTCCGCTTTACCTGCCCGAGCAGGCCCCGAAGAAGAGCCAGGCCCAGCGAACCGACGGGCCGGGCCCGGCAGTCGCGCAGCCCACCCTCCCCGCTCCCCGATCCTGATTCCATCACCATGGATGCATTCCGCTATCGCCAGCAGCACCTGCTGGCCGAGGACGTCGCGCTCGCCGAGATCGCCGAGCGTTTCGGCACGCCCACCTGGGTCTACTCGAAGGCGGCGATCGCGTCGGCCTTCGACGAGTTCGCCGCCGCGGCCGCCGGCCGCAAGGTCCTCGTCTGCTATGCGCTGAAGGCCAACTCGAACCTGGCGATCGTCGACCTGCTGGCGCGCCGGGGCGCGGGCTTCGACATCGTCTCGGGCGGAGAGCTCGAGCGGGTCCTGGCCGCCGGCGGCGATCCGTCGCGGGTCGTGTTCTCGGGCGTGGGCAAGCAGCGCGCCGAGATGCGGCGCGCGCTGGAGGCCGGCGTGCGCTGCTTCAACGTCGAGTCCGAGAGCGAGTTGCGGCGTCTCGACGAGGTCGCCGGCTCGATCGGTCGCCGGGCGCCGGTGTCGCTGCGCGTCAATCCGGACGTCGACGCCGGCACCCATCCGTACATCTCCACCGGCCTGCGCGAGAACAAGTTCGGCATCGCCCACGACGAGGCGCTGCGCGTCTACCGCCTCGCGGCCTCGCTGCCCAACCTGCGGGTCGTCGGCATCGACTGTCACATCGGCTCGCAGATCACCACGATCGAGCCCTTCCTCGCGGCGCTCGACAAGGTGCTCGAACTGGTCGACGCGCTCGCCGGCGAGGGCATCGTGCTGGAGCACCTGGATCTCGGCGGCGGCCTCGGGATCCGCTACGACGACGAGACGCCGCCGTCGCGCGCCGCGCTGCTGCAGGCCGTGTTCGGCAGGCTCGATCGCCATCCGCGCGGCGCCGGGTTCGAGGTGCTGTTCGAGTTCGGCCGCTCGATCGTCGGCAACGCCGGCGTGCTGCTGACTCGCGTCGAGTACCTGAAGGCGAACGGCGACCGCCGGTTCGCGATCGTCGACGCGGCGATGAACGACCTGATGCGCCCCTCGCTCTACGAGGCCTGGCACGACGTGCTGCCGGTCGAGCAGGGGCTGCCGCGCGAAGCCGACACCTGGGACGTCGTCGGCCCCGTCTGCGAGTCCGGCGACTGGCTGGCGCGCGGCCGGCGGCTCGCCATCGCCGAGGGCGACCTGCTCGCGATCATGTCGGCTGGCGCCTACGGCATGGCAATGAGCTCGAACTACAACACCCGGCCGCGTGGCGCCGAAGTGCTGGTCGACGGCGATCGCGCCCTGCTGGTGCGCGAGCGCGAGCGCGTCGAGGACCTGTTCGCGCTCGAGCGTCGCCTGCCGGACGACGCCGCGGGCTGAGCCGCCGCTGCCCGGCACGCCGGCGGCTGCGGCACCGCGCCAACGCCGACCCCGGGCGCGCGCCGGCGATTGGTCAGCGCCGCCGCTTCACCAGCCTGGCCAGCAGCAGCAGGCCGACGACCGTGCCGTAGATCGCCGGCTCGAGGAAATCGTTCTTTCCGGCCTTGTGCCACCAGAAGTGCAGGATCGCGAGCGGCGCGACCAGGTAGACCAGCCGGTGCAGCGCCTGCCAGCGCGATCCCAGCCGCCTCATCATCGCCTGGGTGGACGTCGCCGCGAGCGGCACCAGCAGCACGAACGCCAGGAAGCCGGCCGTGACGAAGGGCCGCTCGATCACGTCGAGCAGCATCGCGCCCAGGTCGAACCAGTGCTCGAGCCACAGGAACACGGTGAAGTGCAGCAGCGCGTAGAAGAACGCGAACAGCCCCAGCATCCGGCGCAGCCGCACCAGCGCGGTCCAGCCGCTCAGCCTGCGCAGCGGCGTGACCGCGAGCGTCGCGCAGAGCATCACGAGCGCCCAGGTGCCGGTGGACCGGGTCACGAACTCGACCGGGTTGGTGCCGAGCTCGTCGGCGAACCCGAGCGCGAACAGCCTGGCCAGCGGCACCAGGCAGGCCAGGAACACGACCGGCTTCAGCCACGCCGGCAAGCCGCCGCGCGGCACCCCGACCGTGGCCGCCCGCGCCATCAGAAGTGCTTGCGCAGGTCCATCCCGGCGTAGAGCGAGGCGACCTGGTCGCCGTAGCCGTTGAACATCAGCGTGGGGCGCTTGCGCTGCAGGAAGCCGTCCTCGCCGATGCGCCGCTCGGTCGCCTGCGACCAGCGCGGATGGGGAACGTTCGGGTTGACGTTCGAATAGAAACCGTACTCGTGCGGAATGGCCCGGTTCCAGCTGGTCAGCGGCTGCTTCTCGACGAAACGGATCTTCACGATGGACTTGCCGCTCTTGAAGCCGTACTTCCACGGCACGACGATCCGGACCGGCGCGCCGTTCTGGTTCGGCAGGACCTCGCCGTAGAGCCCGACAGTGAGCAGCGTGAGCGGGTGCATCGCCTCGTCGAGCCTGAGCCCTTCCACGTAGGGCCAGCCGAGCACCTGCGAAGACAGGCCGGGCATCTGCTTCGGGTCGGCAAGCGTGAAGAACTCTATGTACTTCGCGTTGCCGGTGGGCTCGACCTGCCGGATCAGCGCCGACAGCGAGTAGCCGATCCACGGGATCACCATCGACCAGCCCTCGACGCAGCGCAGCCGGTAGATGCGCTCCTCGAGCGGCGCGAGCTTGAGCAGCTCGTCGATGCCGAACATCCGGGGCTTCGCGACCTCGCCCTCCACGACGACCGTCCACGGCCGGGTGCGCAGGGACTTCGCGTATCGCGCGGGATCGTCCTTGTCGGTGCCGAACTCGTAGAAGTTGTTGTAGGTGGTGACGTCCTTGTAGGGCGTCGGCGGCTCGCTGGTGGACAGCGGGCTGGGAACGGCCGCGAGCCGCTGCGCGGCACTGGAGGACGGCGGCGCGAGCTGCGCCGCGACCGGACCGGACAGCGCGCCGGCGCCGAGCGCCGCGGCTGCCTTCAGGACATTCCTGCGGCCGTCGTAGGCGGACCTGGGGGTGATCTCCGAGGCGGCAGGCTCGCCCGGAGCGGCGGATCGGATCAGCATGTTGCCTCCTTCACCACGAAGTCGTGGCGAGGAAGGCGAGCTTACCGCAGGCCGGCGATGTAGTCGGAGACCGCCTTGATCTCGGCATCGGACATCCGGGCGGCGATCGCGGTCATCTGCGCGCTGTTCTTGCGCTCGCCCTGGCGGAAGGCGACCAGCTGCGCCTCGGTGTACTCGGCGTACTGTCCCTGCAGCCTCGGGTACTGGGCCGGCAGGCCCGCGCCGTTCGGGCTGTGGCAACCGGCACAGGCCGGCACGTTCTTGTCGGCGATGCCCGCGCGGTAGATCTTCTGGCCGAGTTCCACCAGCTCCTTGTTCTTCGCCGCCGACGGCTTGAGCGTCTGGGCCGCGTAGTAGGCGGACACGTTGCGCATGTCGGCCTCGGAGAGCATGGCGGCGAATCCGGCCATGACCGCGTTCGCGCGCTCGGCCTGCTTGGCGCCTTCCTTGACCTTGAAGTTCGCCAGCTGCTTGTAGAGATAATCCGCGTGCTGGGCGGCGAGCTTGGGGTTCGCCGGACTGCCGCTGTTCCCGTCGGCGCCGTGGCAGGCCGCGCAGACCTGCTGCGCGATCTGTCGCCCCTTCTCGAGGTCGGGCTTGGAGCTCTGGGCCTGTACGGCCGCCGAAGCGGAGAACGCGATTGCGACGACGATGCTGGTACGAAGCATGAGATGACCCGGAAAGGCAGTGACGGCCGGCCTGACGCTGCGGCTAAATGCCGTGGCAGCGCGGTCCCTAAACACGCGATTGTACAATAGGCCCCGCCGCGCCCCCAATCTCCCGGGCGCCCTCGCCGGACTCGCTCACAAGTGGCTTCCCTGCTGCCCACGGCGCGCTTCGCGACGACCGTCGCCAAGCTCGCCCAACTCCCGCGCGACGGTTTGCCGGAGATCGCCTTCGTCGGCCGCTCGAACGCGGGCAAGTCCTCGGCGATCAACGCGCTTTGCCGGCGCAAGCGCCTCGCCTTCGCGAGCAAGACGCCGGGCCGCACCCAGGCGCTGAACTGCTTCGCCCTGGGGCCCGAGAGCGCGCCGGCGCCGGTCGCGCTGATCGTCGACACCCCCGGCTACGGCTTCGCCGCGGCGCCGCTGGAGGTCAAGCGGGGCTGGGACCAGCTGGCCGGCCGCTACCTGCAGATCCGCGAGGCGCTGGCGGCGGTGGTGCTGGTGCTCGACGTGCGCCGCGGCGTGACCGAGCTCGATCGCGCGCTGCTGCGCTGGCTGCGGCCCGGCGTGCCGGTGCTCGTCATCCTGACCAAGTCGGACAAGCTCGGCCGGGCCGAGCAACGCAAGGCGCTCGACGGCGTCGAGGCCGCGTTGCGCGAGGCGCGGCTGCCCAACCCGA
Source organism: Zeimonas sediminis (assembly GCF_023721795.1). NCBI lineage: Bacteria > Pseudomonadati > Pseudomonadota > Betaproteobacteria > Burkholderiales > Burkholderiaceae > Zeimonas > Zeimonas sediminis. The sequence goes on from NZ_JAMQYE010000001.1 coordinate 2,197,060, forward strand.
TTTCCCTGCTCGCGTTTTCGTCGACGACCGGGCTCGGTGTGGAGCAGGCGCGCGCCTGGCTCGACGACGCGATCTCGAATGCGCTCGACCCCAAGGATTCGACCGAGGACCCGACATGACCGACCCGACTCCCTTCCTCCAGCAGTTTCCCGCCACGCGGATGCGCCGCAACCGGCGCGACGACTTCACCCGCCGGATGGTGCGCGAGCACTCGCTTTCGCCCGACGACCTGATCTATCCGGTGTTCGTTCACGAAGGCAGCGGCAAGCGTCAGGCGGTGCCGTCGATGCCCGGCGTCGAGCGGCTCAGCCTCGACCTGCTGCTGCCGGTCGCCGAGCGCTGCCTGGCGCTCGGCGTGCCCTGCATGGCGCTGTTCCCGGTCATCGATCCGGCGCTGAAGACTCCCGACGGAGCCGAGGCGGCCAACCCGGACGGGCTGGTGCCCCGGGTTGTCTCGGAGCTGAAGAAGCGCTTTCCGGAGCTGGGGGTGCTGACCGACGTGGCGCTCGATCCGTACACCAGCCACGGCCAGGACGGCGTGCTCGACGACGAGGGCTACGTGATCAACGACCGCACGGTCGAGATCCTGGTCCGCCAGGCGCAGGTGCAGGCGCAGGCGGGCGTCGACATCGTGGCGCCGTCCGACATGATGGACGGCCGCATCGGCGCGATCCGGCAGGCGCTCGAGTCGGGCGGCGCGATACACACCCGGATCATGGCCTACTCGGCGAAGTATGCGTCGGGCTTCTACGGGCCCTTCCGCGACGCGGTCGGCTCGGCCGCCAACCTTGGCAAGGGCAACAAGAAGAACTACCAGATGGATCCGGCCAACTCCGACGAGGCCCTGCGCGAGGTCGCGCTCGATCTGCAGGAGGGCGCGGACATGGTCATGGTCAAGCCCGGCATGCCCTACCTGGACATCGTGCGCCGGGTGAAGGACACGTTCCGCGTGCCGACCTTCGTGTACCAGGTCAGCGGCGAGTACGCGATGCTGAAGGCGGCCGCCGCCAATGGGTGGCTGGACGAGCGGCAAGTCGTCACCGAGTCGCTGCTGGCGATGCGCCGCGCCGGCGCCGACGGCATCCTGACCTACTTCTCGCTCGACGTCGCGCAGTGGCTGCGCGACGCGCGCTGAACCGGGCGCACGGCCCGGCGCTGCACGGCGGCAGGCGCTTCGGGCCTGCGCCGCCGCCGCGCGGCCGGCAGGGTTCGCGAAGATCGACCGGATGACGCAAGGCGAACGATGATCGACTGGATCGCGATCGGCCCCGAGGGCGCCACCCTGCTCGACCAGCCGCCGGCGCGGCTGCCGGAGCAGGGCTTCGTCTGGTGCGACTGCTCGCACGACGCGGCTCGCGCGTGGACCGAAACCGCGACGGCGCTGACCGGCGCCAGCGTGTTCGAGGCGCACCTTCTCGACGCGGAGAACCTCAACCACCCCTCGTATTTCGAGTCGACGGCCGACTACGAAATGATCGTGTTCCGCAGCCTGGCCGCGCTGCCCGATGAAGGGGATCCGGCCGAGATCCCGCGTCTCAGGACCCGACCGGCGACCTTCTTCCTGTTTCCCGGCCTGCTGGTCACGGTCAGGGCGCCAGATAGCCGCTCGTTCGCCGCCACCCGGGACAGGCTCCTCGGCGTCAGGTCGGGCGCCAGCCGAGCGCCGGCCGCGCCGGAGGAGCTGATGTTGCGGATCCTGAACGCAATGGTCGACCGCTACCTCGAGCTTCGCCAGCCGCTGGCCGAGGCGCTCGAGCGCCTGCAGCGCGAGCTGCTGGCGCCCCGCCGCCAGATCCGCGACTGGTATCCGCTGCTCGAGGCCAGGCGCGAGGCCCGCCGCCTGCAGGACCTCTGCGAGGAGCAGCTCGACGCGGTCCAGGAGTGGCGCGACGAGCGGCTGGAGGGGAGCGGGTACTCGCCCGGCGACCACGGCGCGGGCGCCTCCGGGGGCGGCCGCGGCTCGCCGGGGCTCAGCGAAGCGCTGCAGGTCCGCGCCAGCGACCTGGTCTCTCACATCGACCGCGTGCTGAACCACGCGCGCCGCATGGAGGCCTCGCTCGAGACGGCGGTGCAGCTGCACTTCTCGGCCACCGCCCACCAGACGAACGAGGTGATGCGCACGCTGACCGCGATCACCGCGATCTTCCTGCCGCTGACCCTGATCACAGGCATCTTCGGGATGAACTTCGAGTTCATCCCGGGCCTTCACTCGCCCACCGGCTTCTGGTGGACGATCGCCGCGATGGTCGTGATCGCCGTCGCGCTGCTGGCGCTCTTTCGCGCGCGGGCCTTCCTGCACGAGTCGGCCTTCCTCGGTCGGCGCCGGGCTGCCCGGCGCCCGCCGGCCAGGCCGCCGGGCTGAGCGATCGGCGGCGAGACCGCCGGACCGAGCCTCGCCATCAGCCCTCGACGAAGCGCCGCCGCGTTTCCGCGATCACCCAGCTCGCGTAGGCGGGCAGCACCGCGTCCGGCGCGACCGCGAGGATCTCGGGCAGCTCGTACGGATGCAGCTCGCGCAGGCGCGCCTCGAAATCGCGCCAGCGCTTGCGCGTGGTCTTGACCACCAGCAGCGTCTCGTCGGCCTGTTCGATCGCGCCCTGCCAGCGATAGACCGAGCTGCATCCGGCGAGCAGGTTCACGCAGGCGGCGAGCCGCTCCTCCACCAGCGTTCGTGCGATCGCATCGGCCTGCTCGCGCGAGCCGACCGTCGTCAGCGCGAGAAGAACGCCGTCGGGCTGCGTGACGCCCACCGGCTCGGGCCTGGGCAGCCCGCGATCGCCGCTCGAGGCCGACCTTTCCGAATCCATGAGAACCTCCGCTCGAATCGATGCCCTCGCCCGCGAGCCCCCACGCGGCTCGCCTGCCGGCCTGCCCGGTCGCGCCCGCCACTGTCGGTCCGTCCGCCTGCCGCGTCAGGCGGCGAAGCGCCGGCGCGTCAGCACCAGCGCGAGGTACAGCGCGCTCGCGGCAAAGCCGACCAGCGTCGCCAGCGGCCGCAGCCAATCCTGGGACCATTCGCCGATCACCAGCGGCCGCGCCAGCTCCACCGCGGCCGCAAGCGGCAGCGCCGCGGCCACCGGCGCGAGCCAGTCGGGCAGCGCGCTGACCGGATAGTAGACGCCGGACAGGAAGATCATCGGCGTCATGATCAGCGTGAAATAGTAGGTGAAGAAGTCGTAGCCGCGGGCGAGCGCGTTGAAGCACAGGCCGATCGCGCCGAAGCACAGGCCGGTCAGCACGACGACGCCGAGCGCGAGCGGCAGCGTCGGCGCCCGCGAGATGCCGAGCGTCCAGATCACGGCCATGATCGCGACGCCGGAGAACAGGCTCTTGGTCGCGGCCCAGAGCCACTCGGCGATCACGATGTCGTCGAGCTCGAGCGGCGCGTTCAGCAGCGACTCCCAGGTCTTCTGCACGTGCATCCGGGAGAAGGCCGAGTACAGCGACTCGAAGCTCGCGGCGGTCATCGTGCTCATGCACATCGAGCCGGCGGCCAGGAACAGGATGTAGGGCACGCCGCCGACCTCGGGCAGCAGCCTGCCCAGTCCGTAGCCGAATGCCACCAGCACGATCAGCGGGTCGGCGATGTTGCCGACGATGCTGGCCAGCGCGAGCTTGCGCCAGACCCGCAGGTTTCGCAGGTAGACCGGCAGCCAGCGCAGCGAGGGCCGGGGCAGGGCCATGATCCCGGCGGGGCGCGCCGGGGCGGCGGTGTGCGTCGGTCCGGTGGCGCCCATCAGTCGCGAAGCTCCCTTCCGGTCAGCTTCAGGAAGACGTCCTCGAGATTGGCCGGGCGGCGCAGCACCCGCAGGCCGGCGTCGGCGGCGAGCCGCGCCGCCTCGGCGTCGCCCTGGTCGCAGTACAGGAAGGCGGTCTCGCCGACCAGCTCGGTGCGCGCGGCAAGCGCGCCGGCCTGCGCGGCGGCCCAGGCGGTCGCACCGTCGCCGCTGACCTCGACGACGTGCGCCTCGATCTCGGTGGCGATCAGCCCCTGCGGCGTGCCCGAGGCGATGATCCGGCCCCGGTCGACGACGGCCAGGCGGCTGCAGAGGCGCTCGGCTTCCTCCATGAAGTGGGTGGTCAGCACGATCGTCGTGCCGCGCGCGAGCAGCCTGCGCAGGCGCTCCCAGATCAGGTGCCGCGCCTGCGGGTCGAGCCCGGTGGTCGGTTCGTCGAGGAACAGGATCTCGGGCTCGTTGACCAGCGCCCGTGCGAGCGTGAGCCTGCGCCGCATGCCGCCCGAAAGCTCGCCGGGCTTCGCATCGCGCTTGCCCTGCAGGCCCGCGAAATCGAGCAGCGAGTCGAGTCTCTCCCGCACTCGTGAGGCGGACAGGCCGAAGTAGCTGCCGAAAACGATCAGGTTCTCGGCGACGGTGAAGTCGGGATCGAGGGCATCGGCCTGCGGGACCACGCCGACGCGCATCCGCGCTTCGCGGGCCCGCTGCGGCACCGGCAGCCCCAGCAGACGGATCTCCCCCTCGTCGGCCGTCGCAAGGCCGAGCGCCAGCTTCAGCGTCGTGCTCTTGCCGGCACCGTTCGGGCCGAGCAGGCCGAAGCACTCGCCGGCGCGGACCTCGAAGCCGAGGCCGTCGAGCGCGCGCAGCGTGCCGAAACGCTTGACGAGCCCGCGCACCGCGAGGACCGGCTCGCGCTGCGCTGCGGCGGCCCCGTCATGCTGGTCCATTGCCTGGCTCCCGGAAATGCGAAGGGCGCGCGCAGCTCTCGCTGTCGCGCGCCCGGATCGGCGCGGAGCCGGCCTGGGCCAGAGCCCGGCCGGCCCCTCGCGGCCTCGCCGCGGCTCAGCCCTCCTGGGCGGCCTCGGCCGGCGCCTCTTCGGGCCGGTCCATCAGCTCGACCAGGGCCATCGGGGCGTTGTCGCCCACCCGGAAGCCGAACTTCAGGATGCGCAGGTAGCCGCCGTTGCGGGCGGCGTAGCGCGGGCCGAGCTCGTCGAACAGCTTGACGACCATCTCGCGGTCGCGCAGCCGGTCGAAGGCCAGGCGGCGGTTGGCCAGCGACGGCTTCTTGCCCAGCGTGATGATCGGCTCGACGACCCGCCGCAGCTCCTTGGCCTTGGGCAGGGTGGTCTTGATCAGCTCGTGGCGCAGCAGCGAGTTGCACATGTTGCGCAGCATCGCCTCGCGGTGCGAGCTGGTGCGGTTCAGTTTGCGGAGTCCGTGACGGTGACGCATTTTTCGTTCCTCGGATGCTTCTGGACTGGCCCGATCACGGGCGCTCGAGGCCGGCCGGCGGCCAGTTCTCGAGCTTCATCCCGAGCGTCAGGCCGCGGGATGCCAGCACTTCCTTGATCTCGTTCAGCGACTTGCGGCCCAGGTTCGGAGTCTTGAGAAGCTCGTTCTCGGTCCGCTGGATCAGGTCGCCGATGTAGTAGATGTTCTCGGCCTTCAGGCAGTTGGCCGATCGCACGGTCAGCTCGAGGTCGTCGACCGGGCGCATCAGCAACGGGTCGATCTGCGGCCGCGCGCCGCCGACGCCGGCAGCCGAGGTCTCCGCCGCCGCCTCGGCAGCGCCGCCCTCGAGCGCCGCGAACACCGACAGCTGCTCGACGAGGATGCGGGCCGACTGGCGGACCGCTTCCTCGGGCGTGATGACGCCGTTGGTCTCGACGTCGACGATCAGCCGGTCGAGGTCGGTGCGCTGCTCCACGCGAGCGCTCTCGACCTGGTAGCTCACGCGGCGAACCGGCGAGAACGAGGCGTCGAGCACGATGCGCCCGATGGTCTTGGACTCGTTCAGGTCGCGCATCGTGCCGGGGACGTAGCCGCGGCCGCGCTCGACCTTGATCGACATGTCGAGCTTGCCGCCCTGGGTCAGGGTGGCGATCACCTGCTCGGGATCGATGACCTCGACGTCGTGCGGCAGGTCGATGTCGCCGGCGGTGACCGGGCCCGGGGTGTCCTTGCGCAGGGTCAGGATGACCTCGTCGCGATTGTGCAGCCGGAAGGTGACGCCCTTCAGGTTCAGCAGCAGGTCGACGACGTCCTCGCGGACACCGTCGATCGTCGAGTACTCGTGCACCACCCCCGAGATCTGCACCTCGGTCGGCGCATAGCCGATCATCGAGGAGAGCAGCACGCGGCGAAGCGCATTGCCGAGCGTGTGGCCATAGCCGCGTTCGAACGGCTCCATGACCACGCGGGCATGCGATGCACCGAGTTGCTCGACCTCGACGATGCGCGGCTTCAGCATGGCAGTCTGCATTGATATCCTCTCGTTTAGCGCGAGTACAGCTCGACGATCAGGCTTTCGTTGATGTCGCCGGCGATGTCGCTGCGGTCGGGCACGTTCTTGAAAACGCCTTCCATCTTGGTCTTGTCGACCGAGACCCACGCCGGAAAGCCGCTCTGCTCGGCCAGGCCCAGGGCCTCCTGGATGCGAGCCTGCTTCTTCGCCTTCTCGCGGATGGCGACCACGTCGCTGGGGCGCACCATCATCGACGGGATGTTCACCGCCTGGCCGTTCACCGTGATCGACTTGTGGCTGACCAGCTGGCGGGCCTCGGCCCGGGTCGAGCCGAAGCCCATCCGGTAGACGACGTTGTCGAGCCGCGACTCGAGCAGCTGCAGCAGGTTCTCGCCGGTGTTGCCGCGGCGACGCTCGGCCTCGGCCACGTAGCGGCGGAACTGCTTCTCGAGCACGCCGTAGATGCGCTTGACCTTCTGCTTCTCGCGCAGCTGCAGGCCGTAGTCGGAAGGACGCGAGCCCGAGGTCCGGCCGTGCTGGCCGGGCTTGCTGTCGAGCTTGCACTTGCTGTCGAGGCTGCGGCGAGCGCTCTTCAGGAAAAGGTCGGTGCCCTCGCGGCGGGCGAGTTTGGCTTTGGGTCCGGTGTAACGTGCCACGTGTGGATTCCTCGGAGATACGCGAATCGCTTCGCGGTTAGTCCGTCTTCGGTGACCCGGCCGATATTCCGGCCAACGGGTGACGAACGGTGGTCTTGCTGTTCGGCTCCGTCCCCGGCCCCCGCTAGGCGAGGGCGGACGGTTCGGCGGTCCGGAGACCGCCCGGGCGACCGGGCCGGTGCGGCCATGCCGCCGCCGGCCACGCCCGGAATTCGACGAAGGACGTCAGATGCGACGCTTCTTCGGCGGGCGGCAGCCGTTGTGCGGGATCGGCGTGACGTCCTGGATCTGCATGATCTTGATGCCGAGCGCGTTCAGCGCGCGCACCGACGACTCGCGGCCGGGGCCGGGGCCCTTGATCTCGACCTCGAGGTTCTTGATCCCGCACTCCTGCGCCGCGCGGCCCGCCGCCTCGGCCGCGACCTGCGCCGCGAACGGGGTGGACTTGCGCGAGCCCTTGAAGCCGGCGCCGCCCGACGAGGCCCACGACAGCGTGTTGCCCTGGCGGTCGGTGATCGTGATGATCGTGTTGTTGAACGACGCGTGGACGTGCGCGATGCCGTCCGACACGTTCTTCTTCGCCTTCTTGCGGGCGCGCGACGCGGCTGCCGCCTGCGCCGCCGATTGAGACTTGGTAGCCATTAGCTGCTCTCTGCCAGATACGTTGGTTTGCGACCCGCGATCACTTCTTCAGCGCGACGCCGGCCTTGCGCGGACCCTTGCGGGTGCGGGCGTTGGTGCGGGTGCGCTGGCCGCGGACCGGCAGCCCGCGGCGATGACGCACGCCGCGATAGCAACCGAGGTCCATCAGGCGCTTGATCGCCATCGAGTTCTCGCGACGCAGGTCGCCCTCGATCGTGAGGCGGCCGATCGCGTCGCGGATGCGCTCGAGCTCGGCGTCGTTCAGGTCCTTGACCTTCTTGTCGAACGGAATGTTCGCCGCTTCGCAGATCTGCCGAGCGCGCGTCCGGCCGATGCCGAAGATCGCCGTCAGGCCGATCTCGGTGTGCTGACGGTCGGGGATGTTGATGCCCGCAATACGTGCCATGGATGTAATTCCTCGTTCAGCCCTGACGCTGCTTGTGCCGCGGATCGGTGCAGATCACGCGAACCACGCCGTTGCGCTTGATGATCTTGCAGTTGCGGCAGATCTTCTTGACGGAAGCCAATACCTTCATCATTCACCTCGATAGTCGCCGGCCCCTGCCGCGCCGCGGCGCCAGGCCTCGCCTTGCTTCATTTCGACCGGAAGACGATCCGGGCCCGGGACAGGTCATAGGGCGTGAGCTCCACCGTGACCTTGTCGCCGGGAAGGATGCGGATGTAGTGCATCCGCATCTTTCCGGATATGTGCCCCAGCACCATGTGTCCGTTCTCGAGTTTCACGCGGAACGTCGCGTTGGGCAGGTTCTCGACCACCTCGCCCTGCATCTGGATGACGTCTTCCTTGCTCATCGGACGCCCGCTTCTAGAGTCCCATGCCCTTCGCGCCGGTCTTGCGCAACAGGCTCTCGTACTGGTGCGACATCACGTAGGCCTGGACCTGCGACATGAAGTCCATCGTGACCACCACGATGATCAGCAGCGAGGTTCCGCCGAAGTAGAACGGAACGTTCCACTTCAGGACCAGGAACTCCGGCAGCAGGCAGACCGCCGTGATGTAGATCGCGCCGGCCAGCGTGAGGCGCATCAGGATCTTGTCGATGTACTTCGCCGTCTGCTCGCCCGGCCGGATGCCCGGCACCAGCGCACCGCTCTTCTTCAGGTTGTCCGCCGTCTCGCGGCTGTTGAAGACCAGCGCGGTGTAGAAGAAGCAGAAGAACACGATCGCCAGCGCGTACATCAGGATGTACACCGGCTGTCCCGGCGACAGCGTCGACGCGATGTCGCGGATCCAGCGGATCGCCACATTCGACGGGTCGCCGGAGGTGAACCACTGCGCGATCGTCGCCGGGAACAGGATGATCGACGACGCGAAGATCGGCGGGATCACGCCCGACATGTTCAGCTTCAGCGGCAGGTGCGAGGTCTGGCCGCCGTACACGCGGTTGCCCACCTGGCGCTTCGCGTAGTTGACCGTGATCTTGCGCTGACCCCGCTCGACGAACACCACGAAGGCGGTCACGACGACGACCAGCACGATGATCAACAGCGACACGAAGGCGCTCATCGCGCCGGTGCGCACCAGCTCGCCCATGCCCGCTATCGCGCCGGGCAGCCCCGCCACGATGCCCGCGAAGATGATGATCGAGATGCCGTTGCCCAGCCCGCGCTCGGTGATCTGCTCGCCGAGCCACATCAGGAACATCGTGCCGGTGACCAGCGAGACCACGGTGGTGAACCGGAAGGCCAGGCCCGGGTCGATGACCAGCCCGGGCTGCGACTCGATCGCCACCGCGATGCCGACGGCCTGGAAGGTTGCCAGGCCCACGGTGAACCAGCGCGTGTACTTCGTGATTTCCCGCCGGCCCGCCTCGCCTTCCTTCTTCTTGGCCTCCAGGTACGGAACGACCACCGTGAGCAGCTGCATGATGATCGATGCCGAGATGTACGGCATGATCCCGAGCGCGAACACGGTGAAGCGCGACAGCGCGCCGCCCGAGAACAGGTTGAACATCCCCAGGATGCCCCCCTGCTGGCCCCGGAACAGCTCGGCGAGCTGGTCCGGATCGATGCCCGGCACCGGCACGTGCGCGCCGATCCGGTAGACGATCAGGGCGAGCAGGAGGAAAAGCAGGCGACGCTTCAGGTCGCCGAACTTTCCGCCCTTGACCAGCGCTGCGGGAGAAGTGGCCACTTCGGTTACGTCCTCAGGCGACCGAGCCGCCCGCAGCCTCGATGGCCGCCTTCGCGCCCTTCGTGGCGCCCACGCCCTTCAGCGCGACCTTGCGCGAGAGCTCGCCCGACAGGAAGACCTTGGCGGCGCGCGCAAGCTGCGGCACCACGCCGGCGGCCTTCAGCGTCAGCAGGTCGATCTCGTCGGCCTCCAGGCGCTGCAGGTCGGACAGGCGGACCTCGGCGGTGTCGGCCGCGGTCAGCGACTTGAACCCGCGCTTGGGCAGCCGGCGCTGCAGCGGCATCTGGCCGCCTTCGAAACCGACCTTGTGGAAACCGCCCGAGCGCGACTTCTGGCCCTTGTGGCCGCGTCCCGCGGTCTTGCCGAGCCCGGAGCCGATGCCCCGGCCGACCCGCTTGGCGGCGTGCTTGCTGCCCTCGGCGGGCTTCAGTTCGTTCAGCTTCATGGAACCTCCGGTGTCCCGATCCGTCGCGCTCAGCCGACGCGGACCAGGTACGACACCTTGTTGATCATCCCGCGGACCGCCGGCGTGTCTTCCAGCTCGCGGGTCTGGTTCAGCTTCTTCAGGCCGAGCCCGAGGACCGTCGCCTTGTGCGAGCCGCGGGTGCCGATCGGGCTGCGTACCAGCGTGACCTTGATCGTCTTGTTGCTCATCGTTCTCTCCGTGCGCCGCGCCGGGGCGGACGCCTCGCCGCTCAACCGAGGATTTCCTCGATCGTCTTGCCGCGCTTGGCGGCGATCTCGGCAGGGGTGTTCAGGTTCGTCAGCGCGTCGATCGTGGCCCGGACCATGTTGTACGGGTTCGACGAACCGTGGCTCTTGGCGACGACGTTCGTGACGCCCATCACTTCGAAGATCGCGCGCATCGGGCCGCCGGCGATGATGCCGGTGCCGTCGGGGGCGGGCTTGAGCATCACGGTCGAGGCGCCGTGGCGACCCATGACCTGGTGATGCAGCGTGCCGCCGCGCAGCGGGATCTTGACCATCTTGCGGCGGGCCTCGTCCATCGCCTTCTGCACCGCAACCGGCACCTCGCGCGACTTGCCCTTGCCCATGCCGATGCGGCCATCGCCGTCGCCGACCACCGTGAGTGCCGCGAAACCGAGGATGCGGCCGCCCTTGACGACCTTGGTGACCCGGTTGACCGCGATCATCTTCTCGCGAAGACCGTCGTCGCGCTCCTCGCCGCCAACCTTAGCTTGAACTTTAGCCATGTCTTAGCCCTTAGAACTTAAGGCCGGCTTCACGCGCGGCCTCGGCCAGCGCCTTCACGCGGCCGTGGTACCGGTAGCCGGAGCGATCGAAGGCGACGCTGTCGATGCCGGCAGCGAGCGCCTTCTCGGCGATTCGCTTGCCGATCAGCGCGGCCGCCGACGCGTTTCCGCCCTTGCCCTGCTGGCCGGCCAGCTGCGAGCGGATCTCCTGTTCCACCGTGGAGGCGGAAACGAGCACCCGGTCGCCCGCCGCATCGGTGATGCTGGCGTAGATGTGCGTGTTCGTGCGATGCACCGTCAGCCGGTTGACCCGCAGTTCGCGGATCTTGAGCCGCGTCTGACGGGCGCGGCGCAGGCGAGATTGGTTCTTGTCCATCGTCATTCCCTGGGAAGAAGCAGCGCGGGCGCTTACTTCTTCTTGACTTCCTTCAACACGACGCGCTCGTCGGAATAGCGCACGCCCTTGCCCTTGTACGGCTCGGGCTCGCGGAACGCGCGGATCTCGGCGGCGACCTGGCCGACGGCCTGCTTGTCGGCGCCCTTGATAACGATCTCGGTCTGCGTCGGCGTCTCGGCCTTCACGCCATCCGGAAGCTTGTAGACGACCGGATGCGAGAAGCCTAGCGACAGGTTCAGGCTGGCGCCCTGGGCCTGCGCCCGGTAACCGGTGCCGACCAGCTGGAGCTTGCGCTCGAAGCCCTTCGAAACGCCCTGCACCATGTTCGCGACCAGCGCGCGGTAGGTGCCGCTCATCGCGTTCGCCTCGCGCGACTCGTCGACCGGCTTGACGCGAAGCTCCGCGCCTTCGCGCTCGATCGAGATCAGCGGGTTCAGGCGCTGGCTCAGCGTGCCGTTCGAGCCCTTGACCGTGATGAGGTCGGCGGCGACGTTCACGTCGACGCCCGCCGGCACCGGGATCGGGTTCTTGCCTACTCGGGACATGTCAGTTCCTCCCCGATCAGGCCACGAAGCCGATGACTTCGCCGCCCAGGCCGGTGGCGCGCGCATGACGGTCGGTCATGACGCCCTTCGACGTGGTGACGATCGCGACGCCCAGGCCGTTCATCACCTGGGGCAGCGCGTCGCGGCCGCGGTAGACCCGCAGGCCGGGGCGCGAGACCCGGTCGAGCCGCTCGATGACCGGGCGGCCGGCGTAGTACTTCAACTGGACCTCCAGCGTCCGCAGGGCGCCATCGCCCTTGACGGAGAAGTCCTCGATATAGCCTTCGTCTTTCAGAAGCTTGGCAATCGCCACCTTCAGCTTGGACGTCGGCATGGACACCGATTGCTTTTCGACGCGCTGCGCGTTGCGGATGCGCGTGAACATGTCGGCGATCGGATCGCTCATGCTCATGATGTGGTTCCTCTTTCCAGCTCGCTCGTTGCCGGCCAGCCGATTACCAGCTTGCCTTCGTCAGACCCGGCACTTCGCCGCGCATCGCGATGTCGCGCAGCTTGTTGCGCGCGAGACCGAACTTGCGGTAAGTGCCGCGCGGACGGCCCGTGATCTCGCAGCGATTGCGAAGACGCGACGGGCTGGCGTTGCGGGGCAGCGCCTGCAGCTTCAGACGCGCCTGGTAGCGCTCTTCTTCAGACAGGGACTGGTCGTTGATGATCGCCTCGAGCGCCTGGCGCTTGGCGGCGAACTTCTTCACCATTGCCTGGCGCTTCAGTTCGCGGTTGATCAGAGCGAGTTTGGCCACTTTCGTTGCTTCCTCAAATGCGCCCGGATTTCAGGTGCGGAACGGGAACTTGAACGCCGCGAGCAGCGCGCGCGCTTCCTCGTCGTTCTTCGCCGTCGTCGTGATGCTGATGTTCAGGCCGCGCAGGGCGTCGACCTTGTCGTACTCGATCTCGGGGAAAATGATCTGTTCCTTCACCCCGAGGTTGTAGTTGCCGCGGCCGTCGAAGGCCTTGCCCGAAATCCCGCGGAAGTCGCGCACGCGCGGCAGCGCGATCGTGACCAGACGGTCCAGGAACTCGAACATCCGCTCGCCGCGCAGCGTGACCATGCATCCGATCGGGTAGCCGGCGCGGATCTTGAAGCCGGCGATCGCCTTCTTGGCCTTGGTCACGACGACTTTCTGGCCGGCGATCTTGGTCAGGTCGGCGGCGGCGTTGTCGAGCACCTTCTTGTCGGCGACCGCCTCGGACACACCCATGTTCAGGGTGATCTTGGTGATGCGGGGCACCTCCATGACCGACTTGTAGCCGAACTGCTCGATCAGGCCGGGAACGACCTTCTCGCGGTAAAACTGTTGCAGACGAGCCATCTGTATTCCTTTCGAACCCTCGTCGGCGACGATTCGCCACGGCCGGGCCAGACATTCGATTCGGCGGCTATCGCGCCGCCCTTACCTGCGGCCAAACCGGGCCGCTTCCGGACCGCGCGGGGCGCACCCCGCGAGCCCTCGGGTTTCTCAGGCCGCGCCGACGATCTCGCCGTTCGACTTGAAGACGCGGACCTTGCGGCCGTCCTCGAGCAGCTTGATGCCGACCCGGTCACCCTTGCCCGTCGCCGGGTTGAAGAGCATCACGTTCGACTGGTCGATCGGCATGGTCTTGTCGACGATGCCGCCGACCTCGCCCTTCATCGGGTTCGGCCGAACGTGCTTCTTGACGACGTTGACGCCCTCGACCATGAGGTGCGACGGGCCCGAGCGGCTGAGCACGGTGCCGCGCTTGCCCTTGTCCCGGCCGGTGATGACGACGACCTCGTCGCCCTTGCGGATCTTCTGCATCAGAGCACCTCCGGAGCGAGCGACACGATCTTCATGAAGCGCTCGGTACGCAGTTCGCGGGTGACGGGCCCGAAGATGCGGGTCCCGATCGGCTCGAGCTTGGCATTGAGCAGCACGGCGGCATTGCCGTCGAACTTCACCAGCGAGCCGTCCTGGCGGCGCACGCCCTTCGCGGTGCGGACGACGACCGCGTTGTAGATCTCGCCCTTCTTGACGCGGCCACGCGGCTGCGCCTCCTTGACCGAGACCTTGATGATGTCGCCGATGCCGGCGTAGCGACGCTTGGAGCCGCCGAGCACCTTGATACACATGACTGAACGCGCGCCAGTATTGTCGGCGACGTCCAGCGTCGATTGCATCTGAATCATGATTTCCGTCCCAACTTGATCCGCCACTCCGCCAGCCCGGACCGCACCGACATTCGGTGCCGCCCAGCGCGGGGTCAGACGGTCAGTCTTGGTCCCGTGGTTTGGGTGAACCGGCCAGCTCGGCCGCAGTCGTCGCTTCGGGCTGCGCCGGGAGTGCCCGGGCTACCGTGTTCGGGGTGCTGCGACGGCCGCTCTGACCGGAGCCGAAAATTATTACACGTAATTGCCGGCAACGCAAGCGCCGCCGGCAGATTCTTTCTTGCGGGCGCGCCCGCGATCAGACCGTGGCCGCCGACTGGACCAGGCGGGTCACCACCCAGGTCTTCGTCCGGGAGATCGGCCGGCTCTCGGCGATCTCGACGGTGTCGCCCTCGTTGAGCGGCTGCTCGGTGTGCGCGTGGTAGCGGGTGCTGCGAACCATGTACTTGCCGTACACGGCGTGCTTGACCTTGCGCTCGACGAGGACCGTCACGGTCTTCTGCATCTTGTTGCTGACGACGCGCCCGACCAGGGTGCGCTTCAGGCCGGCGCCCTGCTCGGTAGCCGTGGCTTGGGTGTCGCTCATTTGGCCGCCGCCCTCTCGTTCATGACCGTCCGAACCCGCGCGATGTCGCGCCGCGTCTTGCGCAGCTGGCTCGTGTTGGTCAGTTGCTGGGTCGCGATCTGCATGCGCAGCGAAAAGTGCGCCTTCAGCAGATCGCCGAGTTCCTTCTTCAGCGCGTCGTTGTCCTTCGCGCGCAGTTCACTGGCTTTCATCTTTCTGCCTCTTCGACGGACGGACGCTCAGGCGCCGACCATGCGGGTGACGAAGGTCGTCGAGATCGGCAGCTTGGCGGCCGCCAGCGCGAACGCCTCGCGCGCCAGCTGCTCGTTCACGCCGTCCATCTCGTACAGCACCTTGCCGGGCTGGATTTCCGCGACGTAGTACTCGATGTTGCCCTTGCCGTTGCCCATGCGGACCTCGGCAGGCTTCTTCGAGATCGGCTTGTCCGGGAAGATCCGGATCCACACACGGCCGCCCCGCTTGATGTGGCGGGTCATCGCGCGTCGCGCCGCCTCGATCTGGCGGGCGGTCAGCCGGCCGCGGCCGGTCGCCTTCAGGCCGAACTCGCCGAAGGCGACCGAGGCGCCCCGCGTGGCGAGGCCCTTGTTGCGGCCCTTCTGTTCCTTACGATACTTGCGTCGAGCGGGTTGAAGCATCGCTCACTCCTTGTACAGGGGCAAAGCCCCCCTCAGTCGACTTTCTTCTCGCCCTCGGCCGGCGCACCGCCGGCCGCCACCTTGCGCACGCGCTTGACCGCGGTGCGGGCACCCTCGCCCTGCTCGCCGGCCGGGGCCGCCTCGCCCTCGGCGCGACGACGCGGGCCGCGGGAACCGGGGCCGCCAGGACGCCCACCGGGGCCACGGCGACCGCGACGGTCCTCGCGCTCGCCCGGGACGGCTTCCTTGTCGGCCGACGCCGGCGCCTCGTTCCGGCCGAGGTTGTCGCCCTTGTAGACCCAGACCTTGACGCCGATGATCCCGTAGGTGGTCAGCGCCTCGGAGAAGCCGTAGTCGATGTCGGCGCGCAGCGTGTGGAGCGGAACGCGGCCCTCGCGATACCACTCGACGCGCGCGATCTCGGCGCCGTTCAAGCGGCCGGAGCTCATGATCTTGATGCCCTGGGCACCGAGGCGCATCGCGTTCTGCATCGCACGCTTCATGGCGCGACGGAACATGATCCGCTTCTCGAGCTGCTGGGTGATCGAGTCGGCGATCAGCTGCGCATCGATCTCCGGCTTGCGGATCTCCTCGATGTTCACGTGAACCGGCACGCCCATCAGCCGCTGCAGGTCGCCCTTCAGCACCTCGATGTCCTCGCCCTTCTTGCCGATGACCACGCCCGGACGCGCCGAGTAGATCGTGATGCGGGCATTCTTGGCCGGGCGCTCGATCAGCACGCGGCTCACCGAGGCGCTGCGCAGCTTCTTGCGCAGGTACTCACGGACGCGGATGTCGTCGTTCAGCAGCTGCGAGTACTGGGCGCCGCTGGCGAACCAGCGCGACGACCAGTTCCGGCTGACCGCCAGGCGGAACCCGGTCGGGTGAATCTTCTGTCCCATGTCGTTCCTTCCGAGTCCGTTACTTGTCGGCGACCGTCACGTAGATGTGGCAGGTCTGCTTCTCGATCTTGCAGCCGCGGCCCTTGGCGCGCGCCTGGAATCGCTTCAGCGACATGCCCTTCTCGACGTGGATCGTCTTGACCTTGAGCTCGTCGATGTCGGCGCCGTCGTTGTGCTCGGCGTTGGCGATCGCCGACTCGAGCACCTTCTTGACGATCTTCGACGCCTTCTTCGGGGAGAACGTCAGGATGTTGAGCGCCTGCTCGACCGGCTTGCCGCGGACGAGATCGGCCACGAGCCGGCCCTTCTGGGCCGACAGCCGGACGCCGCGCAGGATTGCTTGCGTTTCCATGTGGCTATTCCCTTATCGCTTCCCGGCCTTCTTGTCGGCCGCGTGGCCTTTGAAGGTGCGGGTGAGGGCGAACTCGCCGAGCTTGTGGCCGACCATGTTCTCGTTGATGAACACCGGCACATGCTGCTTGCCGTTGTGCACCGCGATCGTCAGGCCGATGAACTCGGGAACGATCGTCGAGCGACGCGACCACGTCTTGATCGGCTTGCGATCCTTGGTAGCCAGCGCCGTATCGACCTTCTTCATCAGGTGGGCGTCGACGAACGGCCCCTTTTTGACTGAACGTGCCATAACTTACTCGTCACTCACCTGTTATTTGCGACCGCGGCGCTGCACGATCATCGAATCGGTGCGCTTGGTGCTACGCGTCTTCATGCCCTTGGTCTGCTGACCCCAGGGCGAACGCGGATGACCGCCGCCGTTCGAGCGACCGCCGTGCGGGTGGTCGACCGGGTTCATCGCGATGCCGCGCACCGTCGGGCGGATGCCACGCCAGCGGTTGGCACCGGCCTTGCCGATCGTGCGCAGGCTGTGCTCCTCGTTGCCGACCTCGCCGATCGTGGCGCGGCACTCGATGTGCACCCGGCGGATCTCGCCGGAGCGCAGGCGAACCTGCGCGTAGGTGCCTTCGCGAGCCAGCAGGCGGGCCGAGGTACCAGCCGAGCGGGCGAGCTGCGCGCCCTTGCCGGGCAGCATCTCGATGCAGTGGATCGTCGAACCGACCGGGATGTTGCGGATCGGCAGCGTGTTGCCCGGACGGATCGGGGCCTCGGAGCCGCTCATCAGCGACGCGCCCGGCGTGACGCCGCGCGGCGCCAGGATGTAGCGGCGCTCGCCGTCCGCGTAGACCAGCAGCGCGAGGTGCGCGCTGCGGTTCGGGTCGTACTCGAGCCGCTCGACCTTCGCCGGGATGCCGTCCTTGTTGCGACGGAAATCGACGATCCGGTAGTGTGCCTTGTGGCCGCCACCGCGGTGCCGGGTCGTGATGTGCCCGAGGTTGTTGCGACCCGAGCCACGCTTGGTGGACTCGGTGAGCGCATCGACCGGACGCCCCTTCCAGAGGCCCGGGGTCACGACCTTGACCATCGACCGGCGGCCCGGCGAGGTCGGTTTAGTCTTGACGACCGCCATTTAGATCGCCTCCGCGAAGTTGATTTCCTGGCCAGGCATCAGGCTCACATAGGCCTTGCGGACATTGCGCCGCCGGCCGCTGAAGCGACCGAAGCGCTTCTGCTTGCCCTTCTGGTTCAGGACCTGAACCGATTCGACCTTGACCTTGAACAGCAGCTCGACCGCCGCCTTGATCTCGTCCTTGGTCGCGTCCTGCAGCACGCGGAACGCCACCTGGTTGTTCTTCTCCGCAACCAGCGTCGCCTTCTCGGAGACGACCGGCGCGACGAGAACCGTCATCAAACGCTCCTGATTCATCCCAGCATCTCCTGGACCATGGCCAGCGCCGGACGGGTGATCAGCACCTTGCTGAAGTGCACCAGCGACACCGGGTCGGCATGTTTCGGCTCGACCACCAGGACGTGCGCGAGGTTGCGCGACGCGAGCCAGAGGTTCTCGTCGAGGTTGTCGGTGATGACCAGCACCGAGTCGCCCTTGCCGCCCAGGCCCATGGCCTGCAGCTTGCCGGCCAGCAGCTTGGTCTTGGGCGCCTCGAGCGCGATCGGCTCGATGACCGCGACGCGGTCCTCGCGGGCGAGCTGCGAGAGGATCGAGCAGACGCCTGCGCGGTACATCTTGCGGTTGAGCTTCTGCGAGAAGTTCTCGTCGGGCGAGTTCGGGAAGATCTTGCCGCCACCACGCCACAGCGGGCTGGAGGTCATGCCGGCGCGCGCGCGGCCGGTACCCTTCTGGCGGAAAGGCTTCTTGGTGGAGTGCCGGACGGCGCTCCGGTCCTTCTGCGCGCGGTTGCCGCTGCGGGCGTTCGCCTGGTAGGCGACGACGACCTGGTGGACGAGCGGCTCGTTGAAGTCGCGTCCGAAGATCGTGTCCGGCGCCTCGACCTTGGCCGAGGCCTGGCCCTGGGCGTCGAGCAGTTTCAGTTCCATTCGCTGCGCTCCTTACGCCTTGGCGGCCACGCGCTTGCCGGTGGCGGCCTTGCGCACCGTGGGCGTGACGACGACATCGCCGTTGCGCGAGCCGGGGACCGCGCCCTTTACGAGCAGCAGGCCGCGCTCGGCGTCGACGCGCGCGATTTCGAGATTCTGGACGGTGCACGAGACGGCACCGAGGTGGCCCGACATCCGCTTGCCCGGGAAGACACGGCCGGGATCCTGCGCCATGCCGATCGAACCGGGAACGTTGTGCGAACGCGAGTTGCCGTGCGAGGCGCGACCCGAATTGAAGTTGTGACGCTTGATCGTGCCGGCGAAGCCTTTGCCGATCGACGTGCCATGGACGTCGACCTTCTGGCCCGGCTCGAACATCGACACCGCCACGACGGCGCCCGGGGCCAGCGACTCGAGCTCGGCCGGATCGACCCGGAACTCACGGACGATGCTGCCGGCCTCGACACCCGCCTTCGCGAAGTGTCCCGCCTGGGGCTTGGTCACACGGGTGGCACGGCGCTCGCCGTAGGTCACCTGCACGGCGCTGTAACCGTCGTTGTCGACGGTCTTGATCTGGGTGACGCGGTTGTTCGACACGTCGAGCACCGTCACGGGGATGGAATCGCCATCGTCCGTGAAGATGCGCATCATGCCGACCTTGCGTCCCACAAGGCCAAGGCTCATTGTTTGCTCCGATCCCGGCTGCGATTGGCCGGATGACTGTGCCCATTGCGGGGCAGGAAAGTCCCGCCTGCCGTCGATCGAAGTACGACCCGGAGGCGGAAAAACGAAAATTATAACCCGCCGCAGCGGTCCGGATCAAGCAGTGCCTGAACGAACCGTTGCGGCGGCGAGGAACCTGTCAGCCGCGCCAGCCTTCGGCCTGCTGCACGTAGATCTTCACGTCGACGCCGGCCGGCAGGTCGAGGCGGGTCAGCGCGTCGATCGTCTTGTCGGTCGGGTCCACGATGTCCATCAGCCGCTGGTGGGTGCGGATCTCGAACTGGTCGCGCGAGGTCTTGTTGACGTGCGGCGAGCGCAGCACGTCGAAGCGCTGGATGCGGGTCGGCAGCGGCACCGGACCGCGGACAACCGCGCCGGTGCGCTTGGCCGTGTCGACGATCTCGGCGGCCGACTGGTCGATCAGGCGGTAGTCGAAGGCCTTCAGGCGGATGCGGATCTTCTGGTTCTGCATGATTCGGTTTCCAAAGAACGGTGCGGCGGCGCCGCGGACTAAAGAACGGCGGGGAGGGGGGAGAGAAGGGATCCTTCTCCCTTCCCCCCCTTTTTCTTCTTACTCGATGACCTTGGCGACGACGCCGGCGCCGACGGTGCGGCCGCCCTCGCGGATCGCGAAGCGCAGGCCCTGCTCCATCGCGATCGGCGCAATCAGCGTCACCGTCATCTTCACGTTGTCCCCGGGCATCACCATCTCCACACCCTCGGGCAGCTGCACCGAGCCCGTCACGTCGGTCGTGCGGAAATAGAACTGCGGACGATAGTTGTTGAAGAACGGCGTGTGACGCCCGCCCTCCTCCTTGCTCAGCACGTACACCTCGCACTCGAACTTCGTGTGCGGCGTGATCGAACCCGGCTTGGCCAGCACCTGGCCACGCTCCACGTCCTCGCGCTTCGTGCCGCGCAGCAGCACACCCACGTTGTCCCCAGCCTGGCCCTGGTCCAGCAGCTTGCGGAACATCTCCACGCCCGTGCAGGTCGTCTTCACCGTCGGCTTGATCCCGACGATCTCGATCTCCTCACCGACCTTGATCACCCCGCGCTCCACCCGGCCCGTCACCACCGTGCCACGGCCCGAAATCGAGAACACGTCCTCGATCGGCATCAGGAACGCCCCGTCCACCGCACGCTCGGGCGTCGGAATGTACGTGTCCAGCGCCTCGGCAAGCTGCATGATCGCCTGCTTGCCCAGCTCGCCCTCGTCGCCCTCCAGCGCCTTGAGCGCCGAGCCCTTGATGATCGGAACGTCGTCGCCCGGGAAATCGTACTTGCTCAGCAGCTCGCGGACTTCCATCTCCACCAGCTCCAGCAGCTCCGCATCATCGACCATGTCGCACTTGTTCATGAACACGATGATGTACGGCACGCCCACCTGACGCGCCAACAGAATGTGCTCGCGCGTCTGCGGCATCGGGCCGTCGGCCGCCGACACCACCAGAATCGCGCCGTCCATCTGCGCCGCACCCGTGATCATGTTCTTCACGTAGTCAGCGTGACCCGGGCAGTCGACGTGCGCGTAGTGACGGTTCTGCGTCTCGTACTCCACGTGCGCCGTGTTGATCGTGATCCCGCGCGCCTTCTCCTCCGGCGCCGCGTCGATCTGGTCGTAACCCTTGGCCTCGCCACCAAACTGCTTCGACAGCACCGTCGTGATCGCCGCCGTCAGCGTCGTCTTGCCATGGTCCACGTGACCGATCGTACCCACGTTCACGTGCGGCTTCGTACGCTCGAACTTTCCTTTAGCCATCTGAAACTCCGATTCTCAGCGAATGTCTTGAATCAACCGTTTACCGTGCAGCGCCTTACTTGGCGCGCGCCGAAATGATCGCCTCGGCGACGTTCTTCGGCGCCTCGGCGTAGTGCTTGAACTCCATCGTGTACGTCGCGCGACCCTGGGTCAGCGAGCGCAGCGTGGTGGCGTAGCCGAACATCTCGGACAGCGGGACCTCGGCGCGGATCGCCTTGCCGCCGCCCACCATGTCTTCCATGCCCTGCACCATGCCGCGCCGCGAGGACAGGTCGCCCATGACCGTGCCGGCGTAGTCCTCGGGCGTCTCGACCTCGACCGACATCATCGGCTCGAGCAGCACCGGGCTGGCCTTGCGCATGCCGTCCTTGAACGCGATCGAAGCGGCTTGCTTGAACGCGTTCTCGTTCGAGTCGACGTCGTGGTACGAACCGAAGAACAGCGTGGCCTTGACGTTGACGACCGGGTAGCCGGCCAGCACGCCCGCGGGCAGGGTTTCCTCGATGCCCTTCTGCACCGCCGGGATGAACTCGCGCGGCACCACACCGCCCTTGATCGCGTCGACGAACTCGAAGTTCGGGCCGCCCGGCTCGAGGGGCTCGAGCTTGAGGACGACGTGGCCGTACTGGCCGCGGCCGCCCGACTGCTTGATGAACTTGCCCTCGACTTCGTCGCAGGTCTTGCGGATGGTCTCGCGGTACGCGACCTGCGGCTTGCCGACCGAGGCCTCGACGCCGAACTCGCGCTTCATGCGGTCGACGATGATCTCGAGGTGCAGCTCGCCCATGCCCGAGATGATGGTCTGGCCCGACTCCTCGTCGGTGCGCACGCGGAACGACGGGTCTTCCTGGGCCAGGCGGCCCAGCGCGATGCCCATCTTCTCCTGGTCGGCCTTGGTCTTGGGCTCGACCGCCTGCGAGATCACCGGCTCGGGGAACTCCATCCGCTCGAGCACGATCGGCGAATCCACGTCGGACAGCGTCTCGCCGGTGGTGACCTCCTTGAGGCCGACCGCCGCGGCGATGTCGCCGGCGCGCACTTCCTTGATCTCTTCGCGGTTGTTGGCGTGCATCTGCAGCAGGCGGCCGATGCGCTCCTTCTTGCCCTTGACCGAGTTCAGGACCGTGTCACCCGAGTTCAGGACGCCCGAGTAGACGCGGATGAAGGTCAGCTGGCCGACGAAGGGGTCGGTCATCAGCTTGAACGCCAGCGCCGCGAACTTCTCGCCGTCGTCGGCCTTGCGGACGATCTCGGCGTCGTCGAGGTCGTGGCCCGCGACCGGCGGAATGTCGACCGGCGAGGGCAGGAACTCGATGACCGCGTCGAGCATGCGCTGCACGCCCTTGTTCTTGAACGCGGTGCCGCACAGCATCGGCTGGATCTCGCCGGCGATCGTGCGCTTGCGCAGGCCCTGCTTGATCAGGCCCTCGGAGAGGTCGCCCTCCTCGAGGTACTTGTTCATCAGTTCCTCGTCGGCCTCGGCGGCAGCCTCGACCATGTTCTCGCGCCACTTCTTGCAGGTGTCGACGAGCTCGGCCGGGATGTCGGCGTAGTCGAACTTCATGCCCTGGGAGGCCTCGTCCCAG
Source organism: Zeimonas sediminis (assembly GCF_023721795.1). Lineage (NCBI taxonomy): Bacteria > Pseudomonadati > Pseudomonadota > Betaproteobacteria > Burkholderiales > Burkholderiaceae > Zeimonas > Zeimonas sediminis. The sequence continues at coordinate 2,219,622 of NZ_JAMQYE010000001.1, forward strand.
ATGATCGCCTTCATCTTCAGGAGGTCGACGACGCCCTTGAAGTTCTCCTCGGCACCGATCGGCACGACGATGGGCACCGGGTTCGCCTTCAGGCGAAGGCGCATCTGGTCGTAGACCTTGAAGAAGTTCGCGCCCATCCGGTCCATCTTGTTGACGAACGCGAGACGGGGAACGCCGTACTTGTTGGCCTGGCGCCAGACGGTCTCGGACTGGGGCTGCACGCCGCCGACCGCGCAGTAGACCATGCACGCGCCGTCGAGCACGCGCATCGAGCGCTCGACCTCGATCGTGAAGTCGACGTGCCCCGGGGTGTCGATGATGTTGATGCGATGCTCGGGCAGCGACAGGTCCATGCCCTTCCAGAAGCAGGTGACCGCGGCCGACGTGATCGTGATGCCGCGCTCCTGCTCCTGCTCCATCCAGTCGGTCGTCGCGGCGCCGTCGTGCACCTCGCCGAGCTTGTGGTTGACGCCCGTGTAGTACAGGATCCGCTCGGTGGTCGTGGTCTTGCCGGCGTCGATGTGAGCGGAGATACCGATGTTGCGGTACCGCTCGATGGGAGTCTTGCGAGCCATGATTGCTTCTCTAGGGGTGTTGGGGCGTCAGAAGCGGAAGTGCGAGAACGCCTTGTTCGCCTCGGCCATGCGATGGACCTCGTCGCGCTTCTTGACCGCGCCGCCGCGGTTCTCGGACGCTTCCATCAGCTCGTTGGCCAGGCGCATGCCCATGGACTTCTCGCCGCGCTTCTTGGCCGCCTCGCGCAGCCAGCGCATCGCCAGGGCCAGCCGGCGCACGGGGCGCACCTCGACCGGGACCTGGTAGTTGGCGCCGCCGACGCGGCGGCTCTTGACCTCGACCATCGGGCGCGTGTTCTGCAGCGCCTGGCCGAAGACTTCGAGCGGGTCCTTGCCCGACTTGCTGCGGATCTGCTCGAAGGCGCCGTAGAGCATGCGCTCGGCCACGGCCTTCTTGCCGTCGAGCATCAGCACGTTGACGAACTTCGAGACCTCGACGCTGCCGTACAGCGGGTCGGGCAGGATCTCACGCTTGGGAACTTCGCGACGACGTGGCATGGGAATCACCTCTCTGGATTCAGCTCGCCGGCGACGCCCACCACGCGCCCCGCCGGCGTGGCCGCCCGACTCGCCCCGCCGGAAGGCGGGCCCGGGAGCGACCGCTTACTGGACACGAGCGCCACGACCCTGCGGCCGCGGCACCCGTCGCCCGAAAAGCAAGAGCGCGAGCCCCGAAAAACGGCTCGCGCCCTTGCGGAAAAGACTTCGATCAGGACTTCTTGGGACGCTTGGCGCCGTACTTCGAGCGGGCCTGCTTGCGGTCCTTGACCCCCTGGAGGTCGAGCGAGCCGCGAACGATGTGGTAACGGACACCGGGCAGGTCCTTCACCCGGCCGCCGCGAATCAGCACGACCGAGTGCTCCTGCAGGTTGTGGCCTTCGCCGCCGATGTACGAAATGACCTCGAAACCATTGGTCAGCCGCACCTTGGCGACCTTCCGCAGCGCCGAGTTCGGCTTCTTCGGGGTGGTCGTGTAGACGCGGGTGCAGACGCCGCGACGCTGGGGGCAGTCCTGCAGCGCGGGGCTCTTGCTCTTGACGACTTCAGACTCGCGGCCCATGCGCACGAGCTGGTTGATGGTAGGCATCTGCAATGATCCTTGTGTTGCGCCTTACTGGCGGCGGCGATCGATTGCGCCGCTGGCCTGTTTTCGTCGCCCCCGCGAGCGGATCGGGCACCGAAAACGATGAACATCCTCCGGACTTACCGGAAAGCCCGCCAGTATAGACCGGACTTCGGAATCGGGCAAGTATCCGTTGAAGCTGTCGCGGCGCGCCGACCCGGAGGCCGGCGCGCCGCGGGGATCAGGACTCGTCGCCCTGCGACGCGCCCTCGCCGGCGTCGCCGGCGGTCTCGTCCTCGGTCACCGGGGCGAACAGGGCCTCGGCGGCCGCCAGGGCTGCCTGCTCCTGGGCCTCGGACTGCTCCTTCGCGCGGCGGGCGCGGTGGAAGGCAAGGCCGGTGCCCGCCGGGATCAGGCGGCCGACGATCACGTTCTCCTTCAGGCCGCGCAGGTCGTCCCGCTTGCCCATGATCGCCGCCTCGGTCAGCACCCGGGTGGTCTCCTGGAACGAGGCCGCCGAGATGAACGAGTCGGTCGACAGCGAGGCCTTCGTGATGCCGAGCAGCAGGTTGGCGTACGTGGCCGGCCGCTTGTCCTTCGCGATCGCCTTGTCGTTCTCGTCGAGCATCTCCGAGCGCTCGACCTGCTCGCCGGTGATGAACGGGGTGTCGCCCGGATCGGTGATCTGGACGCGACGCAGCATCTGCCGGACGATGACCTCGATGTGCTTGTCGTTGATCTTGACGCCCTGCAGCCGGTAGACGTCCTGGACCTCGTCGACGATGTAGCGCGCGAGCGCCTCGATGCCGAGCAGCCTGAGGATGTCGTGCGGATCGGCCGGGCCGTCGACGATCATCTCGCCCTTGTTGACCACCTGGCCGTCGTGGACCAGCACGTTCTTGTCCTTCGGGATCAGGAACTCGTGGGCGTTGCCGTCCAGGTCGGTGATGACCAGCCGCTGCTTGCCCTTGGTGTCCTTGCCGAACGACACGGTGCCGGTGACCTCGGCCAGCATGCCGGCGTCCTTCGGCGAGCGCGCCTCGAACAGCTCGGCCACCCGCGGCAGGCCGCCGGTGATGTCCCGGGTCTTCTGGGACTCGAGCGGGATCCGCGCGAGGATCTCGCCGCGACTCACTTCCTGGCCGTCGCGCACGGTGATCAGCGCGCCGACCGGGAAGCCGATCGTGACCGCGTGGTCGGTGCCGGCGATCTTCACCTCCTCGCCGTTCTCGTCGATCAGCTTGACCTGCGGGCGCACCGAGCGGGTGGTGCCGCGCCGCTTGGCGTCGATGACGACCAGCGTCGACAGGCCGGTGACCTCGTCGATCTGCTTGGCGACCGTGGCGCCCTCCTCGACGTTCTCGAAGCGGATCGTGCCGGCGTACTCGGTGATGATCGGGCGGGTCAGCGGGTCCCAGGTGGCCAGCTGGGTGCCGGCCTTGATCGCCTTGCCGTCGCTGACCAGCAACGTGGCGCCGTAGGGCACCTTGTGGCGCTCGCGCTCGCGGCCGCTGTCGTCGGCGATGACCACCTCGCCCGACCGGGTGATGACGATCTGCTCGCCCTTGCCGTTCGTGACGTAGCGCATCGTGCCGGTGAAGCGCACCGTGCCGTTGGACTTGGCCTCGACCGAGCTGGCGACCGCCGCCCGCGAGGCCGCGCCGCCGATGTGGAAGGTCCGCATCGTGAGCTGCGTGCCGGGCTCGCCGATCGACTGCGCCGCGATGACGCCGACCGCCTCGCCGGAATTGACCAGCGAGCCGCGGCCGAGGTCGCGACCGTAGCACTTGGCGCACAGGCCGTAGCGGGTCTCGCAGGTGAGCGGGGTGCGCACGCGCACCTCGTCGATGCCGAGGCGCTCGATCTCGTCGACCGTGTCCTCGTCGAGCAGCGTGCCCGCCTCGAAGACGGTCTCCTGCGACTCGGGATCGACGACGTCGGACACCGCGACGCGGCCGAGGATGCGGTCGCGCAGCGCCTCGATGACCTCGCCGCCCTCGATCAGCGCCTTCATCGCGACGCCGTTGCTGGTGCCGCAATCGTCCTCGGTGACCACCAGGTCCTGGGTCACGTCGACCAGGCGGCGGGTCAGGTAGCCCGAGTTGGCCGTCTTCAGCGCGGTGTCGGCCAGGCCCTTGCGGGCGCCGTGCGTCGAGATGAAGTACTGCAGGACGTTCAGGCCCTCGCGGAAGTTCGCGGTGATCGGCGTCTCGATGATCGAGCCGTCCGGCTTGGCCATCAGGCCCCGCATGCCGGCCAACTGGCGGATCTGCGCGGCGGAACCGCGGGCGCCCGAGTCGGCCATCATGTAGATCGAGTTGAACGACTCCTGCTTGACCGTGTTGCCCTTGCGATCGAGGGTGTCCTCGGTCGCAAGCTGCTCCATCATCGCCTTGCCGACCATGTCGCCGGCGCGGCCCCAGATGTCGACGACCTTGTTGTAGCGCTCGCCCTGGGTCACCAGGCCGGAGGTGTACTGCTGCTCGATCTCCTTGACCTCGTGCTCGGCGGCCGACAGGATCTCGACCTTCTGGGCCGGGACGCGCATGTCGTCCATCGCGATCGAGATGCCCGCGCGGGTGGCCAGCCGGAAGCCGTTCTGCATCAGCTGGTCGGCGAGGATGACCGTGTCGCGCAGGCCGCAACGGCGGAACGACGCGTTGATCAGGCGCGAGATCTCCTTCTTCTTCAGCGCCTTGTTCATCAGCGCGAAGGGCAGCCCCTTGGGCAGGATCTCGGAGAGCAGCGCGCGGCCGACCGTGGTCTCGGCGCGGATCGGGTTCGGGGTGACCTCACCCGTCTCGCGGTCCTTCGAGTACTCGACCAGCCGGACCGTGATCCTGGTGCCGAGCTCGACCTGGCCGTTGTCGTAGGCGCGCTGGACCTCGCCGACGTCGGCGAAGTACATGCCCTCGCCCTTGCCGTTCACCTTCTCGCGGGTCGTGTAGTACAGGCCCAGCACGATGTCCTGCGACGGGACGATCGACGGCTCGCCGTTCGACGGGAACAGCACGTTGTTCGACGCGAGCATCAGCGCGCGCGCCTCGAGCTGGGCCTCGAGCGACAGCGGCACGTGGACCGCCATCTGGTCGCCGTCGAAGTCGGCATTGAACGCCGCGCAGACCAGCGGGTGCAGCTGGATCGCCTTGCCCTCGATCAGCACCGGCTCGAAGGCCTGGATGCCGAGCCGGTGCAGGGTGGGCGCGCGGTTCAGCAGGACCGGGTGCTCGCGGATGACGTCCTCGAGGATGTCCCAGACGATCGGCTCCTGGCTCTCGACGTACTTCTTGGCCTGCTTGATCGTGGTGGCCACGCCCATCGTTTCCAGCTTGTGGAAGATGAACGGCTTGAACAGCTCGAGCGCCATCAGCTTCGGCAGGCCGCACTGGTGCAGCTTGAGCTGCGGGCCGACCACGATGACCGAGCGGCCCGAGTAGTCGACGCGCTTGCCGAGCAGGTTCTGGCGGAAGCGGCCGCCCTTGCCCTTGATCATGTCGGCCAGCGACTTCAGCGCGCGCTTGTTCGCGCCGGTCATGGCCTTGCCGCGCCGGCCGTTGTCGAGCAGCGAGTCGACCGCCTCCTGCAGCATCCGCTTTTCGTTGCGGACGATGATCTCGGGCGCCTTCAGCTCGAGCAGCCGCTTCAGGCGGTTGTTCCGGTTGATGACGCGGCGGTACAGGTCGTTCAGGTCGGAGGTCGCGAAGCGGCCGCCGTCGAGCGGCACCAGCGGGCGCAGCTCGGGCGGCAGCACCGGCAGGACCTCCATGACCATCCAGTCGGGCTTGATGCCCGAGCGCTGGAAGCCCTCGAGGACCTTGAGCCGCTTGGCGATCTTCTTGATCTTAGCCTCGGAGCCGGTGGCCTCGAGCTCGCGGCGCAGCGTCTCGATCTCGCGGTCGATGTCGATCGTGCGCAGCAGCTCACGGACGCCCTCGGCGCCCATCATCGCGCGGAACTCGTCGCCGTACTCGTCGAGCTTCGCGTTGTAGTCGTCCTCGGTCATGATCTGCGCGCGCTTGAGCGGAGTCATGCCGGGCTCGATGACGACGAAGGCCTCGAAGTAGAGCACGCGCTCGATGTCGCGCAGCGTCATGTCGAGCACCATGCCCAGGCGCGACGGCAGCGACTTGAGGAACCAGATGTGCGCGACCGGGCTGGCCAGCTCGATGTGGCCCATCCGCTCGCGGCGCACCTTGGCCAGCGTGACCTCGACGCCGCACTTCTCGCAGATGACGCCGCGGTGCTTCAGCCGCTTGTACTTGCCGCAGAGGCACTCGTAGTCCTTGATCGGACCGAAGATCTTGGCGCAGAAGAGACCGTCGCGCTCGGGCTTGAACGTGCGGTAGTTGATCGTCTCGGGTTTCTTCACTTCCCCGTACGACCACGAACGGATCTTCTCGGGAGAGGCCAGACCGATGCGGATAGCATCGAAGTGTTCCTCTTCCTGGACCTGTTTGAAGAGATCAAGCAACGCTTTCATTTGCTGCTCCTGAATCCTGTATCGGGCGTTGGCCTCAGTTGCGCTCGAGATCCATGTCGATGCCGAGCGACCGGATTTCCTTGACCAGCACGTTGAACGACTCGGGCATGCCGGCGTCGATCGTGTGCTCGCCCTTGACGAGGTTCTCGTACACCTTGGTGCGACCGGTCACGTCGTCGGACTTGACCGTGAGCATCTCCTGCAGCATGTACGAGGCGCCGTAGGCTTCCAGCGCCCACACCTCCATCTCGCCGAAGCGCTGGCCGCCGAACTGCGCCTTGCCGCCCAGCGGCTGCTGGGTGACCAGCGAGTACGGGCCGGTCGAGCGCGCGTGCATCTTGTCGTCGACCAGGTGGTGCAGCTTCAGCATGTGCATGTAGCCGACGGTGACCGGGCGGTCGAAGGCGTCGCCGGTGCGGCCGTCGTACAGCCGCACCTGGGTCTTGCTCGGCGTGAAGCCGATCAGCTTCGTGCGCTCGTCGTCGTCCGGGTAGGCGATGTCCAGCATCTGCCGGATCTCCTCCTCGGAGGCGCCGTCGAACACCGGCGTGGCGAAGGGCACGCCCTTGCGCAGGTTGTCGGCGAGCTCGAGGATCTCGTCGTCGGACATGCCCGCCAGGTCTTCCCGCTGGCCGCTGGAGTTGTAGATCTGCTCGAGCAGCTTGCGCATGTCGGCGGCCCGGGTCTGCCGGCGCAGCATCGCGTCGATGCGGTGGCCGATGCCCTTGGCCGCCCAGCCCAGGTGGGTCTCGAGGATCTGGCCGACGTTCATCCGCGACGGCACGCCCAGCGGGTTCAGCACGATGTCGACCGGGGTGCCATCGGCCATGCAGGGCATGTCCTCGACCGGAACGATCCGGGACACGACGCCCTTGTTGCCGTGGCGGCCGGCCATCTTGTCGCCCGGCTGCAGCCGGCGCTTGACCGCCAGGTAGACCTTGACCATCTTCAGCACGCCGGGGGGCAGCTCGTCGCCCTGGGTGAGCTTCTTGCGCTTTTCCTCGTAGGCCAGGTCGAACTGATGGCGCTTCTGCTCGATCGACTCCTTGATCGCCTCGAGCTGCGTGGCCACGACCTCGTCGGCCGGACGGATCTCGAACCAGTGGTAGCGGTCGAGGTCGGCCAGGTACTCGGCGGTGACCGCCGCGCCCTTGGCGAGCTTCTTCGGGCCGCCGTTGACGGTCTTGCCGACCAGCAGCCGCTCGATCCGCGAGAACGCGTCGTTCTCGACGATGCGCAGCTGGTCGTTCAGGTCGAGGCGGTAGCGCTTGAGCTCGTCGTCGATGATCGACTGGGCGCGCTTGTCGCGCTGGATGCCCTCGCGGGTGAAGACCTGCACGTCGATGACGGTGCCGCTCATGCCCGAGGGCACGCGCAGCGAGGTGTCCTTCACGTCGGAGGCCTTCTCGCCGAAGATCGCGCGCAGCAGCTTCTCCTCGGGAGTGAGCTGGGTCTCGCCCTTCGGCGTGACCTTGCCGACCAGCGTGTCGCCGGCCTGCACCTCGGCGCCGATGTAGACGATGCCCGACTCGTCGAGCCGGCCGAGCTGCTGCTCGGACAGGTTCGAGATGTCGCGGGTGATCTCCTCGGCGCCCAGCTTGGTGTCGCGGGCCAGCACCGACAGCTCCTCGATGTGGATCGAGGTGTAGCGGTCGTCGGACACCACCTTCTCCGAGATCAGGATCGAGTCCTCGAAGTTGTAGCCGTTCCAGGGCATGAACGCGACCAGCATGTTCTGGCCGAGCGCGAGCTCGCCGAGGTCGGTCGAGGCGCCGTCGGCCACGACGTCGCCGGCGGAGATCACGTCGCCCTTCTTGACGACCGGCCGCTGGTTGATGTTCGTGTTCTGGTTGCTGCGCGTGTACTTGATGAGGTTGTAGATGTCGACGCCGACTTCGCCGGCGGCGGCCTCTTCGTCGTTGACGCGGACTACGATCCGGTTGGCGTCGACGTAGTCGACCACGCCGCCGCGCAGCGCGGTGACCACGGTGCCCGAGTCGACCGCGCAGGTGCGCTCGATGCCGGTGCCCACCACCGGCTTTTCCGGGCGCAGGCAGGGAACCGCCTGGCGCTGCATGTTCGAGCCCATCAGCGCGCGGTTGGCGTCGTCGTGCTCGAGGAAGGGGATCAGCGAGGCCGCGACCGACACGATCTGCGACGGCGCGACGTCCATGTACTCGACGTTCGCGGGCGAGGTCAGCTCCGACTCGCCCGCCTTGCGCACCGACACCAGGTCGCCGGTCAGGCGGCCTTCGGCGTCGACCGTGGCGTTGGCCTGCGCGATCACGTAGCGGCCTTCCTCGATCGCCGACAGGTAGTCGATGTGATCGGTGACCTTGCCGTCGACGACCTTGCGGTACGGCGTCTCGAGGAAGCCGTACTCGTTCAGGCGCGCGTAAAGGGCCAGCGAGTTGATCAGGCCGATGTTCGGGCCCTCGGGCGTCTCGATCGGGCAGACCCGGCCGTAGTGGGTCGGGTGCACGTCGCGGACCTCGAAGCCCGCGCGCTCGCGCGTCAGGCCGCCGGGGCCCAGCGCCGAGACGCGCCGCTTGTGCGTGATCTCGGACAGCGGGTTCGTCTGATCCATGAACTGCGACAGCTGCGACGAACCGAAGAACTCGCGGATGGCGGCGCTGATCGGCTTGCTGTTGATCAGGTCGTGCGGCATCAGGTTCTCGGTCTCGGCCTGGCCGAGCCGCTCCTTGACCGCCCGCTCGACCCGCACCAGGCCGGCGCGGAACTGGTTCTCGGCGAGCTCGCCGACGCAGCGAACGCGGCGGTTGCCGAGGTGGTCGATGTCGTCGATCTCGCCGCGGCCGTTGCGCAGCTCGACCAGGATCTTGATGACCGCGAGGATGTCCTCGTTGGTCAGCGTCATCGGGCCGGTCAGCTCGTCGCGACCGACGCGCCGGTTGAACTTCATCCGGCCGACCTTCGACAGGTCGTAGGCGTCCTCGCTGTAGAACAGCCGGTTGAACAGGGCCTCGACCGCGTCCTCGGTCGGCGGCTCGCCGGGGCGCATCATCCGGTAGATCGCGATGCGCGCGGCGGTCTGGTCGGCGGTCTCGTCGGTGCGCAGGGTCTGCGAGATGTACGGGCCCTGGTCGAGGTCGTTCGTGTACAGCGTGCGGATCTCGCGGACGTTCGCGTCGCGCAGCTTGCCGAGCAGCTCCTCGGTGAGCTCGTCGTTGGCCTTGGCCACGATCTCGCCGGTCTCGGGATCGACGACGTTGTGCGCCAGCGTGCGGCCCACGAGGTAGTCCTCGGGCACCGACACGTACTTCATGCCGGCCGTCTCCATCTCGCGGATGTGGCGGGCGTTGATCCGCTTGTCCTTCGCGACGATCACCTTGCCGTCCTTGTCGGCGATGTCGAAGCGGGCGATCTCGCCGCGCAGGCGCTCGGGCACCAGCTCGAGCTGGCCGCCCTCGCCCATCAGGCGGAAGCTGTCGAAGACGAAGAAGTGCGCGAGGATCTGCTCGGGCGTCAGGCCGATCGCCTTGAGCAGGATCGTGACCGGCATCTTGCGGCGGCGGTCGACGCGGAAGAACAGCACGTCCTTCGGGTCGAACTCGAAGTCGAGCCAGGAGCCGCGGTAGGGAATGATGCGCGCCGAGAACAGCAGCTTGCCCGAGCTGTGGGTCTTGCCGCGGTCGTGCTCGAAGAACACGCCGGGCGAGCGGTGCAGCTGCGAGACGATGACCCGCTCGGTGCCGTTCACGATGAAGGAGCCGTTGCCGGTCATGAGCGGGATCTCGCCCATGTAGACCTCCTGCTCCTTCACCTCCTTGACGGTCGGCTTGGCCGCCTCGCGGTCCATGATGACCAGGCGCACGCGCGCGCGCAGCGGCGCGCAGTAGGACAGGCCGCGCTGCTGGCACTCCTTGACGTCGAAGGGCGCCGCGCCGAGCTGGTAGCTGACGAACTCGAGCCGCGCGAACTCGTTGTGCGACACGATCGGGAAGATCGACCTGAAGGCCGCCTGCAGGCCTTCGTCGGCCCGCAGGTCAGGGAGCTTGTCGGCCTGCAGGAACCGGTCGTACGACTCGATCTGCGTGGTCAGCAGGAAGGGCACGTCGAGCACGACGGGCCGCTTGGCGAAGCTCTTGCGGATGCGCTTTTTCTCGGTGAACGAGTAACTGGAAGCGGTGGCCATGGACACTCCGTGTCTTGTTCAGACAAGTGGGGCAGGGATTCCTGCGCAGAACGTGGAATGCCGGCTCGGGTGGAACCGGCATGCCGCGTGCCGCGCGCAGACGCGAAAACCCGGAGCCGCCCACCCCGTCGGGCGGGCGGCGTCCGGGCGCCGCGAAAGCAGTGCTTGCAAGCTGAGCGCTGCGCGAGCTCGGATTACTTGAGCTCGACCTTCGCGCCGGCGTCCTCGAGCTGCTTCTTCAGCGCCTCGGCGTCGGCCTTGCTGATGCCTTCCTTGACGGGCTTCGGCGCGCCGTCGACCAGGTCCTTGGCCTCCTTCAGGCCCAGGCCGGTGGCGGCACGGACGACCTTGATCACCTCGACCTTCTTCTCGCCGGCGGCGCCGAGGATCACGGTGAACTCGGTCTGCTCTTCGGCAGCCGGAGCGGCGGCACCGCCGGCGGCCGGGGCCGCGACGGCGACGGCGGCGGCAGCAGCCGACACGCCGAACTTGTCTTCCATCAGCTTGATCAGTTCCGACAGCTCGAGCACCGACATGCCGGCGATCGCGTCGAGGATCTCTTCCTTGTTCAGGGCCATTTTGTTTACTCCGTACGAATCAATGGGTTGCGATGAATCTGGAAATCGGGTTGCCTGGCGCGAAACGCGTCAGGCGCCCGCCTGCTCTTTCTGGTCTCGGACGGCCGCCACGGTGCGGACGAACCTTCCGGGAACCTCGTTGAGCGTGCGGACGAAGGTCGCGATCGGCGCCTGCATCGTGCCGAGCAGCTTCGCCAGCAACTCTTCCCGGCTGGGCATGGTGGCGAGTGCCTTCACGCCGTTCGCATCGAGAACGGTGTTGGGCATCGCTCCGCCTTTCAGCACGAGCTTGTCGTTGTCCTTGGCGAAGGCGTTCAGCACCTTGGCGGCCGACACCGGATCGCTCGACAGGCCGTAGATCAGCGGGCCGACCATCTGGTCGGACAGCTTCTCGAACGGCGTGCCGGCGACGGCCCGGCGCGCCAGCGTGTTCTTGAGAACGCGCAGGTAGACGCCCGACTCCCGCGCCTGCTTGCGCAGGGCGGTGATCGCTCCGACTTCCAGACCACGGTACTCGGCGACGATGATCGCCTGGGCCTTCGCCACTTCGGCGGAGACTTCGGCGACGACTGCCGCTTTCTCTTCTCGATTGAGAGCCACGGTCTTGCTCCAGTATGGACGCCCCGACCCTCTTCCGTTCGCTGCCTGGGCAGCTGCGGGGTCGGGCACGGGCGCCCGTTTCTACACGGCGACCGAGTGTGAGTTCCTTCGCAACCCGGCCCGGGAGCCGGATGGCCTTCAAAACTCTCGCTTCGGGACCGCCATCTGCGCAGGGCCGCCGGGTGCGCGGCCCGACGAATCGGACCGCCTCGCGCGACGCATTAAGGAGCCCGGAACGGGCATCCCCCTGCGGTCTTTGACAACCCGCCCGAGCTGCCGGCCATCCGCGCGGGCGTCCCCACGCGGCGGTCCGGTTCGATCGGGCGGCCCAAAGTTCCTTGAATTCCCCGCGTCAGGCCGCCGTCGCGGCCGCGGAGAAGGCTGCCGGGTCGACCTTGACACCGACACCCATCGTGCTGGAAACGGCCACCTTGCGCAGGTAGACACCCTTCGAGCTGGCGGGCTTGGCGCGGTTCAGCGCCTCGACCAGCGCGCGCACGTTCGTGCCGAGCTGCTCGATGTCGAACGATGCGCGGCCGATGGTCGCGTGGATGATGCCCGCCTTGTCGGTCCGGTACTGGACCTGGCCGGCCTTGGCGTTCTTGACCGCGGTGGCGACGTCGGGCGTGACCGTGCCGACCTTCGGGTTCGGCATCAGGCCGCGCGGACCGAGGATCTGGCCCAGCGTGCCGACGATCCGCATCGCGTCGGGCGACGCGATGACGACGTCGAAGTTCAGGTTGCCGGCCTTCACCTGCTCGGCCAGGTCTTCCATGCCGACGATGTCGGCGCCGGCCGCCTTGGCGGCCTCGACCTTGTCACCCTGGGTGAAGACGGCCACGCGGACCGACTTGCCGGTGCCGGCCGGCAGCACGACCGAGCCGCGAACGACCTGGTCGGACTTCTTCGGGTCGACACCGAGCTGCACCGCGACGTCGATCGACTCGTCGAACTTCGCGACCGCGCACTCCTTGACCAGCGTGAGCGCGTCGGCCAGCGGGTAGGCCTTCTGGCGATCGACCTTGGCGCGGATCGCCTTCGCGCGCTTGGAAAGCTTCGCCATTTACAGACCCTCCACCGTGATGCCGATGCTGCGCGCCGAGCCGGCGATCGTGCGGACCGCGGCGTCCATGTCGGCGGCGGTGAGATCCGGCATCTTGGTCTTCGCGATTTCCTCTGCCTGCGCCCGGGTGATCGAGCCGACCTTGTCGGTGTGGGGCTTCGGCGAGCCCTTCTCGATCTTCGCCGCCTTCTTGATCAGCACCGTGGCCGGCGGCGTCTTCATGATGAAGGTGAAGCTCTTGTCCGCGTACGCGGTGATCACCACCGGGATCGGCAGACCGGGCTCCAGCCCCTGCGTCTTGGCGTTGAACGCCTTGCAGAATTCCATGATGTTCAGGCCGCGCTGGCCGAGGGCCGGGCCGATCGGCGGCGCGGGGTTGGCCTTGCCTGCAGGAACCTGCAGCTTCACAAAGCCGACGATCTTCTTCGCCATGTTGGCTACTCCGATTGACGAGTGATAACGCCCGTTCGGGCCGGGACCCTACTGGAGCTCCTCTTGCGCCGGATCTCTCCGGCTTGCCGGCCGCACGAGGCGGCACGACCAGAAAAGACGGCGCGCCGGGCCGGGGCCCGGAACGCCGGACGGCTCAGACCTTCTCGACCTGGCCGAACTCGAGCTCGACCGGCGTGGCACGACCGAAGATCGTGACCGAGACGCGCAGGCGGCTCTTCTCGTAGTTGACTTCCTCGACGTTGCCGTTGAAGTCGGTAAACGGACCTTCCTTGACGCGGACCATCTCGCCCACCTCGAAGAGGGTCTTGGGCCGGGGCTTCTCGACGCCTTCCTGCATCTGGGCGAGGATCTTCTCGACCTCGCGATCGGAAATCGGCGTGGGACGGTTGCCCGCGCCGCCGACGAAGCCGGTCACCTTGTTGGTGTTCTTCACCAGGTGCCAGGTGTCGTCGTCCATCTCCATCTCGACGAGCACGTAGCCGGGGAAGAAACGGCGCTCGGTGGTCTTGCGCTGCCCGCCCTTGATCTCGACGACCTCTTCGGTCGGCACCAGGATCTGGCCGAACCTGTCGGACATGCCGGCCCGCTCGATGCGTTCCTTCAGGGCGCGCGCGACGCTCTTCTCCATTCCGGAGTAGGCGTGCACGACATACCAACGTTTCGACATTCAGTCCTTCCAGCCGAGGATGAGGTCGTAGAGGACCCACTCCAGGCCCTTGTCGACCAGCCACAGGAAAATGGCCATCACGACAACGAAGGCGAAGACCGTCAGCGTGACCTGGGTGGTTTCCTTGCGGGTGGGCCACACGACGCGGCGGGTCTCGCTCCAGGAGTCCTTCGCGAAGGCGAAGAAGCGCTGGCCGGGACCGGAAAACCACGCGATCGCGCCGCCGACGAGCAGGCCGGCGATCACCGCGCCGAGGCGCACGATCGTCGGCTGCTGGGCGAGCAGATAGAAGCCCACGACGCCCGCCACCACGGCGGCGATCGCAAGGACGACCTTGGCCCGGTCGGCGCCGGAGGTTACGGTTTCAACAGCCTGGTTCGACATGCTCGAAGCGGAGGATGGCAGGGGCAGAGGGAATCGAACCCCCAACCTTCGGTTTTGGAGACCGACGCTCTGCCAGTTGAGCTATACCCCTGTGGTCCTTCGCCTTCTCTTACTCGATGACCTTGGCGACGACGCCGGCGCCGACGGTGCGGCCGCCCTCGCGGATCGCGAAGCGCAGGCCCTGCTCCATCGCGATCGGCGCAATCAGCGTCACCGTCATCTTCACGTTGTCCCCGGGCATCACCATCTCCACACCCTCGGGCAGCTGCACCGAGCCCGTCACGTCGGTCGTGCGGAAATAGAACTGCGGACGATAGTTGTTGAAGAACGGCGTGTGACGCCCGCCCTCCTCCTTGCTCAGCACGTACACCTCGCACTCGAACTTCGTGTGCGGCGTGATCGAACCCGGCTTGGCCAGCACCTGGCCACGCTCCACGTCCTCGCGCTTCGTGCCGCGCAGCAGCACGCCCACGTTGTCCCCAGCCTGGCCCTGGTCCAGCAGCTTGCGGAACATCTCCACGCCCGTGCAGGTCGTCTTCACCGTCGGCTTGATCCCGACGATCTCGATCTCCTCACCGACCTTGATCACCCCGCGCTCCACCCGGCCCGTCACCACCGTGCCACGGCCCGAAATCGAGAACACGTCCTCGATCGGCATCAGGAACGCCCCGTCCACCGCACGCTCGGGCGTCGGAATGTACGTATCCAGCGCCTCGGCAAGCTGCATGATCGCCTGCTTGCCCAGCTCGCCCTCGTCACCCTCCAGCGCCTTGAGCGCCGAGCCCTTGATGATCGGAACGTCGTCGCCCGGGAAATCGTACTTGCTCAGCAGCTCGCGGACTTCCATCTCCACCAGCTCCAGCAGCTCCGCATCATCGACCATGTCGCACTTGTTCATGAACACGATGATGTACGGCACGCCCACCTGACGCGCCAGCAGAATGTGCTCGCGCGTCTGCGGCATCGGGCCGTCGGCCGCCGACACCACCAGAATCGCGCCGTCCATCTGCGCCGCACCCGTGATCATGTTCTTCACGTAGTCAGCGTGACCCGGGCAGTCGACGTGCGCGTAGTGACGGTTCTGCGTCTCGTACTCCACGTGCGCCGTGTTGATCGTGATCCCGCGCGCCTTCTCCTCCGGCGCCGCGTCGATCTGGTCGTAACCCTTGGCCTCGCCACCAAACTGCTTCGACAGCACCGTCGTGATCGCCGCCGTCAGCGTCGTCTTGCCATGGTCCACGTGACCGATCGTACCCACGTTCACGTGCGGCTTCGTACGCTCGAACTTTCCTTTAGCCATGCAAGACTCCCGAACTAGAGATGGTGCCAGCCTGTATGACGATCGGATCGCGCCGGGCCGACAGGCCTTCCCGGCAGATCCGGACTACTTTCCTGGTGCCCATGGCGCGGATCGAACGCGCGACCTCTCCCTTACCAAGGGAGTGCTCTACCACTGAGCCACATGGGCGAAAACCTGCAAACCGGGCATTCCCGGCACGACTCGGACCGGATGGAGCGGGTGAAGGGAATCGAACCCTCGTCGTAAGCTTGGAAGGCTTCTGCTCTACCATTGAGCTACACCCGCCCGGACTGCCGCACCGCGCTCCCCGGGCCCGCGAGGCCAGCGCCTGAACCTTTTCAGCCGAATCGGGCGACTCGACTGCCTGCGGATCGACGAAGGCCGGCGCATGCCGGAGAAAACCTGGTGGAGGGGGTTGGATTCGAACCAACGTAGGCGTAAGCCAACAGATTTACAGTCTGCCCCCTTTAGCCACTCGGGCACCCCTCCAGGGAACCGCTGATTATGTCCTGTTCGGCAGGGCGTGTCAATTGGCCCGATGCTCAGGCGATCCGGAAGCGCTGCAGCGTGTCGGCGCGCAGCTCGATGCCCAGCCCCGGCCCCTGGGGAATCTGCACCCGGCCGTCGCGCAGGTCGATCGGCTCGGCCACCAGATCCCGGCGGAACGGGTGCGAGGAGCGGTCGTACTCGAGCACCGGCTCGCGGGCGAACACCGAGTGGTGCGTGACCGGCAGGGCCGCGATCAGCTGCAGCGACGCCGCCTGCGCCACCGCCGAGCCCCACACGTGCGGGTTCACCTCGATGCCGTGGGCCTGCGCCAGGGCGACGATGTGGCGCGCGCCGGTGATGCCGCCGCAGGAGCCGATGTCGGGCTGGGCCACGTCGACAGCGTGGCGGCCCAGCAGTTCTCGGAAGCCGTACAGCGTGTGCTCGTTCTCGCCGCCGGCGATCGGGGTGCGCAGCTTCGCCCGCAGCTCGCAGTAGCCGTCGACGTCCTCGGGCGCCACCGGCTCCTCGTACCAGCGCATGTCCATCTCGTCGAGCACATGGCCCAGCCGCAGGGCCTCGGCCCTCCCGTAGGCGTGATTGGTGTCGACCATCAGCGTCACGCCGCGGCCCTCGACCGCCCGCGCCACGGCGCGGATCACCGCGATGTCGTCGTCGACGCCGTAGCCGAGCTTGACCTTCATCAGCCGGAAGCCGGCCTCGAAGTGCGCGAGCGCCTCCTCGGCCAGGCGTGCCGCCTCGCCCTGGCCGCGTATCCGGTAGAAGCCGGTGGCGTAGGGCTGGACGCTGCGCCGGAAGGCGCCGCCGAGCAGCCGGTGCACCGGCTGGCCGTAGTGCTTGCCGGCGATGTCCCAGAGCGCGATGTCGATCGCGCTGATCGCGGCGACCACCGCCCCCTTGCGGCCGTAGTCGCGGGTCTGGTGATACATCCGGTGCCAGAGCACCTCGACCTCGAGCGGGTCCGCGCCCACGACCAGCGGGCGCAGCGCGTGCTCGATCGCCGCGGCAGCGACCTGCGGCGGCTCCAGACCCTGCGCGAAGGCCTCTCCCCAGCCGGTGATGCCCGCATCGGTGCTCACCTCGACCAGGGTCGCCGAGCGCCGGTCGACCCATCCCTGCGAGAAGGCGAAGGGCTGGGCCAGCGGGCTCTGCAGCATGTGCACGCGCACGTCGGTGATCTTCAAGCTTCCGTCTCCTTCGAAGTGAGGCGCCGGGACGCCCTGGGCGGGTGGGCGGAACGACCGGACGGACACGCGAGGATTGACTGACCGACCGGTCGGCTTATAAAGTCGCGTTCCGTCCGGGCTCTTCCAGCGCCCCCTCGCGCCGACTCGAGCCCCCGCCCCGGAGGAGCAAATGTATACCCAGGCCATCGACCTGCCCGGCCAACCCGAAAAACCCGCCGGCGACGCCGATGCGTCCGGCGGCGACCCGAGGCAGGCCGCCTTCGACGCCGCGATCGCGGCGGACCGCAAGATCGAGCCCCAGGACTGGATGCCCGACGCCTACCGGCGCACGCTCGTGCGCCAGATCTCGCAGCACGCGCACTCGGAAGTCGTCGGCATGCTGCCGGAGGGCAACTGGATCACCCGCGCGCCCAGCCTGCGCCGCAAGGCGATCCTGCTGGCCAAGGTCCAGGACGAGGGCGGCCACGGTCTGTACCTGTACTCGGCGGCCGAGACGCTGGGCGTGTCGCGAGACGAGACGATAGACGCGCTGCTCGCCGGCAAGGCCAAGTACTCGTCGATCTTCAACTATCCGGCGCTCGGCTGGGCGGACATGGGCTGCATCGGCTGGCTGGTCGACGGCGCGGCGATCATGAACCAGATCCCGCTGTGCCGCTGCTCGTACGGCCCCTACGCCCGGGCGATGATCCGGATCTGCAAGGAGGAGTCCTTCCACCAGCGGCAGGGCTACGAGCTGATGCTGGCCCTTTGCCGCGGCACGCCGGCGCAGAAGGCGATGGCGCAGGAGGCGCTGAACCGCTGGTGGTGGCCGGTCGTGATGATGTTCGGCCCGAGCGATGCCGAGTCGGTGCACTCGGCGCAGACGATGAAGTGGGGGATCAAGCGGATCTCGAACGACGACCTGCGCCAGAAGTTCATCGACGCGACCGTGCCCCAGGCCGAGCTGCTCGGGCTGACGATCCCGGATCCCGACCTGAAGTGGAACGCCGAGCGCGGCCACTACGACCACGGGCCGATCGACTGGAGCGAGTTCTGGCGCGTGGTCAACGGCGACGGCCCGTGCAACCGGGAACGGCTGGAGACCCGGCGGCGCGCCCACGCGAACGGCGCCTGGGTCCGCGAGGCGGCGCTTGCGCACGCGCGCAAGCGGGCGCAGCGCGGCCGGCAGGCCGCCTGAGCGACCGAACGACACCGATCGACCGGAGACGAGGATGAGCGATCCGAAGAACGAATGGCCGCTGTGGGAGGTCTTCATCCGCAGCAAGCAGGGGCTCGAGCACAAGCATTGCGGCAGCCTGCACGCCGCCGACGCGCAGCAGGCGCTGCGCATGGCGCGCGACGTCTACACGCGCCGCCAGGAAGGCGTGTCGATCTGGGTGGTGCCGTCCGCGGCGATCACCGCGTCGGCGCCCGAGGACAAGGACTCCTACTTCGAGCCGATGGCCGACAAGATCTACCGGCACCCGACCTTCTACGTGCTGCCCGACGAAGTGGGCCACATGTGAGGAGCCGAGGCGCAATGATCCCCCGCGAACGACACATCGAGTACCTGCTCAGGCTGGCCGACAGCCCGCTGGTGCTCTCGCACCGCCTGTCCGAATGGTGCGGCCACGGACCGGTGCTCGAGGAGGACCTGGCGCTGGCCAACATCGCGCTGGACCTGCTCGGCCAGGCCCGGCTGCTGTACCAGCACGCGGCGACGCTGGCCGGCGGCGACGCGAGCGAGGACCGCTACGCGTACTTCCGAGACGTGCACGAGTTCCGCAACTTCACGATGCTCGAGCTGCCGAACAGCGGTGTGGCCTCGGCCGGAGCGGGCGAGCCCGACTACGCGTTCACGATCGTGCGCAACGCGATGTACTCGACGTGGGCGGTCGAGCTCTGGGAGAGGCTGTCCGCGTCGACCGACGCGGAGCTGGCCGCGATCGCCGCCAAGTCGCTGAAGGAGGCGCGCTACCACCTCGAGCACGCAGCCGACTGGACGGTCCGCTTCGGCGACGGCACCGAGGAGTCGCACGCCCGCGCCCAGCGCGCGCTCGACTCGCTGGCGCCCTACGCGAACGAGTGGTTCGCTGCCGATTCGCTCGACGAGGAGGCTGCCGCGAGCGGCCTGGGAGCCGATTGCGCGGCGCTGCGCGAGCCCTGGCTGGCCAGGATGCGGGCGCTGGCCGGCGAGGCGACGCTTCGCTGGCCCGGGGACAGCGCGTTCCTGAGCACCGGCAAGCGCGGCCTGCACGGCGAGCACCTGGGCTACCTGCTGGCCGAGATGCAGTCGCTCGCCCGCGCGCATCCGGAAGCGACCTGGTGAGCGGCGTCGCCGACCAGGTCGAGGCCGGACGGCTGGCCGCGGTCCGGGCGATCGTCGGGGCGATTCCCGACCCCGAGATCCCGGTCGTCACGCTGGCCGACCTCGGCATCCTGCGCGACGTCGTGCTCGAGGACGGCTCCCCGCTGGTGCTGCTCACCCCGACCTACAGCGGCTGCCCGGCCACCGAGGCGATCGCCGCGCAGGTGCGCGAGGCGCTCGACGCGGCGGGCTTCCCCGACGCGCGGGTGCGCACCGTGCTTTCCCCTGCCTGGAGCACCGACTGGATCGGCGAGGACGCGCGGCGCAAGCTGCGCGACTACGGCATCGCGCCGCCAGCCTGCTCGGCGGGCTGCGGCGCACGAACGCCGCCCGCCTGCCCGCGCTGCGGCAGCGCCGAGGTCGAGATGGTGAGCCGCTGGGGATCGACGCCGTGCAAGGCGCACTATCGCTGCCTCGCCTGCCGCGAGCCCTTCGACTACTTCAAGCCGTACTGACGCTTCGAGCCCTGCTGACGCTTCGAGCCCCATCGACCCCGAGCCCGACGAGCCGACGATGACGCCGCAGTTCCATTCGCTGAGGGTGCGCGACCGACGCGCCGAGACCGCCGACAGCCTGTCGATCGCCTTCGAGGTGCCCGACTCGCTGCGCGAGGCCTATCGCTTCCAGCCGGGGCAGTTCCTGACCCTGCGCGCGACCGTGGGGGAGGAGGAGCTGCGGAGGTCTTACTCGATCTGCGTGCCGCTGCAGGACTACGAGCGCGCCGGCGAGCTGCGCGTCGCGGTCCGGCGCGTGCCCGGTGGGCGCTTCTCGAACTGGCTGGCCGACACGGTGCGGCCGGGCCAGGCGCTGGACGTGATGACGCCGGACGGCCGCTTCGGCGTGCCGCTGCGCCCGGAGCTTTCCCGCCACCACGTCGGCTTCGCGGGCGGCTCGGGCATCACGCCGATGATGTCGCTGATCGGCACGATCCTCGAGGCGGAGCCCCGCAGCGAGTTCACGCTGGTCTACGGCAACCGCGGCACGCCTACGATCATGTTCGTCGAGCAGCTCGAGGACCTGAAGAACCGCTACATGGGACGGCTGCGCCTGTACCACGTGCTGTCCGAGGAGCCGCACGAGGTCGAGCTGCTGAACGGCCTGCTCGACGAGTCGAAGTGCCGCGAATTCCTCGCCACGCTGATCCCGCCCGAATCGATCGACGAGGCCTTCGTGTGCGGCCCCGATCCGATGATGAACGCGGCCGAGGCCGCGCTGCGCGCCGCAGGCGTCGACCCGGCGCGCATCCACATCGAGCGCTTCGGCGTGCCGCTGCCGGCGGCCGGCTCGCTGAAGGCGGCCCCGGCGGACGACGCGCCGCGGGCCGAGGTCGAGCTGATCGTCGACGGCAAGACCCGGCGGCTCAAGGTGCCGTTCGAAGGCGAGGCCATCCTCGACGCGGGGCTGGCCGCCGGCATGAACCTGCCCTACGCCTGCAAGGGCGGCGTGTGCTGCACCTGCCGGGCACGGGTCCTGGAGGGCGAGGTGCGGATGGAGCGCAACTACACGCTCGAGCCGCACGAGATCGAGGCCGGCTTCGTGCTGACCTGCCAGTCGCACCCGGTCAGCGGGCGGGTGGTCATCAGCTACGACGAGCGCTGATGGCCCGCCCGCGAGCCGCCGACTACGAGGTCCAGCGCGACCGCATCCTGGCCCGGGCGGTGGAAGCCTTCGCCGACACCGGCTACCCGAGCGCGTCGATGTCCGCGCTCGCTGACGCCTGCGGCACCTCGAAGGCCGGGCTGTACCACTACTACCCGAGCAAGGAAGCGATCCTGTTCGACTCGCTGGACCGGTACACGGCGAGGCTGTCGGGCATCGTCGACGACGTGGTGGCCAGGCGGCTGCCGCCGCGCGAGGCGGTGCGCGCGCTGGTGCGCGGATTCGTCGCCGAGTACCGGCATTCGCGCGCGTATCATGTGGCGCTGCTGAACGACGTGAAGTTCCTCGACGAGCCGCTGCGCGAGCGGATCCGCGCCCGCGAGCGCGAGATCGTCGAGGCCTTCGCCGACGCGCTCGAGCGGGGCTGGCCCACGCGGCTGAACGCGGCGAACCGCACGCCGCTGACGATGGCCCTGCTCGGCATGATCAATTTCACCTTCGCCTGGCTGAGGCCCGACGGGCCGATGACGCACGACCAGTACGCCGAGATGGTGATCGGCCTTTGGGAGCGCGGCCTGGAGGGCCTTCCGGCCGGCGCCGGCGGGCCGGGCGCGCGCCACGACGGAACACGAGAGGAGATTCCCGGATGAGCAAGCAATTCGCATCGAAAGGCGACCTGACCGAGAAGAAGACCACCTTCACGAAGCTGTCCGACAACGCCTACGCCTTCACCGCCGAGGGCGACCCGAACTCGGGCGTGATCATCGGCGACAACGCGGTCATGGTGATCGACACGACGGCCACGCCGGTGATGGCGCAGCAGCTGATCCGCCACATCCGCGAGGTCACCGACAAGCCGATCAAGTACGTCGTGCTGTCGCACTATCACGCGGTGCGCGTGCTGGGCGCGTCGGCCTACTTCGCCGAGGGCGCCACCGAGATCATCGCCTCGCGCGGCACCTGGGAGCTGATCGTCGAGCGCGGCGAGGCCGACATGAAGTCCGAGATCGAGCGCTTCCCGCGGCTGTTCCAGGCCGTGGAGTCGATCCCGGGCCTGACCTGGCCGACCATGGTGTTCGAGCGCGAGCTGACGCTGCACCTGGGCAAGCTCGAGGTCAAGCTGATGCACATCGGCCCGGGCCACACGAAGGGCGACACGATCGCGTGGATCCCGTCGCAGCGGATCTGCTTCTCGGGCGACCTGGTCGAGTACAACGCCGGCGTGTACACCGGCGACGCGCAACTCGAGGAGTGGCCGGCAACGCTCGAGGCGCTGCGCGCGATGAAGCCCGACAAGCTCGTGCCCGGCCGCGGTCCGGCGCTCGAGAACAATGCGGACGCGAACAAGGCGATCGACTACACGAAGAAGTGGGTCACCGACCTGTTCTCGACCGCGAAGGCCGGCGTGGCCGCCAGCAAGCCGCTGAAGGAAATCTTCGCGGACACCCGCAAGGTGATGGACCCGGTGTTCGGCAACGTGTTCATCTACGAGCACTGCCTGCCCTTCGACGTGACCCGCGCGGTCGACGAGGCGCAGGGCATCAAGCATCCGCGCATCTGGACCGCGGAGCGCGACATGGAGATGTGGAAGTCGCTGCAGGAGTGAGGTCGCGGCGGGCGCGGCGCAGCCCGCCGCCGCGCCCGCCTCTCAGCCGCGGCCTCCTGCCGGGGCGCGAAGCTCGCGCGCCTCGCTCAGGTGCTCGATGAAGCGACGGGCGGCGATCGTCAGCGGGCGGTCGCTTCGCCACACCATCGACCAGCGCCTGCGCAGCGGGAAGCCGGCCACCTTCAGTATGTCCAGGCCCTCGGACGGCGCGGCTCCGGCCCCGCCGACGGGCGGCCGCACCGCGACCAGCGACAGCAGCGCGATGCCCAGGCCCGCTCCGACCGCGTGCTTGATCGCCTCGTTGCTGCCCAGGCTCATCGCCACCCTGGGCTCGAAGCCGACCTCCGCGAAGTGCTGCTCGGCCGCCATGCGGGTGCCGCTGCCGGGCTCGCGCATCAGCCAGCGCTCGCCGGCCAGCGAGGCCAGCCGCAGGCGCCTGCCCGCCAGCGGGTGGCCGGCCGGCGCGACCACCACCAGCGGGTTGTCGAGAAATGGCCGGCGCTCCAGCGGCAGCTCGCCCGGCGGCATCATCATCACCGCGACGTCGTCGACGCCCCGCTGAAGCCGCTCGACCACGCGGTCCCGGTTCTCGATCGCGAGCTCGATCTCGACGCCGGGGTGCGCGGCGGCGAAAGGCCCCACCAGGTCCGGCACGAAGTACTCGGCCGTGGTGACCGCGGCGATCCTCAGGCTGCCCCGCACCAGGCCGTTCAGCTCGGCCAGCCGTGACTCGAAGCGGCGCCAGCAGTCGCCGAGCTCGCCGGCGGTCTGCTGCAGCGCCTCGCCCGCCTGGGTGAGCCGGATCCCGCGGCCCGCGCTCTCGAACAAGGGCTCGCCGATCGTGGCGGCGAGCTCGCGCAGCTGCACGCTGACCGTGGGTTGCGTCAGGTGCAGCTCGCGCGCCGCGCCGGTGACCGACAGCAGGCGGGCCGTCGCCTCGAAGGCGCGCAACTGCTGGGGCGTCACGCGCGACAGCCTCGCCAGGCGACTCCCATTCATAGCTTTTGATCTATGGATTGAATGAAAACAAAGTATTTTCCATTATTCATTCGCCTGTCTACATTGCAGTCCTCCGAACCCGACACGAAGGACAAGACATGAAGCGCGACGCCCTCCCCCTCCTGGATTCCCTGCAGCCCGGCATGCCCGCGGTGCCGGTCGCCGTCGCCTGGGGCGACGGCATCGGCCCCGAGATCATGGACGCGACGCTGCGCATCCTCGCCGCGGCCGGCGCGCGCATCGCGCCGCAGCGCGTCGACATCGGCGAGCAGGTCTACCTCGCCGGCCACAGCGCCGGCATCGCCCCCGAGGCCTGGGACGTCCTGCGCTCGACCCGCGTGCTGCTGAAGGCGCCGGTCACGACGCCTTCGGGCGGCGGCTTCAAGAGCCTGAACGTGACGCTGCGCAAGACGCTCGGGCTCTACGCGAACGTGAGGCCCTGCACCGCCTACGCGCCCTGGGTGGCGACGAAGCACCCGGGCATGGACGTGGTGATCGTGCGCGAGAACGAGGAGGACCTGTACGCCGGCATCGAGCACCGGCAGACGGCCGAGGTCTACCAGTGCCTGAAGCTGGTGAGCCGGCCGGGCTGCGAGCGGGTGGTGCGGCACGCGTTCGAGTACGCGCGGGCCCATGGCCGGCGCAAGGTCACCTGCATGGTGAAGGACAACATCATGAAGCTGACCGACGGCCTGTTCTACCGGGTCTTCGAGGAGATCGGCGCCGAGTACCCGGAGATCGCCAAGGACAGGATGATCGTCGACATCGGCGCGGCCAGGCTCGCGACCCGGCCCGAGCGCTTCGACGTGATCGTGACGCCCAACCTGTACGGCGACATCCTCAGCGACATCGCGGCCGAGGTCGCGGGCAGCGTCGGCCTGGCCGGCAGCGCCAACATCGGCACCGGCGCGGCGATGTTCGAGGCGATCCACGGCAGCGCGCCCGACATCGCCGGCCAGGACGCGGCGAACCCGAGCGGGCTGCTGCAGGCGGCGGTGATGATGCTGGTACACATCGGCCAGCCGCAGGTCGCGGCCACGATCCGCAACGCGTGGCTGCGCACGCTGGAGGACGGCCTGCACACGGCCGACATGGCGGGCCCGGCGACCCGGCTCACGCTCGGCACGGCCGCCTTCGCGCAGGCGGTGATCGAGAGGCTCGGTCAGGCGCCGACGCAGTTGCCGACCTCGGGCTTCGGCGCCGAGGGTTCCGCCCGGCACGGGTCCGGCCAGGTCGCGAGCACGGTCTCGGGCGCGGGCCCCGCCCGCGCCGCGAAGGCGCCCCCGGCCAAGCAGCTGATGGGCGTCGACGTGTTCGTCGACGCCCCGGGCATCGCGCCCGATGCGCTCGCGGCGGCGCTGGCCCCGGCGGCCGACGGATCGCCGATGTCGCTTTCGATGATCACCAATCGCGGCGTCAAGGTCTGGCCGAACGGACTGCCCGAGACCTTCTGCACCGACCACTGGCGCTGCCGCTTCCTCGCGGGGGAATCGCCGGCGAACGTCGGGCACGCCGATATCATCGGCCTGCTGTCGCGGCTGGTCGCCGCCGGCATCGACCCGATCAAGACGGAGTACCTGTGCAGCTTCGACGGAGAACCCGGCTTCTCGCTCGGCCAGGGGCAGTGACCGGATTGCCGAAGGCGATCGCCGGGACGGCGCTCGCGATCGCGGCGGGCGCCTGGCTGGCGGCGGGCATCGCCCACGCGAATCCCGCCGGCATCGACTGGGTCCCGCTGGCCGGCTTCTCGATCGCGCGCACCGAGACCACGGTGGGCCAGTTCCGGCGCTTCGCGCAGGCCGCCGGGGCCAGCACCCGCGCCGAGCGCGAGGGCGGCGGCTCGGTCTACGAGGCGGGCTGGGTCCGCAAGCCCGGCTGGACCTGGGCCACGCCCTTCGGCCCGCAGGGACCGGCGGCCGACGACGAACCCGCGGTGCACCTGACCTGGCACGAGGCGCAGGCCTTCTGCCGGTGGGCCGGCGGACGCCTGCCCACCGACGCCGAGTGGGTGTCGGCCGCCTACACCGAGCAGCGGGCCGCGCCGCCGGCGGGCTTCGCGCGCGGCCGCACCTACCCGTATCCGACCGGGGAGAGCGTCGCCGGCGCCCAGTGCCTGGGCGACTGCGGCGACGCGGCCCGCGAGCGCGCGATCCGTCACGGCGCGGCGCTGTCGCGGGGCCACGGACACGCGCGCGCCGGCGCCACGCCGCCGGGGGTCAATGGCCTTCACGACATGGGCGGCAACGCCTGGGAGTGGGTCGACGAGCCAGCGGGTGCGACCGGGGACTCGGAGCGCCGGACCCGAGGCGGCTCGTGGTGGTACGGCGCGGCGCAGATGCGCGCCGACCACCTGCAAGGCAAGCCCGCGAACACCGCCGTGGTCTACATCGGCTTTCGCTGCGCGCGGAGCGACTGAGAGCGAACCGCCCGGCTCGCCTTCTGCGAGGCCGGCCGCCGGACCGGCGCCGCGCCGGCGACGCCGGCGCCGAGCGCGGTCAGCGCCTCCAGCAGGACCCTGACCCTGGCCGGCACGAGCCGGTTGGCGGGCACCACCGCGTGGATCGGCATCGGCGGCGGGCGGTGCCCGGGCAGCAATTCGACGAGGCGGCCCGCCGCGAGCTCGTCGACGGCCATGTAGTCGGGCACCTGCAGCACCCCCATGCCCAGCACCGCGGCCTGGACCATCGCGTCGCCGTCGTCGAAGCGCAGCCCCTCCGAAGGATGGAGCGTCACGGTTCGCCCGTCGACCGAGAACTGCCGGGGGCGGATCCGCCCGCGCCCCGGCAGCCGGAACAGGATCTGCCGATGCGCGGCCAGTTCGTCGAGGGTGCCCGGCGTGCCGCGCTCGCGCAGGTAGGCGGGCGACGCGACCAGGATCAGCTGCTGGCTCGCGAACCGGCGGGCGACGAGCGAGGAGTCCGGGAGTTCGCCGATGCGGATCGCGACGTCGAGCCCCTCCTGGACCAGGTCGGCGAAGGCATCGGACAGCCGGACGTCGAGCGTCAGCGCCGGATGCCTGCGGACCAGCTCGGCGAGGACCGGCAGGATCACCTTGCGGCCGTAGACGACCGGCATGTCGATCCGCAGCGTGCCACTGGGCGCGGCTCGCGCGCCCGCCGCCTCGGTCTGGAGTTCGTCGAGCTCGGCGAGCACCCGCTGGCAGCGCTGGAACAGGCGCTCGCCGTCCTCGGTGAGGGTCACCTGCCGCGTGCTGCGGTGAAACAGGCGCAGGCCGAGCGACGCCTCCAGCCGGCCCACCGCCTTGGCCAATGCGGACGGCGACGTGCCGAGTTCCCGTGCGGCGGCGGCAAAGCCGCCGTGCTTGGCGGTTTCGGAGAACGCGAGCAGCGGCTGCAGGGCCAGCATCGGGGCGCCCCTCCCTGGATTGCCGAATTCCTGTCGGCAATCTTAGTCCATAACCGACGATTCTCACCTCACCGGAATCGGCCGACACTGGCGTTGCCCGAGCCGCGAAGAGCCGGGAGCGACCCAGCCGGCGGACGCCGGCGAACCCAGGAGACCGACATGTACGTGATCGAACAGCAACGCCCGACCCCCGCCCCGATTCCCGGCGTCGCCCACGCGACCTGGGCCGGCGCCGACGAGGGACTTTCGCAGCTGTCCGTCTGGCGACAGACGCTGGCCCCGGGGGCCGCGACCCCGCCGCACCGCCACGACTGCGACGAGGTCGTGCTGTGCCAGTCCGGAGAAGGCGAGTTGCACGTCGACGGCGAGGTTCATCGCTTCGCCGCGGGCACGACGCTGGTGCTGCCGCAAGGGCTGCCTCACCAGATCTTCGCGACCGGCACGGCGCCGCTCGAGATCCTCGGCGTGTTCGGCGGTTCGCCGGTCGGCACCTTCCTGCCCGACGGCGAGTCGATCACGCTGCCCTGGCGGACCTGAAGCGGCTCGACGGAGCGCGCGCCCGCGGCCGCTGCCCGCGAGACGGCGGGTGCGCCCCCGGTCGCCGGCGCGCGAGCCGGCGCTGGCCCGTGCAGGCATCCCCATGTAGGCTTCGTTCCCCGACGAGACCGAGGCCTGCACGATGCAGATGCGCGACATCCCCTTCGGAACCACCGACTGGTCGACGATTCCCGCGACCGAGCATCCCGGCGACACCGGCGTCGCCCGCTGGCGCACGCGGCAGTTCGGCCCCGCCGACGACCCGATCCGGGTCAGGATGGTCGAGTACTCGCCGGGCTACAGCGCCGACCACTGGTGCAGCAAGGGCCACATCCTGCTGTGCATCGCGGGCGAGCTCGAGACCCTGCTGGAGGACGGCCGTCGCTTCGTGCTGAGGCCCGGCACGAGCTACCAGGTCGCCGACGGCGCCGAACCGCACCGGTCGTCGACCGCGACGGGCGCCACGCTGTTCATCGTCGACTGAGCCCGCCTCGTCGTCGGCTGGCGCACCGGCCCATCGCAGGACCGCACCGACCGGGACGTCCGTTCAGAGATGATCCAGCGGCAGGGCCGTCGTGTCCTTGATCCGCTGCAGCGCGAAGCTCGATCGCACGTCCATCACGCCGGGATGGCGCAGCAGCGTGTCCATCACGAAGCGGGAGAAGTGCGCCAGGTCGCGCACGTACACGCGCATCTGGTAGTCGGAGTCGCCGGTCGTGGCGCAGCACTCGACCACCTCGGGCCAGCGCTCGACGCTGTCGCGGAAGTCGTCGGCCGCGAAGCGGCCGCGCGCGGTCGCGCGCTTCTCGAGCTTGACGTTCACGTAGGCCATCAGGCCGAGCCCGACCCTGGCCGGATCGAGCAGCGCCGCGTACTGCCGGATCACGCCGCTCTCCTCGAGCCTTCGCACTCGCCTCAGGCAGGGCGACGGCGACAGCGCGACCCGGTCGGCGAGCTCCTGGTTGCTGAGCCGGCCGTCGCGCTGCAACTGGTCGAGGATGCGCAGGTCGGTGCGGTCGAGGTCGAGCGCCGGCGAGCCCGACGGACCCGACGAATCCAGGCGACTGGAAGACATGAAATTGCCCGTTTTCTGGTTTAACAGGGTGATTATTGCCCGACAAGGCAGAGGTGCGGGCATCTTTTGGCATATTCTGCCCCGACCCTCTGCCTAGAATCGTCCGTTTCGACAGGCACTCCGGCGCGGCTTGCCGCGCACGCCGGCGCCATCCCGGCGCATCATTCGCAACGAGCCTGTCCGACTCACGGAGGAAGCCATGACGCAGATCGAGGGCTGGGACAACCCGATGGGCACCGACGGATTCGAGTTCATCGAGTACGCGGCGCCGGATCCCGCCGCACTGGGGGCGGTGTTCGAGAAGATGGGTTTCACCGCGATCGCGCGGCACCGTCACAAGAACGTCACGCTGTACCGCCAGGGCGGCATCAACTTCATCATCAACGCCGAGCCCGACAGCTTCGCGCAGCGCTTCGCGCGGCTGCACGGACCGTCGATCTGCGCGATCGCCTTCCGGGTGCAGGACGCGGCGAAGGCCTACCGGCGCGCGCTGGAGCTCGGCGCCTGGGGCTTCGACAACCGCAGCGGCCCGATGGAGCTGAACATTCCGGCGATCAAGGGCATCGGCGACAGCCTGATCTACCTGGTCGACCGGTGGCGCGGCAAGAACGGCGCCACGCCCGGCAGCGTCGGCGACATCAGCATCTACGACGTGGACTTCGAGCCGATCCCGGGCGCCCCGCTCGAGCCGGCCGGCCACGGCCTGACCTACATCGACCACCTGACGCACAACGTGCACCGGGGCCGGATGAAGGAGTGGGCCGAGTTCTACGAGCGGCTGTTCGATTTCCGCGAGATCCGCTACTTCGACATCGAGGGCCAGGTGACCGGCGTGAAGTCGAAGGCGATGACCAGCCCCTGCGGCAAGATCCGGATCCCGATCAACGAGGAAGGCACCGAGAAGCCGGGCCAGATCCAGGAGTACCTGGACATGTACCGGGGCGAGGGCATCCAGCACATCGCGCTCGGCTCGACCGACCTGTACCGCACGGTCGACGCGCTGCGCGCCTCGGGCATCAAGCTGCTCGACACGATCGACACCTACTACGAACTGGTCGACAAGCGGATCCCGGGCCACGGCGAGGACGTCGCCGAGCTGAAGAAGCGCAAGATCCTGATCGACGGCGCGCCGGGCGACCTGCTGCTGCAGATCTTCTCGGAGAACCAGCTCGGGCCGATCTTCTTCGAGTTCATCCAGCGCAAGGGCAACCAGGGCTTCGGCGAGGGCAACTTCAAGGCGCTGTTCGAGTCGATCGAGCTCGACCAGATGCGGCGCGGCGTGCTGCAGACGAACTGAGGCGCGCCGAGGGTAAGCTAGGCGCTTTTTTCGGGCGCCTGGCCTTGCTCTCCACCGGTTTCCTCGCAGCGCTGGCGGTGATCGCCGCCGGCTACACGGTGCTCGGCATCACCGGCTTCGGGTCGGCGCTGCTGATCGTGCCGATCCTCGCGCACTGGCTGCCGCTCTCCGAGGTGGTGCCGGCGATCCTGCTGCTCGACGTGTTCGCCTGCGTGCTGCTCGGCGCGCTGTCGTTCCGCAGCGTGGCCTGGCGCGAGCTCGCGGCGCTCCTGCCCGGAATGGTCGTCGGCGCCGCGGCCGGCGTGATCCTGCCGGGCCTGGTGCCGGCGCGCCTGCTTCTCGGCGCGCTGGGCGTGCTGATCCTGCTGTTCGCGCTGCGCGGGCTCTTGCTCGCCCGGCTGCCGACGCTCGCCACCCGCAGGCTGGCGCCGCCGGCAGGTTTGGCGGCGGGCCTGATCGAGACGCTGTTCGGGGTCGCCGGACCGGTGATCGTGATGTACCTGGGCGGGCGACTCGGCGATCCCGCGGTGATGCGGCCCACGGTAGCGGTCGGCGTGGTCGCGGTATCGACCACCGCGCTCGTCGCGATCGGCCTCAACTCGCCGATGCCCTCCGGCGAATGGTTGTCGCTGCTCGCCACCGCCGCGGCGATCGTGCCCTTCGCGCTGTGGACCGGCGGCAGGATCGCCCGAGGGCTACGGCCGGCCACGCTGGTCCGGGCGATCCACCTGCTGCTGCTGGTCAGCGGCAGCGGCTTGCTGCTGCGCGCGCTGACCGGCTGAACACGCCCCGACGAGCGCAGGCGCAGTCGATCGCCGGCGGGCGGCGCGCCGTGGCGGCCGGCCCTCTCGGCCCCCTGGCCAGGCTCAGCCCCGCTGCGATTTCTCCAGCGCCTGGCCGATGTCCCACAGGATGTCGTCGATCGACTCCAGGCCCACCGACAGCCGGATCATGTCGGGCGTGACGCCGGCCGCGCGCTGCTGCTCGTCGGACAACTGCCGGTGCGTGGTCGAGGCCGGGTGGATGATCAGCGTGCGCGCGTCGCCCACGTTGGCCAGGTGGCTCATGAAGGTGGCAGCCTCGATGAACCTCTCTCCGGCGCGCTGGGCGGCCGCGGCCTCGTCCCCGCCGGTGCCGCCGGCGGGCGGCTTCACGCCGAAGGACAGGATCCCGCCGGCCCCGCGCGGCATGTAGCGTTGCGCGAGCCCGTGGTAGGGGCTGGACTTCAGGCCCGGATAGTTGACCCAGGACACCAGCGGATGCGCCTCGAGGAACTCGGCGATCCGCTGCGCATTGGCCACGTGGCGGTCCATGCGCACCGGCAGCGTCTCGACGCCCTGCAGCAGCAGCCAGGCCGAAATCGGCGCGAGCGTGGGGCCCAGCGTGCGCGCGATCTCCATGCGCGCCTTCATCGTGAAGCCGAAGTCGCCGAAGGTCTCGTAGAAGCGCACGCCGTGGTAGCCCTTGGAGGGCTCGACCATTTCGGGGAACTTGCCGTTGTCCCACGGAAACCTGCCGCTTTCGACGACCACGCCGCCCATCGTGGTGCCGTGACCGCCGAGGTACTTGGTGGCCGAGTGCACGACGATGTCGGCGCCGTGATCGAGCGGGCGGCACAGGTAGGGCGAGGCAAGCGTGTTGTCGACCACCAGCGGCACGCCGTGCTCGCGCGCGATCGCGCCGACCGCCGCGATGTCGAGCACGTTCAGCCGCGGGTTGGCGATCGTCTCGGCGAAGATCGCCTTGGTGTTGGGCCGGATCGCGCGCCGGAAGTTCTCGGGGTCGTCGGGCTCGACGAAGCTGCACTCGATGCCGAAGCGCGCGAAGGTGACCGCGAACTGCGAGTAGGTGCCGCCGTACAGCGTGTTGGCCGCGACGATGTGGTCGCCCTGCCCGCACAGCGTGAGCATCGCGACCATCTCGGCGGCCATGCCGCTGGCCGCGGCGATCGCCGCGCGCCCGCCCTCGAGCGCGGCGACCCGCTCCTCGAGCACCGCCACGGTGGGGTTGGACAGCCGCGAGTAGACGTTGCCGAAGGTCTGCAGGTTGAACAGGCTCGCCGCGTGCTCGGCCGAGTCGAACACGAAGGAGGTCGTCTGGTAGATCGGCGCTGCGCGCGCGCCGGTGGCCGGGTCGGGGATCTGGCCCGCGTGCAGGCACAGGGTCTCGATGCCGAATTGGCGGTCGCTCATGGTTTCTTGCCCCCGATCAGTAGGCGAGCCAGCGCGGGCGCTTGGCCGAGATCACCCTGGTGTTGACGCCGGCCCAGTTCAGGCCGCCGAACAGCCGCGCATGCTCGATCTTCACGCACCGGTCCATCACCGAATCGAGCCCGGCCTCGCGCGCGAGCCGGTCGGCCTCGAGGTTCACGACCCCGAGCTGCTGCCACAAGGTCTTCGCGCCGATCTCGATCGCCTGGCGGGCGATCGGCAGCACGTCCTCGGTGCGGCGGAACACGTCGACCATGTCGACCTTCTCGGGAATGTCGAGGAGCGAGGCGTAGCAGCGCTCGCCGAGGATTTCGGGGTACTTCGGATTGACCGGGACGATCCGGTACCCGTGCTCCTGCATGTACTTGGCCGCGAAGTAGCTGGGCCTGAACCAGTCGGCCGAGAGTCCGACGACCGCGATCGTGCGGTTGGTGGCGAGGATTCGGCGCAGGGTTTCGATGTCGGACATGGGGTTTCGCTCCGGAGCTGCATGCTATTTTACGGAGGACCCGTCCTGAGGTCGCCCCTCGACCGCAGGGCCTCAGGGCCTCAGGCAGGAGATCGCAGATGAGCAACCCGTTCGGAATCGGTGACATGGCGGGCATGGGCCTGCCGGGCGGCGACCCGATGCAGGGAACGGGAATCCTCGAGACCCTGGAACTCGTTCGCAAGGCCTGGGCGTCCTTCGCTCTGCCTCCGGCAATGGCGCCGACGGTCGACCCGGACGAGATCGCGCGACGCGTCGCCGAACTCAAGGCGATCGAGCAGTGGCTGGTGATGAACCTGACCATGCTGCGCAGCACGGTACAGGCGCTCGAGATCCAGCAGGCCACGCTCGCCACGCTGCGCGCCTTCGGCGCCGCGAGCGCCCGGGCCGGAGCGCCCGAGCCGCCTCCGCAAGCCACGGGCTCGGCGAGCGGCGAGCCGCGCGAGGCCGCCGCGGCCGGATCGGCGGCGCCCGAGCGCGGTGCCGACGAAGGCCAGGCCGGGGAGGCTCCCGACCCGCTCAATCCGGTCGTGTGGTGGGACATGCTGCAGAGGCAGTTCGGCCAGGTTGCACAGGCGGCGCTCGCCGGCATGCAGGCGCCGGCAGTCGACGCGGGTGCCGCGCCTGCCAGGCCGGCCGCCGCCGGCGGGGGAGAGCCCGCGAGCGGCACGACGCGGCCGGGCAAGGGCCGCAAGCCTTCCGGCGCGAAAAGCCTCGGTACCAAGGGGAGCGCTTCGGACGCCGGCAAGGGCGGCGCCGCGTCCCGTGGCCGCGCGACGCGCGGCCACGCCTCGCGCGGCTGAGGCCGGATGCCGCGCTTCCGGCACGCCCACGCCACGCACCCGGACTGGCGGGTCGCGGTCGACCTCGCCTGCGCGCAGTTGCAGGCGCAAGCGGTGCAGCCGGCATTCTCGTCCGGCGGCACGCTCGGCATCGTCTACGTGACCGAAGCGCTGGCGGGCAGGCTGGGGCAGATCCACGAAGCGCTCGCCGCGCGCCTGCCGGGCATGCGCTGGGTGGGCGCCGCGGCGCACGGCGTCTGCGCGACCGGCACCGAGTACGTCGACGTCCCGGCGCTGGCGGTGATGGTCTGCGCGATCCCCGACGAGGATTTCCGCGTCTTCTCGGGCCGGGCGCCGCTGCCCGGGGACGAGGCCGCGCTCGCCTCGATCGAGTCGGCGCTGGTCCACGCCGACCCCGCCACGCCCGACCTCGCCGACCTGCTGGTCGACCTGTCGCTGCGCACCCGCAGCGGCCGCCTGTTCGGCGGCGTGATCGGGGGAGACGCCGGCGAGGAGCCGGTCCCGGCACCGCAGGTCGCCGGCGAGCCGATGGCGGGCGGCGTGTCCGGGGTGGCCTTCGGGCCGCGGGTCGCGCTGCGCTCCCGCGTGACGCAGGGGTGCGCGCCACTGGCCGGCGAGCACGTGGTGTCCGCCTGCGAGTCGCACTACATCCGCTCGCTGGACGGACGACCCGCCCTCGACGTGATGCTCGACGACCTCGACGTGCCCGCCGACGCCCGCGCCTCGCGAGACGGCGACGAGATCCTGCGCGCGCTGCCGGCCGAGCGCCTGGCCCACGGCCTGATGATCGGCCTCGCCCCGGCCGATGCGCCGCGCGGCTTCGGCTTCGGCGACTACCTGGTCCGCAACGTCGTAGGCATCGACCCGGCCAACCGGCTGCTCGCCGTGTCGGCGCGGCCGCAGCCGGGCGACCGCGCGGTGTTCTGCACCCGCGACCGCGATGCCGCGCGGAGCGACCTGATCCGCATCTGCACCGAGCTGCGCGACGAGCTCGAGACCGAGTCGCTGAACGTGCTGGGCGCTCACTACGTGAGCTGCGTCGGCCGCGGCGGCCACCTGTTCGGCGCGCCCGGCGCCGAGCTGCAGATCATCGCGCACAACCTGGGCGAGATCCCGCTGGTGGGTTTCTTCGCCAACGGCGAGATCGCGGGCGAGCGGCTCTACGGCTACACCGGCGTGCTCACGCTGTTCGTGGAAGCGCGCGAAGGCTGACCCGGCGCGGCGAGGCTTCGGAGCGTCCCGATGCCGGCGCAGCGAGGATTCAGAGCGCCTCGATGCCGGCCAGCATCCGGTCGCCGAGCTCGGCGATCCGCGCCCTTTCGCCGTCCCCGAGCCGACCGGCCGCGGCGGCCATCAGCGAAGTGCGCGGGTTGGCGGCGAACTCGGCACGGTGGCGATCGAGGAAGCGCCAGTACAGCACGGTCAGCGGGCAGGCGCGCGGGCCCTCGCGCTCGCGCGGCCGGTAGCGGCAGCCGTCGCAGTAGTTGCTCATCCGGCTCACGTAAGCGCCGCCCGCTGCGTAGGGCTTCGAAGTGAAGCGCCCGCCGTTCGCGTACAGCGCCATGCCGGCCACGTTCGGCAGTTCGACCCACTCGACCGCGTCGACATAGACCGCGAGGAACCAGGCCGCCACCTCGCGCGGGGCGAGGCCGGCGAGCAGCGCGAAGTTGCCGACGACCATCAGGCGCTGGATGTGATGCGCGTAGCCCAGGCGCATCGTCTGCCCGATGCTGGCGCGCAGGCAGGCCATCTGCGTTTCGCCGGTCCAGAACCAGGAAGGCAGCGGCCGCTCGTGGACGAAGTGGTCGGCCTCGGCCAGCCCCGGCATGTCGAGCCAGTAGACCCCGCGCACGAACTCCCGCCAGCCGAGCACCTGGCGCACGAAGCCCTCGACCGAGGCCAGCGGCGCGGCACCCGAGCGAAGGGCCGCGACCGCCGCGTCGACGACTTCTCGCGGATCGAGCAGCTTCAGGTTCAGGCTGGTCGAAAGCAGCGAGTGCCAGCCGAAGGGCGTGCCGGTCCACATCGCGTCCTGCCAGCGGCCGAAGTCGGCCAGCCGCTCGCCGACGAATCGGTCGAGCGCGACGAGCGCCTGCTCGCGGGTGACCGGCCAGCCGAAGCGCTCGAGCGATCCCGGGTGGTCGGGGAAGGCCCGCTCGACCAGCGCGATCACTTCGCGAGTCGTCGCGTCCGGCTCGAAGTGCGCCGGCTCCGGGATCCGGCCCGGGCCGCCCGCCGGGAAGCCGCGCCGGTTCTCGGAGTCGAAGTTCCATCGCCCGCCTTCGGGACGGCCCTGCGCGTCCACCAGCACCCGATGCTCGACCCGCATCCGCCGGTAGAAGAACTCCATGCGCAGGCTTCGCTGCCGGCCCGCCCAGGCCGCGAAGGCATCGCGCGAGCACAGGAAGTGGGGATCGGGCAGCTCGACCCTCGGCAGGCCGAGCCGCGCACACAGGTCGGCGATCTCGCGCGCGAGCCGCCACTCGCCGGGCTCGACCAGCCGGAGTTCGGCCGGCCGCCAGCGCTCGATCGCGGCCTCCAGCCGCGCCACGAGGCCGTCGGGTCCGCCGGCATGGCGAGGATCGTCCAGGAGCACGTAGTCGACCGGCACGCCGCGGCCGGCGAGCCGCGCCGCGTGATGGCGCATCGCGGCCAGGAACAGCGCGATGCGCGCGCGGTGGCTGCGCACGTGGCGGGCCTCGCCCGGCGCCTCGATCATGACGACCCGGTCGCGCGCCGGATCGAAGCCCGCGAGCGCCGGCGGCGATTCGTGCAACTGGTCGCCGAGTATCAGCACGAGCCGGCGGACCGGCCCTGCGCCCGTCATGCCGGTCACGGCGGATGAGCCGGTCGTGCCGGTCGCGCCGCCCGCCCGGGGCTCAGCGCGGCGTTCCGCGGCGGCAGGCATCGGAGCAGTGACGCACTTCGTTCCAGCAGCGGGCCCAGCGCTTGCGCCAGCTCATCGGCCGTCCGCACACGACGCAGGGCTTTGTCGGCAACGCCGACTTGTTGCCGCGAAAGCCCTGTCCAGGACGCTCGCGGTTCACGAGGCCGGCTGCTCCGCGCGCCCGCCGCGCCAGCGCGCGAGCTCGGCAGGGATCTCCGCCAGGTCGACCAGCACCCGCACGCCCGCCGGCGGCCGTCGCTGCAGGATCGGGCAGTGGCCGCCCGCCCAGATCTCCGTGTGCTCCGGGAGCGTTGCCCTCAGCTCGGCAAGACCGTCGACGACCTGGTTCGGATTGAGCACCGCGGAGAACGACAGCGCGACGATGTCCGCCCGCTGCGAGCGCGCCGCCATCACGATGTCGAGAAGCGGCGTCTGCACGCCCAGCGACGAGCACCGGCAGCCGTCGAGCGCGAGCAGCGCCTCGGCCATCAGCAGCCCCAGCCCGTGCGCCTCGCTCGGGAAGGTGGTCAGCAGCACCCGCGGCGTCGCGCGGACGGGCGGGATGTTCGCGATCGCGTTGCGCAGCACCACCTGCATCGACTCGGTGTAGAGGTGCTCCTCGTACACCTCGATCTCGCCACGCGCCCAGGCCTCTCCGATCATCCGGTTCAGCGGCGCGGCGCAGTCCATCACGAATCGCCCCAGCCCCAGGCGCAGCGCCGACTGCGACAGCGCGCCTCGAAGCGCGTCGACGTCGTGCGCGCGGACCAGCTCGACGAACCGGCCGAGCTCGGCCTCGCGCTCGCCGTTCCCGGACGCCTCGCGCGGCGGCGCGCCGGCCTGGGCGGCAAGCGCCTGCAGCGCCTCGATCGGCTGGCGCACGATGCGTCCGGGCCGATGCCCCGCATCGATCAGGCGCCTGAGCAGCCTGAGCTTCTCGACGTCGTCGACCGAGTAGGCGCGCTCGCCGAGCCCGTCGCGCCGCGGCTGCGGAAACCCGTAGCGGCGCTCCCAGACCCGCAGCGTGTCCTTGGACAGGCCGGTGTCGCGCTCGACCGCCGCGATGCTCAGCGAGACGGCGGACTTGTCGGGCGATTCACTAGCGTTTTCTTGCATTTTGTCCTGGACAAACCATTGACTACGTCGCGATGCGAGCCTAGTATAGGCCAATGTCCATGATTTGACCAAGACACAACCGTGGGGCAAACAGGGATGTAATTCTTCAGTCACTTCGTGACCAATGAGTTCATTTCGATGTAGGATCGAGCCCACGATCACCTCTCTCGCCGGCCCCGACGATGCCGGCGCACCTCGCCCCCGAACGGAGCCCTGACCGATGAATGCCCCCGAGAAACTGCTGCTCCCCGACATCCAGTCGACCGTCGACGCGCGCCAGCTGGCGATCCAGAGAGTGGGCGTGCGAGGCATCGTCTTCCCGGTGAAGGTTGGCGGGCCGGCCGGCGACCAGGCCTCGGTTGCGCGCGTCGACATGTACGTCGGACTGCCGCCCGACCAGAAGGGCACGCACATGTCGCGCTTCCTCGAGGTGCTTCATGTCCATGACGAACCGCTTTCGTACGGCTCGCTCGAGCGGTTGATGACCGCGATGCTCGGCCGCCTGGAGGCCGACAGCGGCTGGATCGAGTTGCGTCTTCCCTACTTCGTGAAGAAGGCCGCGCCGGTTTCGGGCGTCGAGAGCCTGATGGACTACGAGCTGACGCTGCGGGTCGAGGCCCGCGACGGCGTGCAGCGCCAGACCCTGAAGGTGCTGATCCCGGTCACCAGCCTGTGCCCCTGCTCGAAGGAGATCTCCGCCTACGGCGCCCATAACCAGCGCTCTCATGTGACGATCGCCGCCCGCCTGACGGGCGAGCTGCCGGTCGAGGCGCTGATCGACATTGCCGAGAGCGCCGCCTCCTGCCAGTTGTGGGGCCTGCTCAAGCGCCCGGACGAGAAGTACGTCACCGAGCGGGCCTACGAGAACCCCAAGTTCGTCGAGGACCTTGTTCGCGACATCGCGCTCGCGCTCGACGCGATCGACGTCGTGGAGGCCTACACGGTCGAGTCGGAGAACTTCGAGTCGATCCACAACCATTCCGCCTACGCGCTGATCGAGCGCGAGCGCCGGCAGGCCCGCGCCTGAGTCGGCGCGTCGGCGCGCCGCCGCTCGATCCACCCACTGACCGAACCAGACGGACAGCTTCGATGCGCATCGCGATCATCGGTTCCGGCATCTCCGGCCTGTCGGCCGCCTGGCGGCTCGCGCCGCACCACCGGGTCACCCTGTTCGAGGCCGACGCCCGGCCCGGCGGGCACACGAATTCGGTGGACGTGACGCTCGACGGCATCACCCACCCGGTGGACACCGGCTTCCTCGTCTACAACGAGCGCACCTATCCGAAGCTGATCGCGCTGTTCGGCGAGCTGGGCATCGAGACCGCGAAGTCCGACATGTCGTTCTCGGTCTCGGTCGGCCCGCGTCGCTTCGAATGGTGCGGCTCGAACCTGGCGACCCTGTTCGCGCAGCCGTCCAATGCGCTGAAGCCCTCGTTCTGGCGCATGCTCGCCGACATCCTCCGCTTCAATCGGCAGGCGACCGCACTGGCCGTGCAGGGCGACGCGGCGGCGGCGGCACTGACCGAGCCGCTGTCGGCCTTCCTGGCGCGCGAGGGCTACGGCGACGCCTTCCGCGACCACTACCTGCTGCCGATGGCGGCGGCGATCTGGTCCTGCCCGATGTCGCGGATGCTCGAGTTCCCGCTCGGCAGCTTCGTGCGCTTCTTCCACAACCACGGCCTGCTGCAGGTGGAGAACCGCCCTCAGTGGTTCACCGTGCCCGGCGGGGCGCGGCGCTACGTTCGCCGAATGCTCGAGCGGATCGACGACTTCCGGCCGGCCACGCCCGTGCGGGCGGTCTCGCGCCACGCGCATGCCGACGACGGGCGGGTCGCCGTCGCGACCGACCACGGCGTGGAGTGGTTCGACGAAGTGGTGCTCGCCTGCCACAGCAGCCAGGCGCTGGAACTGCTCGCCGACGCCGACCGCGACGAGCGGCGGATCCTCGAGGCGGTCCCGTACCAGCCGAACCGCGCCTGGCTGCACACCGACGAGCGGCTGATGCCGCGCCGCCGCAGCGCATGGGCCGCCTGGAACTACCTGAGCAACGGAGACCCGCAGGCGCCGGCGGTCTCGGTCACCTACTGGCTGAACCGGCTGCAGCCGCTGCCGTTCCGAAGCCCGGTCTTCGTGAGCCTGAACCCGCTGGAAGAACCGGCGGCCGGCAAGGTGATCGCGAGCTTCGACTACGAGCACCCGGTCTTCGACGCCGGCTCGGTCGACGCGCAGCGCGCGCTCGGGCAGGTCCAGGGCCGGCGCGGCACCTGGTTCGCGGGTGCCTGGACCGGCTACGGTTTCCACGAGGACGGCCTGAAGTCGGGCCTCGCGGTGGCCGAGGCGATCGAGGACCGCGCGGCAGCCCTCGCCGCCGGCGCGTCGACCGTCGCACCGCTGCCGACCGAAGCCGCCGAGGCGTCCGGCGCGCCGCTGGCCGAGGCTGCGTGAAGCCGGGCGTCTTCAGCGCGGACTTCGCCGGCTGGCGGCTGGCGTTCGGCGAGGTTCGCCATGTTCGGCTGCGCCCGGTCCGGCACGCGTTCCGCTATCCGGCCTTCTTCCTGCGCGCCCCGCTGTCCGAGCTCGAAGCGCCGCGCGGCAACTGGCTGTTCGGCGCGAACCGCCCCGCCCTGCTGTCGCTGCACGCGACCGACCACGGCGACGGGCGTCCGGTGGGCGTGTGGGTTCGCGCGATGCTCCGGCAGGCCGGCGTTCGCGCCGACGGCGAGATCTGGCTGCACGCCTTCCCCCGCGTGCTCGGCTACGCGTTCAAGCCGGTCAGCTTCTGGTTCTGCCATCGTGCAGACGGGAGCCTCGTCGCGATCGTGGCCGAGGTCAACAACACCTTCGGCGAGCGTCACTGCTACCTGCTGGCCGATGCGGGCGGCGCGCCGCTCAAGTCCGGCGCCGAACTGAGGGCCGCGAAGGTCTTCCACGTGTCGCCCTTCTGCGGGATCGAAGGCGGCTACCGCTTCCGCTTCGTCACGACGGACGAACGGGCGATCGCCCGGATCGACCACGACGACGCCGAAGGCCCGCTGCTGCTGACCAGCCTCAGCGGCCGCTTCGCGCCGCTCGCCGGCCGCTCGATCGCGCGCGCGCTGCTCGGCTACCCGCTCTTCACGCTCGGCGTGATCGCACGCATCCACTGGCATGCCTTGCGGCTCTGGCTGCGCCGGGTACCCTTTCACCGCAAGCCCGAGCCGCCGCAACCCATCGTGACACGAGGAACGCCATGAACCGAACCGCGCCGCGAGCCGCGATCCAGCGCACCGACCCGGTCTTCGGCCCTCCCGGGGCCGCGGCGGGGGGCCCGGGGGCGGCCGCGGCGCCGCTGCCGGCGGACACGCCGAGGGCGGCGAGGCTGGTCATCGGCATGCTGCAGCGGCTCGCCCACGGCGAGCTGTCGCTGCGCCTGCCCGACGGCACGACGCGCCGCTTCGGCTCGGGCGCGCCCCGGGCCGCGCTGCGGCTCGACGACTGGAGCGTCTTCGAGGCCACGCTGAAGCGCGGCGACGTCGGCTTCGCCGAGACCTGGATCGCCGGCAGCTGGCGCACCGACGACCTGGCCGCGCTGCTCTCGCTGCTGGTGGCCAATCGCGATGCGATCGAGCGCGCGATCTACGGCAGCTGGCTCGGTCGCATCGTCGGCCACCTTCGCCACATGCTGAACCGCAATTCGCGGGCCGGCTCCCGCCGCAACATCCACGCGCACTACGACCTCGGCAACGCCTTCTACCGGCTCTGGCTCGACCCGAGCATGACGTACTCGAGCGCGCTGTTCGACGACGCCGGCCGGACCGCGCAAGACCGCACCGGAAGCGCGCCGGGGCTCGTGAACCGGGAAGGCGCGGACGAAGCCGCGCTGCTGATGCGCGCCCAGCACGCGAAGTACGACCGGATCCTCGAGAGGCTGGGCCTGGCGCAAGGCGCCTCGGTGCTCGAGATCGGCTGCGGCTGGGGCGGCTTCGCCGAGCGCGCGCTCGAGCGCGGCCTGCGCCCCACAGGCCTGACGATCTCGACCGAGCAGCACGCCTGGGCCTGCGAACGGCTGGCGGGCCCGGACGGCAGGCCGCGCGCCGACATCGTGCTCAGGGACTATCGCGACGAGACCGGGCGCTACGACGGCATCGCGTCGATCGAGATGTTCGAGGCGGTCGGCGAGGCCTACTGGCCCGACTACTTCGCGACCCTCGAGCGATGCCTGAAGCCGGGCGGACGCGCGGTCGTGCAGACGATCACGATCGACGAGGCGCTGTTCGAGCGCTACCGCCGGGGCACGGACTTCATCCAGCAGTACGTCTTTCCGGGCGGCATGCTGCCCTCGCGCGAGCGCTTCGAGGCGCTGGCCCGATCGCACGGTCTGCGGGTGGTCGACGCGTTCGCGTTCGGCGCCGATTACGCCCGGACGCTGCGCGCCTGGCGCGAGCGCTTCATGGCCCGCCTGACGGAAGTCCGGGCCCTCGGCTTCGACGATCGCTTCGTCCGCACCTGGGAGTTCTACCTCGCCTACTGCGAGGCCGGGTTCGACAACCGCAACATCGACGTCGTGCAGTTCACGATGGAGAAGCCGTGACCGGCTCCCGGACACGCGCGATCGCGCTGGCCGCGCTGCTCGCGGCCCTGCCGCAGGCGGGCGCCCTGGCCGACGCACCGGGTCCGGCCGGCGCGGCCGGGCTGCCGGCGGCGGTCGTCGGCCGCGCCCCGGCCGTCGCGGACGCGGCCGCGGCGGCAGGCCTGCCGGAGTCGGCCCGCGCCGCGCTCGGCGCGCCGAGCCTGGCCGGGGCGGGAACGCTGCGCTGGTTCGGCTTCCGGGTCTACGACGCGCAGCTCTGGACGGGCGGCGAAGGGCTCGATCCGCGCGACCCG
Source organism: Zeimonas sediminis (assembly GCF_023721795.1). Taxonomy (NCBI): domain Bacteria; kingdom Pseudomonadati; phylum Pseudomonadota; class Betaproteobacteria; order Burkholderiales; family Burkholderiaceae; genus Zeimonas; species Zeimonas sediminis. Next base: position 2,261,827 of record NZ_JAMQYE010000001.1, read on the forward strand.
ACGAGCCGCCCGTTCGCGCTCGAGCTTCGCTACGCGCGAACGCTCTCGGGCGACGCGATCGCCGACCGCAGCGCCGAGGAGATCGCGCGGCTCGGCCGCGGCGACGCCGAGGCCCGTCAGGCCTGGCACGCGGCGATGCGCCGCCTGTTCCCCGACGTGTCCGAGGGCGATCGCATCCTCGGCCTGCACCGGCCCGGCGGCGCCGCGCGCTTCTACCTGAACGGCAGGCTGCTCGGCGAGGTCGAAGATCCGCGCTTCGGGCCGGCCTTCTTCGCGATCTGGCTCGACCCGGCGACGGTTGCGCCGGCGCTGCGCGAGGCGCTTCTCGGCCCTGCCGCGCAGGCGATGTCGCGATGAACGGCCAGCCGCCGGTCCGCTCGCTTGTCGCGGGCGCGTCGCCGCGGCTCGCGGGGCTCGCCGCCTACGGTGCCCTGCGGATGCCGCTCGCGCTGCTCGAGCTGCCGCTCTTCGTGCTGCTGCCGGCCTTCTACAGCCAGCAGCACGGCATGGAGCTCGCGCTGATCGGCGCGATCCTGTTCGCGACGCGCCTGCTCGACGCGGTCGCCGATCCGCTGATCGGCGCGGCGATCGACCGGTCCCGCCCGCCCGCCTCGGGCTGGACCTACCGACGGTGGCTGTGGGTCTCGCTGCCCGCGCTGTGCGTTGGCTTCTGGGCGATCTTCTCGCCGCCGGTCGACGGGGCGCTGCTCGTCGCCTGGCTCGCGCTGGCCTCGATGCTCACCTATCTCGCCTACTCGGCCGCGTCGATCGCCTACCAGGCCTGGGGCGCCGAGATCGGCAGCTCCGAGCGCGACCGCGCCCGCGTCACCGGCATACGCGAGGGATTCGGGCTGGTCGGCGTGGTCTTCGCGTCGACGCTGCTCGCGCCGGACCAGGCGCCTCTGCTGGTGATCGGCTTCGCGGCGCTGGCGGCGATCGCGGCGATGGCGCTGCGCTGGGCGCCGCCGCAGGGCATCGCGCCGAACGGCCCGGCCCGCGCAGTCGCGATGTCGCTGCGCGCGACCTGGGCATCGGTCGCCGGCAATCGCGCCTTCCGCTGGCTGCTCGCCGCCTTCATGCTCAACGGCATCGCCACCGCGATCCCGGCCACACTGGTGCTGTTCTTCGTGCGCGACGTCCTGCAGGCCGAGGCGCAGGTGCCCACCTTCCTCGCCAGCTATTTCCTGGCCGGCGCGCTCGGGATGCCGCTGTGGATCGGCCTGGCCGGGCGCATCGGGCTGCGCAACGCCTGGCTGCTCGGCATGGCCTTCGCGGTGCTGGCCTTCGTCTGGGCGCTCGGCCTGGGGCCCGGCGACGTCTGGCCGTTCTGGGTCGTGTGCGTGCTGACCGGCCTCGCGCTCGGCGCGGACCTCGCGATGCCCCCGGCGCTGCTCTCGGCGGTCATCGCCGGGCACGGCGATGGCGGCCGGCGGGAGGGCGCCTACTTCGGCATCTGGAACCTCGCCACCAAGTTCAACCTGGCGATCGCCGCCGGCCTGGGCCTGCCGCTGCTCGGACTGTTCGGCTACGTGCCCGGCGCGGCCGGCGCCGAGCCCCCGCTTTCCCTGACGCTCGCCTACGCGGCGCTGCCGAGCGCGCTGAAGCTGGCCGCGGGCGCGCTGCTGCTGACCGCCCCGCTTCCGGATCGCGAGCGCCCCGCGACACTGCCATGACCAACGACCCCACCGAAACCTCCAACCGGGCCGCTGTGGCGACCGGCTCGCACCCGTCCGGCGCGGCGGCCTCCCGCGCGTCCATGCCGCCTTCGCCGGGGCCGATGCCGGCTCGCCGCCGCCTGCTCGGCGCGGCAGCCGGGGCGGCGACGCTCGCGGCGACCGGGCCGCTCGCCGGCTGCGCCTCGATCGAGCCGGCGCGCTACGCCGGTGAGCGGCCCGCTCTCGACCTGCAGCGCTACTTCGACGGCATCGTCGACGCATGGGGCGTGTTCCAGGACCGCTCCGGCGAGGTCGTGCGCCGTTTCACCGTGGTGATCCGCTGCAGCTGGGACGGCGACGTCGGCACGCTCGACGAGGACTTCACGTACTCGGACGGCAGCACGCAGAAGCGCGTCTGGACGCTGCGCAAGCTGGGAGACGCTCCATTGGGCGACGGCTCGGACGGCGCCGCCCGCTCAGGCGACCCCGCTCGCGCGGGTGCGCGCCCCGCCGGACGGGTCGTGCACTGGGCCGGCACCGCGGCCGACGTGGTCGGCGAGGCGCGCGGCTCGGTCGCCGGCAACGCCTTCAACTGGCGCTACACGATGGCGCTGGAAGTCGACGGCAGGACCTGGCACGTCGACTTCGACGACTGGATGTACCTGGTCGACGAGCGAACGATGCTCAACCGCGCGGTGATGAGCAAGTTCGGCATCCGGCTCGGCGAAGTCCTGTTGTCGTTCCGCAAGCGCTGAGCCGATGCCGACGATGCAGTCCTTCGCGCCCGCCGCGGGCCGCTCCCGGCCCCGCTCCCTCTGGCTTCGGCCGCTCAACCCGCCGATCGCCGACTGGCGGGGGCTTCGCGTCTGGATCGTCGGCGCCTCGAGCGGCATCGGCGAGGCGCTGGCCCGCGAGCTCGGCGGGCGCGGCGCGCGGCTCGCGCTGTCGGCGCGACGCGAGCCGCCGCTGCACGCCTTGCTCGCGCAGGCGCCGGCCGGCGGGCTCGCGCTGCCGCTCGACGTGACCGATGCCGAGGCGGTGCGCGCGGCGACCGCCCGCATCGAGCGCGAATGGGGCGGGGTGGACCTGGTGGTCTGGCTGGCCGGAACCTACTCGCCGATGCGCGCACCGCAATTCGACCTGGCGCGCGCCCTCGCGATGCTCGATGCGAACCTGCACGGCGTGCTGAACGGGCTCGCCGCGCTGATTCCGCTGCTGCGGCGGCAACGCGCCGGCGGCATCGCGCTCGTGTCGAGCGTGGCCGGCTACCGGGGCCTGCCGAAGTCGCTGGCCTACGGCCCCGGCAAGGCCGCGATCATCAACCTGGCCGAGACCCTGTGGCTGGACCTCGCCCCCGAGGGGATCGGCGTCTGGCTGGTCAACCCGGGCTTCGTCGACACGCCGCTGACCGCCGCCAACGACTTCGCGATGCCCGGGCTGATGCAGCCGAGCGAGGCCGCGCGCGCGATGATCGACGGCCTGGAGCGCGGCCGCTTCGAGATCCACTTCCCGCGGCGCTTCACGCTTTGGATGAAGTTGCTGCGACTGCTTCCCGACCGGCTCTACTTCGCGGCAGTGCGCCGCTTCACCGGACTCTGATCCTGGCGATGCACCCCGACCCCGATCCCGGCAGGCACGAGGCCTCGCTCGCGCGCGTGGTCGCCTTCTTCGAGTCGATCGCGCCGGATGACGCGGCGCGGATGGACGCGCTGTACGCCGACGACGCCTGGTTCAAGGACCCGTTCAACGAAGTGCGCGGCCCGCAGGCGATCGGCCGGATCTTCGCGGCGATGTTCGATCAGCTGCACGAGCCTTCGTTCAGCGTGCGCGACGCGATCGTCCGGGACGACCAGGCCTTCCTGACCTGGGACTTCCGGTTCCGCTTCCGCCGCTTCGACACGAAGACCCCGCAGACGATTCGCGGCGCGACCCACATCCGCTTCGCGCCCGACGGCCGGATCGCGATGCACCGCGACTACTGGGACGCGGCCGAGGAGCTCTACGAGAAGCTGCCGGCGATCGGCGCGCTGATGCGCTGGCTCAAGCGCCGGGCCGCGCATTAGCCGGTCGGTCCTGCGATCCGCCCTGCGCGAGCCTGGCGGCGTGGCGCGGCGCGACGACCCGACCCGGCCGATAGAATGGAAGGCCGAGAACAAGCTTCCGATCCCGCAGCCATGACCCCCGAACCGTCCGCCGCGCCCGCCCACGAGCGAAAGATCGTCGCCCCCGAGCGGATCGCCGAGGCCGTTGCCGGCCTGCCGCGGCCGCTGGTGTTCACCAACGGCGTGTTCGACATCCTGCACCGCGGCCACGCGACCTATCTCGCCGAGGCGCGCGCGCTCGGCGCCTCGCTGGTCGTGGGGCTGAACGCCGACGCGTCGGTGCGCCGGCTCGGCAAGGGCGACGACCGCCCGGTCAACCCGCTGCCCGACAGGCTGGCGCTGGTGGCCGCGCTCGAGTCGGTCTCGCTGGTCAGCTGGTTCGAGGAGGACACGCCGCTGTCGCTGATCCTCGCGGTCCGGCCCGACGTGCTGGTCAAGGGCGGTGACTGGCCGGTCGACCGGATCGTAGGCGCGCCCGAGGTGCGCGGCTGGGGCGGCAGCGTGCACTCGATCCCGTTCCGCTTCGAGCGCTCGACGACCTCGCTGCTGGAGAGGATCCGCCGCGCGGGCTGATCCGCGCCGCGCGGCCGCCAGGCGTCGTCGGCCGGATCGATCGACCCTATCCCTCGCCCGGATCCGCTGCCCGACCCGTTGGCCGAGACGGCCGGCCTTGCTACTCTTGCGCTGGCATCGAGGCGGCATCGGGCCGCCGAACCCAAGCGGAGATCGTCATGGCAGGCAAGTTCGTCCTCAGCAAGACCAGCAACGGCAAGTTCCACTTCGTGCTGAAGGCCGGCAACGGCGAAACCATCCTGCAGAGCCAGATGTACGCGGGAATCGACGACGCGAAAGCCGGCATCGAGTCGGTGCGCAGGAACTGCGCCGACGACGCCCGCATCCAGAAGCTGGTGTCGAAGAAGAACGAGCCCTATTTCACCGTGACCGCCACCAACGGGCAGGTCGTGGGCATGAGCGAGATGTACTCGTCGGAGCGCGCGCGCGACAACGGCATCGACTCGGTCAAGCGCAACGCGCCCGACGCCAAGGTGGACGACCAGACCGCCGCGGCCTGAGCTTCATCCGGGGCAGTCGCGCGCCTCGGCGCCGAAAGGCGCGGCGGCCGCGGCGCCGCGCGCCGCGGCGCCCGCATCGCTCCAGCGCGCGGTCAGTTTCCACCCGCCGGTCCCCGGCGGCCTGGGCGCGACCCGCACCTCGTAGCCCAGGGCCGACACCCGCGCCGCGACGGCGCGGGCTCCTTCTTCGCGGCTGAACACGCCGACCGACACGCCGAGCCTGAGCGGCCCCTCCTGGATCAGGAAGACGTCCTCGAGGCCGGCGCGACGCAGTTCGGCGACCCGGCGCTGCGCCTCGGCGGTCGACAGCGCCGGCGGCAGGTGGACGAGGTAGCTGGCGGGCGGCTCGCCGCGCTGCAACTCGACTCGCGCCCCCGAATCGGCCAGCGCGCCGCGCAGCGCCCGCGCGCGCTCCTCGCTGGCCAGGACGTACTCGCGGCAGGTCGCGGCGACCGCCGGCGGGACCGCGTCACCCAGGGCCGGACTCTGCCGGGCCGCCGGGACTGCCGGCGCCACGGCGCTCCCGGTCGAGGGCGGCACGCTGCGCGAGGGCGCGCCGCCCAGCCTGTCCAGCGGCACGACCCTGAGACGCTCGGCGTTCGCCTCGGCGGGCGGCGGTTCGACGCCGCCGCCGAGCCAGCCCTGCCACCAGGCGAACATCGCGAGATTCGCGACGAGCAGCAGCCCGATCAGCCAGCGCAAGTCCCCGCCCCCTTGCGACCGCGCTCAGGCGTCGGCCAGCGGCGAGCTCGCCGCGACCGTCCGCACCGAAACCTCGCCCGATCGCACCGCGCGGGTTCCCGACCCGGTCGCGAGCAGCAGGGCGCCCTCGCCGTCGATGCCGACCGCCACGCCGACCGCCTCCGGGCGGCCATCTGCGAGCGCCGCCACCTGCCGGCCGCGCAGCACGTCGAAGCGATGCCAGACATCCGCGAACGGCTCCAGCCCTTCGCTGAAGAAGCGCCGTGCCGCCTCGACGACCGCGCCGGCCACCCGGCCGATCACGACCTCTGCCTGCACTGGCAGGGTCTCGCCGTCGAACAGCCCGGTGAAGGCCTGGCCGATCGCGCCCGCCGCATCGCGCGGCGCCAGCAGGTTCAGGCCGATGCCGACGACGTAGCGCTCGACCGGGGCGCCGCCGGCCGGCCCGCGCCGGCTCTCGACGAGAATGCCGCCGAACTTGCGCTGCCCGCGCTGCAGGTCGTTCGGCCACTTCAGGCCGACGTCCCCGGCGAAACCGGCGAGCGCCTCGGCGGCCGCCACGCCGGCGGCGATCGACAGGCCTGCGGCAGGCCCCGTGCCCCGCGCCTGCCGCTCGAGCGCGATCGAAAACGCAGCCGAGCGGCCGGGCTCCATCACCCAGCCGCGGCCGCGGCGGCCGCGCCCGGCGGTCTGCCTCGCGACGGCCAGCAGGCGCGGCCGCGCGGCCTTGTCGCCGAACGGGGCTTCCATCAGCAGGCGATTGGTCGACCCGGCTTCGTCGAGCGCCTCGACGTCGAGCGCCTCGCACCGGGCGGCCCTGCGGATGCTGTCGATATCGATTGCGGCCATGTCCGTTGAATCATATCCTGCCCGATCGATGACCCGATCCGCCGCCCCCTCCGGCCCGGCCGGAACCCGCTCGCCGCTCGCCGCCTGGCTCCTGGCCTGGGTCGCGGCGACCGTCTACGGCACGCTGCATCCGTGGTCCGGCTGGCGCGCGCCCACGGTCCAGCCACTGGCCTTTCTCCTGGAGGGCTGGCCTCGCTACTGGACCTGGCAGGACCTCGGCCTGAATTTCGCCGCCTACCTGCCGCTGGGGCTGTTGGCCACGCTGCTGCTCGGGCGAGCCCTGCCGCGCGGCGCCGCGGCCCTGGCGGCGATCGGCGGAGCGGCCGCGCTCTCCTGCGGCCTGGAGTCGCTGCAGGCGCTGCTGCCTGGCCGGGTGTCGTCGCTGGCCGACCTGCTGGCCAACGCCTCGGGCGCCGCGGCGGGCGCGGCGCTTGCGCTCGCGCTCGATGCCGGCCGCAGCCTGGCCGGCACCCGGCGGCCGATGCCGCTGGCGGCCGGCTCGGCCTCGGGCGGCCTCTTGCTGCTCTGGTGGCTCGCCGTGCAGTGGCACCCGCAAGCGATGGCCTTCGCGAGCGGCGAGCTGGCTCCGCTGCTGGCGGTCGTCTCGCCCGCCGCCAGCGAGTGGCTCGCGGGGCTGGCGGCCCCGGTCGAGCAGGGGCCGCTGATGGAGGCGATCGCGGTCGCGGCGACCGTCGTCGGCGTCGGGCTGCTCGCGCGCGACGCGCTGCGCCCCGACTCCAGCTGGGCGGTCGCGGCGCCGATGGCGCTGGCGGCAGCCATCAAGTCGGCCGCTTCGGCGACGCTGCTCGGCGGCCGACACGCGGCCGCCTGGCTCAACGCCGGCACGCAGGGCGGGCTTCTAGCCGGGGCCCTGGTGCTGGCGCTCGCGTCGTGGTGGCCGCGCCGTGCCCGGCTGCTCGCGGCCGCGCTGGCGCTGGCAGCCGCTACAGCCCTGTACAACCTCGCGCCGCCGAACGTCTACTTCGCGTCGACGATGGCCGCCTGGAACCAGGGCGAGTGGGCGAACCTCAACGGGCTGCTGCGCGCGCTGGCAACGGTGTGGCCGTTCGCGGCGATAGCCTGGTGTGTCCTTCGACTGCGGCCGCGCGGGCCGCGCCCTATAATCGGCAGACCATGAGCAGCTACTACGCGCACCACGTTTTCTTCTGCCTGAACCGCCGCGAAGAGGGGCGCGCCTGCTGCGCCTGCCACGCCGCCGAGCGCCTGCAGGCCTACGCGAAGGACCGCATCAAGTCGCTGGGCCTGGCCGGCGAGGGCAAGGTGCGGATCAATCGCGCCGGCTGTCTCGACCGCTGCGAGGAAGGCCCGGTCGTCGTCGTCTATCCCGAAGGGGTCTGGTACACCTACGTCGACCAGGCCGACATCGACGAGATCATCGATTCGCACCTGGTGGGCGGCAAGCCGGTGGAACGCCTTCGGCTGCCCTGACCTCCCCGGCCACCATGCTCAGGATGACCGCCGGCACCCGCCAGCTGTCGATCGACGGCCCGGCGGGCCGGATCGACGTGGCGCTCGACCTGCCTGCCGGACGACCGACCGGGGTGGCGGTGATCGCGCATCCACATCCTCTGTTCGGCGGCACGCGCGACAACAAGGTCGTGCAGACGCTCGCCCGCGCGCTGCTGGCCACCGGCCACGCTTGCTGGCGCCCGAACTTCCGGGGCGTCGGCGAGACCGACGGCGCCTACGACGAGGGCCGCGGCGAGACCGAGGACCTGCTCGCGGTCGTGGCCGCGGCGCGCGCGCACGAATCGGTCGATGCCGACGCGGCGGCCTCGCTGGTGCTGGCCGGCTTCTCATTCGGCAGCTTCGTGCAGACGCGGGTGGCCAGGCGCCTGCAAGAGCGGGGCGCCCCCGCCCGTCGCCTGGTGCTGGTCGGCACCGCGGCCTCGCGCTTCCCGGTCGAGCCGGTGCCGCCCGACACGCTGGTGATCCACGGCGAGCTCGACGACACCGTGCCCCTGAAGTCGGTGCTCGACTGGGCCCGCCCGCTCGAGCTGCCGGTGGTCGTGATCCCGGGCGCCGACCACTTCTTCCACCGGCGGCTGCCGCTGATCAAGCGCCTGGTCGTCGAAGCGATGGCTGATGGACACCCGGCCGACGCCGCCGACTGAGGCGCAGCGGCTGGTCTACGCCCGCACCGCCGCGGGCGAGGCCGAGATCTCCGCGCGCGCCCTGCCGATCTCGTCGAGCGCGCGGCGCCTCCTCTCGCTGATCGATGGGCGGCGCGCGGTCGCGCTGCTGTCGAACTTCATCCGGGTCGGCGAGTTGGAGGCCCTTGCCGGCGAGTTGCTGACGCACGGGTTGATCGAGGCGACCGGCCTCGCCGACCTGCCCGACGAGGCGGGACGTCTCGCCCGGCTGCGCGCCGAGCAGGCCGCGCTGCAGGACGCGAAGCGGCGCCTGCAGCGCCTGTTCGAGGGAGAGCTGGGCACGGCGGGCCACGTCTGGGACGCGCGGGTGGCCGACAGCGTGAACCTCGACGTGCTCAGGCGCGTGCTTCGCGAAGGCGTCGACGTGGTGTTCTACCGCAGCGGCGAGGCTGCGGCGCGCAGGATCGTCGCCGCCGTGCGGCCGGTGTTCGACAAGCTCAGGTCGCAGGGACAGCCCTAGCGTGAACGAAGGATGGGCAGCCATGCGGACGGTGCCCGGCGTCCTATAATCGGGGACCTCTTCCCGGCCCGCCCACGATCCGGCGGCCCTTCGCCCGCGAGCCCTCGCGCTTGTGCGATCGCCCTCGCCAGACCCGAACCCCTGAGGTCCCGCTCGATGCACGCAGTACCCAGCCAGTTCCCCCTTCCCCAGCTTCCCTCTCCCAGGTCCTCCCGCAATGCACGGCTCCGCATCCGGCTCGCCGCGCTGCTCCTGCTGCTGTCCATGCTCGCGCTGCTCTTGCCCGCGGCCGGCGCCCAGCAGGTGCCGGTGCCGACGATCGCTGCGCGCTCGTGGCTGCTGCTCGACGTGACCAGCGGCCAAATGATCGCGGCGCAGGAGCCCGACATGCGGATCGAGCCCGCCTCGCTGACCAAGCTGATGACCGCGCACCTGGTGTTCAACGCGATCCAGGAGAAGCGCCTCGCGCTCGACGCGCGGCCGCCGGTCTCGACCGCGGCCTGGAAGGCGATCGGCTCGCGGATGTTCGTCGACCCGGGCAAGCCGGCCACCGTCGAGGAGCTGCTCAACGGCCTGATCGTCCAGTCGGGCAACGACGCGTCGATCATCCTGGCCGAGGCGGTCGCCGGCACCGAGCAGGCCTTCGCCGAGCTGATGAACCGGGAGGCGCAGCGGCTCGGCATGCGCAACTCGCAGTTCCGCAACGCCACCGGCCTGCCCGATCCCGAGCACTACACCACCGCGCGCGACCTCGCCCTGCTCGCCACGCAGGTCGTGACCGCTCACCCGGACTTCTATCCGCTGTACTCGAAGAAGGAGTACACGTACAACAACATCCGGCAGTCGAACCGCAACCGCCTGCTGTTCGTCGATCCGACCGTCGACGGCCTGAAGACCGGCCACACCGAGGCTGCCGGCTACTGCCTGATCGCTACCGCCCGGCGCGACCAGCCGGGCACGAACTTCCAGCGACGGCTGCTTTCGGTGGTCCTGGGCACCAGCTCGGAGTCGGTGCGGGCGATCGAATCGCAGAAGCTGCTGAACTGGGGCTTCCAGAACTTCGACGCGGTCCGTGTCCAGGCCAAGGGGCAGCCGAGCGGCGATTACCAGGTCTGGAAGGGCGCGGCGGACACGGTGCCCGGCGGCGTGGAGAGCGACCTGGTGGTCACGGTCCCGCGCGGCCAGGCCGACAAGGTCGTCGGGGAAGTCGAGCGGGTGCAGCCGCTGGTGGCGCCGATCGGCGTCGGCGAGCGGATCGGCACGCTGCGCGTCAAGCTCGACGGCAAGGTGATCGCCGAGCGGCCGCTGGTCGCGCTGAAGGCGGTCGATCAGGCCGGCTGGTTCGGCCGCGCCTGGGACAGCGTAAGGATGATGTTCGCGAAATGAACGCACGCCAGATCGTCTACCTGAACGGCGAGTTCCTCCCGATCGAGGAAGCGCGGGTCCCGGTCCTCGACCGGGGGTTCATCTTCGGCGACGGGATCTACGAGGTGGTGCCCGTCTACGGCGGCCGGCCCTTCCGCTGGGCTCAGCATCTCGCGCGGCTCGAGCGCAGCCTCGGCAAGGTCGGCATCGCGAACCCTCTGGACACTGCCGGCTGGACCACGCTGGTCGACATGCTGGTCGCCCGCCACCCCTGGCCGGACCAGTTCGTCTACATGCAGGTCACCCGCGGGGTGGCCAGGCGCGACCACGCCTTCCCGAAGGGCGTCGCGCCGACCGTCTTCGCGATGGCCAGCGAATTCGCGCCGGTGCCGCCGGCGCTGCTCGCGTCGGGCGTGTCGGCGATCAGCCTGCCCGACGAGCGCTGGCTGCACTGCGACATCAAGTCGACCTCGCTGCTCGGCAACGTGCTCGCGCGCCAGAAGGCGGTCGAGGCCGGCTGCGCCGAGTGCGTGATGTTCCGCGACGGCTTCCTGACCGAAGGCTCGGCCAGCAACATCTGGGTGGTCCGCAACGGCACCGTGTTCGGGCCGCCGAACGACAACCTGGTGCTCGAGGGCATCCGCTACGGCCTGATGGGCGAATTGTGCGAGCGGGCCGGCCTGCCGATCGAGCTGCGCCGGATCGTGCACTCCGAAGTCGTGGGCGCCGACGAACTGCTGCTCACCTCCGCCACGAAGGAAGTGCTCGCTATCACGGAACTCGATGGAAAGCCTGTGGGCAGCGGCAAGCCTGGCCCGATCTGGCAGCGACTGCACGAGGCCTACCAGCAGGCGAAGGCGGGCTGACGCGCATGCCGACCGACGCCGAGATGAAGGCGGCCTTCGACCGGATCGAGCAGCTGCTCGAGTTCCCGGTCGACTTCCCGATCAAGATCGTCGGCCGGCGCGTCGACGACTTCGCCCAGCGCATTTCCGAACTGGTGCGCGAGCACGCCCCCGACTTCGACCCCGCCGCGATGGGCCTGCGCACGTCGGCCAAGGGCAACTGGCTGAGCCTGACCGTGGTCGTGCGGATGCATTCGCGCGCCCAGCTCGAGGGCCTGTACCGCGCGCTCGGCGAGCACCCGCTGGTCCGGATGGTGATCTGAGCCCGCGCGTGGGCGCCCGACCGCTGATCAGGCCGCTGGAGCGGCTCGCCTATGGCGAGGCGCTCGCCCGGATGCGGGCTTTCACCGCATCGCGCGAGGCCGGCACGCGCGACGAGATCTGGCTCGTCGAGCACGAACCGGTGTTCACGCTGGGCCTGGCGGCCCGCCGCGAGCACCTGATCGCGACCGGGAACATCCCGGTCGTGCAGACCGAGCGCGGCGGCCAGGTCACGTATCACGGCCCGGGGCAGGTGCTGGCCTACGCGCTGATCGACCTGCGCCGCCACGGCCTGATGGTGCGCGACTTCGTGCGCGTGATCGAGCAGGCGGTCATCGAGGTGCTGGCCGGCCTCGGCTTGACCGCGGTCAGGCGGGAAGGCGCACCGGGCGTGTACCTTTCCGGGCCCGGCGGGGAGGCCGGGGCTAAAATCGCGTCCATCGGGATCAAGGTCTCGCGCGGCTGCACCTACCACGGCGTCGCGCTGAACGTGGCGATGGACCTCGAGCCGTTCGGGCGGATCGACCCCTGCGGCTATCCGGGGCTGGCGGTCACCGACCTGCGCAGCCTGCTCGGCCCCGCCGCTCCCGCCATGGAAACCGTGGCCACCCTGCTCGGCGAGAAGCTCGCCGACCTGATCGAAGGCAAAGCATGACCTCGCCCCTGCCCCCCTCGTCCGACAAGGCCGCGCCGGCCTACGACCCCACCGCCAAGCAGAAGTCGGCGGCCAAGACCTCGCGCATCCCGATCAAGGTGGTGCCGGCCGGCGAGATCCTGAAGAAGCCGGAGTGGATCCGCGTGAAGGCGGGCTCCAGCTCCACCCGCTTCAACGAGATCAAGCAGATCCTGCGCGAGCACAAGCTGCACACGGTCTGCGAGGAGGCCTCCTGCCCGAACATCGGCGAGTGCTTCGGCAAGGGCACGGCCACCTTCATGATCATGGGCGACAAGTGCACGCGGCGCTGCCCGTTCTGCGACGTCGGCCACGGTCGCCCCGATCCGCTCGATGCGAACGAGCCCGAGAACCTCGCGAAGACGATCGCCGCGCTGCGCCTGTCCTACGTGGTGATCACCAGCGTGGACCGCGACGACCTGCGCGACGGCGGCGCCCAGCACTTCGTCGACTGCATCCGCAAGGTTCGCGAACTCTCGCCGGCCACGAAGATCGAAGTGCTGGTGCCGGACTTCCGCGGCCGCATGGACCGCGCGCTGGCCATCCTGGAGGCCGCCCCGCCCGACGTGATGAACCACAACCTGGAAACCGTGCCGCGCCTGTACAAGGAGGCGCGCCCGGGCTCGGACTACGCGCATTCGCTGAAGCTGCTGCAGGAGTTCAAGCGGCGCGTGCCCGGCGTACCGACCAAGTCCGGCCTGATGGTCGGTCTCGGCGAGACCGACGACGAGATCCTCGCGGTGATGCGCGACATGCGCGAGCACGACATCGACATGCTGACCATCGGCCAGTACCTTGCGCCTTCGACCGCCCACCTGCCGGTGCGCCGCTACGTGCATCCCGACGTGTTCCGGATGTTCGAGGAGCGCGCGTACGAGATGGGGTTCACGCATGCGGCGGTGGGGGCGCTGGTGCGGTCGAGCTATCACGCGGACCAGCAGGCGCACGCGGCGGGCGTGGCCTGAGCGGCGTGCGGCCGGGCCTGCGGCGCCCGGCGTGCGCTGCGTTCGATCGGTCGCGCGCATTCGCCCGGGCCGGCGGGCGGCGAGCCCGAACCCGGGCAAGTGCTGCGGCCCCGCTGCGCGGGGCTGCCCTCGCCCACCTCGAAATCTCGCACCCGCCTCGCAGGGGGCTTCGCCCCGCGGCGAGCGGGTCCCGCGAGATTTCTTTCGGTGGCGCTCGGCTTGCACAATGCCCGGGTTCGGGCTCGCCGCCCGCCGGCCCTGGATGTCGTGCACTGCGGATCGCTGACGCTCCCCGTCCTCTCCCGCTCTCTGCCCGCTCTGCCTCGCCTCTCTCTCGCCGGAGGCCGCGCCGTCCGCACACTTCACCGCCAAGCTCTGCCGGAGGATTCGACGTGAACGCTCCGCTCGCCATCAACGCGCCGCTGGCCGCGCTGCAGACGCACCCCTGGGCCTTTCCGGCGCTGGAGGCGCTCCACATCGCGGGCATCGCGCTGATGCTGGGCAACCTGGTGATCTTCGAGTTGCGGCTGTTCGGGCTCGGCGCGGGCATCGCGCTGCGGCCGCTGGCGCGGCTGGCGCTGCCGCTGGCGGTCGCCGGCTTTGCGGCGATCGTCGTCAGCGGCTTGCTGATGTTCGCAAGCCAGGCGGGGGAATTGCTGACGAACCCGGCGTTCCGGCTGAAGATGCTGCTGCTGGTCGCCGCCGGCTGCAACGCGGTCTGGTTCCACGCGCGCGGGTCGCTGGCCCGCGCCGAGGCCAGCCCGGCCGGCGCCGACCCGCTCGGCCGCCTGCTGGGCGCCCTGTCGCTCGCGCTGTGGCTGGGCGTGCTCGCCTGCGGCCGGGCGATCGCCTACGTCTAGACGTCTGGATGCGATGGTCGGCCGACCATCGCGCCTGAAGGAGAACCGAATGCATCGACGAAGGATCCTCGGCCTCATCGGCTCGACGCTCGGCGCCGCGCTGGCCGGCGCGGCGCCCGGCAGCGTGCTCGCGCATCACGGCTGGTCCAGCTTCGACCCGAACCGGCCGCTCTACCTGCGCGGCCGCATCAAGGCGGTGCGCTGGCGCAATCCGCATGCCGAGATCGACCTCGAGCCGGCCCCGGGACTGGCCCTGCCCGGCGGCCTCGAGTCCCGCGCCCTGCCGGCCCAGGTTTCGCAGTTCGACGGCAAGGCGATCCTCGCCGCCACGAAACTGGTGCCGCGCACCGACGTCGTCTGGACCGTCGAGCTCGCGCCGCTCACGCGGATGCAGGCCTGGGGCGTGGAGCCGCTGAAGGAAGGCGAAACGGTCGAGATCGTCGGCTACACGCTGACCGACCAGAGCGAGCCGGTGCTCCGCGCCGAGTGGCTGTTCAGGGCTGGCAAGACCTACGGTCTGCGCTCGTCGCCGGCCTGAGCGGCCGGGGGCGAGGCGCGGCCCGAACGGCCGGGGATCGGCGCAGCCGCCCCGCACGGCACGACATCCAGGGCCGGCGACGGGGAAGGCCGCTTCCGGGCACTGTGCAAGCCGAGCGCCACCGAAAGGAATTTCGCGGGACCCGCTCGCCGCGGGGCGAAGCCCCCTGCGAGGCGGGTGCGAAATTCCGAGGTGGGCGAGGGAAGCCCCGCCGAAGGCGGGGCCGCAGCACCGTGCCCGGAAGCGGCCTTCCCCGCCGCCGGCCCGGGCGAATGCCACCAACGAGCGGTGGCGCCGAGTCCCGCCCGTTCAGGCCACGCCGAGATAGGCCTGCCGGATGTAGTCGTCCTTCGACAGCTCGGCGCTGGTGCCCTCGCGCCCCACGTGGCCGTGCTCGAGCACGTACACACGGTCGGCGATCCTCATCGCCGACTGCGCGTCCTGCTCGGCCATCAGGATCGCGGTGCCCGACTCGCGGATCTTGCGGATCGCGTCGAAGATTTCCATCTTCAGCTTGTGCGCGATGCCGACCGAGGGCTCGTCGAGCAGCAGCAGCGCCGGCTTGCCCATCAGCGCCCGGCCGATCGCGACCATCTGCTGCTGGCCGCCCGACAGCGTGCTGACCACCTGCGCCGCCCGCTCGCGCAGGATCGGGAACAGCGAGTAGACGAAGTCCAGGTCGCGCTGCACCGCGTCGCGGTCGCGCCGCAGGTAGGCGCCGAGCATCAGGTTCTTCAGCACGGTGAGCTCGGGGAACAGCCGGCGGCCCTCCGGGCAGTGGCAGATGCCCTTGCCGACCACCTCGTGCGCGGCAAAGCCTTGCAGCGATTCGCCCCGCAGGTTCAGCACGCCCTGCGAGGGCTGCATCCGCGACACCGCCTTCAGCAGCGTCGACTTGCCGGCGCCGTTCGGCCCGAGCACCGACACGATCTCGCCCTCGCCCACCGACAGGCTGACGTTCTCGAGCGCGATCGCCTTCCCGTACCAGACCGACAGGCCGGAGACTTCGAGAAGGGGCTTCATGCTGCCTCCGTGTCCGGCGCGTTGCCGCCGATGTAGGCCTCGATCACGCGGGGATGGGTGACGATCCGCTCGGGCACGTCGTCGGCGATCATCTCGCCGAAGTCCAGCGCGATGACACGGTCCACCAGCTTCATGAACTCGTGAAGCTTGTGCTCGATCAGCAGCACGGTGAGCCCGGTCTCGGCGTGGATCTTCCTGATCAGCGCCGACAGGTCGGCGATCTCGCCGGCGCCCAGGCCCGCGAAGGGCTCGTCGAGCAGCAGGAGCTTCGGGCCGGTGGCCAGCGCCCGCGCGATCTCGAGCCTGCGCTGGTCGCCGTAGGACATGACCTCCACCGGCATGCCTTCCTTGCCGCCCAGGCCCACCTGCTCGATCAGCTCGCGCGCCCGGGCATCGCGGCCCTGCGGCGGCGCCGGCTGCGCGAGGCTGCCCACCTTGACGTTCTCGAGCACCGTCATGCCGACGAAGGGCCGGCACAGCTGGAAGGTGCGCGAGATGCCGAGCCGGACGATCCGGTGCGGCGCCACGCCGCGGATCTCCCGCCCCATGAACGCGACCCTGCCCTCGTCGGGCGGGATGAAACCGGTGAGCAGGTTGTAGAGGGTCGTCTTGCCCGCTCCGTTGGGGCCCAGGATGCCGACCACGTCGCCTGCGTTCACCGCGAAGCTCACGTTGCTGACCGCGGTCAGGCCGCCGAAGCGCTTGGTGAGGCCTTCGACCTCGAGGATCCGGGTCATGTCGACGACCTCCCGAAACGCGCGCGGAAGCGCTCCCACAGCGGCGCGATGAAGCCCTGGGGCAGGAAGAACAGGATCAGGATCAGCACCACGCTGTAGATCATCAGCCGCCACTCGCCGAAGTCGCGAAGCAGCTCGGTGAGCAGCACCAGCAGGATCGCGCCGCCCACCGGCCCGTAGATCGAGGCCATGCCGCCCACGTAGACCATCGTGATGACGGTGATCGAAGTGACCACCTCGAACAGCGCGGGGCTCACCTGCAGCTGGTAGTGCGCGTACATCGCGCCGCCGCCGCCCGCGATCGCGCCGCTGATCACCAGCGAGGCGATCTTGTAGTAGGTGACGTTCAGGCCGGCGGCCTGGCAGGTCGCCTCGTCGCCGCGGATCGCGCGCAGGATCAGGCCCCAGTTCGATCGCGCCAGCGCGATCAGCACGGCGGTGACGCCCACCAGCACTGCCAGCGCGAAGTAGTAGAAGCCCAGCTGCGAGTCGATCAGCGGCTCGACGCCGTTGATGCCCTCCTCGCCGCCGGTGTACTCCCAGAAGATCAGCATCAGCCGCTGCATGATCACCGCGCTCGACAGCATCGCCAGCGCGAAGTACGGGCCCTTGAGCCGCAGCGTGGGAAAGCCCATGACCAGCGCGAACAGCGAGGCGACCACCATCGCGGCCGGGATGCTCCACCATCCGTCGAAGCCCCACACCGTGTTGAGGAAGCCGGCGGTATAGGCGCCGGCGCCGATGAACAGCGAGTGCCCGAAATTCTCCCGCCCGGTCAGGCCGGACATGAAGTCCCAGCTCACCGCCCAGATCGCGTAGATGACCGCGACGGTCAGCACGCCGGTCAGGTAGGCATTGCCGACGATCACCGGCAGCACGGCCATCACCGCGATGAAAAGCGCGGCGCCGGCCAGGTCGATCTTCTTCGTGAACATTCTTGCCGGTCTCCTAGAATGCCGCGCGCTTGCCGAAGATGCCGGCCGGCCGGAAGACCAGCATCAGCAGCGTGGCGAGCACCGAGATGATCTCGGTCCAGCTGGTGGAGATCACGTATGCGACGATGGTTTCGGCGTAGCCGAGCATCAGCGCCGCCAGGATGCTGCCCGGGATCGAGCCGAGCCCGCCGACGACGACGATCGCGAAGGCCTTGACGATCGGCAGCAGCCACATCGTCGGCTGCACGGTCAGGAAGGGCCCGGCGAGGATGCCTGCCGCAGCCGCCAGCCCGGCCGATAGCGCCATGACCAGCGCGAAGATCCGGTCGCTCGGGATGCCCATGTACTGGGCAGCCTCGGGGTCCTGCGAGATCGCGAGAATCGCCGAGCCGAGGCGGGTCCGCTGGATGAACAGCCACAGCGCGCCGATCAGCACGATGCCCGCGACCAGCGTCAGCAGCCGCTGGCCGGCGATGTCCACGCCGGCGATCGTGTACTTCGCGGAGACCAGCGCCGGCACGTTCCGGTACTCGGAGCCGAAGCCCAGGAAGAGGGCCTGCTCGACCGCCAGCGCGACCGCCAGCGTGATCATCAGCACCGCGAGCAGCGACTGCTTGCGCATCGGCCGCACGAACACCCGCTCCATGACGACGCCGAAGACCGCGACGAAGGCGATCGACAGCAATGCCGCCGGCACCAGCGGCAGGCCGAGCGAGGTGAGCAGGTAGGCGCCGTACGCGCCCAGCGCGTAGAACGAGCCGTGCGCCAGGTTCAGGATGCGCGCGACGCCGAAGATCAGCGTGAAGCCGACCGCGAGCATCGCGTAGATGGCGCTGGACACCGCGCCCTGTATCAGGATTTCGGCCAAGAGATACCCCCGGCAGGAGAAGCTCGGCTGCGAGCGGGATCGGGAAGCCTGCGCCGCCCGGCGCTGGGGCCGGCGGCGTGCGACACGCCAGGCGCCACCGGCATCGCCGCGAAGGGCGATGCCGGCGGGCAGGCGAGGTCAGGCTCGGGAGACGGGCTCCGTCACTTCTTGACCCAGGCCGGCAGGATCGGCTCGGCGGTGCGAAGCTCCTTCGGATAGACCACCTCGCGCGTGCAGCCCGGGCGCCACTGGGCGAACAGCAGGTTCGGGTGCTTGCCGCCGGCCTTCACATCGTGCGAGTCGTCGAACTCGATCAGGCCGGTGACGCCGACGTAGCTGGTCTTCTCCAGCTCCTTGATGACCTTCTCGGGGTCGGTCGTGCCCGCCGCCTTGACCGCGTTGGCGTAGATGTAGACCGAGTCGTTGGCGAAGAAGCCGGTGTAGACCGACGTGCGGTTGGTCCGCTTCTTGAACTCGTCGAAGAAGGCCTCGGTCTTGGGCGTGATCGGCGCGCGCACCGCGAAGTTGGCGGCGATCTCGGACACCGACTTGCCGCCGATGCGCTCGCAGAAGTCGCCGTCCATGCTCTTCACGTCGATGCCGCCGTAGGGCATCGGCATCTGCGAGTCGTGCCACTGCTTGGCGAAGATGTCGCTCGATGCGTGCGACAGGATCACGACCATGAACTCGGCGCCCGAGTCGCGCACCTTGGAGAACAGCGGCGAGAAGTCCGAGGTCTGCGTGTCGAACAGCTCGGTGAATCGCACGTCGGCGCCGCCCTCGGTGGCGCTCTTCTTCAGGATCGGCACCAGGTCCTGCACCCACTTCGCGTTCTCGCCGACGATCGCGACCTTCTTGCGCCCGAGCTCGCCGACGACAAAGCCGGAGATGAAGCCGCTGACCTGCTTGGCCTGGTGGCCGGAGTGGATCGGGCCGACGCGGAAGATGTACTTGTACTCGTCGTAGTCCTTCTTGACGCGCTGGGTGATGGCCGGCGACGCGGCCCCCACGCCCAGGTAGATCGTCTTCGAGCGGGCGATGTGCGGCAGCTGCGCGAGCGTGACGCCGCTGGTGTAGCCGCCGATCATCACGTCGACCTTCTCCTCGGCCGTCAGCTTCTTGATCGCGTTGATGCCGGCTTCGGGCTTCTCGGTCTCGTCGGCGGGGACCATCTCGAGCTTGCGCCCGAGCACGCCCCCCTTCGCGTTGATGTCGTCGATCGCCATCTGGACCGCTTCCTGGGTGTCGCGGCCGACCTGGAGCTGGACCGCGGTCGGCACGCCGATCCGGATCGGCTTGTCCTGCGCGAGAACCGGCGACTGCGCGAGCGCTGCGGAAAGGGCGGCACCGACGGCGGCCGCCATCATCGAACGACGCTTCATGGGGATGTCTCCTGTGTCGTGGAGCCCGGTGCGGGCTTCCCGTTCTTCGTGCGGCCGGCCGATCGCCGGCCCCCGACGAATCGAGGCTAGCCCCGCGGCTCTCGCAACGTCAAGGCGGAGCGTTCCGTACGCCGCGCCCGCGAACGGTGCAGGACCGCATTTCGGAACAGCGGTCGCGAACGCGGCCCGCGCGTTCGACAGTGTCGATCAGGCAGGCGAGGTCGGCAGCGCGAGCCGCGGAACCGGGCAATCGATCGCGGCGGCCACCGCGCGAACGAAGGCGTCGAAGTCCGGGTTGCCCGGGGTTCGCGCCATCTTCGCGAGCATCTTCAGCAGCAGCGGCTTGTCCAGCGGCGGCAGGGTCACCAGCGTGTCCAGCGCGTGCGCCAGCTCGACCGTGTCGAGCTCGTCGGGGGTGGCGGCCGGCGGGGGCACGCCGAGCAGCGCCGCGGTTTCGGCCAGCGTGTCGCGGGTCGTGCGGGCGGAGGCCTCGCCGATCGCGGCGGCCATCGCGAACAGCGCGGCCAGCGCGCGGCCGTGCGCGGCCCGCCCGCCGGCCGCCCGCAGCACCGAGTTCCTGGCCCCGCCAGGCGCCTGCGGCAGGAGGCGATGGCGTGCCAGCGTGTAGTGCACCCACTCGGCCGAATCCACACGCCCGTCGCGCTCGATCGTGCGGCGGCATCGGTCGAGCATCTCGCGCCGGTGCGTGCTGCTCCAGCGCCGGATGCGCGCGAGCATCAGCTCGAGCACCGGCACCCGCAGCGCAGCGCCCGCCGGCGACAGCAGCCAGCGCAGGGCCGCGGCGACCCTCGGGTCGCCTTCCTCGCCTGCGCCGCCCTCCGCGTGCCCCGCCACCAGCGCGCAGAGCCACCGGCTCGCATCCTCGCGGTTCAGCGCGGGGGCGCGCATGCGCTCGATCAGCGCGGCGGCCGGCGTCGCCGAGAGCGGGACGGCCGCCGGCCGGTCGTCGGCGGCGATCGCCATCGTCTCCGCCCACCGCAACACGTCGGTGCGCGACTCGTCCCCGCCCGGGGCCGGCAGGCCCGCGAAGGCGCCGGCGCGCGGGGCGAGCCGCGCCGGCAGGTGCAGGCGCGACACCAGCCTGGCGCCGAGCGACTCGCCCGGAATCGCCGGCGCGCGCGAGACCTCGAGCGCCGGCTGCACGCCGATCGCGCGATCGCGCAGCGGCGGCATCGGGCGACCGTACAGCCGGCGGATGCGCTCCGCCAGCGGCGGGTGCGAGTCGAACCAGTCGCCCGCCCCCGCCGGCTGCACCAGCAGGAAGTGGCTGACGAGCGCCTCGTAACCGCCGTGCCCCGGGCCGGCGGCAGCGCCGGTCATCGAGTGTTCCGCGGCGATCCGCCGCAGGGCGCTGCCGAGCCCGTCCCGATCGCGGGTCAGCTGCACCGCCACCGCGTCGGCGAGAAACTCGCGCTGGCGGCTGATGCCGGCGCGCAGCAGCTGCCCAGCGAACACGCCGAGCAAGCCGAGCGCGGAGACCACCAGGCCGGCCGCCCCGGCCAGCGGAGAGAGCAACGACAGCGGCCCCGCGCGGCCGGCGCCGCGCTGCAGTGCCGACTCGAGCAGGTGTCCGCCCGCGATCCGCAGCGAGTACAGCCCGTAGAGCGCCGCGGTGAGCCGCACGTTGCGCGCGGCGTCGCCGCCGAGGATGTGGGCGAACTCGTGCGCCACCACGCCCTGCAACTGCGCGCGGTCCAGCCGCTCGAGCGCGCCCCGGGTCAGCATGATCGCGGCGATCGCCGGCCGCTCGCCGGCCGCCAGCGCATTGATCGCCGGATCGTCGATCACGTAGAGCGCCGGCACCGGCACGCCGGCGCCCACGGCGACCTCCTCGGCCACGTCGCGCAGGCGCCTGTGCTGCGGGTTCGCATCGTCGAGCAGACGCGCGCCGAGCCGCTCGGCCAGCACGTCGCCGCTGTCGCCGAGCCGGTGGCGCTCCAGCCAGGCGCTGCCGCCGACGATCAGCAGGACGACGAAGGCGTTCGTGGCGACGAAGTAAGGCGGCGCGCCCGCGCCTGCGAAGAGCAGGCGCCAGGTCGCCAGCGCCGCCAGGTTGACGGCCACGACGACGGCGACGATCGCCAGCCCGAACAGGAGCACCAGCCGCGCGGACAGGGTCCGTGCCCGGTCCTGGTGGGCGAAGAAGTCCATCTCTCGACCGGGTCCTTCAGAGTGCGACGGCTACAGCCTCGCGCTGCGCCGGGGCGGCGGCCGGCCTCAGCATCCGGGTGCGGACGAAGCCGAACAGCGTCGCGACCAGCGATGCCGGAAAACTCTCTATCCCCGTGTTGTAGGTGGCGGCCTGGTCGTTGTAGGCCTGGCGGGCGAAGGCGATCCGGTTCTCGGTCGTCTGCAGCTCCTCGGTGAGGCGCCGCACGGTCTCGTCGCCCTGCAGCGCCGGATAGGCCTCGACCAGCGCCATCAGCCGGGCGAGCGGGCCGGCCAGCACGGCTTCGGCGTGCTCGAGCGCCTCCAGGGCATGCGGATCGCGCGGATGGGCGCGCGCCTCGGCGCTCGCCTCGCCGACCTGCTTGCGGGCCGCGATCACCGCCTCGAGCGTGCGCCGCTCGTGCTCCAGGTAGCCGCGGGTGGCGGCTACCAGGTTTGGGATCAGGTCATGGCGCCGGCGAAGCTGGACGTCGATCTGCGCGAACGCGTTTTCGCAGCGGTTGCGCAGCGTGACGAAACGGTTGTACGCCGCCACCGCCCAGAGCAGCGGCAGCAGCAGCAAGACGACGAGCAGGATCGGACCGCTGGACATGTTCGCGCATTCCCCAAGCCCCTCGATCGGGGCACCAGGGAATTGTCCGTCGGTGCGTGCGCGAGCGGTTGGCCGCTCGTCGGCCCCCCGGCAGCATCCATCCGGAGGCCGGCGATGCACGGCGGGAAACCCCTGACGGGGCCCGCTGAGCGCCCTGCCGTTGCCCTGGGAATGCCCCGCCGGCGGCAGGCGCCGGCGGAACGCGCGCCGACCTCGGCGCGCTTGCCGGAATGCTCGCCGGCTTCCGGCGCGCTTACTTCTGCTGCGCGGCGCCGTGCAGGCGGGCAGCCTCTTCCTCGGTGATCAGCTCGAACACGGTGACCACGCGCTGCACGCCAGAGACCCGGCTCGCGACCTGGGCCGCACGGTCGGCCTCGCGCCGGCTGACCAGGCCCATCAGGTAGACGGTGCCCGACTCGGTGATCACCTTCACCGTGTTGCCCTTGATGTCCTGCGCGTTGATCAGTGCGGTCTTGACCCGCGCGGTGATCGAGGTGTCGGCGGCCCTGGAGGTGAGCGACGGGCTGCCGAGCACCTGCAGCTCGTTGTGCACCGAGCGCACGTTGTCGATCGCGGCGACGATCCGCTCGGCGTTGCGCTTGTCCTGCTCGGTGGCCGCCTGGCCGGTGAGCAGCACCTTGCGGTTGAAGCTGGTCACCGAGATCGACGACTGCCCGAGGGTCGCGCGGATCTGGTCGGCGGCCTTCAGCTCGATCGCCTGGTCCTCCGTCTGCGCGCCGACGGTGCGGCGGTCGATCGCGGCCATCGTGCCCACGGCCACGCCGGTGGCGGCCAGCGGCACGCATCCGGTGATCGCGAGCGTGGAAGCGATGAGGGCGCCGGCTACGGCGACACGAAGGGTGGCGTTCATGCGGGAACTCCTATCGGTGGCACGGACCGGCGTCACTCGCCCATCAGGGAGACGTCGATGCCGTCGCAGAGGCAGTGGATGATCAGCAGGTGCACTTCCTGGATGCGGGCGGTGCGGTCGTGCGGCACGCAGAGGTGCACGTCGCCGTCGCCGAGCATCTCGCCGAGGCGCCCGCCGCCCCGGCCGGTGAGGGCCACGATCGCGAGCCCGCGCTCGCGCGCGGCCTGCGCGGCGGCGAGCACGCTCGGCGAATTGCCGCTCGTGGAGATCGCGACCAGCACGTCGCCCTCTCGGCCGAGGCCCCGCACCTGCTTGGCGAAGACCTGCTCGAAAGCGTAGTCGTTGGCGATCGCGGTGAGGATCGAGCTGTCGGTCGTGAGCGCGACGGCGGCGAGTTCGGGACGCTCTCGCTCGAAGCGGCCGATCAGTTCGGCGGCCAGGTGCTGGCTGTCGCCGGCCGAACCGCCATTGCCGCAGACGAGCAGCTTGCGGTCGGCGGCCAGCGCCGAGGTGATCAGCTCGACGGCCCGGGCGATCGGCCCGGCCAGCGGCTCGGCCGCCTCCTGCTTGAGGCGCGCGCTGTCCTCGAAATGACCGCGGATTCGACGCTGTAGATCCATCGAATCGATTATACCGACCGGAATTGCATGCCTCAGAATGCGCCGCGTATCCAGTCGATCCCGCCCGGGCGCACCGCGCAGACGTCGAAGCGGCAGGCCGGCCAGCGGTCGCCGAAATTCGCGCAGAGCCAGCGCTGCGCCTCGCGCCTGACCCGCTGCTGCTTCGCCCAGCCGACCGACGCCGCGGCACCGCCGAAGTCGCTGCGGGAGCGCGCCCTGACCTCGACGAAGACGAGCTCGTCGCGGTCCTGCATGATCAGGTCGATCTCGCCGAGCTTGCTCGACACGTTGCGCGCCAGCGGCCTGAGCCCGCGGGCGACCAGGAAGTCGAGCGCGCCTGCCTCGGCCGCATCGCCCGCGCGCTGGGTGGGCGAGCGGCGTGCCGGCAACCCGGGCCGGCCGGCCGGGGCTGGCGGGCGCCCGGCGCGCGCCACGGCTCAGCGGGGGGCGGCGATGCCGAGCACGCCGTCGCGGTACTCGGCCAGCAGGGGCAGCCGGTCGACGCGCGCATCGCGGGCCAGGTCGAGCCGCAACAGCCCGGTGACGCCGTCGATGTCGGCGTGGGTCTCGCCGGCCATCAGCACCTGCCCGAGCCGCAGCGCGTCGATGCCCAGCGCATAGACCTTCTGGAGCTCCACGTTGAGCTCGCGCTGGCGCGGATAGGCCATGACCGCCGGGTGATCGGGCTGCACCTGCCAGGGCATCACGACCAGGCGCACACCGTCGAGCTCGGGCGAGCGGATCACCGGCGCCTTAGGGTCGCGATCGCCCATTTCGGGGGTGGCGCCGGAGTTCAGCACCGACGTGCCGTAGACGAACGCGCGCTCGCCGATCGCGCCGCGCAGCGTCGGCACCCGAGAAGGGGGCATCGCCGCGAACCAGACGTCGGCATCGACGCCCCGCAGCGCGCTGCGCAGCGTGGAGATCGACGCGCTCGCCATGTCGGTCTCGACCGCCTCGTAGTACTCGCCGCCGGACTGGTACCAGCGCTCGATGAAGGCCCCGACGCTGCGCTGCGAAAGCGGCGAGCCGTCGTGGACGATCGCGGCGCGCGGGCGGCGGGCGGTCTGGAAGGACGCGGCGTCGCGATACGCGTACGAGGCCACCTGCTCGGCCTCGTTCTCGATGGACAGGCCGAACAAGGCCATGTTGGGCGGCGGGGCGACGCCGTCGGTCTGGTTCAGCGCGAGCACAGGCAGCGGCAGCGGGCCGGTGGCGGCGAGCGCAGTGACCGCGTTGCGGGTGAGCGGCCCGATCGCCAGCTGGAAGCCGCGCGCGGCCAGGCGGTCGCACAGCCCGCGAAGCTCCGGACCGGACTCGGTGGTCTCGATGACCTCGACCGCGAAGCCCGCGCCGTCGCGCGAGTGGGCGGCGCGCACGCCGTCGGTCAGCGCGAGCGCCGCGCGGCGGTAGACTCCGTTGGCCGGGGGAACCAGCAGCGCGATGCGCGACGGGCCGGCGCCGATGCGCTCGCGCTGTTCCGAAGGCGTGCCGAAGGTCGCCGCGACACCGCCGTTGGCGGCCTCCTGGGCGAAAGCCGGGAGGGCAGACGCCGCCACCGCGGCCGCGGCCGCGCGGGCGATCGAGCGCAGGCTGCGGCGGCGCGAAACGAGGCGATGGGTCATTGCGGAACGGACATGAGCGATATCAATGACGCGGGTCGCGAGCGGCCCGCCGGGGCGGATGGCATCGGGACATTATATGTAGTGGCCACCCCGATCGGTAACCTGTCCGACCTGTCCGAACGGATGATCCTGACCCTGCGGGAGGTCGACTGGGTGGCCGCCGAGGACACACGAACCACGCGGGTGTTGCTCGATCGGGCCGGCTCCTCGGCGCGCACGCTGGCGGCGCATCGCCACAACGAGCGGGCATCGGCCGAGCGGGTCGCCGAGCTGCTCGCGCAAGGCCGGCGGATCGCGCTGGTCAGCGATGCGGGCACGCCGGCGGTCAGCGATCCGGGCTGCCGGATCGTGTCGGCCGCGCTCGACGCCGGCGCCCGCGTCGTGCCGATTCCCGGGCCGTCGGCCGCGATCGCGATGGTCTCGGCCAGCGGGCTGGTCGAGGGCCCCTTCCATTTCGAGGGCTTCCTGCCTTCGAGGCCCCGCGCGCGCGACGAACGGCTCGCCGCGCTCGCCCGGCTGGCCTGGCCCTTCGTGCTGTTCGAGGCCCCGCACCGGATCGCCGCGACGCTGCCGGCGATCGCCGAGCGCTGCGGCGCCGATCGTCTGGTGGCGATCGGCCGCGAGCTGACGAAGCGCTTCGAGGAGGTGCATCGCTGCGCGGTGGGCGAGGCCGCCGACTGGGTCGCCGCCGACCCGAACCGCCTGCGCGGCGAGTACGTGCTGGTTGTGGCCGGCGCCGGCGAAACCGAAGGCGATGAAGCGGCAGGCCTGGATCCGCGCCGGCTCCTCGAGGCGCTGCTGCAGGAACTGCCGCCGAGCCGCGCGGTCAAGGTGGCGACCCGCGCGACCGGTCTGCCGCATCGCGAGCTGTATCAGCTGGCGCTTTCGATTTCCAAGGGATCTGGCGACAGCGAGCGCTGACTTACCAGCTCATCGCAACGACCCTCACCGCTGTGTCGGGAAGGGCTGCAGCTCGGTCTCGGCGCGGACCCGCTCGGCCGCCGCCTGCGCGGCCTCGCGGGTCGGCCACGGGCCCGCCTGCAGCTTGTACAGCCCGCCGTCGGCCACCACGTCGATCGGCGCGCCCAGCCCGGTAAGCCGGGCCGCCAGCCGCTCGCGGGCGGCGCCCGCGTTGTCGGCCGAGCCGAAGGCGCCGAGCTGCAGCCAGAAGCCGCGCTCGAGCGGCGGAACCGGGGTGCCGACCATCTCGGTCTGCAAGCTCAGCCGCTCGGGCTCCGACGCCGCCGGCTGCGCGGCGGGGCGTTCAGCAGGCGCAGGCCCCACGGCTGGCGCGGTCGACGCGGCGGCCACGGCTGGCGCGGTCCGTGCTGCAGGCGCCGCCGGCACGGCCGGCGCAGCGGCCACCGTCGTCGCCGGCCGGTCCCCGAACTCGGTGATCAGCTCGACCTCGACCTCGGCGCTGCCGGCGTCGACGTAGCCGAGCTTGGCCGCCGCGGTGTAGGACAGGTCGATCAGCCGGTCGTGAAGGAAGGGGCCCCGATCGTTGACGCGCACGACGACGCTGCGGCCGTTGCGCAGGTTCGTGACCCGCACGTAGCTCGGGATCGGCAGCGTCGGGTGGGCGGCGGTCATCGCGTACATGTCGTAGGGCTCGCCGCTCGAGGTCGGGTTGCCGTGATAGCGGCGGCCGTACCAGGTCGCCACGCCGCGCGCGCGGTAGGGTTCGAGCCGCGCCATCGGCCGGTACTCGCGCCCGAACACCACGTACGGCCGCGCGGTTCGCGGCAGCAGCGGCTCGGCGCGCGGCACCGCGTCGGGAATCGACGCGAGGTCGGGCGGCGGCACGCTGCCCGGCCCGTCGTCGAGGTAGTAACGGCCGCCCCGCCCGGGCGCGCCGGCGGCCGGCGCCGCGCCGGGCGAGGCCGTGGCCGCCTGGCCCGGCGGCGCCCCCGCCGCGCCGGAAGGCCCGCGCGGTCCGGCGCAAGCGCCGAGCAGCGACAGGGTGACGAGCACCGCGGCCAGCGCCGGGCCGCGATGCAGGCTTCGTTCGGTCTTCATCGGTTCGCTCCCTGCGGCGCGCCTTCGGGCGGTCGGCCCGCCCCGGCAAGCGCCGCGTCGACACGCCTGCGGAAATCCTGCAGGTACTCAAGTCCGTCGATCGCGCGGCTGCCGTACCACGAGGTCATCTCTCCGTCGATCGTCAGGCAGACGGGGCCGTGCCCTTCACTATCGAGCGCCTCGCGCAAGGCGCCGGCATCGCGCTCGCGGAAGCGATACGGCTCGGACGACAGCAGCACCGCGGCGGCACCGCTGTCGCGAATCCAGTCGAGGTCGACGACCGGGTAACGTGCCTCGCCGGGCGGGGCCAGCGCGACCATCCCCGCCTCGGCCAGCATCCGCGCGATGAAGGTGTCGGGGCCCACCGTCATCCACGGGTCCTTCCAGATCAGGTAGACGACCGGCAGCGCCGGGAAGCGGCTGGCCCGCAGGCCCGCCAGCGCCGACGCGAAACGGTCGGCCAGCACCGCCGCCTGCGGCCGCCGGTCGAACAGTTCCCCGAAGCGCCCGATCAGCGCCAGGTTGTCCTCGACGCCGATCGGGTGCGTGACGACGATCTCCGGCACGAAGCGCGCGAGCGCGTCGACCGTGGGTTTCTCGTTCTCGTCGACGTTCACGACGAGGTGGGTCGGCGCGAGCTCCCGGATGCGCTCGATGTCGACGTCCTTCGTGCCGCCCACCTTGGGCACCTCGCGCAGGGCCTCGCGGGGATGGATGCAGAAGCCGGTCCGGCCAACCAGCGCGTCGCGCAGGCCGAGCTCGCACAGCAGCTCGGTCAGGCTCGGCACCAGCGACACGATCCGCGCATGCATCGCACTGCCCCGCCGTCAGCCGTCGGCGCCGACGCGCGCCTTGCGCGGCGCGCGCGCGAACAGCCGGTCGAACACGGGGTTGGGCAGCCCGCGCAGCAGCCCGGCCACGATTCGCATCTGCCACGGAATCACGACGAAG
Source organism: Zeimonas sediminis (assembly GCF_023721795.1). NCBI lineage: Bacteria > Pseudomonadati > Pseudomonadota > Betaproteobacteria > Burkholderiales > Burkholderiaceae > Zeimonas > Zeimonas sediminis. The sequence continues at coordinate 2,290,222 of NZ_JAMQYE010000001.1, forward strand.
CCGCGGCCGGCGTCGATCGCCCGCACCGCGCGCCGCGCGAACACGTCGGCGTCGGTCAGGAAGGGCATCGGGTAGCGGTTGCCGGCGGTCATCGGGGTGCGGATGTAGCCGGGCGCGATCGTGACGACCCGCAGCCCGCTGCCGCGCATCTCGACCCGCAGGCTCTCCATGTACGCGATCGCGGCGGCCTTCGAGGCGCTGTACGCGCCCGCGCCCGGCAGGCCGCGAATGCCGGCCACGCTGGCGATTCCGACCAGCGTGCCGCTGCCGCGCGCGCGCATCGGGCCCACGAAGGGCGCGAAGGTCTCCGGCAGCGCGATCAGGTTGGTCTCGACGATCCGGCGAAACACCTCGGCGTCGGCCGCCTCGCCGGTGATCGTGCCGGCGCTGATGCCGGCATTGGCGATGACCACGTCGGGCACGCCGGCCTCGGCGACGAAGCGGCCGGCCGCCTCGGCGAGCGCAGCGCGGTCGGTGACGTCGGCGACCAGCTCGAGCGCGGACGCTCGACCGCCCGACTCGGCGCGAACCGCCTCGCCGACCTCGCCCAACCCGGCGGCACGCCGGCCGAGCAGCCCGATCCGGGCGCCGGGATGCCGCCGCGCGTACTCGATCGCGAGTGCCGCCCCGAGCCCGCTCGAGGCGCCGGTCACGAAGACCGTCGGCGCGCGACCGGCAGCGCTCATCGCATCACTTGCGCGCCCTGCGCTCGATCTCGATCAGCTGGTCGAGCATGCGCAGCGCGCCGGCGTTCGAGCCGACCATGCTGGGCGCGGTGTAGTACTTGCCGTTGACCGCCATGGCCGGCACGCCGTCCACGCCGTAGGCGTCGACGACCTGCGCCGCGCGGCGCATCTTGGTGCGCACCGCGAACGAGTCGAAGGTCTCGCGGAAGGTCTTGCCGTCGATCCCGTGCTTGCCGAGCAGCGCGACCATCTTGTCGACCGTGTCGAGGCGGTCGCGGTCGACGTGGATCGCGCGGAAGATCGCGTCGTTGACCTCGGCGGCCTTGCCCATCGACTCGAGCGTGTAGAAGAGCTGCTGGTGCCTGCGCTCGCCGAAGGGCACGTGCAGCTTGCGGAACACCACGTCGTCGGGCAGCTTGGCCACCCAGTCCTTGAGCAGCGGCTCGAGCGAGTTGCAGTGCGGGCAGCCGTACCAGAAGAACTCGATCACCTCGATCTTGCCGGGCGGTACGTCGGTCGGCTGGGCCGGTCGCACCGGCCGGAAGTCCTTGCCCTCGCGGGGGGCCTGCGCCAGCGCACCGATGGGCGCAGCGATCGCCGCCGCACCGGCGGCCATGATCATCGAACGTCGGATTCGATCGGTCATTGCGTTGTTCCTCTTGTTGGCGGCGTCAGCGCTGGCGGACCACGGACGACTCGAAGCCGCCGTCGATCAGCCGCGCCCGAGCGCGGTTCGCCTCTTCCTGTGTCGCGAACGGCCCGATCCTGACACGGTGCATCGTCTGTCCGTTGACCTCGGCCTGCACCACCCGGGCCTCGAAGCCGAGCAAGGCCAGCCTGGCCTTCATGCCTTCGGCGTCGTCGACCGAGCGGAAGGCCGCGACCTGCAGCAGGTAGCCGCCGTCGGCGGTAGCGGGCGCCGAGCCGGCCGGCGCGCCGGCAGCCGGCGGCTGGGGCGTTGCCTGCGACGGCGCGGCGGCGGGCGCGCCCCCGGGCGCCGTGCCGCCCTCGGGCGCGGGCTGGCGCCCGAGGAGCGGCGCGTTCGGGTCCGGCAGCGGCGCGCCGGCCTCCGGCGCGGTCACCGTTTCGGGGGCCCGGTGCGACTTCTTCACGAAGGGCACCGGCGCGCGGGTCACGAACAGCGCGACGACCACCGCGATGCCCAGGCCCAGGACCAGACCCGCCAGGAATCCGAGCAGCGTTCCACCGCGCTGCGACCGGGTCTTCGCCATCACATCCTCTCGGGGGCCGACACGCCGATCAGCGCGAGCCCGTTTCGCAGCACCTGGCGCGCGGCCACCAACAGGGCCAGCCGCGCATTGCGCAGAGCCTCGTCGTCGACGAGGAACCTCTCGGCATTATAGTAAGAGTGAACTTCCGAGGCTAAATCCTTGAGATAAAAGGCAATGGCGTGCGGCGCCAGTTCATCGACCGCCTCGGCCACGCGCTCCGGAAACTCGGCGAGCCGGGCGATCAGCGCGAACTCCCTGGGCGACGCGAGCGGCGACAGGTCGACCCTGCCGGCAGCCGCCTCCGAGGCCAGCCCGGCGACGTCGCCGCCCCACTGCGCGAACACCGAGCACAGCCGCGCGTGCGCGTACTGCACGTAGTACACCGGGTTCTCGTCGCTGCGGGCGAGCGCCAGGTCGACGTCGAAGACGAACTCGCTGTCGGCCTTGCGCGAGATCAGGAAGAAGCGAACCGCGTCGCGGCCGCGCTGCTCGTCGGCGCCGGTCGGCTGCCCGGCCTGGTCGCGCAGCTCGCCGCTCCAGGTGATCAGGTCGCGCAGCGTCACGTAGGAGCCGGCGCGCTTGGAGATCTTCACCTCCTCGCCGCCGCGCATCACGGTGACCATCTTGTGCAGCACGTAGTCCGGATAGCCTTCCGGGATGCCGGCGCCGAGCGCCTGCAGGCCCGCGCGCACCCGCGCGATGGTTCCGTGGTGGTCGGAGCCCTGGATGTTGATCGCGCGCTGGTAGCCGCGCTCCCACTTGGTCACGTGATAGGCGACGTCGGGCACGAAGTAGGTGAACCCGCCCTCGGACTTGCGCATCACGCGGTCCTTGTCGTCGCCGTAGTCGGTGGTGCGCAGCCACAGCGCGCCGCCGTCCTCGTAGGTGCGGCCCGCTGCGACCAGCGCGTCGACCGCCTTCTGCACCCGGCCGTCGGCATACAGCGACGACTCGAGGTAATAGTTGTCGAAGCGCACGCCGAAGGCGCGCAGGTCGAGGTCCTGCTCGCGGCGCAGGTAGGCCACCGCGAAGCGCCGGATCGCGTCGAGGTCTTCCGGGTCGCCGGCGCCGGTCACCTCGGGCACCCGCTCGGCCGAAACGGTGGCGCGGGCCAGGTAGTCGTTCGCGATGTCGACGATGTAGTCGCCCCGGTAGCCGTCGGCCGGGAAGGACGGGTCGTCGGGCGACAGCCCGCGGGCGCGCGCCTGCACCGAGCGCGCCAGGTTCTCGATCTGGGCGCCGGCGTCGTTGTAGTAGAACTCGCGCGTGACCGCCCAGCCGTCGGCCTGCAGCAGCGCCGACAGCGCGTCGCCGAGCGCACCCTGCCGGCCGTGCCCCACGTGCAGCGGGCCGGTCGGGTTGGCCGACACGAACTCGACGACCACCTTGCGGCCGGCGCCCCGCGCCCCGCGGCCGAAGGCCTCGCCGTCGGCGAGCACCTGCGGCACCGCCGCGCGCTTCGCATCGTCGCGCAGCCGGATGTTGATGAAGCCGGGCCCGGCGATCTCGAGCGCCTCGATCATCGAGGCGAGCGTGTGCGGCGGCGCCACAGCGCCGTCGTCGGTCGAGCAGTCGACGTCGAGCTCGCGCACCCGCTCGGCGAGGTCCTCGGCGATCTTGCGCGGCGCGGCCTTCAGCGGGCGCGCCAGCTGCATCGCCAGGTTGCAGGCGAGGTCGCCGTGGGCGGCCTGCTTGGGCCGGTCCAGCGTGACCTCGGGCGCGGGAAGATCGACGCCGGCCCGCGCGGCCAGCTCGGTGGCAGCCTGCGCGAACAGCGCGGCCAGCCGGGATTTCTGTTCCTTCAGCATGGGGCGCGATTGTACTTGGCCGCGCCCTGGAACACCCGAACCGCCACCTCGGCGCGCGTTCTCAGCCGATCGCGTCCGCGGAGCCTACCTTCGCCCTTAGCAGGTGCTTCTGGATCTTGCCGGTCGAGGTCTTGGGCACCTCGCCGAAGCGCACCTCGCGCGGGCACTTGAAGTGGGCCAGCAGCTTGCGACAGTGCGCGATCAGCTCCTCGGCCAGCGCCTTCTCGGCCTCGGGCGAATCGGGCATCCGGTCGGCCTTGAGCTCCACGAAGGCGAGCGGCGTCTCGCCCCACTTGGGATCGGGCCGCGCGACGACCGCCGCCGCGAGCACCGCCGGATGCTTGTAGAGCGCGTCCTCGACCTCGATCGAGCTGATGTTCTCGCCGCCCGAGATGATGATGTCCTTGGCCCGGTCCTTCAGCTTCACGTAACCGTCGGCGTGCAGCACGCCCAGGTCGCCGGTGTGGAACCAGCCGCCGCGGAAGGCCTCCTCGCTCGCCTTCGGGTTCTTCAGGTAGCCCTTCATCACGATGTTGCCGCGGAACACGACCTCGCCCATCGTCTCGCCGTCGCGCGGCACCTCGGCCATGGTCTCCGGATCGACAACCGTGAGCCCCTGCTGCACCTGGTAGCGAACGCCCTGCCGGCCGTTCTTGTCTACCCGGCCGGCAAGGTCCAGCGATTCCCAGGCCTCCTGCTTCACGCAGACCGACGCCGGACCGTAGACCTCGGTCAGCCCGTACACGTGGGTGACCTCCCAGCCCATCCGCTCCATCCCCTCGATCATCGAGGCCGGCGGCGCCGCGCCCGCCACCATCGCCTTGACCTGCCAGTCGATGCCCGCCTTGAGTTCCGCGGGCGCGTTGATCAGCGTGCTGTGCACGATCGGGGCGCCGCAGTAGTGGGTGACGCGGTGCTCGCGGATCAGCGAGAGGATCAGCGCCGCGTCGACCTTGCGCAGGCACACGTTGGTGCCCGCCACCGCCGGAAGCGTCCACGGGAAGCACCAGCCGTTGCAGTGGAACATCGGCAGCGTCCACAGGTAGACCGGGTGGCGCGGCAGCGCCCACGACATCACGTTGCCCACCGAGTTCAGGTAGGCGCCCCGGTGGTGCACGACCACACCCTTCGGATCGCCGGTCGTGCCCGACGTGTAGTTCAGGCCGATCGCGTCCCACTCGTCGGCCGGCAGCGACCAGGCGTGCGCCGGGTCGCCCTGCGCGATCCAGTCCTCGAACTCGACCTCGCCGATCCGCTCGCCGGGGCCTTCGTGGACCGGATCGTCGACGTCGACGACGAAGGGCGCGGCCAGCCCCTGCTGGGCGTTGATCGCGAGCGCCTGCCTGGCGACCGGCGAGAACTCCCGGTCGACGACCAGCACCTTCGCGCCCGAGTGCCGCAGCTGGAAGGCGACCGTGGCGGCGTCGAGCCGGGTGTTGATCGTGTTCAGCACCGCGCCGGTCATCGGCACGCCGAAGTGGGCGTCGATCATCGCCGGGATGTTCGGCAGGATCACCGAGACCGTGTCGCCGTCGCCGATGCCGCGGGCGGCCAGCACCGACGCGAGCTGCCGGGCCCGCCGGTACATCTCTCCCCAGCTTCGCCGGATCGGCCCGTGGATCACCGCGCAGCGGTCCGGGAACACGTCGGCCGCCCACTCGACGAAGCTGAGCGGCGTGAGCGGCACGTGGTTCGCCGGGTTGCGGTCGAGATCCTGACGGTAGGGGTTCGGCTGGGTGGGCATCTCGCGTGTCTCCTGGTGCGCGCCCCGGATCGCCTGGGGCCGCGCGTCTTCCTCGGTTCGGTCCGGCGATTGTAGGTCGACTCGCGTCGCGGCGGCGTCACCGCGTAGACTTCACGGTGGCGACGGGGCGGCTGCGCGGGCCGTCGGCCCCGGCCCCCACCCTGACGGAGCGAACCGACATGGCCGCAGAAGCGCTGACCGCCGAGAATTTCGACGCCACGATCACCGGCAACGACGTCGTCGTCGTCGACTTCTGGGCGCCCTGGTGCGGCCCCTGCAAGGGCTTCGCGCCGGTGTTCGACGCGGTGGCCGACGAGAACCCCGACCTGAAGTTCGTCAAGGTCAACACCGACGAGGAGCAGGCGCTGGCCGGCCACTTCGGCATCCGCTCGATCCCCACGCTGATGATCTTCCGCGAGCAGGTCATCGTGTTCCAGCAGCCCGGCGCGCTGCCCAAGGGCGCGCTCGACGACATCCTGCGGCAGGTGCGCGGCCTCGACATGGCCGAAGTCAAGCGCGCCGCGCGTCCCTTCGACCCGGACGCGGCGGACGACGCGACGCACTGACGCAAGCCCGGCCGGCTTTCGCTCTCGCCCCTCCGGAGTCCCACGATGAATCTCGGCAAGGTCGTCTTCGGCTTCTCGATCCTGCTCGCCGCCACGCTGAATTTCGGCTTCGTGTACGGCGACATCGACAACCCGTCGCACCATCACGTGTCGGAACTCTTCGCCGCGATCGTCGTGAACCTGATCGCCACGATCATGAAGTTCGGCGACCGCACCCAGGTCGGCGCGGTGCATCTGGCCACCAGCCTCGTCGCCGACGTGCAGCTGATCCTCGCAGCGCTGGTCTGGGCCTGGACGGCCCACGCCGCCGGCGCCGGCGAGTCCCCTGCGGCGACGGCCAGCATCGTTTCGCTCGCCGCCGGCGCGCTGTTCGCCAACGTGGTGTCGGTGCTGCTGCTGATCGGCGAGACCCTCGCGCTGCGGCGCTGACACGGAGGCCGGCCCGATGGCGGACGGCGACGCGGCGGACCGCAGCGGCCACGGCGGCGGGGCCGAGCGCGCCGCGCGTGGCGTCGGCTCGCCGCTGGCCGCGCAGAGCGTGCTCTTCATGGTACTGCGCCGGCTGCGCACGCCGCTGATCGTCATCGTGCTGTCCTACTCGGTGTCGGTGCTGGGCCTCACGCTGATCCCGGGCGTCGCCGACGACGGCTCGCCGGCGCCGCCGATGAGCTTCTTCCACGCGTTCTACTTCGTCAGCTACACCGCCACCACGATCGGCTTCGGCGAGGTGCCTGCCACCTTCTCCGACGCGCAGCGTATGTGGACGATCGTCATCATCCACCTGACCGTGATCGGCTGGACCTACGCGCTGCTGAACGTGCTGTCGCTGTTCCAGGACCGGGCGTTCCAGCGCGCGGTCGGGCAGATCCGGCTGGCCGGGCGCGTGCGGCGCACGCGCGAGCCCTTCCACCTGATCTGCGGGGCCGGCGACACGGGCCAGCGGCTGGCCCGGCTGCTCGACCGCCGCGACATGCGCTTCGTGATCGTCGAGAAGGACGAGGGCCGGATCGCCGAGCTCGAGCTCGAGGACCTGCGCATCGACCCGCCGATCCTTCACGCCGACGCCGCGCTGCCCCAGTCGCTGCTCACCGCCGGCCTGCGCCACCCGATGTGCCGCGGCGTGCTCGCGCTGACCCCCGACGACGGGGCCAACCTGGCGATCGCGACCGCCGCCCGGCTGCTCAACCGCGGTGTGCCGGTGATCGCCGGCGCGCAGTCGCCGCGCACCGCCACCAGCATGCGGGCCTTCGGCACCCACCACGTGATCAGCCCCTTCGACACCTTCGCCGACCAGCTGATCCTGGCAATGCGCGAGCCGGGCTGCTACCGGCTGCTCAGCTGGCTGACCGCGCCGCTCGACGCCGAGCTCGAGAAGGAGCACGAGCCGCCGCGCGGGCCCTGGGTGGTCTGCGGCCACGGCCGCTTCGGCCACGCGGTGAGCCGGCGACTGATCGCCGAGGGGCTGCAGGTGACCGCGGTCGACCCCGCCCACGACGACGGCGACGCCGACCCGGCCGAGGGCCTGCCCGCCCGCCTGCGCGGGGTGGGCACCGAGACCGAGGTGCTGGCCCGCGCCGGCATCGACGAGGCGGTCGGACTGGTCGCCGCCGCGGACAACGACGTCACCAACCTGGCGATCGCCGCGCTGGCCCGGTCGCGCAACCCGAAGCTGTTCGTCGTGCTGCGCCAGAACGAGGCCGCCAACCAGGTGCTGTTCGACGCATTCCGGGCCGACATGGTCATGAAGCCGAGCGAGATCATCGCCGACGAGTGCGTGGCCCTGCTGACCACCCCGCTGCTCGACCGCTTCCTGGCGGTGGTCCGCCGCAAGAACGACGCCTGGGCCGACGAGGTGATCCACCAGCTGCGCAAGCGGGTCGGCACCCGCTCGCCGCGCGCCTGGACGGTTCGCCTCGACCCGGCCGAGGCCCCCGCAGTGAGCGCTCGCCTGCACGCGGAGAACCGCCCGACCACGATCGGCGAGTTGCTGCGCGACCCTCGCAACCGGAAGGACCGCTTGCCAGCCCAGGCGCTGATGCTGTTGCGTGGCGGCGGCGAGCTGCTGCTGCCGAACGACGACACGGCGCTCGCGGCCGGCGACCGGATCCTGTTTGCGGGCCGCGGCGACGCGCGGCGGCGGATGCAGGCGGCGCTGTTCGACGAGAAGCTGCTCGAGTACCTGTGCACCGGCCGCGACACGCCCGGCGGCTGGCTCTTCGAGCGGCGCGCCGGCTGAGCCCGCGACGGGCGGAGCACCGCCGGCGCGAGCCGGATGGCAGGCCGCGGGCAGGGCCAGGCCTGCGCGGCGCTAGTCCTGCGGCGCTTCGTCGCGAACCCGCCGCATCGCCTCGAAGCCGGCTTCCAGGTCGGCGATCAGGTCGGCAGGCTCCTCGAGCCCGACGTGCAGCCGCACCAGCGGGCCGCCCTGCCAGGGCCGGGCCGTGCGCAGGCTGCCGATCTTCGCGGGCATGATCAGGCTCTCGAAGCCGCCCCACGAGTAGCCGATCCCGAAGTGCCGGCGCCCCTCGCATAGCGCCGCGAGCGCGCGTTGCGCGCCGGCCGCGTCGGCGCCGAACGCCTCGGCCCGCAGCTCGAACGAGAACAGGCCGCTGGAGCCGCCGAAGTCGCGCTTCCAAAGCGCGTGCTGCGGATGGCTCTCCAGCGCAGGGTGCAGCACCGACGCCACCTCCGGGCGCCCGGCCAGCCAGCGGGCGACCCGCAGCGCCGACTGCTCGTGGGCGCGCATCCGGACCTCGGCGGTGCGCAGGCCGCGCAGCACCAGCCAGGCGTCGTCGCCGCCGACGCATACGCCGAGCTGGCGGACCGCGGTCCAGAGCCTGGGCCAGTGCTCCTCGCGGATCACGACCGCTCCCATCAGCAGGTCGGAGTGCCCGCCCCAGTACTTGGTGAGCGGCAGGATCGACGCGTCGACGCCCCAGTCGAAGGGCCGCGAGAAGACCGGCGAGGCCCAGGCGTTGTCGATCATCGTGAGCACGCCGCGGGCGCGCGCCTCGACGCAGATCGCCGGCACGTCCTGGATCTCGAAGGTGTAGCTGCCCGGGCTCTCCAGGTACACGATCCGCGTCTCGGGCCGGATCAGCTGCGCGATGCCGGCACCGATCGTCGGGTCGTAGTACTCGGTTCGCACGCCGTAGCGGGACAGCATGCCGTCGCAGAAGGCCCGGGTCGGGCCATAGACCGAATCCGACACCAGCAGGTGATCGCCGGGCGACAGGAAGGCGAGCAGCGCGGTCGAGATCGCCGACAGCCCGGAAGGCATCAGCGCCGCGCGGCACGCGTGGCCCGGCGCCTCGACCTCGGCAAGCGCGTCGGCCAGCGCCAGCGTGCCGGGCGTGCCGGCGGTCGCATAGGTCGTGGCGTGGCGCTCTCCGCGGCCGGTGGCCTGCCCCGCCGCCTCGGCATGCGCCAGCGAATCGAACAGCACGGTCGAGGCGCGCCAGGCCGGCAGGTTGGCGGTGGCGATCCGGTCGTCGAAGCGCCGGCCCGCGTCGACGACGCGGGTCCGCGGCGCGGGACCGTCGCTCAGTGGATCGGTGGGCGGTTCGTCGCGATGCATGCGGAGATGGGAATGGAGCCGATCGGCGATGTGCCGATTATCGCCCGCCCTCGCCGCCGGCTAGCGAGAAGCGGAAGCGGGCGCCGCCCCCGGGCGCGCCATCGGCCTCGAGCCTGCCCCCGTGCCGCCGCAGGATCCGCCCGACGGTGGCCAGGCCGATGCCGTTGCCCGGGAACTCCGACGGCGAGTGCAGCCTCTGGAACACCCCGAAGGACGGGTCCCGCCAGGCCCCCGGCAGGCCGGTGCCGTTGTCGGTGACCTCGCAGGCGGCCCCGCCGTCCTGGCGTGCGTGCGCCGCGAAGCGGACCCTCGCCACCGGCTCGCGCGCGGTGAACTTCAAGGCGTTGTCGAACAGGTTGTCGAGCACGACCGCGATCAGCCGCCGGTCGGCCCGCACCACGAGGCTGCCCTCGGCTGCGAACTCGATCTCGCGACCGGCGTAGCGCGCCTGGACCGAGGCCATCGTCTCGCGGGCCAGCGCCACGATGTCGAACTCGCCCAGGTCGAGCGGCTCGCGCGACACCCGCGACAGCCTCAGGATGTCCTGGATCAGCTGCCCCATCCGCTGGGTGTTGGCGACGATCCGGCCCAGGTATTCCCGGGCCGTGTCGTCGACCGAGCCGACCTCCCCATTCGACAGGGCCTCGCTGAAGCCCTGGATCACGTGAAGCGGCGCGCGCAGGTCGTGCGAGACGGTCCACGAGAAGGCCTCCAGGTCGGCATTGGTCTGTTCGACCAGCTCCCGGCTGCGCTCGAGCTCGGTGATGTCGGTGTCCACGCCGATCCACTGCTCGATCGCTCCGTCCGACCCCGACACGGGGGCCGCATAGAACAGCGTGGTGCGCCAGCCGCCGTCACGCGCGCGGATCCGGCGCTTGCCCTGCATCGGCTCGCCTTTCTGCCGCGCGGCGAAGAAGGCCTTGCGCACCGCGGGCAGGTCCTCGGGGTGGACCGCCTCGAACCAGTCGAAACCCAGCCAGTCCGGCGGATCGCCGCCGACCATCGTGTACCAGGCCCGGTTCAGGTAGGTCAGGGCCCCGCGCGCGTCCGCGCTCCACACGACCTGCGGCGCGAGCTCGGCCAGCGCCCGGTAGCGACGCTCGCTCGCCTCGAGCTGCGCGGTTCGCTCGGCCACGCGGCGCTCCAGTGCCTCGTTGGCCTGGCGCAGCGCCTCGGCCGCCCGGTACTCGCCGGTTCGATCGACCGGCGCGACCATCCGCAGCTTGCGGCCGTCGACCTCGACCGGCCGGCCGAAGGTGTCGACCAGCAGTTCCTCGCCGCGCGCGGTGCGGTGGCGCCAGGGCACGCCCTGCCGGATCGCTTGCGGATCCACGAGTGCCGCCTCGAGCTGCGGCACGTGCTCGGGATCGCGCAGGTCGCGCAGCGTCATGCGCAGGAACTGCTCGCGGCTGTAGCCGTACTTCTCGATCGCCGCCGGGTTCACGTCGACGATCTGCAGGCTCCCCGGCTCGTAGAGCCAAAGCGGCAGCGGGTGCGCCTCGAACAGCGCGCGGTAGCGCTGCTCCGACGCGACCAGCCGGCGATTCGCGTTCGCACGCTCGAGCGCGTAGCGGATCACCCTCGCGAGCGGGGCGGGGTTCAGCGCGTCGCGCCGCAGGGAGTCGTCGGCGCCGGCGCGAAGCGCGGCGATCTCGGCGTCGTCGTCGGCCTGTTGCGCGACTGGCCCCTGGCGCGCCTGGGTCAGCGCGACCAGCGGCAGCAGCGGATGGCGCGCCCGCACCACGCGCAACAGTTTCAGCGCGCTGTCGCCCTCTCGGCAGCCGACGAAGGCGATGTCGAAGCCGGAGGCGTCGTCGCGCATCAGCGCGTCGCGCGCGTCGACGCAGCGCAGGAAGTGCACCAGCGACGCCGAGCCGCCCAGGCCGTGGTCCAGCGCGTCGCCGAACGCGGCCGCGGCGTCGGCGTCCTCGTCGACCAGCAGCACTCTAAGGATGCCCGATCCCTGCTCCACGCCTGCTCCGTTGCCTCGTTCGAGACGGCCGCCCCGGTCGCGGCCCGTGCGTCGCGAGCCTACCACTGCCCGAAGAACACGCCCGCCTTGCCCGCGCCGATCGGTGCCGGCCTCACCCGGCCGCGCCTGCGTCGAAGGCCGGATCGACCGGCACCTGCAGGCCGGTGACCAGCTGGTTGGTCTTCGCCGCAAGCGCCACCACCTTGAGCAGGTCGGCGTGCTGCGCGTCGGTCATCCCCTTGGCGCGCGCCGCGGCGGTGTGGGAATGCACGCAGTACGAGCAGCTGTTGGTGACCGACACCGCAATGTAGAGCAGCTCCTTGGTCAACGGATCGAGCGCGGACGGCGCGACCATGACCTCCTTGACCTCGGCCCAGGTGCGCTCGAGCAGCGCGGCGTCGAAGGCCAGGTAGCGCCAGAAGGCATTGACGAAATCGGACCTGCGGGTGGCGCGGATGTCGTCGAACACCGCGCGCACGCGGGGATCCGACTCGGGATCGGGACGCGGAGCGATCGTGGCCATGGTGGGAACCCCGGAGGTTGGCGATTCCGCGATCTTAGGGCCGGCGCCCCCCGGCGCGCGAGCCCGGCCGCCCCGGGGCGGATTCAGCCGCGGCCGATCTCGGCGAGGATCTCGTAGGAACGCAGCCGGGCCGCATGGTCGTAGACCGCGCCGCTGGCCATCAGCTCGTTCGCGCCGGTCTGCTCGACGAAGCGCTCGAGCTGCGCCTTCACGCTCGCCTTCGAGCCGACGAAGGAGCAGGCCAGCATCCTCGATGCCTGCACCTTCTCGGCCGGCGTCCAGTAGCTCTCGATGTCGTCGATCGGCGGCGAGAGCTGGCCGCGCTGGTTGCGGATCATGTCCACGAAGCGCTGCTGGATGCTGGTGAACAGCCGGCGCGCCTCGTCGTCGGTGTCGGCGGCCACCACGTTGATGCCCGGCATCACGTAGGGCTTGTCGAGCTGGGCCGAAGGCTGGAAGCGCTCGCGGTAGATCCGGATCGCGTCGAACAGCGCGTCGGGCGCGAAGTGCGACGCGAAGGCGTAGGGCAGGCCGTAGTGCGCCGCCACCTGCGCGCCGTACAGGCTCGAGCCGAGGATCCACAGCGGCACCCGCAGGCCGGCGCCCGGCACCGCGCGGATGCGCTGGCCCGGCTGCACCGGCTCGAAGAAGGCCTGCAGCTCGAGCACGTCTTCCGGGAAGCGGTCGGCCGAGTGCCAGTCGCGGCGCAGCGCGCGCAGCGTGGCCTGGTCGGTGCCCGGGGCGCGGCCCAGCCCCAGGTCGATGCGGCCCGGGTAGAGGGACTCGAGCGTGCCGAACTGCTCGGCGATCACCAGCGGCGAGTGGTTGGGCAGCATGATGCCGCCTGCGCCCACCCGGATCGTGCTGGTGCCGCCGGCCACGTAGCCGATCACCACCGAGGTCGCGGCGCTGGCGATGCCGGTCATGTTGTGGTGCTCGGCCATCCAGTAGCGGCGATAGCCCCAGCGCTCGCAGTGCTGCGCCAGGTCGAGCGTGTTCCGAAGCGCATCGGCCGGCGCATCGCCGACGCGGATCGGGACGAGGTCGAGGACGGAGAGCGGGATCATGCCGCGATGCTACCGCGACAGCCGCGCCAGCACGAAGGTCAGCGCCAGCGTCGGCAGCGCCGAGCCGAGCTGGGTCGACACCTGCGGCAGCAGGTGGAAGGTCGCCACGCCGAGCAGCCAGATCGCGACCGCGCCGCGATTCACCCTGGCCGAGCCGACCAGCGAGGCCACCTCCGCCCGGCCGCCGAGCCGGCCCAGGATCACGCCGTAGAGCGGCACGAACACCGAGCTCAGCATCAGCAGGAAGGGCTCGAGCGAGTGCATCGGCAGCACCATCGCCAGGCCGGTGCACAGCACGGCCAGTGCGATGCCCCAGGTGCGGGTGCCCCACTTCGGCACCAGGCTGTGTCCGGCCACCGAGCCCGAGTACAGGTCGCCGTAGGCATTGTCGACCTCGTCGACCAGGATCAGGCCGAGCGCGATCAGGCCGCCCTGCGCGAGCAGCAGCGCGGACACCAGGTCGGTCGACGGCGTGGTCAGCGCGACCAGCACGCCGAGCGAATAGCACCAGGCATTGGCGATCGCGTAGCCGAGCCAGGTGCCGCGCAGCGCGCTGCCGCCGTCGCGGCCGTGGCGCGAGAAGTCGGCCACCAGCGGCAGCCACGAGATCGGCATCGCGATCACCAGGTCGAGCGCGCCCATCGTGCTCATGCCGCCCGAACCCGGCCGGTTCCAGATCTCCGACCAGCCCATCGCCTGCGCCTTGCCGAGGAACTGCCAGCTCAGCCACAGCAGCGACAGGATCACCAGCGGCAGCGCGTAGCGCCCGATGAAGCGGCGCACCAGCGTGACCATCGATCCGGTCAGCAGCCCGATCAGCAGCAGGCCGAAGGCCAGCGTGACCAGGACCAGCGGCAGCGAGACCCCGGCGCGCTGCCCGATCGCCAGCACGCCGTCGCGCATCACGACCATCTCGAAGGTGGTCCAGCCGATCAGCTGCACGATGTTCAGCAGCACCGGCAGTCGCGCGAAGCTGCTGCCGTAGGCCGCGTGCATCAGGCCCGCGCTGGACAGCCCGCTGTCGCAGCCGAGCTTCGCGGTCCACGCGAGCAGCCCGGCGCCGAGCACCGAGCCGAACACGATCGCGATCGCCGCGGCCTGGGTGCCGAGCGCCGGCACGAGAAAGGAGCCGACCTGCATCACCAGCAGGCCCACGCCGAGGCTCAGCCAGAGCGAGGCGTGGTCGCGCCAGCCGAACAAGCGCTCGGCGGCAGAAAGCGGAATCAGGGCGGTGTTGCGGGCGATCGTCGTCATGGCGGCTTCCCTGCGCGGGCATTACCCCGATCAGGTTCGAAGGGTTTGCTCTCAGCCTCGCCCGAGCGGATCCGGGCGCGGCACCCCCAGCAATGCGCCGGCGGCGGGCATGGCCGCCAGCGCGGACAGAGTGTAGCCGAAGCCCCCGGCGCGCCGGCCGCCGCGTGCGATTGCGGCAGCCCGGGCAGTCCGCGCGCCTCAGCCGGCGGCCGGAAACTCCGGGAAGGCGATCCCTTCGCGCGCCAGCTGCTCGACCAGGCCCACCTCCCAGCTCAAATACTCGGCCATCGCCTTGCCCAGGTCCTCGTGGTCGTAGGGGCTGTACCAGACGTCGTCGGGCTCGCTGGCCAGCCGCTCGAAGCCGCCGGCCAAGGGCAGGCCGGCGGCGGCCCAGGCGCGCGTGCCGCCGGCCAGCACCCTCACCTTGCGCCCCGGCGCCGCCGCGATCGCGTCGGCGGCGGCCAGCCGGGCGAACTCGCCGTCGTCCGACGCCAGCACCAGTTCGCCCTGCGCGGGCAGCTTCGCGAAGGCCTCGTCGAAGCGCGCCCGCACCGCGAACCAGGCGCCCGGGACGTGGCCGGCGCGATAGCGAAGGCTGCTCGCCAGGTCGACGACCACCGCCGCGCCCGCATCGACGAGCGACTGCAGCTCGCCGGCGGACACGGTCTCGCAGGCGCGCCCCGCATCGTCGCCGAGCGCGGGTGCCGGCTCGGGCCCCTTCTCGAGCGAGAGGCCCGCGGCCCTCAGCCCGCCGGCGAGCACGCACGCGTCGCCCCAGCCGATCTGCCTGAGCCACGACGCGGTCATCCGCGCGCGCACGCCGTTGTCGTCGACCAGCACGATCCGGGCGCCGCGAGTTCCGGCGTAGAAGTCGGTCGATTGCACCAGCTGACCACCGGGCGCCGAACGCGAGCCGGGCAGGTGCCCGGCCTCGTACTCCTCGGGTGTGCGAACGTCGAACAGGTACAGCGTCCGCCGGCCGGCCTCGTCCTGGAAGCGCCGCAGCGTGTCGGCACCGATCTCCTCGACCCCGAAGCGCGCGGCCACCCGACGCGAGGCCTCGACCGCCCGCGCGAGGCCCTCGACGCCCGGCGGCGGCGCGACCGCCCGGCTGCCGTGCGCGAGCGCCTCGCCCGCCAGGTGCCAGCCGCCGGTGCCGTTCCTCAGCGCGACCACCGGATTGGGAATCCCGGCGTTGATCAGCGACTGCGCGCCGATGATGCTGCGCGTGCGCCCGGCGCAGTTCACGACGATCGTCGTCGCGTCGTCGACCAGGCCGAAGGCGCGGTGCACCAGCTCGGCGCCCGGGCAGTCGATGCCGCCCGGTAGGCTGAAGCGATGGAACTCGTCGAAGGGCCGGCTGTCGAGCACCACGACCGGCCTGCCCTCGGCGCGCCAGGCCTTCAGCTGCGCCGGGTCGATGCTCGGCGTGCCGTCGCGATGCTCGACGACCTCGCCGAAGGCCTTGCTCGGCACGTGCACGCCGGCGAACACCTCGAAGCCGGCGTCGCGCCAGCCCCGCAGCCCGCCGTCGAGGATCGCCACGTCTTCGTAGCCCCAGGCGGAGATCCGTTCGGCAGCGCGCCGCACGAGCCCGCCGCCGTCGTCATCCATCAGCACGACGCGCGTGCCGCGGCGCGGCACCAGAAGGCCGAGCCGGCGCTCGAGATGGCTGAAAGGCGCGGGCACCGCCCAGAAGGCGTGAGCGCGGCTGAAGACGCCCTCCTCGCGCACGTCGAGGAAGGCGATCTCCTGCCCGTCGGAGAGCATGGCTCGCACCCGCTCGGCGGACACGGCGCGCATCGTCGTCATCGGCATCTCCTGAAAATCGATCGACCTGCTTCGCTCGCCCACCGGACTCGCTCGAGCTGGCCTGGCTCGTCTGCGGACTCGCTCACCCGAACAGCCAGCTGCAGATCGCCACCGCCGCGATCACCGCCACCACGTCGGCGGTCAGCGCGGCCGCCAGCGCGTGACGCATGCGCCGCACCTGCACCGCGCCGAAGTACACCGCCAGCACGTAGAAGGTGGTTTCGGTCGAACCCTGCAGGGTGGTCACCAGGTAGCCCACGTAGCTGTCCGGCCCGGTCGCCGGGTCCTGGATGATCGAGGCCATCACGCCGTAGGCGCCGGAGCCGGACAGCGGCCGCAGCAGCGCCATCGGCAGCGCCTCGGCGGGCAGGCCGAAGCGCGAGGTGAGGCCGCCGAGCACCGACACCATCGCGTCGAGCGCGCCGCTCGCGCGGAACATGCCGACCGCCACCAGGATCGCGACCAGATAGGGGATGATCCGCAGCGCCACCTGGAAGCCTTCCTTGGCGCCGTCGACGAACACCTCGTAGACGGCCACCCGGCGCAGCGCGCCGAACAGCAGGAAGCCGACCATCAGGCCCGGCAGGATCCACGGCGACACCGCGCGGCCCCACACGATCGTCGCCGGGATCATCGCGACGATCGCGCCGAGCGCGAGCATCGACACCCACAGCGGGTAGCCGCGGTCGGCGGCCTCGACGCCAGTGCCGGAGCCCTCGCGAACCCAAGGACGATCGATCGCCGCGGCCGCCGGATCGGCCGGACCGACCGGCGCGAAGCGCTGGTACAGCTTGGCCGCGACGATCGCGGCGATCGTCGAGCAGACGGTCGCGAACAGCGTGGTCGGCAGGATCGCAGCCGGGTCGGCCGAGCCGGCGGCAGCCCGGATCGCGATCACGCCGGTGGGCAACAGCGTGATGCCCGAGGTGTTGATCGCGAGGAAAAGCGCCATCGCGTTGGTCGCGGTGCCGGGCCGCGCGTTCAGCTTGTCGAGCTCCTGCATCGCGCGGATGCCGAAGGGCGTGGCGGCGTTGCCGAGCCCGAGCGCATTGGCCGACATGTTCAGGATCATCGCGCCCATCGCCGGGTGGTCGGCCGGCACGTCGGGAAACAGCCGCGTCATCAGCGGCCGGATCAGCCGCGCGATGATCACCAGCATGCCGCCGGCCTCGGCCACCTTCATCAGCCCCAGGAACAGCGTCATCACGCCGACCAGCCCGATCGCGAGCTCGACCGCGCCGCCGGCCGACGCGATCATCGCCGCCGACAGCTCCTCCATCGGCGACTTCGCGCCCTCGGTCGCCACGTGCCCCGCCTGCCGCCAGGCCGCCGCGCCGAAGGCGATCAGGACGATTCCGAGAAAGATCCGGTTCATGGCGGGCCGCGGCTGGAAAATGCCCGATCATAAGGGCCCGCCAACCTACCGGACAGGCTTCGATGATCAGGTTCTACTACAACGCGGCCCCGAACCCGATGAAGGTCGCGCTTCTGCTCGAGGAGCTCGGGCTGCCCTACCAGCCGATCCCGGTCGACACCCGCAAGGGCGAGCAGCACGCCCCCGAGTTCCTGCGGGTGAACCCGAATGCCAAGGTGCCCGCGATCGTCGACGGCGAGGCGGTCGTGTTCGACAGCAACGCGATCCTGCTCTACCTGGCCGACAAGGCGGGCCGCTTCGTGCCGACCGACCCGGGCTCGCCCGAGCGCGGCCGGATGCTGGCCTGGCTGATGTTCGTCGCCAGCGGCATCGGCCCCTTCTCTGGCCAGTCGGTGCATTTCCGGCACTACGCGCCCGCGCCGCAGGAATACGCGCTGAACCGCTACGACTTCGAGGCGCATCGCCACTGGAAGGTCGTCGACGACCGCCTGGCGCAGAGCCGCTGGCTGGCCGGCGACGACTACGGCATCGCCGACATGGCCCTGTGGGGCTGGGCCCGCCTGGTGCCCCACGTGCTCGGCATCGACGACGCGTGGCAGCGCTACCCGAACGTCAAGCGGCTGCTCGACGAGATCAACGCGCGGCCGGCAGCGGCCCGCGTCGAGACGCTGCGGGCGAGCCACGCCTTCAAGACGCAGATGGACGCCGACGCGAACCGCTTCATGTTCCCGTCGAACGAGCGACTGCGGAAAGAGACCTGAAACCGGCCGCGCTGCCCTCGCGGCCTCGAACCGGAATGCGCGCATGAGATTCGTGACCCTTCCTTCCGGCGAGCGAGTCCCCGCCCTCGGCCAGGGCACCTGGACGATGGGCGAGCGCCGCTCTGCGCGCGCCAGCGAGCTTGCAGCGCTTCGCGCCGGCCTGGACCTCGGCCTGTCGCTGATCGACACCGCCGAGATGTACGGCGAGGGTCTCGCCGAGGAACTGGTGGCGGAGGCGATCGAGGGCCGGCGCGACCAGGTCTTCGTCGTCAGCAAGGTCTACCCGCACAATGCCTCGCGGCGCGGCGTGGCCGCGGCTTGCGAGCGCAGCCTGAAGCGGCTTCGAACCGACCGGATCGACCTGTACCTGCTGCACTGGCGCGGCCAGGTGCCCCTCGCCGAAACGGTCCGGGGCTTCGAGGACCTGCAGCGCGCCGGCAAGATCCGCCACTGGGGCGTCAGCAACCTGGACCTGGCCGACATGGGCGAGCTGTGGGCGGTGCCGGGCGGCGCGCGCGCAGCGACCAACCAGCTGCTCTACAACCTCGACCGGCGCGGCATCGAGTGGGACCTGCTGCCCTGGCTGCGCGAGCGCCATGTGCCGGTGATGGCCTATTCGCCGATCGAGCAGGCCCGGCTGCTGCGCCATCGGGGCCTGCGCGACTTCGCGCAACGGCACGGCATGACCCCGGCGCAGGCGGCGCTGGCCTGGCTGCTGCGCCACGACGACGTGATCGCGATCCCGAAGGCCTCGCACGCCGAACGGGTGCGCGAGAACGCCGGGGCGCTCGCGCACCGGCTCGACGCGGCGCAGCTCGCGGAGCTCGACCGGCTGTTCGCGCCGCCCGACCGTGCGACGCCGCTCGACATGCTCTGAGGCCGGACGCGGCCCTCCCGGCTTGCCGGAACGGGTGCCGGAACGCCCCGCGCCGCGCCGGCTTAAGATGCTCTCTCGCGCCCTGCAAGGAGGAGAACGCCCATGAGCCCGAAGCTCAACGTGATCACGGTCAGCACCCGCCCCGGCCGGGTCGGTCCCTCGGTCGCCAATTGGTTCCGCGACTTCGCCACCGCGCACGGCAAGTTCGACGTGCGGGCGGTGGACCTGGCCGAGTTCGCGCTGCCGGTCTACGACGAGCCGAACCACCCGGTCATGCAGAAGTACGTGCACGAGCACACGAAGCGCTGGGCCGCCAGCGTGGCCGAGGCCGACGCCTACGTGTTCGTGCTCCCCGAGTACAACTTCAACCCGCCGCCGTCCTTCTACAACGCGCTGAACTACGTCTACAAGGAGTGGAACTACAAGCCGGCGGGCTTCGTGAGCTACGGCGGCGCTTCCGGCGGCCTGCGCGCCACGCAGATGGCCAAGCAGCTGGTGACCACGCTGAAGATGATGCCGATGTACGAGGGCGTCATGGTGCCGATGGTGGCCCAGCAGCTCGACGAGCAACGCAATTTCCGGTCCAACGAGCTGATCGACAAGTCGGCCGGCGCGATGCTCGACGAACTGCTGAAGTGGGCGACGGCGATGAAGCCGATGCGGGGCTGATCGTGGACGAGCTTTCGTTCGCCGGCCGGCAGCCGCGCCGGCGCCATCCGCTCCGGCCGTTCGCGGCGCTCGCTCTGGCGGCCGGCCTGTGCGCGCCGGCACTGGCCGAGGACCTGCCGGCCGGCGCCGCGCTGGCCGTCGAGATGGGCTGCTTCAACTGCCACGGCAAGGGGCCGCGCCGCGACGCGCCGGGCTTCCCGGAGCTCGCCGCGGAGTTCGCGAAGCATCGGGGCGATCCCCAGGCCGCGGCCCGGATCGGCGCCGAGCTGCGCGAAGGCGAACCCTTCCACGCCCGCATCGTGGCCCACGAGCAGATGTCCGCCGGCACCGCCACCAAGCTGATGCAGTGGATCATCGACGGGGCGCCGCAGGGCGCGCGGTGAGCTCGCCGAAGACTGCGCCTGGCTTCCTGCGACGCTTCCTGCCGGTGCTCGCGCTCGGGGCGGGCGGCGCGACCGGCCTGCTGGCGATGCCGCCCGCGATCGACCCGGCCGCGCTGCCGCCGGAGCTTCGCGAACTTCCCGACGCGACGCGCCGGCTGCTGCTGCTCGTCAACCCGCTGGTGCTGGTGGCGGTGGCCGCCGCGGTCGGCGCCGGCCTGGCGCACCGGGCAGGCCTGCGCAGCCTGGCCGCCGGAACGGCAGTCGTCGCCTCGTGGCGATCGCTCGGGCGCAGCCTGCTTCGGGCGAGCGTGCTGGGCCTCCTGCTGGCCGCCGCGATCTCCGCGGCCGACGCAGCGCTGGCGCCCTGGCTCGGCGAGACATGGCTCGAACTGGTCGCGCGCGCCGAGGCCCGGCCGGCGCTGCCCGCGCTGGTGGGCGGCGTGCTCTACGGAGGGCTCGCCGAGGAGGTCATGCTCCGGTGGGGACTGATGAGCCTGCTGGCCTGGCTGGCGATGCGAGCGGCCGGCCCCGCCCGTGGACCCGCCGGGTCGACGGCGGCCGGGGCAGGCGGCGCGTCGCTGCGCCCGACGGCCGCCTGGCTTGCGATCGCGATCGCCGCTCTCGCGTTTGGCGCGGCCCACCTGCCTGCCGTCGCGGCCGCCGTCGAGCTCACGCCCGCCCTGGTCGCCCGCACGATCGCGCTGAACGCGCTCGGCGGCCTCGCGTACGGGTGGCTGTTCTGGCGCCACGGCCTCGAACACGCCTTCGCCGCCCACGCCTCGACCCATGTCGGCTTCTTCGTTCTGAAAGTGCTTTGACGGCCAGCGGGCGCGAGCCGGGCCTTCCTATAATCGTCGACCCCCCTCCCCGAATCGCGCCGATGAACGCCACCGCCCCGAACCCTTCGCCGAACGTCGCCCTGGTCACCGGCGCCGCCCGCGGCATCGGCCTGGCCGTCGCCCGCCGCTTCCTGCGCGAAGGCTGGAACGTCGGCCTGCTCGACATCGACGCACCCGAGCTCGCGAAGGCGATGGCAGCGATCGGCGAGCCCGGGCGTACCCTGGCGCTCGAATGCGACGTGGCGATCGGCGCGCAGGTCGACTCGGCGGTGGCCAGGCTCGTCGAGCGCTTCGGCCGGATCGACGCGTTGGTGAACAACGCGGGCGTCGCGGTGTTCAAGCCACTGCTCGAGCACACCGCCGCCGAGTGGGAGCGTGTCATCGCGGTGAACCTGACCGGCCCCTTCCTGTGCGCGCAGGCCTGCGCGCCGGTCATGCTGCGCAACGGCGGCGGCAGCATCGTCAACATCGCGTCGATCTCGGGGCTGCGCGCGAGCATGCTCAGGGTCGCCTACGGCACCAGCAAGGCCGGCGTGGTCCACCTGACCAAGCAGCAGGCGGCCGAGCTCGGCAACCTCGGCATCCGCGTCAACGCGATCGCGCCCGGCCCGGTCGACACCGCGATGGCGAAGCAGCTGCACACGCCCGACATCCGCGCGGACTATCACGACGCGATTCCGCTGAACCGCTACGGCACCGAGGACGAGATCGCCGCCGGCGTGTGGTTCCTGTGCAGCCCCGAGGCGAGCTACGTGAACGGCCAGACGCTGGCGGTCGACGGCGGCTTCGACGCGGTCGGCATCGGGCTCCCGAGCCTGCGCGGCGCGCGCCGCGGCGACTGACCCGGCTCCTCACACCGCGACGAGCCAACGTGTCGACCGGCCCTGGCGCCGCCCCGCCACACGGCCCCGCCGCCCCGCCCGACGGCGAGCCCGGACTGCCGGCAGCCTCGCGCGCCTTCGCGCTGGCCGTCGTCGTCGGCACCGTCGGTGGCGCCCTGTTCGCCTGGATCGGCACGCCGTTGCCCTGGCTGCTCGGGGCGCTGTTCGCCTGCGCGGCGTCGAACCTCGCCGGCGCAGGCCTGCGCGCGCCGGTCGTCGCGCGGCACGCCGGGCAGTGGGTGATCGGCGCGGCGCTCGGGCTCTACTTCACGCCCGATGCGCTCGAGCGCCTGCTCGCGCTGGGGCCCTACATCGCTGCGGGAGCCGTGTACGCGATCCTGCTGGGATTCGCCTTCGCGTGGTCGCTCTTCCGCTTCGCACGGGTCGACGTGCCCACCGCGTTCTTCGCCGGCGCGATCGGCGGCGCCTCGGAGATGGCGGCGCAGGGCGAGCGCGCCGGGGGCTCGGTCCAGCTGATCGCGGCCGCGCACGTGATGCGCATCCTGCTGGTGGTCTCGACGCTGCCCTTCGTCTACCAGTGGCTGCGGGTGCAGGGCACCGACGCGTGGACGCAATCGGCCGCGGCGGTCGAACCCGCCGGCCTGGCGCTGCTGGTCGGGGCCACCTGTGCGGGCGGCCTGCTGGTGCGCAGGCTCGGCGCGCCGAACGCATGGGTGATCGGCCCGCTGCTGGTCGCCGGCGGCCTCACCGGATCCGGCGTCGCGCTGAGCAGCCTGCCGGCCTGGGTGATCGTGGCGGGCCAGGTGCTGATCGGCATCGCGCTGGGCAGCCGCTTCCGACCCGGATTCTTCGCCGAGGCGCCGCGCTTTCTCGCAGTGGTGGCCGCGTCGACCCTGGCCGGCATCGCGGTGTCGGCCCTTTTCGGCTGGGCGCTGGCGCGCGCGGCCGGCATCTCGCCGGCCACGATGATCCTCGCCACCTCGCCCGGCGCGATCGCCGAGATGAGCCTCACCGCCAAGGCGCTGCGGCTCGGCGTCCCGGTGGTCGCGGTCTTCCACGTGATGCGCTACGTGGTGCTGGTGCTGACCGTGGGCGTGCTGTACAGGCTGGCGCTTCACGCGATCGCGCGGCGGTGCTAGCTTTCCGGTCCGTGCCGGCAATGGCACGACTGCCACGACACGAGGGCCAGACCGATGGAACAGAGCCAGGGCCGCGGACGCGCCGCGTTCGAACCGCAGTCGCCGGCACGCTTCGACGAATCGAAGCGCCGGATCGCGGCGGCGAGCCGCTTCATGCCCGGCGGCGTGTCGAGCAACTTCCGCCACGGCATCGCACCCACGCCGCTCGTGTTCGAGCGCGCCGACGGCCCCTGGCTGTTCGACGTCGACGGCAACCGGCTGATCGACTACTACCTGGGCATGGGGCCGATGATCCTCGGCCACACCCCCGAGCCGGTGCGCCGGGCGGTCGCCGCACAGCTCGAGCGCGGCATCCTCTACGGCGGGCAGAGCGCGGTCGAGGCCGAGGCCGCCGAGCTGTTCTGCTCGCTGGTGCCCTGCGCCGAGAAGCTGCGCTTCGCAAGCTCCGGCAGCGAGGCGGTCCAGGCCGCGCTGGCGCTGGCCCGCGCGGCCACCGGCCGGCGCACGGTCGTCGACTTCGAGGGCCACTACCACGGCTGGATTCCGCGCGGCGACGTCGAGCTGCTCGCCTGGAACGACCTGGCCGCCGTCGAGGCCCGGCTCGCGGCCGGCGACGTGGCCGCGGTGATCATGGAGCCGGCGATGTGCAACGCGGGCGCGATCGCGCCCCTGCCCGGCTATCTCGAGGGCGTGCGCGCCGCCTGCTCGCGACACGGCACGGTGCTGATCTTCGACGAAGTGATCACCGGCTTTCGCGTGGCGCCCGGCGGCGCGCAGCAACTGTTCGGCGTCACGCCCGACCTGGCCACCTTCGGAAAGTGCGTGGCCAACGGCTTCCCGGTCGCGGTCGTCGCCGGCCGCGCCGAACTGCTCGACCTGTTCGTGAGCGGCGCCGCGATGCACGGCGGCACCTACAACGCCAACCCGATCAGCATGGCCGCCACGGTGGCGACCCTCCGCGCGCTCGCCGACGGCAGCGTGATGAAAGCGATCGAACCGCTCGGGCGCAAGCTGATGCAGGGGCTGGACTCGGCGCTTCGCGCGGCCGGCATCCAGGCGGTGGTCGCCGGGTTCCCGCAGATCTTCCACGTCGGCTTCGGGCTCGCCGGGCCGGCCCGCGACCATCGCGACCTGGCGCGCGTGGACAGGGCCCGCTACGTGCGCTTCTGCGGCGAGCTGCTCTCTCGCCGCGTGCGCGCGCTCGAGCGCGGCGCCTGGTTCCTGTCGGCGGCCCACGACGCAGCCGTGATCGACGAGACGATCGAGGCGGCCGCGGCCGCGGCGCTCGCCATCCGCGAGTGAGGGCCGGCGGGACGGCCGCCCGGCGTAGCAGCCGCCCGGCCAGGAAGGCCCGGGGCCGGTCAGCCGCGGCCCGACGCGCTCACCGGTCCATCCACGACACGTGCGCCGCCACGATCCGCCAGCCTTCGGGCATCCGGACCCAGGTCTGGGTCTGGCGGCCGACGCGCGACTCGCCCTCGCGAACGAACTCGGTGCTCGCGTGGCCGAAGCGGTCGCCCCAGGTGGTGATCACCGTGTTGCGCAGCGTGCGCATCAGCCCCTTGGGCGAGCGCGTCTTGCGGAAGGCCTGGATCTCGTCGTAGCCGTAGAGGTTCTCGGTGGCGCCCAGGCGCACCGTCAGCGGGCTGTCCAGGAACAGCTCGTCGAGCACCGCCACGTCGTTGCCGGTCAGCGCACGCTCGTAGCGCGCGAAGGCCTCGCGCAGCTCGGCCAACGGACCGGGAAGATCGATCGCGATCGCGTCCATCAGGCTTCTCCGGCCATCAGTGTCCGCCCAGGTAGGCGCGTGCCAGGTTCGGATCGTTCGCGATCTCCACGGCCGTGCCCTGGGCCACGATCCGCCCGCCCTCGATCACGTAGGCGCGGTCGGCGAGCGACAGCGCCAGCGCGGCCATCTGGTCGACGAGAAGCAGCGTCATGCCCTCCGCGCGCAGCCGATCGAGCGCGGCGAACAGCTCGGCGATCACCTTCGGCGCGAGCCCCAGCGAGGGCTCGTCGAGCAGCAGCACCTTCGGCCGCGACATCAGCGCGCGCGCGATCGCCAGCATCTGCTGCTCGCCGCCGGACAGCAGGCCGGCGCGCTGGTGAAGGCGCTCGCGCAATCGGGGGAAGCGCTCGAGCATCTGCTCGACGCGCGCGTCGCGGTCGGTCGGGTCGAGGAAGGCGCCGAGCCGGATGTTGTCGAGCACGCTGAGCTCCGGGAACACCTGGCGGCCCTCGGGCACGAGCACCATGCCGAGCGAGACGATCCGCTCGGCGCCCAGCGCGTCGAGCGCCCTACCTTCCAGGTGGATGCCACCGCCCGCGAGCGGCCGGTGCAGGCCGGCGAGCGCGCGCATCAGCGTCGACTTGCCGGCGCCGTTCGCGCCGAGCAGCGCAACCACCTCGCCGCGGCGAACGTTCAGGTCGATGCCGTGCAGCACCGGCTCGGCGCCGTAGCCCGCCACCAGCGCGCCGACGCCGAGCACCTCGGGCCGGGGCTCGTGCGCCTCGGCATCCGCCACGCCGGCGCCGCCGTGGCCGGGCTCGACGGCCGCGGCGCGGCCGATCGCTGCCGCTGCCTCGGATCCGCCTTCCGCGCTGCCCCTGGCGCCGCCGTCGGCCGACTCACCGAGATAGGCCTGGCGCACCGCGGGATCCGCTTGCACCTGTGCCGGCGTGCCCACCGCCAGTCGCTGCCCGGCGTCGAGCACGACGACCCGATCGGAGATGCCCATCACGAGCGGCATGTCGTGCTCGACCAGCAGCACCGCGATGCCCGACGCCGCGATCCGCCGCAGCAGGCCTGCGAGCCGCGTCTTGTCCTCGCTCGACAAGCCGGCCGCCGGCTCGTCGAGCAGCAGCGCGTCGGGGTCGAGCGCCAGCGCCCGCGCGATCTCGACCAGCCGGCGGTCGACGTGCGGCAGCGAGTCGGCGCGCGCCGTCGGCGAGCCGAGGTAGCCGCACCAGGCGAGCAGGTCCCTCGCGCGCCGGCGCAGCGGCGCGGCCTGCAGGCGCGACAGGCCGAGCAGCGGCCCGAGGCGGCCGCGGGCCATCGCCAGCACCACGTTGTCGAGCACGCTCAGGCTGCCGAAGAGCTGCGAAGTCTGGTAGGTGCGCGCGATCCCGGCCCGCGCGACCCGCAGCGCCGGCAGGCCGCCAAGCGGGCGGTCGCCGAGCCGGAAGCCTCCCGAGGTCGGGCGGTAGAAGCCGCCGATCATGTTCAGCGCGGTGGTCTTGCCGGCCCCGTTCGGTCCTATCAGCGCGGTCACCTCGCCGGCCTTCGCCTCGAAGCTCAGGTCGCCGACCGCTCGCACGCCGCCGAACTGCATCGTCAGCGAATCGGCCAGGATCCCGCGCCTCGGGCGGGTCGCGACCAGCGGCAGCCGCCCGTCGTTCGAGACCTCGGCGCCCCGACCCCCGGACTGCGCCGGCACGTCGACGCCGGCAATGCCGCCCGCCGCCGCCCCGGGCAAGCTCGAGCGCAGCCACCCGAGCAGCCCCCGCCACATGCCGACGATGCCGCCCGGAGCCGCCCACAGCACCACGAGCAGCAGGCCGCCGAAGAACAGCAGCCGGTACTCCTCCAGGCTCGCCAGCAACTCGGGCAACAGGCCGACGACCAGCGCGCCGACCAGCGGGCCCGCGACCGACCCCGCGCCGCCGAGCATCACGACCAGCACGAACAGGATCGACTGGACGAAACCGAAGGTGTGCGGCGTCACGAAGCCAGACAGCGGCGCGAACAGCGCGCCCGCCGCGCCGGCGCAGACCGCCGACACCGCGAAGGCCACGGTTCGCAGCGCGAGCGGGTTCAGGCCGATCGATTCGGCCGCCGTCTCCGAGTCGCGCGCGGCGCGCATCGCCGCGCCCCAGGTGCCGTTGGCCAGCCGCGCGCAGGCCGCCAGCCCGATACCGGCCGCCGCGAGCGCAAGCAAGGCCACCGCGCGCTCGCCCTGCGCGAGCCCGCCCAGCGAAGGCGCGCCGATGCCCATGATGCCGTTCTGACCGCCGGTGAGCTCGCGCATCTCGACGATGCCGTGCTCGACGATGAAGCCGAAGGCGATCGTGATCATCGCCAGGTAGGGCCCCCTGACCCGCAGCGCCGGAATCGCGAGCACCGCCCCCATCGCGCCGGCCAGCAGCGCCGCGACCGGCCAGGCCAGCCAGAAGCTCAGGCCCGCCTTCGTGGTGAGGATCGCGACCGTGTAGGCGCCGATCGCGTAGAAGCCGACGTGCCCGAACGAGACCTGCCCGCTCAGGCCGATCAGCACGTTCAGGCCGACGCCGACCAGCGCGAGCAAGGCCACGTTGGCGAGCACGAACACGTAGTAGCCGTTGACCGACAGCGCGAGCAGCGCGCCGGCCACCAGAAGCGCGAGCGCAAGGCCGATCTGCGCCGGCGTGCCGATGCCCAGCACGAGGCCCGAGGACCGCGGCACGACGAGCCGGGACGGCGGCGGGGCCATGCGGATCGCGCTCATACCTTCCTGACCTCGGCCCGGCCGAACAGGCCGTTGGGCCGCCACGCCAGCGCCAGGATCACCAGCGCGAAGGTGATGATCTGCGTGTACCCCGAACCCATCGTGGCGGTGACGAGCGCCTCGACGATGCCGAAGATCAGCCCCGCGATCATCACGCCCCACGCGCTTGTGATGCCGCCCAGGATCGCGACCGCGAAGGCCTTCAGGCCGAACAGGGTGCCCATGTCGGAGTGCACGTTGAACAGCGGCGCGATCAGCACCCCGGCGATGCCCGCGAACAGGGTCGACAGCGCGAAGGCCGCGGCCACCGCCCGCTTGATCGGGATGCCCATCAGCCGCGCCGCCGCCCGGTTCTGCACGACGGCCAGCATCCCGGTGCCCCAGCGGGTGCGCCGAGACAGCGCGTGCAGCGCCGCCGCGAGCGCCAGCCCGACCACCGGGATCAGCAGCTGCAGCGGATACACGCCCAGCCCCAGCCCGCCGATCTCGAGCGGTGTCTGCGCCAGCGGCGAGGGAAGGCTGCGCGGCTCCTTGCCGAAGGTGAACATCACCAGGTTGTCGAGCACGATGCCCAGCGCCACGGTGGCCATCAGCCAGGCGTCCGACCCCCGGCTGGCGAAGGGCCTCACCGCGGCGAACTCGACCACCAGGCCGTAGGCCGCGCACAGCAGCAGCGCCAGCGCGATCGCCGCCGGCAGCGGCCAGCCCAGCGTCTGCGCGAAGGTGAAGGTCAGCACCGCGCCGAGCATCATCGAGCTGCCCTGCGCGAAGTTGACCGTGCCGGACACGGCGAAGGTCACGTAGAAGCCGAGGGCCATCAGGCCGTACATGCTTCCCAGGCCGAGGCCGCTGATCAGCGCCGAGGTGATGATCATCCGTTGAGCTCCCTGTCGACCTTGCGCCTCGCCGCGAGCCGGCGCTCAGTTCTCGATGCCGACCGGCAGGATCCGGTTGTCGATGAACTGCGCCCAGACGTAGTCCTGCGGGCCGACCGCATCGTGCACGCCGGGCGAGAACGGCTTGTCGTAGGTCTTGATCAGCCCTTCGTAGCGGCCGATCTTGTAGAAGCCCTGGCGGATCGCGTCGCCGTCAGTGGAGCCCGCGGCCTCGATCGCCAGCGCGGCGAGCTGCATGCCGTCGTAGGCGTTGGCCACGCCGACCGCGGGCGTGATGTCGTCCGGGCCCTTGATGTTCGGGTACTTGGCCTTCAGCGCGGCGATCACCTTCTCGCCGACGGGCGACTGCTTGCCGAAGAAGCTGTAGGTCTGCACGAAGTGGACGTTCTTCGCGCTGGGGCCGGCCAGTTCGGTGAAGCGACCGCCCGCCGGGCCCCAGTGCGACACGATCGGCACCTTCCAGCCCATCCGGTCGAGCGACTTCACGACCTGCGCCGAGGGGCCCACGTTGCCGACCATGAACAGCACGTCGGCGCCCGCGCTGCGCAGGCGCGAAAGCTGCGGCACCACGTCGACGTCGTTGGCCTCG
Organism: Zeimonas sediminis; assembly: GCF_023721795.1. Lineage (NCBI taxonomy): Bacteria > Pseudomonadati > Pseudomonadota > Betaproteobacteria > Burkholderiales > Burkholderiaceae > Zeimonas > Zeimonas sediminis. The sequence goes on from NZ_JAMQYE010000001.1 coordinate 2,319,317, forward strand.
AACTTCTCGATGCCGACAGCGCTCATGCTCTTCGCAGCCAGCGCGGCCTTCAGGCCCTTCTCGTTCGACTCGCCCCAGGGGTTGTTGATCAGGATCATCCCCGGCTTGCCCGCCTTGAAGGTCTTCTGCGCGTACTCGAGCATCGCCACGTTGACCAGCTCGTCGACCGCCGACACGCGGAAGGCGAAGTTCGGGTTCGCGCCGTTCTTGGTGACCGGCGTGCCGGCCGCCCAGGGCCCCATGAACGGCACCTTCTCCTGGTTGGCGATCGGCACGATCGCGAGCGACACCGGCGTGTCGAGCCCGCCGAACAGCACCGCGACCTTCTCCTTGAAGATCAGCTCGCGCGCCGCGATCACGCCCTTGGCCGGGTTGGCCTCGTCGTCGCGGCGAACCAGCTCGAGCTTGCGCCCGCCGAGCAGTCCGCCCTTCGCGTTGATCTCGTCGATCGCGATCGTCAGGCCGCGGGTGATCGCCTCGCCGGCCTGCGCCGACTGGCCCGACAGCGCGGTCACGAGGCCGATCTTGATCGGCTCGGCCGCCTGCACGGCGGGCGAGAAGAGGCCGGCGGCGAGCAGTACCGCGCCGGCGAGCGCGGCGCGGCGGCCGAAACGGGGACGGGAAGCGGTCATGGCATCTCTCCGTTGAAGCGGTTGCGACGGCCGAAGCGATCGCGCCGGCCGGGTCCTTCGGCCCCGCCGAATGGCGAGGCACACGATGCCGACCTTGCAAGTCCCGTGCCACGAACGACGCCGCAACGGACGCGACGCACGCCCCGCGCCTGTGAACCGTGGCTGCACACAATGGAGCGCGCGGATTGTGAACAATCCCGGCACGGCTCTTGCTCGATCGAATCGCGTTCGCCGGCCGCCTTCGCGATGCACCACGAAGGCGCCCCGGCACCCGACAACGAGCAACAGGGAGCGAACATCGCGATGCACGATGCCCACGAACGGGGCGCCACGGCGCACCAGGCGACCCCCGGCGACGCGCCTTCAACGCCGGCCGCGATCGTCGACACCTACCTGAGCCTGCTGATGATCCCGGACCCGGACGCCGCGCGCCGCTTCGTGGCGCCGGACCTGCGAATCCGCTTCACCGGCGGGCGCGAGATGCGCGACCCGTCGGAATGCGCGGCCTTCAACGCGACGCGCTACAGGTGGGTGAAGAAGCGCTTCGAGCGGACCGAGGTGGTCGCCGGAGGCACCGACGAGGAAACGGTCGTCTACAACATCGGCACGCTGTACGGCGAGTGGCCCGACGGCACGCGCTTCGAGGGCAACCGCTACGTCGATCGCTACGTGCTGCGCGGCGGCCTGATCGTGAAGATGGACGTGTGGAACGACAGCGCCGAGTGGCTGCTGTCGCGTCGGACATCCGCCGGCGGGCCCGAGGCCGAAGCCGTCACCGGCGCCAGTGCCGACGCAGTCGCCGTCGGGGAGCCGGGCACGCGATGAGCGCCGCCTACAAGGGCCCCCTGCCCACGCACGGGCGCTTCGGCTACCGCCCGATCCTTCGGCGTCCCGACTGGCGCTGGCCGAACGGCTCGCGCCTGGCCGTCTACCTCGGCTTCAACATCGAGCACTTCGCGTTCGGCGAGGGCATGGGCGCGGCGATCGGCCCCGCCTCGCCGCAGCCCGACGTGCTGAACTACGCGTGGCGCGAGTACGGCAACCGGGTCGGCGCGTGGCGCTGCCTCGAGCTCTTCGATTCGCTCGGCCTGCCGTCGGCCGCGCTGATCAACACTGCCTTGTACGACCACTGTCCCGAGCTCGTGGCCGCCTGCGTCGCGCGCGGCGCCGAACTGGTCGGGCACGGCCACACGAACGCCGAGCGGCAGGGCGTGCTCGACGAAGCGGGCGAGCGCGCGCTGCTCGCCGAGTGCCGCGCGCGGATGCAGGCCGAGAGCGGCCAGGCCCCGACGGGCTGGCTGTCGCCGTGGATCTCCGAGAGCCCGCTGACGCCGGACCTGCTCGCCGAGACCGGCTATCGCTACACGCTGAACTGGTGCCACGACGATCAGCCGGTCCCGATGCGCACGCGCGACGGCGCGATGCTGTGGTCGGTGCCCTATCCGCAGGAGCTGAACGACATCCCGATGATCGTCGCGCGGCAGATGGACGGGAAGGACTTCGCGCAAATGATCGTCGACAACTTCGACGAGATGCTCGAGCAGTCGCGCGGCCAGCCGCTCGTGATGGGCATCGCGCTGCACCCCTACCTGGTGGGCCAGCCCTACCGGCTGCGCCACCTGCGCCGCGCGCTCGGGCAGATCGCCGCCGCGCGCGACCGCGGCGAGATCTGGTTCACGACGCCCGGCGCGATCTGCCGCCACATGGACGAAACCTTTCCCGAACCGCTGGAGCTGCTCGCATGACCCAAGAGGACGACTTCCCGATCGACGACCGCGTCAACGCCTGGGTGCCGCACGGCCGCTTCGTGCTGCGCGGCGCGGCCGACGGCCCGCTGTCGGACCTCAGCTTCGCGGTGAAGGACATCTTCGACGTGGCCGGCCATCCGACCGGCGCCGGCAACCCGGCCTGGCTCGCCACGCACCCGGTCCCGACGCGCAGCAGCCCGGTCGTCGAGCGACTGCTGGAGGCCGGCGCCACGATGATGGGCAAGGTCCTGACCGACGAGCTCGCGTACAGCCTGCACGGCGACAACGCCCACTACGGCGCGCCGATCAACGCGCGCGCCCCGGGCCGGGTGACCGGCGGCTCGTCGAGCGGCTCGGCGGCGGCGGTGGCCGCCGGGCTTGTCGACTTCGCGCTGGGCACCGACACCGGGGGCTCCACGCGCATCCCGGCCAGCTACTGCGGGCTGTGGGGATTGCGAACGACCCACGGTTTGCTGTCGGCCGAGGGCATGGTGCCGCTGCATCCGTCCTACGACACGGTGACCTGGCTGGCCCACGACGCTCGCACTTTCAGCCGGGTCGGCACCGAGCTCCTGCCCTCGTCCGGCTTCTGGCCGTCGCGACTGCTGGAGTTCGACGACGCCAGCGCGCTGGCCGACCCCATCTTCGACCTGCCGATGCGCTGCGCCCGGCGCACGCTCGAGTCGCTGGTGGGCACCGACATCCAACCGGCGCGGGCGTCGCAGGGTTCGTCGCTCGAGGCCTGGCGCCAGGTCTACGTGACCACGGGCGCGCACGAAGGCTGGAAGGTGCACGGCGCGTGGATCGCCGCGAACCGGCCCGCCTTCGGCGCCGCGATCGAGGGCCGCTGGCGCGCGGCCAGCCAGGTGAGCGACGAGGCCGCTGCCGCCGCGGGCAAGCAGGCCGCGGCGATCCGCTCGCGGGTGCGCGCGCTGGTCGGCAGCGACGCGGTCGTCGTGCTGCCCTCGGCCGCGAGCGTGGCCCCGCTGCGCGACGCCGATCCGGCCGAGGTCGACGCGGTGCGGATGCGCACCATGGCGATCACCTGCATCGCCGGGCTGGCCGGCCTGCCCCAGGTCAGCATCCCGATGGAGTCGCCGGACGGCCAGCCGGTCGGCATCTCGCTGATCGGACCGGCCGGCAGCGACCTGGCGCTGATCCGGATCGCGCAGCGGGTCTGGCAAGCGCGCCGCCTGGTGCCGGCGCCGATGGCCTGAGGCCGGGCCGTGGCCTGACGACGAGGCTTCGATGGACGAGCGGATCTACCGCGCGATCTTCGACGCGGTGATGGACCAGCGGCTCGCGCCCGGCACGCGCCTGCCCGAGGCCGCGCTGTGCGAGCTTTTCGGCGCGACGCGACCGGTGGTGCGGCGCGTGCTGCAGCGGCTCGCCCACGACCGGATCGTCGAGCTGCGCCGCAACCGCGGGGCGATCGTCGCGGTGCCCTCGCCCGAGGAAACCCGGCAGATCTTCGAGGCGCGACGCGGGCTCGAGGCGGCCGTGCTGAGGCTGGCCGCCGAGAAGGCGACCGCCGCGGACCTGAAGGCGCTGCGCCGCCAGCTCGAGGCCGAGCACGACGCGATGCACCGGATGGCTCAGCCCGCGTGGGCGCGGCTGGCCAGCAGCTTCCACCTGCAACTCGCCGCGCTCGCCCGCAATCCGATCCTGGAGGGCCACCTGATCGAGCTGATCTCGCGCTGCTCGCTGATCGTGGCGGTCTACCAGCCGCCCGGCAACGCCACTTGCGAGCACGACGAGCACGCGCGGATCGTCGACTGCATCGCGCAGCGCGACGCCGGCGGCGCGATCGAACTGATGGACTCGCACCTGCTCGCGCTCGAGCGCAACGTGGCGCTCGAGCCGAGGCCGCCGCAGCGCACGCTGGGGCAGATGCTGGGCGTCCTGCCCGACGCGCGGGCAGCAGCGAATCCTTCGAGGGCCGGGGCCGCGGCGCGCGCCCCGAAGCAGACTGCGAGTGTGCCGAAGCAGCCTGCGAGTGTGTAAACCGAGGTAAACCCGCGCGCGGCGAATTGCGGCCTGGGCGATCATCGGTCATCCGCACGATGGAGCGATCCGAATGAAAGCCTCGACTCTCGTTTCCGCGATCACCGCCGCCACGCTCGCCGTCGGCTCGGCCGGGGCGATCGCCCAGCCCCGCGGCGAGCCGAAGCGCGTCGAGAAGCCCCAGCGCCAGGACTCGCGCGAGCACGAGCGGCGCGAGACCCGCGACCGCGAGTGGCACCGCGAGGAATACCGGCGCCAGCAAGAGTATCGGTATCGCGGCGACTCCCGGCCGGGGTATCGCCCCGGCCCGCCGCCCCACGCGGGCCACCCCGGGCCGCCCCCGCATTCCAGTGCCGGCGGCCGCGGCGCCGGCCCGCGCCACGACATCTACCGCGGGGCGCGCCTGCCGAGCTACTACCGCACGCAGCACTACGTGGTGCAGGACTGGCGCTATCACCGCCTGCCCCCGCCGCCGCGCGGCCACTACTGGGTGCAGGTCGGCGCCGACTACCTGCTGGTCGCGATCGCCACCGGCATCATCGTCCAGCTGATCCTGGCCAACTAGTCGATGCCGACGATCTTGTGGGTCTGCAGGCTCAGCCGCCAGCGCGGGTGGGCCAGGCAGTAGGCGATCGCGGCGCGGGTGTTCGCTTCCTGGTCCGGGCCGTCCATCGGCTGCAGGAAGAAGTGCCCGAAGCGCAGCGACTCGAAGCGCTCGGGCATCGCCAGCGGCTGCGGATAGACGAGCTTGAGCTCGTCGCCCTCGGTCAGCACCACCGGCGCGCCGGCCTTCGGGCTCACGCAGACCCAGTCCAGGCCCTTCGGGGCCGGCTGGGTGCCGTTGGTTTCCACCGCCACCTCGAAGCCCTCGGCATGCAAGGCATCGATCAGCGCTTCGTCGAGTTGGAGCAGCGGCTCGCCGCCGGTGCAGACCACGTAGCGCCTGCCGGAGGTGTCGCCGGCCGGCCACTTCGACGCGATCGCGCGGGCGAGCTCCGCCGCCGTCCTGAACTTTCCGCCGCCCTGTCCGTCGGTGCCCACGAAGTCGGTGTCGCAGAAGGTGCAGACCGCGTCGGCGCGGTCTTCCTCGCGGCCGCTCCACAGGTTGCAGCCGGCGAAGCGGCAGAACACGGCGGGGCGACCGGCCTGCGCGCCCTCGCCCTGCAGCGTGTAGAACATCTCCTTGACGCTGTAGGTCATCGCCTCGGCCCGGTCTGAAGTCGCGGCACGCGCACCTGCGGGCTCACACCGGCAGCGCGGGGCCTTCCTCGCCCCACGACAGTATCGCGCCGCTGCCGCGCGTTTCGTACAGGTCGATCCGGTCGAGCGCCGGCAGCACCGGCAGCGCGCGGTCGCGGATCCACCTGGCCAGGCTGGCCGGGTCGTTGTCCTCGACCCCGGGCAGCTCGTGCAGCGGCTGGTGGTCCAGGTCGCGGAAGATCGGGTCGAACAGCGCCTTGACGTCGCCGAAGTCCACGGTCCAGCCGCGCACTGCGTCCAGCGGCGCGCACAGGTGCAGGCGCAGGTTGTAGGTGTGGCCGTGTATGCGCCGGCGCGCATCGCCCTCGGGCGCCCGGCGCAGCCGAAGCGAGCTGTCCAGGCTCAGCTCCTTCCAGATCCGGTAGTGCCGGCCGTCGTAGTGCGCGCCGCAGGTGGCGGTCTCGTACACGGTCACCCACGACAGCTCGGGCAGCTGCGGCTTGAGCCGCTCCCAGATCCAGGCGCCGATGATCTCGCTGGTCGGGTTCTCGAGGCCGGGGATGTCGTTCAGGCAGGCGTGGTGGAACTGCGCGTGGATCGGCGCCCAGCAGGCGTCGAGATGGTCGTAGTCGATGCCCAGGTCGCGGGCGCCGAGGTCCTGGTCGGCATGCAGGATCACCTCGAAGCCGTGGCCGTGCATCCGGCCGCACTTGTGTCCGGCGGGCACCCCGGTCAGCTGGTGCGCGGCCTCGAACACGTAGCGGCGCCACACGTGGGCGTGGTCGTTCGCGTCGAGGTCCACGCCCGAGTGCTGCGTGCTCTGGATGCCGACCTGCTCGAGCCCGGGCACGCCAACGGCAGTCCCCGCATCGTCCGGCCCGCCGGCCCCGGCCGCGCCCGGCCTCGCGGCCTCGAGCCGCGCGCGAATCCAGCGCGCCAGGTTCTCGTCGGTCGGGGCGGCGACCTGCTCGTTGAGCAGGTTGTAGTCGAGCGGCGCGACCGCGTCGACGAGTCGCCCGCGCAGGTCGTCCACCTCGCCGCCCGGGAAAGAGGCCCAGCCTTGCGGCAGGCGCGCGCGAACCTTGGCCAGGAAACTGTGGCCGTGCAGGCGGCGCGAGCGGTGGCCCTCGGGCAGCACGTCGATCCGGCAAGCGGACTCGAAGCCGGCCGCGGCCACGTGAAGCAGGTGATCGGGCATCTGTCGGAGAGGAGGCAGTCGGTCCGGGATTCTACCGGGCCGGCCCGCGCAGGGCCGGCGCGCAGGATCGGCGCAAAGGGCCGGCACGCCACGGCCCGCCGGCCTGGCGCGAAGGCCGCCACTGCCGGCAGTCGGTCCGAAATCGCCCCTCGGCGGGCGACCCGGGCAGCGCACACGCGACCTCGATATTTTCGGGGCAATACGGATCGCAAGGCAGGAAGTCACGATATGTCCCGCACACGACAAGCCGACCGGCGCCACTCCCAGGGGCACGCGACCTGCGCCGTCCAGCTTCTTGCCGGTGCCGGCCTGCTGACCCTGATGCCCTCGGTCATGGCCGAGTCGCCCTTCACGCAGGCCCTCGAGTACGCGCAACCGCTTTCCTGGGTGATGCTCGCGGCAGGCCTGGGCGTGCTGCTCGGCCGGCGGTGGCTGGTCGGCAAGCGCGCGCCCGCGGTCGGCATCGCCGACGTCGTGCGCAGCGAGGCCCGGCCGGACTGCGCCGCAGCGGTCGCGGCCAGCAGCCGGCCCAATCGCATCGATGCCGGCGTCCTCAGGCGGATCCCGGAGCGGCGGTTCGAAGCCGTCGTCGAGGCGCTCTTCGCCGGATCGGGCTGCCGGGTCGGCGCCCGGTCCCGAATCGCCGAAGGCGGCGTCGATCTCTGGCTGCAAACCGAGGGCGCGTCGTCGCCGACGATCGTCGTCCGTTGCAAACAGCGGGTCGGCAGGACCGTGTCGATCGACGAGATCCGCGAACTCGAGCGCGCGATGAGCGCGCAGGGCGTGCGCGACGGCCACTTCGCGACGACATCGCTGCTGACCCCGGACGCGATCGCGTTCGCGCGCAGCCGCGGCATCCGGATGCACGATGCCGACGGCATCGTCCGGATGGCGTCCAGGCTCACGGCGGCCGGACTCCAGACCATGCTCGCGGCGGCGGCCGAGGACGATCGTCCGGCCGGGCTCGACCGGGGCGCGGCACAGGCCCAGGCCGCGGGGCCCGAGGCCGGGCCAGCGGACACCGCGGGGCCCGATGCCTCGGAGACGCTGCGTTCGACGGTGGTGCAGTTGCCCGAGAGGTTCCGGGCGAGCCGGGTCGCCGCCTGAGCCGGGTCAGCCCGCCGCCTGGAGCCGCAGCCGGCGCGCCGCCTCCTCCTCGCGCGCATCCTCGATCTCGCGCAGAACCCCTTCCAGGTCGACCGCCCCGGCTTCCCGCTCGAAGCGGCCGGTGAGCGCCACGCCGGGACGCAGCTCGCCGCGACGATAGAGGTCCCAGATCTCCGGGCCGTACTCGGTGGCCAGCAGGTCCGGCGCGAACCGCCCGAAGAAGGCGCGCAGGTTCGCGACGTCGCGCAGCAGCATGCGCGGGGCGTGGTTGTTGCCCGCGGCGTCCACCGCCTGGGGCAGGTCGATGATGACCGGGCCGTCGGCGCCGAGCAGGATGTTGAACTCCGACAGGTCGCCGTGCACGACGCCGGCGCAGAGCATCCGCACCACCTCCTGCAGCAGTGTGGCGTGGTGCCTGCGCGCCTCCTCGGGCGTGAAGGCGACGTCGTTGAGCCGCGGCGCAGCGTTGCCTTGCTCGTCGCTGACCAGGTCCATCAGCAGCACGCCGTCGCAGAAGTTGTGCGGCCGGGGCACGCGCACGCCGGCGGCGGCGAGCCGGTGCAGCGCGTCGACCTCCGCGCTCTGCCACGCCGCCTCGGTGGCCTGCCTGCCGTAGCGGGTGCCCTTGGCCATCGCGCGGGCCTGGCGGCTGTTCCGGACCCGGCGGTTCTCGGTGTAGTCCACCGCCTGGCGGAAGCTGCGCTCGGTCGCCTCCTTGTAGACCTTGGCGCACAGGGTCCGGCCGCCGCTGCGCACGACGTAGACCGCGGCCTCCTTGCCGCTCATCAGCTGGCGCACGACCTCGTCGATCAGGCCTTCGTCGACGAGCGACTGCAATCTCTTCGGTGGTTTCATGGCCGCCATTCTGCGCCCGCCCGGCGGGTCTGCCACAATCCGGGATGACCGACGACAACACCTCCTCGCGCTCCGGCGCAATCTCGCCGCGCGCCGGCGCGGCCTCCCCGCACGCCGGCGCGAACCCCGCGCCCGCCGACGCGACCTTCGACACCCTTCCCCTCTCGCCCGCGGTCCTGGCCAACCTTCGGCGCCTCGGCTACGAGCGCATGACGCCGATCCAGGCCGCCAGCCTGCCGCTGGCCCTGGCCGGCCGCGACCTGGTCGCGCAGGCCAAGACCGGCAGCGGCAAGACGGCGGCCTTCGCGCTGCCGCTGCTCGCCCGGCTCGACGCCCGCAGCTTCGCGGTGCAGGCGCTGGTGCTGTGCCCCACCCGGGAGCTCGCCGAGCAGGTCACGCAAGAGATCCGGCGCCTGGCCCGCGCCGAGGACAACATCAAGGTGCTGACGCTGTGCGGCGGCGCGACGATGCGCCCGCAGGTCGCCAGCCTGGCCCACGGGGCGCACGTGGTCGTGGGCACGCCCGGCCGCATCATGGACCACCTGGCGCGCGAGTCACTGTCGCTGGCCGCGCTGAACACGCTGGTGCTCGACGAGGCCGACCGGATGCTCGACATGGGCTTCGCCGACGACATCGGCTACGTCGTGAACCGGTGCCCGTCGGACCGCCAGACCCTGCTGTTCTCGGCGACCTATCCGCCCGGCGTGATCGGCATGGCGAAGCGCTTCATGCGCAACCCCGCCGAGGTCAAGCTCGCCGAGCGCCACGCGGCCACCAAGATCCGCCAGCGCTTCTACGAAGTGGAAGAGGACCAGCGCCTGGCGGCGGTCGGCCTTCTGCTCGATCACTTCCGGCCGGTCAGCACGCTGGCCTTCTGCAACACCAAGCAGCGCTGCAGCGAGCTGGCCGAGTTGCTGCGGGCGCAGGGCATCGTGGCGCTGGAGCTGCACGGCGACCTGGAGCAGCGCGACCGCGACCAGGTGCTGGTGCAGTTCGCCAACCGGAGTTGCAGCGTGCTGGTGGCCACCGACGTGGCCGCGCGCGGCTTGGACATCGCCGGGCTCGAGGCGGTGATCAACGTCGACGTGACCCCCGACGCGGAGGTGCACGTGCACCGCGTGGGCCGCACCGGCCGCGCCGACGAGGCCGGCTGGGCGTTCAGCCTGGTGAGCCCGAACGAGATGGGGCTCGTCGCCCGGATCGAGAAGATGCAGGGCGCCGAATGCGAGTGGCACTCGCTGGGCGAGCTGACGCCCTCGCCCGACCCGCAGCCGCTGCGCCCGCCGATGGTCACGCTGCAGATCCTCGGCGGCCGCAAGGAGAAGATCCGCCCCGGCGACGTGCTGGGCGCGCTGACCAAGGACCTGGGCTTCGACGCCGGCCAGGTCGGCAAGATCAACGTGAACGAGTGGTCGACCTACGTGGCGGTGGCGCGCGAGATCGCCCGCGACGCGCTGCGCGGGCTGAACGCGGGCAAGGTCAAGGGCAAGACGGTGAAGGCGCGGCGGATCTGAGCCGGGCCGTGCTCACAGGCCCTTGCCGAAGCTGACGATGCGCACGTCGAGCGCGACGTCGCGGGCGAGGCCCAGCGCGCGCCGCATCGCCGCGTCGATCCACTCGGGCTCGTTGCCGAAGGCGCCGCCGCCCAGCCGGGTCAGGTAGACGATGTTCGAAGCGCCGCGCGCCGCATTGAGCGCCGCGGCCCACAGCGTGGCCTCGTAGGCGCCCTCGAGCACCAGCGTGGCGAAGGCGCGCCAGCGGCGCGCGGGAATGCCGGTGTAGGCCACCGGCAGCGCCGAGCAGAAGGCCTGCGACACCACCGGCCGCGGCTCGCTTCGCGCGTCGGTCACCTCGACGTCCCAGTGCAGGCCGATGCGCAGCCGGTCGCGCAGCGCGTCGACTTCCGCTGCGCTCGCCGCCGCGAGCCGCGCCTCGATCTCGCCCAGGCCCTCTGCCGTGCAAAGCGCATAGCCGTTGCGCATCTTCCAGAGCCGCTCACCCTGGTTGCCGAGCGCGGCGCCGAGATCGGCGAGCGCATCGACCTGCCGCGCGGCGGTCTGGCCGGACTGCCCGTTCGCCGGGGCGAAGTAGTTGCGATAGATGGTCGCCGCGCCGGCGGCCACCGCGCAGGCCGGCCCCTGGGTGTGGTCGCCGGCATAGCGCGACACGCCGTCCTCGGGCGTGACCTCGGGGCCGATCATCTCGAGCAGGTTGAACTGCGACGCGACCTGGAACAGCGCGCCCTGGTTGGCCGGGTCGGCGTGCATCGCGCGGACGTCGCCGGTGACCTTCGAAACGCGCAGCGGGCCGTTCGGCGACCCGCCTGCGCCGGCCACCACGCCCGCCGCCGCGTCCCGCAGGGCCGCTCCCGCCCGGGCGCGCAGCTCGGCCACCGACGCCAGCTCGAGCCTCCCGATGCCCCAGGAGCGGCCGTTCACCCGCGAATGCAGGCGCTCGCCGCGGACCTCGAGCCGCGCGCGGGTCTCCTCCCAGGGCAACTCGCGAAAGCCCGTCAGCCGCTCGAACCAGTCCATGCCCACTCTCCCGATCTCGCCCGCGGCCTGCTCCCGGATGCGTCCCGCGGCCTGCGCCCCGAGTCTCGCTTGGGGCCTGCACCTGCGTCTCGCGCCGAGCCTACGCCAATCGGGGCTCATCCGATGAGCCAGCGTTCCGCCGGCCGCCGGGTCCGCATCCGGCGTGCCGGGATCTGGCAGGCTACCCGTCGGCCAGCCGCCCGCTTCGGTACCATCCGCGCATCGCTGCCCGCAAGCATGCGCGCGTCGCCGCGCGCGGCAGGCGAGACCGAGGAGATCCCGACACCATGAGCACCCCGCTGCTGTTCACCCCGATGGCCCTGCGCGGCCTGACCCTGCGCAACCGCATCGTCGTCGCGCCGATGCACCAGTACGCCGCCGAGAAAGGCTTCGCGAACGACTGGCACCTGATGAACGCCGGGCGCTACGCCGCGGGCGGCGTCGGGCTGGTGATGATGGAGTCGACGAAGGTCGAGCGGCGCGGCTGCGGCACGGTGGGCGACCTGGGCCTGTGGGACGACGCCTTCGTGCCGGGCCTGAAGCGGATCGTCGATTTCGCGCATTCCTGCGGGTCCGCGATCGGCATTCAGCTCGGCCACTCCGGACGCAAGGCCCGCGCCGCCCGCCCCTGGGAAGGCGGCCGACCGCTTCGGCCCGACCCGGCCATCGAGGACTGGGACGCCTGGGAGCTGGTCGCGCCCAGCGCGCTGCCCGCCGACGAGAACTCGCCGGTGCCGCGCGCGCTGTCGGCGAGCGAGATCGCCGACGTGGTCCAGGCCTTCGGCCGCGCCGCGGCCCGCGCGCACGCGGCCGGCTTCGACACGGTCGAGATCCACGGCGCCCACGGCTTCCTGATCCACGAGTTCCTGTCCCCCGCGGCCAACCAGCGCACCGACGCCTACGGCGGCAGCGACGCGAACCGCCGGCGCTTCGCGCTCGAGGTCGCCGAGTGCGTGCGCGCGAACTGGCCAGAGGGCAAGCCGCTGTTCATGCGGCTGTCGGTCGACGACGACGCCGGCTGGGGCCCGGCCGAAAGCGTGGCGCTCGCCAGGGAACTGAAGACAGTCGGCGTGGACGTCGTCGACTGCAGCGCCGGCGGCATCCTGGCCCGGCCGGTCAGCAGCGCGCCGATCGGCTACGGCTACCAGGTGCCCTTCGCGCAGCGGCTGCGCGAGGAAGCCGGCGTGAAGACGATGGCGGTGGGCCTGATCGTGCACCACGACCAGGCCGAGCGCATCCTGCAGGAAGGCCGCGCCGACCTGATCGCGCTCGCGCGCGAGATGCTCTACAACCCGAACTGGGCGCTCGACGCCGCCTGCAAGATGGGCCTGCCCGATGCGTTCGCCACGGTGCCTCCGGCGGCGGGCTGGTGGCTGGGCAAGCGGGCGGCGGCGATGCCGGGGCTGGTGACGTCGACCGGCGGGTCCAAGAAGGGTGGCGCGTAGCGCGACTAAGAGGTCCGCTCTCGCTCCAGATCCGCGAAGTTCCTGATCCTGATCGAACCTTCCGGAAAGCGTGCGATCACCTCCAGCTCGCCCCCCATGGCCTCGATATGGGCGCGCAAGGTCGAGATGTACATGTCGGTGCGCTTCTCGATCTTCGCGATCGAGGGCTGTTGCACGTGCAGCGCTTCGGCCAGTTCCCTCTGGGACAGCCCTCGCGCCTTGCGGAGCTCCGACAGGGCCATTTCGGCGAGCATGGCGCGCTGCTTCGATTCGGAACGCGCCCGGGACTCGGGCGACATGCGCGCCCGAAGCTCCGCGAATTTTCTAGCCATCTATCAATCCTTCCCTGCGAAGTTGCACGAGGTGCTCGTCGTACAGGCGATCGGCAATCGGAACATTGACCGCGTACCAGCGGTCGTCGCCCGTCTTGTCGCCGCCGAGCAGCAGGATTGCCGAGCGGCGGGGATCGAAGGCGTAAAGCGTTCGTAGCGGACGCCCCTCATGCTGTGTGCGCAGTTCGCGCATGTGGCCATGCCTCGAAGCGCGCACCCCGCTGCTATGCGGATACCCGAGGGCTGGCCCGCATGCCTCCAGCAGTCCGACCGAGGCCGCAACGGATTCTTGCTCGCCCTCGGAAAGGCTCGCCCACCAATCACCGAACTCGTTCGTGTATTCGACGTCCCATCGGGGAGGGCAATCATAACCCCCTCGGAATATTCCGGCAACGGAATGTTTCGATGCCGCCGGTCAGACGAGGATCGATGCGTACAGGGTCGGCACGGAAAGCGCTTTTCCGCGACACGTCGGGCCCGGCGAGACCCCTTCACATGATGGAGAGAGATGCCTGCAGAGTCTGTTGCACCGACGGCCGAGGCGATCGAACTAGGCTGGAGGACGTGATCGCCGCCGCGCCCGCCGGTCCCCCGCCGCGAACGCCGCCGCGAACAGCCCAAGCCCGGCGCCCAGCGCCACGAAGCTCGCGGCGTAGTCCTGGGTGAGCCCCTGCAGCCAGCCGATGCCGGTGGCGCCCAGCACGATGCCGAGCAGCCGGGTCACGCTGACCAGGCTGCCCGCCACGCCGCGCTCCTCGATCGGCAGCATCGTGGTGGTGGCCTCCATGTAGCCGACCTGGAACAGCCCCTGTCCGATGCCGCTGGCCAGCATGCTCAGGCCTAGCAGCCAGGGCACCGGCCCCGCGTAGAGGATCGCGGAGGTCAGCAGCAGGCCGAGCGCGGCGCCGGCCAGCCCGCCGGCCATCAGCCGCGCGGGCCAGGCCTGGCCGGCCTGCGAGCCCCAGCCCAGGCGCCGGATCATCCGCCCGGCCAGCAGGCTGCCCAGCACCGAGCCGGTGGGGTAGCCCGACAGCAACAGGCCGGCAGCCGCGATCGACGCGCCGGCGTCGCGGGTCAGCACGTAGGGGATCAGCATCAGGTTGCCGAAGCAGGTGAGGTTCACGATCACCGACGCGGCCTGCACGCCCGAGAAGCGCAGCGAGCGGAAGGCCTCGACCCGCAGCACCGGATGCGCGACCCGCGACTCGTGCCGCGCGAACAGCGCCGCGCCGCCCAGGCCCAGCGCGAGCAGCACGAACGCCTGCGGCCGGACACCCTCGGGCCGGGTGAACTCGGCCAGCGAGAGGACCAGGCAGGCGAGCACCGCGGTCAGGCCGAAGGCGCCGATCCAGTCGAAACCCTGCCCCACGCCGTCGGTGCCGGCGCCGGAACGCGGCGCGGACCGGCTGCCGGGCGCGTAATCCGGCCCGTCTCCCGCCGCCGGCACGCTGCCCGGCGCCGCGAGGCGGGGCACCAGCGGCAGCAACAGCAGCGCGGCCAGCGCCACCGGCGCGCGCGACCAGAACACCGCCGGCCAGCCGAAGGCCTGCAGCAGCAGGCCGCCCACCCAGGGCCCGACGGCGGTGGCCAGGCTGAACGAGGCCGCGTACCAGGCGAGCGCGCGCGCCTTCTCGGCAGGCGGGAACAGCAGCGTGGCCAGCGCCGGCGCGCAGGCCACCGCGACGCCCACCGCGGCGCCCTGCAGCACGCGCAACCACGCGAGCGTCGGGTAGTCGGGCGCAAGCGCCACCGCCAGGTGCGCGAGCACGCTCGCGGCAAGCCCGATCGCGAACACGCGCCGGTGCCCGAGCCGGTCGCCGAGGTGCCCGAAGACCAGCGCCATGCTCGACTGAGCGAGCACGAAGGGGATCACCAGCCACTGGAGGTCGCGCAGCGGCAACCCGAAGGCCCCGGTGATCACCGGGAACGCGGTGTTCAGCATGGTGTCCAGCGGCGCGACCAGCGAGCCGAGGCAGACCACCAGGAGCGCCAGCCGGGCGCGGGTCGATGCGGTCATCGGAGGGACTCGGGCGACGCGGCCGCCGCGCGCGACGAGGCGGCGCGCCTCAGATCAGGCCCTGCAGCGCGAGGCTCACCGCCGGCACGTAGGTGACCGCCAGCAGCACCAGCACCATCACGCCGACCATCGGCCACATCGCCTTCGAGATGTCCCAGATGCCCAGCCGGCTGACCGCCGCGCCCACGAACAGCGCGTAGCCGAAAGGCGGCGTCGCCATGCCGATCGTGAGGTTGCTGGTGACCATCGCGCCCAGGTGGATCGGGTCCATGCCCAGGCCGTTGCCGGTGGTGGTCAGCACGCCGCCGAGGATCACCATCGCGGCCACGTTGTCCATGACCGCGCCGATCAGCAGCAGCAGCGCGTTCAGCGTGAGCAGCACCACCCAGGACTCGTCGGAGATCGAGGTGAGCAGGCTCGCGATCTTCGGCGGCAGCTGCTCGAAGGCGACCAGCCAGCCGAAGCCCGCCGCGGCGGTGATGATGAACATCACGATCGCGGTCGTGCGCAGCGAGCCCAGCGTGATCTTCGGCAGGTCCTTCAGCTTGACCTCGCGGTGCACGAACAGGCCGATCACCAGCGCGTAGAACGCGCCGACCACGGCCGCCTCGGTCGGCGTGAACACCCCGCCGTAGATGCCGCCCAGGATGATCACCGGCCCGCCCAGCGCCCACTTGCCCTCCCAGAACGCGCGGCGCATCTCGGCGGCGGTGGCGCGTGGCTCGCCGGCGATGTCGCGCCGGCGCGCGTAGTTCCAGCACAGCGCCATCAGCCCGATCGCGAGCAGGATGCCCGGCACCAGGCCGGACAGGAACAGCCGCGCGATCGACTGCTCGGCGATCACGCCCCAGATCACGAAGGGAATCGACGGCGGAATCAGCGGCCCGATGATGCCGGCCGACACCGCCAGCGCGGTGGCGAAGGCCCGGTCGTAGCCGCGCTTCTCCATCTCGGGGATCATGATCGTGCCGATCGCGGCGGTGGTCGCCGGCGCCGAGCCAGAGATCGCGGCGAAGAACACCGCGGCGATCACCGCCACCATGCCCAGCCCGCCGGTCACGTGGCGCACCAGCACGTTGGCCACGCCGACCAGCCGGCGCGACAGGCCGCCCGCGGTCATCAGGTCGCCGGCCAGCACGAAGAACGGGATCGCGAGCAGGCTGAACGACTGCGAGCCCGAGATCATCTTCTGGGCGAGCGCGATCACCTCGATGTCGGACGCGATCAGCGCGCCGAGCGTGGCCAGCCCGAGCGCGAACGCGAAAGGCACGCCGAGCACGAGCAGCGCGGCGAAGCCGGCGCTGAGGATCCAGGCGGCGGCAGACATTCAGCGCCCCCCGTTCGCCGGCGCGCCGGCGTCCGACCCGGTCACGCCCGTTTCCGGCGCGGGCGCGCCCACGGGCGCTGGCGGCCTGGCGCCGGCATCGCCGAACGAGGCCAGCAGCCGCGCCAGCGCGTGCAGCGCCACCAGCGCGCCGCACACCGGCGCCGCCAGGTGCAGCGCCTCGATCGGGTAGGCGATCGCCGCCGAGGTCTGGCCGATCGTCTCGGCCACGTAGGCGTACCCGCCCACCGCGAGCATCACGCCGAAGGCCAGGATGCCGAGGTGGACCAGCCGGGCCAGCCAGCGGGCCGCGGCGCCGGAGAGCATGTCGGGCACCAGGGTCAGGCGCACGTGGAATTCCTCGCGCACGCCGAGGCTGCCGACCAGCAGCACCACCCAGGTGAACAGCAGCAGCGACAGCTCCTCGCTCCAGCTGAGCGCCACGCCGAAGAAGTAGCGGGCGACCACCTGCAGCACCAGCACCGCGAGCATGACCAGCGTCATCGCCACCGCCGTCCAGGCGGAAACGGCGGCCGCGACGGCGCTGGCGCGTTCGAGCAGGCGGAACGTCACGATCGGCGACTGCGCTCCGGGTCCCCGCTGTGCCATCCGGGCCTTACTGCACCGCCTTCAGCGCCTGGTCCATCAGCTCGGGGCCGATCGACGAGCGGAACTTGTCGTAGACCGGCTTGACCGACTTGCGGAAGGCCCCGGCGTCCTTGATCTCGTTGACCTGCATGCCCTTGGCCTTCAGGTCGGCGACCAGCTTCTGCACGTTCTCGCCGCTGGTCTTGCGCTGCGCGGCAGTGGCGGCGGTGCCGGCCTCGCGCACGATCTTCTTCAGGTCGTCGGGCAGCTTGTCGAAGCTGCGCTTGGACACCAGCAGGCCGATCGCCGAATACGTGTGATTGGTCAGCGACAGGTACTTGGTGACCTCGTTGTACTTGTTCGCGTTGATCACCGCGATCGGGATCTCCAGGCCGTCGATCGTGCCCTGCTGCACGGCGGTGAAGGTCTCGCCCCAGGCCATCGGCACCGCGCTGCCGCCGAGCGACGAGAACATGTCGATGAAGACCGGGTTCTGCATCACCCGGTACTTCACGCCGGTCACGTCGGCCGGCTCGGTGACCGGCTTGCGGTTGTTGATCATGTTGCGGAAGCCGCCCTCCATGAAGCCGAGCAGGTAGACGCCCTTGGCAGCCAGCTTCTTCGCGAGCTGCTCGCCGACCGGGCCGTCGAGCACCTTGTGGGCCTGCGCCTCGTTCGCGTACAGGAAGGGCATGTCGTTGAGCTGGAAGCTCGGCTCCACGTTCGCGATCACCGCGTTGGTGATGATGCCGGCGTCCACGGTGCCGAAGCGCATGCCCTCGAGCATGTCCTTCTCGTCGCCGAGCTGGCGATTCGGGAACAGCTGCACCTCGATGCGGCCGCCCGAGCGCTTCTCGACTTCTTCCTTGAAGGCCCGCGCGCCGATCGCGTAGGGATCGGTCGCGCCGTCGGCGGTGGTCCAGCCGAGCTTCAGCGTGGTCTTCTGCGCGAGCGCGGGGGCCGAGGCCAGGCCGGCGGCCGCGACCGCCAGGGCGACCGACAGCGTCTTGAGCTTCAGGGTGATGGACATGGTCGTTCCTCCTTTGGATGCGTGATCGTCTCTTCGCGTGCTGTGTGCCCGCCGCGGCCTCAGCCGGCTGCGAGCTTCGGGAAGTCGTAGAGAACGGTGGGGTTCTCCACCAGGATACGCCGGCGCGTGTCGGCATCGGGCACCCAGTCTGCCAGCATGTCGACCAGGTCGGCGTCGTTCGGCATGGCGGTGGCGATCGACGGGTGCGGCCAGTCGGTTCCCCACACCATCCGGTCGGGGCGCCGCTCGACCAGCGTGCGCGCGATCGGGGTCACGTCGTCGAAGGGCAGCGCCTTGCGCGCGGTGATCCGGTACGGGCCGGACAGCTTCACCCAGCAGCGGCCGGTGTCGAGCAGGCGCAGCAGCGCGGCGAAGCCGGGATCGCCGGGCGCCTTCGCGGCCGCGCAATGGCCCATGTGGTCGATGACGACCGGCGTCGGGAAACCGGCCAGCTCGCGGTCGAGCTCCGGGTGATTGCTCACGTCGATCAGGAACTGCACATGCCAGCCGCGCGCCGCGATTCGCTCGGCCAGCGGCCGCGCCGCCGAGATCGGCACGCCGCCCTTGAACAGCACGTTGACCCGCACGCCGCGCACGCCGCCGGCATGCAGCGCGTCGAGCTCGGCCTCTGGCACGTCGGGCGCGAGCACCGCCACGCCGCGCAGCCGCTCCGGATGCGCGTGCAGCGCGTCCATCATCGCCGCGTTGTCGGTGCCGTACACGCTGGGCTGGACCAGCACGCCGCGCTGCACGCCGAGCGTGTCGTGCATCGCCAGGTACTCGGCCAGCGGCGAGTCGGGCGGCGTGTAGCTGCGCGGCGTGGAATACGGAAAGCGCGAGGCCGGCCCGAACACGTGCGCGTGGCAGTCGCAGCTGCCCGGCGGCAGGGCCAGCGCGGGGCGCCGCGGATGGCGATCGGGGCCGGGAATCGGCGGCGCCTCGTCGTGGTCGGGGGACATCGTGTCTCCGGGATGGCCGCGCGCTCGCCTGCCGGGTCGCGGTTTCGCTTCCATGTCGGAACGCGGCACTGCCCGTGCGACGGCGCGGTTTCGTTCTAGGGTCGTGCAGTACACGCGATCCGGCAACGATCAGTCAAGCGCCGCTGCCCGCGCGCGGTCCGTTTGCTCGCAGTTCGCCCGACGCGCGCCGGGCGGGCGACGACGATTTTGCGGACAATGAGGGATTCTCCCGATCGCCCGCACGCGCCCCGCCCGGCCCATGTCAGCCGACCCACGATCCACCGACGCCGATTCCGCGCCCGCCGGCCCCGGCCGCTGGACGATGCTGCTCGCGCTGGTCTCCGCGTTCGCGATGAGCCAGGCCTTCCGGACGGTGGCGTCGATCATGGCGCCGTCGCTGCAGCAGGAGTTCGGCCTGTCGGCGCAGGCGCTCGGGCTGTTCGCGGCCACCTTCCACTTCTCTTTCGCCGCGCTGATGCTCGCGATGGGCATCGGCGTGGACTTGCACGGCTCGCGGCGCACCGTGCTGACCGTGTTTCCGCTCGCGATCGCGGGCGCGGCAGTGGCGGCGCTCGCGCCGAACTTCGCCGTGCTGCTGCTCGGCCAGGCGATGATCGGCATCGGCTGCTCGCCGGCCTTCGTGGCGAGCACCGTGTTCATCTCGCGCAGCTTTCCGGGCGAGCGCTTCGCGGCGATCTCGGGCATCGCGATGGCGGTCGGCACGATCGGCATGCTGCTGACCGGCACGCCGCTGGCCTGGCTGATCGAGGCGAGCTCGTGGCGGGCCGGGTTCGGCGTGCTGGGCGGGCTGTCGGTGCTGTCGTGGCTGGCGATCCACCGGCTGGTGCGCGAGCCGGCACGCGGCGACGGCCTGGCGCCGCAAACGCTGCGCGACGCGCTGCGCGGCTTCGTGGCGCTGCTGCGCATGCCGCACACCTGGGGCATCGTGGCGATCGGCGGCGTCTGCTACGCGTCCTTCGTCACCCTGCGCGGCCTGTGGCTCGCGCCGATGATGGTCGAGCGCTACGGCTTCACGCTGGTGCAGGCCGGCAACGTGGCGGTCGCCGCCACGCTGGCCGCGCTGTTCGGCCCGCCGGCCTTCGGGCGCATGGACCCGGGCCCGGGCAGGCGGCGCAAGGTGATCGTGGCCTTCTCGCTTGGCGCGGTGGCCTTCTTCCTGGTGCTGGCAGCCGACCCCGG
This sequence comes from Zeimonas sediminis, assembly GCF_023721795.1. NCBI lineage: Bacteria > Pseudomonadati > Pseudomonadota > Betaproteobacteria > Burkholderiales > Burkholderiaceae > Zeimonas > Zeimonas sediminis. The sequence continues at coordinate 2,339,490 of NZ_JAMQYE010000001.1, forward strand.
CGCGCTCTTCACCGCGATCGGCATCCCGGTGTTCGCCCTGCTGTCGGGCTACTCGATCCTGCTGTACACCGAGGCGCGCGGCGCCTACCCGGCCGCGATGGCCGGCCGCGCGATCTCGCTGTACACGATGGCGATGTTCCTCGGCGTGGCGGTCATGCAGTGGCTGACCGGCGCGGTGGCCTCGGCGGCGGCCGGCTGGGGTGTGCCCACGTTCGCGGCGGTGTTCGGCACGGTGGCCGCGATGCTCGCGGCCGGCACGATCGCCTTCGCGCTGTCGCCGAAGCCGCGGGCCGACGATGCGCGATGAAGGGCCGCGACGACCCCGGCCCGGGCGAAGCGACCCGAGCCGCGTGCCCGCCGGTCAGACCGCCAGCACCCGCTCCAGCGGCACGCCCCGGCAGTCCATCTCGTATTCGAGCTCCTGGACCGGCGGCCGGTTGAAGTGCCAGGTGATGCCGGCGCGCATCGCGCCGCGCCGCACCAGCTCGTCGCCGAGGAACGGGTGGATGTCGTGCACCGTGTAGACCTGCGTGGCGGTGCAGTCCTCCCAGCCGAAGCCCAGCGCGCGCAGCCGGTTCTCCATCTCGCCGAGCACCCAGCGCGCCTTGGTGCGCAGGCCGGCCGGCGACACGTCGCCGCGCGCGACCACGTTGTCGCGGTAGTCGCCCTTGCCCTCGGCCGACTCGCCGCTGCCGGCCACCACGAAGGACGGCGCCGCATCGGCATCGGGCACCGTGTAGCAGAAGGCGTGGAAGCCCGGCTCGGCCGGCGGGTCGAGCTCGGGGCACACGTTGCTGCGCGCCACCGGGTTCACGTCGCCGCTCATCAGCCCCCAGCGGCGCAGCGTGACGATGTAGATCGCGTTGAAGTCGCGAAAGCCCTGCTCGGTGAACGGCGCGGGCGAGCGCAGCTCGCAGGCGCAGAACGCGGTGTTGGGCCGGCCGATCGAGGCCAGGTGGCGCTCGATGCGCTCGAAACCCTCGGCGAGCGGCACCACCTTCGAGAAGCGCACGCGCTCGATCCGGAAGCCGGGCTCGGCGGCCACGCCGCCGGAGTACTGGGACACGGCAGGGATGTAGCGATAGCCGCCTGCGGCGAGAACCTGGGTGCTCATCTTGTTCGTCTCCTGGAACTGGGAATCATTCGGCGAGCACGCCCAGGTAGGCCTGGCGCACTGCCGGGTCGCGCAGCAACTCCTGGCTGGGCCCGTGCTGCACCACCTTGCCGGTGTCCATCACGTAGGCCGAGTGCGAAAGCTCGAGGGCGGTCACGACATCCTGCTCGACGACCAGGATGGTGAGGCCCTCGTCGCGGTTGAGCGCCACCAGCGCCTCGATCAGCTGCTCGACGAGCAGCGGCGACAGGCCCAGCGACAGCTCGTCGATCATCAGCAGACGCGGCGCGCTCATCAGGCCGCGGCCGATCGCGCACATCTGCTGCTCGCCTCCCGACATGGTGCCGGCAGCCTGGTTGCGTCGCTCCTTGAGCTTCGGAAAGATCGTGTAGATGCGGTCGAGGTCGCGCTGCAGCTCGGCCCGGCCGATCCGGCGCAGGAAGGCGCCCATGATCAGGTTGTCCTCGACCGTCATCGCGCTGAACAGCCGGCGGCCCTCGGGCACATGGGCAATGCCGCGCCCGAGCACCTGCGCCGGGTCGCAGCCCTGGATCTCCTCGCCTTCCCAGAGCACGCGGCCCGCGCGCGCCGGCACCAGGCCGGACAGCGTGCGCATCAGCGTCGACTTCCCGGCGCCGTTGGAGCCGATCAGCGCGGTGATCTCGCCCTCGCGCACCGCCAGGTCCACGCCCCAGAGCACGGTGATCTCGCCGTACCCCGATTGAAGGCCCTCGATCCTGAGAAGCTCCCGGGCACCGGCCCGCGCCTGCGCCTGCCCGCTCATGACGCCTCCGCCGCGACCTGCGCGTACTTCTTGCCGAGATAGGCCTCGACGACCTTCCGGTCGGCCACGACCTCGGCGGGCGAGCCGTCCGCGATCAGCGCGCCGTTGTGCAGCACGACGATCCGCGAGCACACCGACATGACGACCTTCATCAGGTGCTCGATCAGCACGATCGTGACGCCCGAACCGGCGATCTGCCGGATCAGGTCCATCGCCTGCTCGACCTCGGCCGAATTCAGGCCGGCGTTGACCTCGTCGAGGAACAGCAGCTTCGGATTCATCGCCAGCGCCTTCGCCAGCTCGAGCCGCTTGCGCATGGCCAGCGTGAGGCTGGCCGCCGGCTTGTCGGCGGCGAACGCAAGACCGACGAACTCGAGCTTCTCCGCGGCGACGCGATTCGCCTCGCGAATGCCCGCGCTGCTCGAGAACAGCGCGGCCGCGGCCACGTTCTCCCTGACGCTCAGCTCGGGAAACGGCTGCACGATCTGGAACGTGCGCGCCAGCCCGTTGCGCGCCGTCTGGTAGGGCCGGTAGCGGGTGATGTCGCGCCCCTCGTAGATCACCCGCCCGCTCGATGCGCGGTGCACGCCGGTGATCACGTTGACCAGCGTGGTCTTGCCGGCGCCGTTCGGCCCGATCAGGCCGAGGACCTCGCCGCGCCCGATGCTCAGCGAGACGTCCTGCAGCGCGAGCAGGCCCCCGAAGCGACGGGACACCGACTCCAGCTTCATCAGCTCGGTCATTGGCGCACCCTCGCGGCCTTGAACCGGCGGCCGATCGACACCAGCCCGTGCGGCAGGAACAGCAGCAGCACGACGACCAGGAACCCGAGCACCCCGGAATGCACCTGCAGATAATTGCGCCAGACGATCTCCTCGATGCCGAGGAAGGCGAAGGCGCCGAGCACCGCGCCAGCCGTCGAGCCGAGGCCGCCGAGCAGGGCCATCACGATCGGCTTGACCGAGAACAGCACGTCGTAGACGTCGGGCGGCTCGATGTAGTGGACCCACGCCGCGTAGAGCGTGCCCGCCATGGCCACGAACACGCCCGACAGCGCGAAGGCCAGGCTCTTGTACAGCGTGGCGTTGACGCCGATCATGTCGGCCGCCGACTCGTTCTGCCGGATGCAGACCAGGCCGAAGCCGAGCTTCGACTTCTCGACCGTCACCACGACGACCAGCGTCAGCAGCAGCAGGCCCCACATCGCGAGAAAGAAGAAGGTCGCCTCGGCCGCCGGCCCGCCTGCGGGCAGGGTGCCGAGCGGGATGTTCAGGCCCATGCCGCCGCCGGTCAGGTCCGTGGCCGTGTTGGTGAGCTCGCGCAGCACCTCGGCCACCGCGAGGCTGGCGATCGCGAAGTAGTGGCCCCGCAGCCGAAGCAGCACGGCGCCCAGCAGCATCGCGCCGCCGAAGGCGATGGCACCCGCGAACGCGAGCGCCACGAGCAGCGCGGCCCCCTTGGTGAGCAGCACGCCGCCCACGTAGGCGCCCAGCCCGAAGAAGGCCGCGGTGGCGAACGACGGGTAGCCCGCCAGGCCGCCGATCACGTTCCAGGACACCGACATCACCGCGTACATGCAGAGGAAGGTGCCGAGCCGCAGCGTGTACGACTCGCCGACCAGCGGCAGCGCGCCGAGCGCGAGGATCGCCGCGAACAGAAGGACGTCGCGCGGGCGGATCATTCGAAGCCCCGCTTGCCGAGCAGGCCTTGCGGCCGGAAGATCAGGAACAGGATCAGCAGCGCGAAGGACAGCGTGACCGCGTGCTCGGGCCCGAAGGCCATCGCGCCGAAGCTCTCCACCAGCCCGAGCACCAGGCCGCCGACCACCGCCCCGGGCACGCTGCCCAGCCCGCCCAGCACGCAGACCACGAAGGCCTTGCCGAGGTAGGGCGTGGCCGACAGCGGCGAGATCGGGAAGATCAGCGCGAGCAGCACGCCGGCGCAACCCGCCATCGCCGCGCCCAGCCCGAATGCGGCGGCATAGGTCGACTTCACCTGCACCCCCATCAGCGTGGCCGCATCGCGGTCGAGCCGCACCGCGATGATCGCGCGGCCGACCTTCGACTTCCGCAGGATCACGTACAGCGCCCCGGTGAGCACCAGCGCGAAGCCCATCGCGACCAGCCGGTCGATCGGAACCACGATGTCGCCCAGCGCCACGGTGCCGAGCGGCGGCTCGAGGATCAGGCGACGATAGTCGGCCTTGAAGGCCAGGATCATCGCGTTGTTCAGGATCAGGTCCAGGCCGAAGGTCAGCGTGAGCGTGACCAGCACCGGCGCCGCGATCACCCGGTTCAGCAGGCCTCGCTGCACCGCGTAGCCGATGGCGTAGAACAGCGGCGCCGCGATCGCCAGCGTGAGCCACGGGCTGAGGCCCATGGAGTTGTACGCGCCCCAGGCCAGGTAGGACCCGAGCACGATGAACGAGCCGTGCATCAGGTTGATCACGTTCAGCACGCCCCAGACCAGCGAGAAGCCGGCCGCGATGCAGGCGTACAGGCAACCGAGCACGATCCCGTTGACCAGGATTTGTAGCGTGAACATGGCGATCCGGTGGGCCGATCAGGAGGGCGCGGCGCGGCTCGGGCAGGGCGCGCGCGCTGCCCTGCCTGCGCCGCGCGAGCGGCGAGTCGGTCCAGCGCTTACTTGACGCCCAGCTTGAACTCGCCCTGCTTGATCGCGGGCGGATGGACCACGACCGGCTTGCCGCCCTGGATCTGGAACACCGGCGGCTCGAGCGAGTTGATCTGGCCGGTCGGGCCGAAGCGCACCGGCCCCCAGAAGGTCATCGCGTCCATCGCCGCGAGCTGGTCGCGCACCTTCGCCGGGTCGAGCGTGCCGGCCTTTTCGATCGCCAGCTGGAACAGGACGCCCGCGACCGAGGCCGAGGCCTCGCCGTAGTCCGGATCGGCGTTGTACTTGGCGCGGAAGGCCTTCACGTAGTTCTCGGTCGTGCCGAAGATGTCGACGCCCTTGTACTTGACGGCCGGATGCCACCAGGCCGCGCTGCTGACGTTCTCGGCGCCGGCACCCGTGGCCTCGACGAACTCGCGATACGCCGGACCGGCGATCATCGTGACCACCGGCGCCTCGATCCGCTGGTCGGCCATCTGCTTCTTCAGCAGCACCAGGTCGTTGATGTAGCCGGTGGCGAAGATCCAGTGCGGGCTCACCGACTTGATCTGGGCCAGCGCCGCCGAGTGGTCCATCGTGTTGATCGCGTACTTCTCGAACACGACCACGTTCATGCCCTGCTTCTTCGCCGACTTCTCCATCTCCTGCGCGATGGCCAGCGGGAAGAGGTCGTTGCGCGCGAGGATCGCTACCCGCTTCACGCCCGGCGCCTTCTCGGCCACGATCTGCGACAGCGGGTCGGTCAGGGTCTCGTTGGGCGTGAAGGTGCCGAACAGGTACTTGTAGCCCTGGTTGTAGACCTGGGAAGACGAGGCGGTCGGCGCGATCGTGGGAATGCCGTACTTCTCTGAGACCGTGCTGGCGGCCTTCGCCGCGCCGGAGCCGAAGGGCGAGAACAGGAAGTTGACCTTCTCCTGCGTGATCAGCTTCTCCGCCGCCTGCACCGCGCGCGGCGTGTTCGACTGGTAGTCGGTGTAGACGATCTCGACCTTCATCTTCTTGCCGCCGACGTTGATGCCGCCGGCCGCGTTGACCTTCTCGGCCCACAGGTCGTAGCCCCGCTGCTGCTTCTGCGCCTCGGGAGCGAGCGGGCCGGTGATCGGCAGCGGCGCGCCGACGCGGATGGTTTCCTGCGCCGAGGCCTGCGCGCCGAACAGCGCGGGAGCGAGCGCGACCGCGGTCGCGGCCGCGATCTTCGCCAGGGGACGGGTCGTGCGCGTGGAGAGCGGGACAGTGCCAGGCATGCGGACCTCCGGGTCGAGAGATTGGATTCGCGAATTCAGTCTAGCGGCAGCCCCGCTTCCAGAGAATCACCGATTTTCGACCTTAGCCTTCTGATTTCGAGAACGCTTGGCCGATCGACTCGGCGCGCTGGCGCGGGGAGCGGCGCGGCCGGCGCCCTCGGCCATCCTTTGCTTCAGCGAGTCCGCCACGCGCTCGGCCGCCACCGACAGGGTGCGCGAGGCGCTCGCCACCAGCGTGACCCGAGTGCCCCGCAGCAGCGCGTCCTCGAGAGGCACGGCGACCAGCCGGCCGTCGGCCACCTCGGCCCGCACCGAGTCCATCGGCAGGAACGTCACGTAGTCGGTGCGCTCGACCATCCGCCACGCGAAGCTCAGCGTATTGGTCTCGAGCGCCGCGTTCATCGCCAGCCGGCCGGTGGCCCGCACCCGGTCGATCAGCTGCCGGATCCCGAAAGAGCGATCCGGCAACACGATTCGCCAGGCGACCGCGTCGGCGAGGCGGCAGGCCCGCTTGCCGGCGAGCGGGTGATGCGGGGCGACGATCGCGCAGAGCGGCTGGCTCATGGTGGCCAGCTCGAGCAGGTCGCGCCGCGGGGACTGCCCGAACAGGATCCCGATGTCGACCCTGTGTTCGGCAACCGCCTCGGCCACCGCCTGGGAGCCCATCGCCGAAACGGTCAGCGCGAGGCCCGGATGCCCGGCCAGGAAATCCTCGGCGAAGCCGGGCATGAAGCCCGAGAGCAGTCCCTCGACGCACGCGATGTCGACCTGGCCGCGCTCCAGCGCCTCGAATTCGTGGATCTGCCCGCGCAGCTTCTCCAGCCTGGCGCGGGAGTCGTCGGCGTACTGCAGCAGCAGCCTGCCCGCGGGCGTCAGTGTCATCCCGCGCGCCCGCCGCTCGAACAGCGCAACCCCGAGTTCGTGCTCGAGCACCGCGATCTGCCGGCTCAGGGCGCTCTGCGCCACGAAGAGGCGCTCGGCCGCATGACGCAGCGAGCCTTGCAGCGCGACTTCGCGGAAGTACCTTAGACTCGTCGTTTCGATCACCGCTCGCCCTCTTCGATCGCCACGGATGATGCAGCCGCAGGCCCTCAAGTACTTCGCCGAAGTGGCCCGGTCCGGCTCGCTGCGACACGCGTCCGAAGTCTTCGACATAGTACCGAGCGCGATCAGCAGACAGATCGCCCAGCTCGAGCAGCAGCTCGGTGTCGTGCTGTTCGAACGCTCCACTCGCGGCATGGCCCTCACCGAGGCCGGGCGGGTGCTGCTCGAGCACGTCGACGACGCCGACCGCCGGATCGGCGCGCTGCGGCGCCGGCTCGACGACCTCAGCGAGCTTCGGCGCGGCACCATCCGGCTCGCGGTGGTCGAGGCGGTGACCAACGACTTCCTGCCGCGCACGCTCGCGCGCTTCGCCGAGCGCCATCCGGGCATCGAGTTCCACGTCTCGGTCTGCGGCACCGGGGACATCGCGGACCGGCTCGCGTCGAACGCCGCCGAAGTGGCGCTCGCCTTCAACTCACCTTCGCGCGACGACCTTCTTCTGCGCGCGCGGATTCCCCAGCCCCTGCAGCTGGTGTGCGCGCCCGGCCATCCGCTGCTGGCGCACGGCTCGCTGTCGATGAGGCAGCTCGACGGCGTCGCGGCCGCCCTGCCCGATCGCAGCTTCGGCATCCGGCGCCTGATCGAGCAGGCCGAGGCGTCGGCGCGCGTGCGCCTGCGGGTTGCCCTGGAAAGCGACTCGCTGCAGCTGATCAAGAACGTGGTGGCGAGCACCGAGCTGGTCTCCTTCATGCCGCCGATGACCTTCACCCGGGAACTGGCGACGGGCTCCCTCGCGGCGATCGACCTCCAGGGGCCGGTGTTCGCGAAGGCCTCGATCGACGTGCTCACCGCGCGCGGCCACGAGATCTCGCACGCGGCGCGCCGCTTCCTCGACTTCCTGGTGCGCGCGGCCCGCAAGACACGCTGAGCCCCGGCCGCGCTGCCGCGGGGCCGCGCGCCGAGCGCGCCGTTCTCCGCGGCGTTCTCATTCCAGCAACGCGCCGTTGCCGCCCCGTGCCTTTTCCTGCCGCGGCGAGGGGCGTCAAATGGCGGTTTTCGCACCATTCCGGAGCACCCGAATTGCAGACCGAAGCGATCCTCTCCCCCTACGATGGCTCCAAGGTCGGCGACATGCCGGTCTGCTCGGCCGAGGACATCGAGCGTTCGATCGGCCGCGCGCAGGCCGCCTACCAGGTCATGCGCAAGCTGCCGCGCTTCGCCCGCGCCGACATCCTCGCCCGGGCCGCCGAGATCCTGCGCAGGCGCCGCGAGGAGTTCGCGCGCCTGATCGCGGCCGAGGCCGGCAAGCCGCTGTACGACGCGCGCGGCGAGGTCTCCCGCGCCACCTTCAACCTGTCGAACGCGGCCGCCGAGGCCCGGCGCTTCGGCGGCGAGGAAGTGCCGCTCGACATGGACGCCGGCGTGTTCGAGTACCAGACGACCGACAGCGAGGGCCGCGCGGTCTCGCTGGACAAGCTCGACCTGGAGGCGCTGGCGAAGATCCGCCGGCGCGTGGGCATCGCGCGCCGCTACCCGATCGGCGTGGTGCTGGCGATCGCGCCGTTCAACTTCCCGCTGAACCTGGTGCTGCACAAGGTGGCGCCGGCGCTGGCCGTGGGCAACAGCGTCGTGCTCAAGCCCGCGCCGCAGACGCCGCTCACCTCGCGCCTGCTGCAGGAGGTGCTGGCCGAGGCCGGGCTGCCCGACGGCGCGCTCGAGGTCTGCCACTGCCCGGTGCCGCTCGCCGAGGCCATGGTCCGGGACGAGCGCTTCGCGATGGTCAGCTTCACCGGCAGCGCGAAGGTCGGCTGGCACATCAAGGACATCGCGGGCCGGAAGAAGGTCGCGCTGGAGCTGGGCGGCAACGGCGCGGTGATCGTGGCCGAAGACGCCGACCTCGACTACGCGGCGGCGCGCTGCGTGCGCGGCGGGGTCGTGTACGGCGGGCAGTACTGCATCGGCGTGCAGCGAATCCTCGTGCAGCGCAGCGTCGCGGCCCGCTTCACCGAGTTGCTGGTCGAGAAGGTCAAGGCCTGCAAGGTCGGCAACCCGATGGAGGAAGGCGTCGACGTCGGGCCGGTGATCGACGAGAACGCCGCGATCCGCATCCAGTCCTGGGTCGACGAAGCCGTTTCGCAGGGCGCCCGGCTGCTGTGCGGCGGCAAGCGCGAGCGCGCAGTCGTCCTGCCCACCGTGCTGACCGACACCCGGCCCGGCATGAAGGTCGAGGACGACGAGATCTTCGGGCCGGTGCTGACGGTGAACGCCTACGACACCTTCGACGAGGCGGTGCAGCGCGCCGCCGACTCGCGCTACGGCCTGCAGGGCGGGCTGTTCACCCAGGACCTGCGCCGCGCGTTCCGCGCGATCGAGGACTGGGAGGTCGGCGGCCTGATGATCAACGACGTGCCGATCTACCGGATCGACAACATGCCGTTCGGCGGCTGGAAGGAGTCGGGCTTCGGCCGCGAAGGCACCCGGTACGCGATGGAAGAGATGAGCGACATCCGGCACCTGGTGGTCAACTATGCCTGAGGCCGGCCCGCGCGCCGGCCGCTCGCCCGCCGCTGCCGCAGGCGGCGGGTCGGCGGCGCCGCTGGCCGTCGGCATCGCCGGCCTCGGCAACATCGGGCTCGACGTCGCGCGCTGGCTGGTCGGCGCCGCGCCGCCGGGGCTGCGGCTGGCCGCCGCGGGCGGCCGCGACCCCGCAGCCGTCGCGGACCGACTGGCCGCACTCGGCAGCGATGCGCGCGCGGTCGCGCTGCCCGAACTGATCGATCACTGCGACGTGCTGGTCGACTGCCTCGCGCCCGAGGCCTCGGCCGAGCTGCTCGACGCCTGCGTGGAGAGCGGCAAGACGCTGGTGCCGGTCAGCGTCTGCGTGCTGCTGCTGAACCCCGGGCTGCTCGAGCGGGCGCGCCGGTCGGGCACCCGCGTGATCGTGCCCTCCGGCGCAGTGGCCGGGCTCGACGCGCTGCGCGCCGCCGCGATCGGCGAGCTGCGCGCGGTGCGGGTCAAGACCAGCAAGCCCCCGGCGGGACTCGACGGCAAGGCGGCCGACGCACCGCAGCAGCTGTTCGCCGGCGACGCGCTCGAGGCCTGCCGCGCCTGGCCGCGCAACGTGAACATCGCGGCCACGCTTGCGCTGGCCGGGCTGGGCGGCGAGCGCACCGAGGTGCAGATCTGGAGCGACCCGGCGCTCGCGCGCAACGTTCACGAGATCGAGATCGACAGCGACGCCACCTCGATCCGGATGCGGATCGAGAACCGGCCGAGCGCGGCCAATCCGCGAAGCAGCGCGCTGACCGCGCAGAGCGTGTGCGAGGCGCTGCGGGGGCTGGTGGAGCCGGTGCGGGTGGGGACCTGAGCCGAGCTTTTGCCGCGGGGCGGCGAGGACTACAATCGGCTGCACGTGGAGCCGATCATGAATGCCGCCGAAGCGCTGAGGTTACTCAGGGAGAGCAAGCCGGTGCTCGCCGCTCGCTATGGCGTCACCGAGCTCGCCCTGTTCGGCTCGACAGCGAGAAACACGGCCCGTTCCGACAGCGACGTCGACGTTCTGGTTTCCTTCGACGGCCCCGCCACTTCAGAGCGCTACTTCGGCGTCCAGTTCTACCTCGAGGATCTGCTCGGTCGCCCGGTCGATCTGGTCACCGACAAGGCATTGCGACCCGAACTTCGCCCGTACGTCGAGCGCGAGGCGGTGCATGTCTGACCCGGTCGGCCGCGCCTGGCACTTCTACCTCGACGACATGATTCGGTTCGCCGAAAGGGTTGCCTCCTATACGGAGGGATTCGATCGATCCGGATTCGCGTCGAGCGGGCTCCGTACGACGCCACGCTCCGCAATCACGAGTTGATCGGAGAGGCCGCGACGCACATTCCAGCCGAGATTCGGGCAGCAAACCCACAGATTCCTTGGCGGCAGATCATCGCGACGCGCAATCGCCTGATCCATGGGTATCTTGGGATCGACGACGACACCTTGTGGAGCATCGTCGAAGCCGACATACCCGCACTACTGCTCGCACTTCGGGCGCTCCGAAAGGCTGTCGCCTGAGACAACCCGCTCAGCGAGTCGCGGCCACCAGCCCGCCGTCGACCACGATTTCGGTCGCGGTGATGTAACGGCTCTCGTCGGCGGCGAGGAACACGACCGCGTTGGCCACGTCCCAGCCGCTGCCCATGTGCTGCATCGGCACCTGCTTGTGGCGGTGCGCGATGAAGCCCTCGGTGTCGCCCTTCGCGTACTTGGCGGCAAGCCCCTCGATCAGCGGCGTGTGCATCAGGCCCGGCACCACGCAGTTCAGCCGGATGCCCTCGGCCGCGTGGATGATCGCGGTGGTGCGGGTGAACTGCATCAGCGCCGCCTTGGCCGCGGCGTAGGCCACCTGCGGCTTGCCGATGTAGCGCAGGCCGGCCACCGACGAGATGTTCACGATCGAGCCGCCGCCCTGCTTCTGCATGATCGGGATCACCCGCTTGCACGACAGGAAGGCGCCCTTCAGGTTGACCTCCAGCTGCTGGTCCCAGGTCTCCTCGGCCATGTCGACCGGGCCGCCGGGCTGCGACAGGCCCACGTTGTTGACCAGGATGTCGATGCGGCCGAAGCGGGCCAGGCAGTCGTCGACCACGCGGAAGACGTCTTCGGCGCGGGTCACGTCGCAGGCCTCGACGTGGATCGCGTTGCCCTCGGCCTCGATCGCCTTCTGCGTGACCTGGGCATTCTCGAGCTTCAGGTCGGTGCCGTAGACGCGCGCGCCCTGGCGTGCGAGCAAGGCAGCGGTGGCACGGCCGTTGCCCCAGCCTTCGGCGACGGCGCCGCAGCCCATGACCAGGGCGACCTTTCCGGTGAGATCGAGCATCGGGGAGTCCTCGGCAGATGGCGAATGCGGCGATGCTACCAAGCGGGCCGCCCGCCCGGCGCGGCGCCGCCCCGCGAGCGTTCCGGGAAGATTCCCGCCCGCCACGGCCGGGGCCCCGGAAAGCCGCGCCAGCGCGCCCCGCGAGGCGTATAAAGGAAGCTTGGGACGCGCGGGCCGGCCCGGTGCGCGCGCCGACCGGAAACGGCTCGACCCGCACACACGCATGAACGCCCGCAGGAAGCTGCTCGCAGGCGCCCTGGCCGCGGCGCTCGCCGCCGGCCTGTACTGGGCGCTTCGCGAGACCGGCGCACTGGCCACGATCATGGACGCCGACGCGCTGCACGCGCAGATCGTGCGGATCGGCGCCTGGGGACCCGCGCTCGTCGTCGCGCTGATGATGCTCGCGATCGTGGCCAGCCCGCTGCCCAGCGCGCCGATCGCGCTGGCCGCGGGCGCGGCCTACGGCGACGGCTGGGGCACCCTGTACGTGCTGCTGGGCGCCGAGCTGGGCGCGCTCACCGCGTTCGCGATCGCCCGCGCGGCCGGGCGCGACACCGTGCATCGCTGGTTCGGCGACCGGCTCTCGGTGGGCCTGATCGGCTCGCAGAACACGCTGATGGGGATCGTGTTCGTCAGCCGCCTGCTGCCCTTCGTGTCGTTCGACGTGGTCAGCTACGCGGCAGGCCTCACGCTGATCTCCGCGTGGCGCTTCGCGCTCGCGACCCTCGCGGGGATCGCGCCCACCAGCTTCCTGCTCGCCCACTTCGGCAGCGAGATGGGCAGCGGCGAGCCCGGGCGAATCGGTTGGTCGGTGCTCGCGCTGGGCAGCTTGACCCTGGTGCCGCTCGTGGCGGCCTGGCTTCGGGACAGGCGCGCGCGGCGGCGCGATACTACCGGCGGGCCCGACCGGCCTGCCTAGCGCATCCGCACTGCGAGGCTCTGCGTGGCGCGACCGATGAAGCCCCGCACGTCGTAGAGCGCCGACTCGGCCAGCCCGGAGCCGTCGGGCCCGATCGCGGTGCGCGCGTCCAGGCAGATCCACTCGCCGACCGGCTTGCGCAGCAGGTTGATCGTGAGGTCGGCGTTCACGTACAGGTAGCGCTCGATGTCGAGCACCGCGCTGACGCCGTTGCCGGAGTCGGCCGCGACCGCGACCCGGGCGTAGGGGCTCGGCGCCTCGCCCTGCACGAGCGGATACCGCAGGCGGAACCAGATCGCGCAAGGCCCTTGCCACATCGCGCCTTGCGCGAGCCGCGTTTCCACCAGATCGGCGTAGCCGACGTGCTTGCCCGCGAACGGGAAGTTCACCGGCGGCGAATCGTCGGGCGCGCGCGGTGCCTTCGGAAAAGGGTGGCCCGGAAGCGAAGCGGGCAGCTCGACAGCCGACTCGCGCTGCGCGAGCGCGGTGAGGCGAGCGATGTGGCCCAGGCCGTGCTCGCCTGCGGCAACCTCGATCGCCCGGCAGGCCAGCGCGACCGGCGGGCCGCCGTGCTGGTGGGCGGGATCCCAGGGGCCGCGGGGGAGCTCGGTGGCGTGGAAGCGGCCGAGGGCGGAGGAGATGTAGGCGGCGTCGGGAAGGCCTGGCTTGCTAGGCGGAGTGTCGGTCATCGGGTGCTTCGAATCGAGGAGGGCAATCCCCGGGGATTCTGGCACGGGAGGTATGCTGGTCAACGCCCTTGGCCGCTCAGGAGAAACCGATCCGCTCGCGATATCAGCGATCGCTTCCACCGCCCGCACGCGGCCTGCGCCCAGGCTCGAACAGTCGGCACTCATGAAGCAGTTGCGGCCAGCTGCGGAAGCCGTGCCTCTCAGGAGTCTCCTCCGGATAACGGGTGGCGAGCAGATCGCCTCGATGCTCGCTCTGCGATCTCGAAGTGCTCGGTTGGTCAGGAATCCGCAACGCGGGTGCCTCTACACGCCGGGTAAGTCGTGCAGCCCCAGAACGCTTTGCCGGCATTCGCGCCGCGCGTGGCAACTCGCCGGACCATTGCACTGGCGCACTGCGGACACGCCGGCGCTTCGGCAGCCGGGGCTGCAGGGGCCGCCGCCGGCGACCGCGGCGTCACAGCCCCGATCAGCTTCATCAACGCTTCGCCGTCGACGAGCCTCAAGTTGCGCCCCTCAGCGAAGCGCCGTGCCTCGTCAGTAAAGCGACCCGAGGTCACGACGAAGCCGCCCGCCGCGCCGCGTGCGGCCATCACGCCGTAGAGCTGACGAACGACGTCGACACCGACCTTCAGCGCCCTCCACTGCTTGCATTGCACGAGGAAGGTCTCCGCGCCCTTCTTCAGGACGAGATCGACACCGCCGTCCGGGCCCGCGCCGCCGGTCTCGTCAACGCGGAATCCGCGACGGCGAAAGGCCTCGCCGACCAGCATCTCGAACTCCTGCCACGACATCCCGTCGAGCGCGCCGGCCGCCTTGCTCGCCTGCACGTTCCGCGCCAGCGCGCACCGGGTCGAGCGGCGCCACGCGGAAGCCGCCGCGCCGACCAAACACAGGAAGGGCAGGAGGTACTGGCCGATCGATGCGAGGGTCCGCAACAAGGTCGCGGCAGCCACCCCGCCGATCTGGCCAGGCTGCACTGTCGGTGCCGACTGCGGCACGGCCATCGTACTGAGGAGCAGATACGAAAGGGCCGCGAGTCCGACTCCCATCCACCATGGGAGAACCGCGACCAACTCGGTCACGTCTTCCAGCGTGCTCGAACGACGTCTACGCGACATGGGGCCTCCCTTTCCCACTCGGATCATCCGAGCGAGGATAGGGAGGGCGGCACCGCCACGCGGCCGCAAGAGGCCGGGCGGCGGAACGCGGTATACCAGCGGCTGCTCAGGCCACCTCGACCCGCAGCCGCAGCCCCAGCGCCCGCACGACCCTGAGCACGGTGGAGAAGCCCGGATTTCCGTTCTCGCTCAGCGCGCGGTACAGGCTCTCGCGACTCAGGCCGGCGTCGCGCGCGACTTCCGTCATGCCCTTGGCGCGCGCCACATCGCCGAGCGCGCGTGCGATCCCGGCCACGTCGTCTGGCGCATCCTCGAGCCACGCGTCCAGATAGGCGGCCATTTCCGCGGGGCTACGAAGTTGCGCGGCGACGTCGTAGGGCAGCGTCTCGTGGCGCGCTGTCATGGTCTCCGATGCTTTCGCCATCGCTGCTTACTCCCGAAAACTCCTGGCGAGATCGATCGCCGCTTCGATATCGCGCTGCTGGGTGGACTTGTCGCCACCGCCCAGCAGGACGATCAGTTCTTCGCCGCGCACCATGTAATAGACGCGGTAGCCGGGGCCCACATCGATCCGCAGTTCGAACACACCGGCAACGAGGTAACGATGGTCACCCGGATTTCCATGGCATAGGCGGTCGACACGGACCTGAATTCGGGCCCGAGTTCTGGTATTCCGCAGGCCGTCGATCCAGTCGACATAGAGCCGAGTCGTGTAGGTTCGCATGGCAAGTATGTAGCCTGTAGGCTACAAAGACAAGTAGCGCGTGCGAACGAGCGTATCGAGCGGATGAGGGCGCGTCTGTAACACCGAAGGCCGACCCCCGATGCGCGTGACCGGCCTAGGTCATTGGAGCGAAGAATCGGCGCGGCAAGGCGGCAACTCGAGCGCCGCCAACCTGCGATGCCCCAGCTACTCCTTGAAGTACACCACCTGGTGACTCGTCGCCAGCAGCTCCCCGCCCTCGCTCCAGATCTCGGCCGACTGGTCGTGATAGCCGAGCCCGAAGCGAGAGGCGCGCGCGGTGGCCAGCACGTGCTTCTCGCCCACCCGGGCCAGGTGCTTCGAGTCGGCGTGGAAGTAGGTGGTCAGCGACACGGTGCCGGCCGGCACCCGGCGCGGGCGGCGGATCATCACCCGCGGGAAGAAGGAGTCGCAGATCGCGGCCAGCGACAGGAAGTCCATCGGTCTCGGCGGCTCGTCGCGGATCCACAGCGTGCTGACCGAGTCGAGCTCCTGCTCGGGCTTCGAGCCGTCGGGCCAGTAGCCCTTCACGAAGCGCATGTCGTAGCACCTGGTCCACTGCGCGAAGCGGCTGCTGTCCATGCGCGGCAGCGCGTCCGCGGCCGGCACGTGCGGGAAGCCGGCCTCGGTCGAGGCCCAGGTCTCGCGACGCAGCGCGAAGAACGCGGTGGCGGTGGTCGTCACCGCGTCGCCCTGGCTCATGGTCATCGACCAGTGCTGCGTGGAGCGGTTGGTGCGCATCGGCACCGCGTCGATCCGGAACTCGCCGTCGGCCACCGCGCCGGCGTAGTTGATCGTGAGCGCCACCGGGTCGCCGAGGCGATCGGGGTGAGTGAGCGCGGCGTTGAGCATCGCCGCCGCGGTCGTGCCGCCGAAGGGGCCGACCATGTTGGCGTAGGCCGGCTCGGTTCGGCCGGCGAGCGAGCCGTCGGGGTTGCGGACCAGGCGGGTGGCGCGGTCGATGGGGTGGGCGGGGTCGGTCATGGCGGAACGGGCGGTGCAGTCGCGAGATGTCCAGCAACTATAGGCCAGGCACTCCGCGGCCTTCGCGGCGCGGCGATCCGGAATCTGGCCGGCACGCGCGCCTCGCCACGGCCTGCGCCGCTCACTCCTCCGCCAGCTTCCTGCGCGCCTCGCGGCGTTCGATCGCCTTCTCCTTGCGGCGCTTGTCGTACTCGATCTTGACGAGCTTCTCCTTCTCGCCCAGCTCGGCCGCCCGGGCGGTGAGCGCCTGCAAGTCGGCCTGGCCGCCCATCATCATCGTGCTGAACAAGGTGCGCTCGGACTGCAGCGCCTGCAGCTCGGCCCTCTCCTCCCAGTCGATCGCGAAGTCCTCTTCCATGTTCGCCAGGTCGAAGGCGCGCAGCTTGTCGCCGTTGCGGTACTTCGCCAGCGACTTCCTGTTCCGGTCGCCCACGCTGGCCACGTGCTTGCGCTCGCCGTCGTTCCAGCGCTGCTCGTCGCGGGTCAGCTCGCCACCGATCGGCTTCGCCAGGATCGGCTCGGGATCGCGCGCAAGGCCCATGGATTCGGCCTTGGCGAGCAGCGCCTGGTCCTGCTCCTTCAGCAGGGCGTGCTTGCGCCGCTCGACCGCCAGCCGCTCCTGGTGGACCTTCCCCGCGGCCTGCTTGCGAATGCGGAACATCTCCGCGGAGAGCGACTTCATCGCCGACTCCATCTTCGCCATCCGGGCCTCGGCCGGCTCGGCGCTCGTCGACATCAGGCTGTCGGACAGGCGCTTCTGGAACTCGGCTTCCGCCTTGGCGACGTTCGCGTCGTGCTCGGCCTGCAGCTGGACGCGGCGCAGCTCGAACTCCACGTCCACCTGCCGCAGCTTCTCGCGATAGTCCTGCTCGACCGCGCGCGCCTGCTCCTGGAAGTCGCGGCGCGCGTCGTTCAGCGCCTGGTCGCGGTCGCGCTTCTGCTCGCGCCGCTCCTTCTGCGCGGCATTGCGCTGGTCGCGCAACTCCTTGTCAGGCTGCTGGGCGTGGGCGGAAACCGGCTGCAACCCGATGCCGGCGGCAAGCGCCAGGCAGGCGAAGAAGGCGTGCTTCATCGGCGTCTCCTCGGAATCCGCGGGCGCGGGGCGGCCCGGCAGTTCCGAGGGTAGGACAGCGGGGGGCGGCTGTCACCCGGTCTCGGGCGTGGATCGCCGAAGCCGGAACGGATTCAGGACTCCGCCTCCTCGATCCTCAGGTCGGGAAACCGGAGCGGCGTGCCATCCTCGGCGAAGGCGCTGTACTCGAGCCGGTCCGGCGAGCCGGCTCCGAACACCGAGGCCAGCGTGGCCACCCCGAGCGCCGCCAGCCAGCCGTGGTCCACCGGCGGCACGAGCTCCACGAAGTAGTTCGGGGAGCCTTCCAGCTCGTGCGGACCGATGCCCTCGGGCAGGTTCGTCGGCGCACCCCAACCGAGCCGCAACAGCGCGCGGTGCTGGCTGTCGCTTATCGTCGCGTCCTCGGGCAGGTAGTAGGCCGACGTGGCCTCGGCGCGCATGCCGAACACGCCCTGCGCGGCGAACTGCACGTACAGGTTCGTGCCGCGGATCACGACGATCAGGTACTCGTCCTCTCTCATGGCCTGCAGGGCCAGGCCCAGCCGCACGACCAGATCGTGCCAGGGCGTCGTGTCCGTCGCCTGCGCGCTGCTCGCGGCCGCCCGCGCGATGGCCCGGGCCGCGATCCGGCTCGCCTTTTCCGTCGGCGAATCCCCATTCTTCCGGTCTGCCATGACGCTTCCTCCCGATGACTCGTCTGCCGGCCGGCTTTCGCCGTCCCCGTTGCCACTCCTGCTGGTTAGTGGCATAATGCCAATATCTTAGCTTGTTAGTGGCACCGCCGCAATAAGATGACAGGCCCTCAGCTCTACCCCTTCGTCGCGACCAACGTCGCGCTGTTCACGCTCGACGGCGACTCGCTGCGGGTGCTGGTCGGCAAGCGCGCCAACGCGCCGCAGGCCGGCCGCTGGGCGCTGCCCGGCGGCGCGCTGAAGCCCGAGCTCGACGACGACCTGGCCGCGTCGGCCCGGCGCGTGCTGCGGGAGAAGGTCCGCTTCGACCCGACCCTGCTCGAGCAGGTGCGCGCGTTCAGCGGGCGCGACCGCGACCCGCGCGGCTGGTCGGTGGCCACCCTCTTCTACGCGCTGCTGCCGCAGGACAGGATCGACGCCGCCGCCGGCCACAAGACCGAGGCGATCGACTGGGTCGATGCGGCCCGGCCCGGCCGGCCGCTGGCCTTCGACCACGCGCAGATGCTCGCCGAGGCGGTCGCCCGGCTGCGCGCCAAGGTCGAGCACGACGCGCTGCCGCTGCACCTGCTGGCCGACCGTTTCACGCTGACCGAGCTGCAGCGCGCCTGCGAGGCGATCACCGGCCAGCCGCTCGACAAGAGCGCGTTCCGGCGCCGGCTCAAGGCCCGGGAAGGACGGGACTTCGTCGAGGTGCCCGGCGAGTTCGCGCAGGGCGCGCACCGGCCGGCCCAGTACTACAAGCGAGCCAGGGGGTTCAGGTTTTGAGGACGAGCCACACACATCCGCTGCGGATCGACGAGGTCGCTGCGGGCGAAGCCGGCGGCGTCATCGGCATCACCTTCTGCCCCGGCAAGCAGGGCGACAGCTACTCGGGCGCGCCGTGGGCGCGCGACCTCGAGGCCGACCTCGACGCGATCGCACGCTGGCAGCCCGGCGCGATGCTCACGCTGATCGAGGACCACGAGTTCGACATGCTCGGCGTGCCGCGGCTCGGCGAGCGCGCGCCGGCCCGCGGGATCGAATGGCATCACCTGCCGATCGTGGACGTGCAGCCGCCGGACGAGCGATTCGAGTCGTTGTGGGTCGAGCGGGGGCCGGGGCTGGTGCGGTTGCTGCAGGAAGGCGGCAAGGTTCTGGCGCACTGCCGCGGCGGGCTCGGGCGGGCGGGCACGGTGGCGGCGCTGCTGCTGGTCGGGATGGGGGTGCCAGGCGGGGAGGCGGTGCGGCGCGTGCGGGCGGCGCGGCCGGGGGCGATCGAGACGGGCGCGCAGTTGCGGTACGTGATGGCCGCCGGGCGGTGAGCGCGCATCAACCCAGCGCAAGCAGCGCCGCCTCGGGCGCCTTGTCCAGGATCTTGAGCAAGGCCTTGGCCGCACCGGTGGGGTAGCGCTTGCCCTGTTCCCAGTTGCGGATCGTGTCGAGAGGCACGTCGATCCGCCGGGCGAATTCCTGCTGCGTGAGCCCCAGGCGCCGGCGCACGCGCCTGGCGAATCGGCCGGCATCCTGCATTGCATCGACATCGTCCTCGGCCCGCTGAAGGGCGAGGTCTGCCTCGGTCGTGGCGTCGAGCCGACGGCGGTCGACCCGTGCCTTCGGCAGGGTCGAGGGCTGGCGGAAATCAACGCTGACGCGGACTGTCTTCATGCGGGGATCCTCGCGGCACGCTGTAGTTCAATGGCCGACATCCAGCAACAGTCCCGCGGGTCGTCAGCCTGAGGAATGACTCTCGCTCATGTCGCCAGCGACGACATATCCACGAAACGTGTCGCCAAAACGCGATTTCGGCGACATGTCCTCGAGCCAGGCCCGGCGGTCATAGCACCGCCTCGAGCCCCTTGCGTTCGATGAGGTTGAGCAACTTCAACGACGGGCCGCTCGGCTTCTTGTCGCCGGCCTCCCACTTCTGGACCGTCGACAGGCTGGTGTTCAGCACGGCGGCGAACACAGCCTGGCTGACATGCGCGCCCTCGCGCAGCGCCTTGATCTTCTGCGGGGGCATCTCGGGAACGTCGAGATGACACAAGGCCTCGAACTCGCCCATGCGGCGCTTGCTGATCAGGCCCGCTCCGTGGAGCCCCTGCGCGGTCTCGCGCATTTCTTCGAGGATTCGACTCTTACGCCTGGTCGTTGCCACCACCGATCTCCACAAGTTCGCCGGCTGCGAGAGCGGCGGCCAGTTGACGATCGCCGAACCCAACGAGCTCCTTCGCCACTTCCTGAAGCGCCCGCAGTTCGTCCGTATCGATGCTCGAGCGCTCGTTCTTGCTGAAGCCGTAGATGAAGAACCAGCGGGCGAAGGTGCGGGTCCGGAAAACTCGCAACGTTTTCACTATACCACCAGGTGCAATACTTATCCAGCCTTCGGAAGTTCGGCGATGAGCGACTGCGAGCAGTCGCACCGCCGGATGTCTGGTTCGATCCTATGCAACCGGGAACGCGAAGTCTGTAGAACGTTCGGCCGAGTCGGGGACCATCGCCAGGCGCCGCGGGCGCCCCCTCACCCCGCAGACCCCCCATAAACCGCCACGCACTCCCGCATCGTGTTCACGTGGATCTCCACGATCCGCCGGCGATCCTCCTGGTACCCGCCCGCCAGGTTCCAGGCCACCGGCAGGCCGAGGCGCCGGCAGGCCTCGAACACCAGTCGATCGCGGCGGCGCAGCTGCCCGGTGGTCAGCCATCCGCCGAGCGGGTCGTCGACGTGCGGGTCGGCGCCGGCCTGGTAGAGGACGACGTCGCAGCCCGCCATCGTGTCGACGATGGCCGGAACCTCCGCCAGGAAGCGCTCGGCCTGCGCCGGCGAGCGCCAGTGCCGCCCCGCGCTGTAGTGGACGACCCAGTCGGCGCCGAGCCACGCGACGATCTCGTCGGTGCCGTCGCCGTAGTGCTCGTCGAAGTCGAGGATGCCGATCTGCCCGGCGCGCCCTTCCTGCTTCAGCACGCAGGCCGCGACCATCAGCCCGTTGAAGGTGCAGAAGCCCGCGGCGCCGTCGTGGCGGGCGTGGTGGAAGCCCGAGCAGGGCGCCGCCGCGACGCCGGCGAAGGGCGCGCTTTCGCGAGTGCCGTCGATCGCCGCGCGCGCGGCCGCCAGCATCGCGCCCGAGGTGAACGGCAGCGAGGCGGCCACCGCCTGCGAGCGATTGCCGAAGCCGTTGGCGATGCGACCGTCGAGCACGCCGTCGACGAAGGCGCGCTCGTGGGCGAGCGCGAGCTGCTCACGGCCGACCGGCCCGGGCTCGACGAGCTCGATCGGCAGGCCGGCCTCGCGCCAGGCCTGCACGACCCACTCGGGCTTGGACGCGCTGGGCGAGAAGCTGCCCGAGTCGGCGACCATCTTCGGCGAGTAGAAGACCTGCACGCTGGCCTCGGATGTGCTCATGATCGCCTCGCATTCGACGACGGCGACGCGCCGCCAACGATCATCACGATGCCAGAGGCTCACAGCGGGACCTTCTCATGTCGTCGGCAAGCAGGGCAACAGCATGACCGGCGCGCCGTGGGCGCAGGACTAGGAGACGGACCTCGACGCGATCGCGCGCTGGCGGTCGGCGGCGATGCGCACGCCGATCGAGGACCACGAGTTCGACATGCTCGGCGTGCTGCAGCTCGGCGAACGGGTGCGGGCGCGCGGCATCGCCTGGCACCAGCTTCCGATCGTGGACCTGCAGGTGCCGGACGAGCGGTTTCGCTACCTAATGGCCAGCCGACAAGCGCGCATCGACCCGGTCAGGTAGCGCTTGCCCTGCCACATGGCGGCCTGCTCTCAGGCCTTCCGGCGCTTTCCTGGCACCGCCGGCTCGACCACCCGCTCCAGCCTGCCCAGCGCGGCGTCGAAGCGGCGCAGTCGCTCGTCCTCGCCCTCGTCCGCCCGGACACCCACGCCGCCGAGCACCACGGCGAGAATCTGGTCGGCCAGCGTCTCGACGTCGAGCTCCCCTTCCCCCGACAGGTAGCGCCAGGCATGGTGCTCGATGCACCCGAAGATCATGTCGCGGACCAGCCGGACCGGCGTGTCCCGCCTGAGCTCGCCCTTGGCGACCCCTTCCTCGATCGTCCTGCGCAGGAATGCCGAGTAGCGCCGGTTCAGGTCGCCGATGACCGCCTGGTACTCCTGGTCGTCGGTCCGCAGTTCGCGGATGATCAGCCGCATCAGGCCGGGGTCGTCGCGCAGCGCCCGCAGGTGCGACGAGATCAGGAAGCGCAGCCGGCTGCGCACCGAGCCGATCGCCGCGCACTCGCGCTCGAGTTCGGCGATCGTCTTCTCGTACCAGTCCGAGACCACGCGCGTCAGCAGCTCGCGCTTGGACCGGAAGTACCGATAGATGTTGCCCTCGACGACGCCCACACGCTCGGCCACCTCGGCGATCGTCGCCGCCTCGTAGCCGACGCTCGCGAAGGTCTGCTGCGCTGCGGCGAGGATCGCCTCGTAGCGCTCGGCCTTCGGCAGGCGCCGCCGGACCGGGGCCGCGGCCGGCCCGCCCGGCCCGGCCGATCCGCCCGCCCCACCCGGCGCGCGATCCGCGCCGTTGCTTGCCTCGCCGTTTCGTTGCGCGCCGCTTGCCATGTCGGTCAGCGCGGCGGAAGACGAAAGGCGCCGTCCAGGCGCACGCATTCGCCGTTCATGTAGCCGCTCTCGCAAAGGAAGGCGCACAGGCCCGCGATCTCGTCGGGCGTGCCGAAGCGCTTCGGGAACTGGAAGTCCGAAGCGATCCGGCTCAGCACGCTGTCGGGAAGGCTCTTGATCATCGGGGTCTCGAATGCGCCAGGCGCGATTGTATTGACCCGGATGCCGAGTTCGGCCAGTTCCCTGGCGGCGGGCAATGCCAGCCCCACCACGCCGGCCTTGCTCGACGCATAGGCAGACTGCCCCACCTGCCCATCGAAGGCGGCGCCGGACGCGACGTTCACAACGACGCCTCGCTCGTTGTCGGCATCGGGCTCGTTCCGGGCCATCCACTCGACGCAGTGTGCCATCACGTTGAAGCTGCCCACCAGGTTGACCAGCACCGTGGCGCGAAAGCGCGCGCCGTTCGAGGCCCGGCCTTCCTTGTCGAGGATGCGCATCGGCGAGACCACGCCGGCGAAGTTCAGGCAGGCGTGGATCGCGCCGAAGGCCGCGGCCCCCGCGTCGATCGCGGCCGCGACCGCCGCTTCGTCGGTCACGTCGGTCTCGTGGAAGCGGCATGAGCCATCGCCCAGTTCGTCGACGAGCTCGCGACCGCCGGCCGCGTTCCTGTCGAGCACCACGACGCGCGCGCCCTTCTCCCGGACCATGTAGCGCGCTGTGCCACGCCCCAGGCCCGAGGCGCCCCCCGACAGCACCACCACCTTGCCCGCGAGATTCATCGGTCTCGCCCGTAGATGCCGATGTGCGCGACCGACTCCTCCACGCCCCAGATGCCGCCGCCGTTCTCCTGGACCGCGAGCCGGGCGGATTGCACTTGCCGCAGCCCGCACTCGCCCCGCAGCTGCGAGACGATCTCGAAGACCTGTCCCAGGCCGGTCGCACCGATCGGATGACCCTTTGACTCGAGGCCGCCCGACGGATTGATCGGGATCCGGCCCCCGATGGCCGTGGCGCCGCTTTCGGCCAGCCGGCCGCCTTCGCCGAGCGCGCACAGACCGAGGTCCTCGGACTGCATCAGCTCACCCATCGCGGTCGCGTCGTGGACCTCGGCCAGATCGATGTCCTCCGGGCCGACACCGGCAGCCTCGTAGGCGTCATTGGCCGCAAGCCGGGTCAGGTGCTGCGCCAAGTCCTCGGGGTCGCGCGCCGAGGCCGACCGGACCACGCTCGCCAGCACGCGGATCGCGCGGCTGCGGTCGAGCCCCAGGCGGTCCAGCGCCCGCCCCGTGCACAGCACCGCGGCCGCGCCGCCGTCCGAGATCGGCGAGCACATCGGCAGCGTCAGCGGGTACACGATCGGCGGCGCCGCCAGCACCTCGTCGATGCTCATCTCCTGCCGGAACTGCGCGCGTTCGTTGTGCACCGCATGCCGCCGGTTCTTCGAGGCGATCGCCGCCAGCTGCCGCTGCGTGATGCCGAAACGCCGGATGTACTGCCGCGCGAAGGATGCATAGACATCCATGAAGGGGCTGTACTGCGCCGGCGAGGTGGACCCCGGCGGCGCCTCGACCCCCTCGCCCATCGCCAGGATTCGCCGGTGGTTCTGCTCGGGCGTGTCGACGTCCCAGGCGGCATCGAAGATCGCGAAGCGCGTAGCCTTGTCCTGCACGAACATCTTGTCAGTGCCGACCGCCAGCGCAACGTCGCAGGCGCCCGAGCGCAGGTAGGCGATCGCGAGGTGAAGCGCAGTGCTCGCCGTGGCGCAGGCGTTCTCGACGTTGAACATCGGGATGCCCTGGAGCCCCAGCGGCAGCAGGGCCACCTGCGCCTTGACCAGGTGCTGCCCGTCGATCAGCCCCTGGGCGCAGTTGCCGTAGAACGCGGCCTGGACCTTGCGGGCATCGCAGCCGGCATCGCGCAGCGCATCGCCGACCGCGAGCGCCGCGAGGTCCTTGACGCTCTTGTCGAGGTGCCGCGTGAAGGGCGTCATGCCGACGCCGACGATGTAGACGGGTTCCATCCGCTCTTTTCCTTGTCTCGGCGCCCGATGCCTCAGCGCCCAATGAACCTGGGTTGCCGCTTCTCGACGAAGGCCGCCGTGCCTTCCCGCATGTCGTAGGACCTCATGTGATTGCGCAGCTCGAGCATCTCGTGCCTCAGCGCGTCGTCGAAGGACTTGTCGTTCGCCTCGTTTGCCACCCGCTTCATGCGCGCGAGCAGCAGCGGGCTGCGCTGCGCGAGCTCGTTTGCGAGCGACTGCGTTCGCCCGTGGAGCGCGTCCGGCGCGATGATCTCGTTGACTACACCGAGCGCCTTCCACTCCTCGACGCCGAGCAGCTGGCCCGTGAAGAGCAGCTGCTTGGCCAAGTTCAGCGGGATTCGCCTGGGAAGCCCCACCGACGAACCGCCGCCCGGGAAGATTCCGAAGTTCGAGTGGCCGTCACCGATCCGCACGCCTTTTGCCGCGACGACAAGATCGCAGCACAGGATCATCTCCAGTCCGCCGCCCACCGCCACGCCGTTCACGCTCGCGATCACCGGCTTGGGCATACCGCGGAGGATGCCGAAGGTCCGGAAGACGCGATCGAGGTAGTCCCCGTCGGCGGCGTCGCCGCGGCTCGTGGCCTCGTCACCAAGCTCGCCATTCGGGTCGCCGTTCAGCTCGCCGGACAGCGCCTTGATGTCGCCGCCCGCGCTGAACGCGCGCCCGGAACCGGTCAGCACGACGACCCTGACCGCGTCATCGGCCCTCGCCGCCTCGAGCCGGTCCGCCAGCTCGTCGAGCATCTGCCGGCTCAGCGCGTTCAGCGTGGACGGGCGGCTCAGCCTGAGCCAGGCGACGCGGTCAACCACCGAGTAGTCGACTGCGGGCCCCGTTTCAGCATCCGCGAGGGCCGCCACCTCAGGAGCCTCGCTCATTTCGTGGCGAAGTCGGTCAGCGCCTTGACCGAGCTCGTCTTCGTGTCGACCTGGAACAGCTTCAGCGCGGGCACCGCGTGGCCGGCCGGGTTGTCCAGCGAGATCGGACCGCTCAGGCCCCCGGTGGAGAAGTCCTTCAACTTGCCCAGCTCGGCAATCACGCAGGGCCGGGTGACGGCCTTGCCGCAGCGCGAGATCGCCTCGCCCATCACCTTCATCGCGACATAGCCGCTGACCGCGTAGCGGCTGAGCGACGCGACTTCGTCGGCCGAGAGGTGGTTCTTCGCGCTCTCGACGAACTTCTGGCCCGCCGGATCGGTCAGCGCGGCGTAGTAGTCGTTGAACAGATAGTCGTAGCCCGAGGGCGCGGTCAGCCGTATCGTCGCCGGCAGTCCGGCCGCCCAGTTCCCGAGCACCGTCATCTCGGCGTTCAACCTGCGCGACTCGGACAGGATGCCGCCGGCCTCGGCGATCACGGTGCCCAGGTAGAGCACCTCCACCCCCGCGCTCTTGAACCGCAGAGCCTCGGCCGAGAAGTCCTTGGCGCCGCGCTGGTAGGGCAGCTCGGCCACGCTGTTCAGGCCGAAATCCTTCATCGCCTGCTGGTAGCCCTTCAGCACGCTCTTGCCGTAGTCGTCGTTCTGGTAGATGAGCCCGAACTTCGCGCCCTTCTTGCCCATCTTCTCGACCGCGTGGCGGATCGACTGGTAGGCCGCCAGGTCGTAGTCGGGGCCGATCATGAAGATGCTCGGCCGGCGCGGGTTCAGCACAGTGGGGTTGGGCGCCACGTGCACGATGGTCGGCACCTTGGCATCGTCGAGCACCGGCAGCACCGCGGTGACGCCCGAGCCGCCGGTGGTGCCGGTCACCGCGAACACCTTGTCGACGTCGACCAGCTTGCGCATCGCCGAGACCGAGCGTGCCGGCACGTAGCCGTCGTCCTCGTACAGCACCTTCAGCTTGCGGCCGTTGATGCCGCCCGCGGCGTTGATCTCGGCCGCGGCGAGCTTCGAGCCTGCCGCCGCCGACTTGCCGATGAAGGCCGCCGGCCCGGACAGCATCAGCACCTCGCCGATCAGGATCTCGCTGTCGGTGACCCCGACATCCTGCGCCGCCGCCGCTCCCGCGATCAGCGCAGCCAGCGCCGCGCCCGCCACCTTGAATGTCTTGCGCTTCATCTCGTGTCACCTCCGATAGTTGTCGACCCTTGCCCTCGATCGCGCCTCGCGCGACCGGGCCGGGTCATTGGGACAAGGGCCATTTCACCCAGAACCGCTTGGTCTTTCGCCAGATCCCGGCCAGGCCCTCGGGCTCGAGCCGCAGGAACAGCAGGATCACCACGCCGTACAGGATTTCCTTGATCTCGTAGATCCGGTCGGTCAGCAGCGCCTGCAGCGCGGAGCCGCCGTAGCCGAAGGCGATCCGGATGACTTCGTGCAGCAGCGACAGAAAGACAGCGCCCATGATCGCGCCGTGCGTGCGGCCGAGCCCGCCCACGATGATCATCGCCAGGGCCTCGACGCTCAGCAGCAGGCTGAAGTTGTCGACGTTCACGTAGCGGATGTGCAGCGCCATCAGCGCGCCGGCCACCCCGGCGTAGAAGGCGCTGACCATGAAGGCCAGCAGCTTGTAGCGGGTCAGGCTGATGCCCATCGCCGAGGCGGCGATGTCGTGGTCGCGGATAGCCTTCCAGGCGCGCCCGACCTTGCTACGCATCAGGTTCAGCGTGCACAGCGTGAAGGCCACCAGCAGCGCCAGCACCAGCAGGTAGAAGTGCGCCTGCTGGTCGAGGCGCAGCCCGGCCACCGCGAGCGACGGCACCGGCATGCCGCTGGACCCGCGGGTGATGTCCTCGGAGATCAGGATCAGGTGACGAACGATGTACGCGAAGGCGAGCGTCGTCAGCGCCAGGTAGAGCCCGCGCAACCGCAGTGACGGAATGCCCACGACCAGGCTCGCGGCCGCCGCGATCGCACCGCTCAGCGGCAGGGCGATCCAGCCCGGAACGCCGTAGTCGGTCACCAGGATCGCCTGGGCGTACCCGCCGAGCGCGAGGAAGCCGGCATGGCCGAGCGAGAGCTGGCCTGCCACGCCGCACAGCAGGTTCAGCCCCAGCACGCCGATCGCCGCGATGCCGGCCATCGTGGCCAGGTTGATCACGTAGCCGCCCGCGAACACCGGCAGCAGCGACAGGGCCAGCACCGCGCCGGCGGCGTAGACCCAGCCGACCGGGTTCCGGGCCAGGACCACCAGCTGCCCGTAGCTCTCCTTGAAGTCGCCGCTTCGCATCAGACTCGCTCGATATGTCGCTGGCCGAACAGGCCGTAGGGCCGCACCATCAGCACGACGACGATCAGCAGGAAGCCGGCGATCTCCTTGAGGCCGCGCCCCAGGTAGCCGCCCGCCAGGTTCTCGACCACCCCGATCACCAGGCCGCCGAGCGCGCCGCCCAGCACCGAGTCCAGGCCGCCGAGGATCGCCGCCGGGAACGCGCGCAGCCCCATGCTGGACATGTCGGGCTCCACGCTGAACATGAAGGCGAAGGCGAGCCCCGCGGCGGCCGCGAAGCACGCCGACACCGCCCAGGCCACGGCGGAGACCAGCCGCACGTTCACGCCCATCAGCAGCGCGGTGCTCTCGCTGTTGGCGGTCGCCCGCATGACGACGCCGAAGCGGGTGCGATTGAAGAAGACCCAGGTGACCACGCACAGCACGGCGACCATGACCAGGGTCCAGACCTGCGCCGGGTAGAAGGACACCGGCCCGATGCGAATCAGCTCGGTGCCGAGCAGCCGCGGCATCGCGTAGGGCTCCTGGCCCCAGATCAGGATCGTCACGCCGCGGATCACGACCGCGAGTGCGATCGTGACCATCACGCGGGAGAACATCGGCTCGCCCATCATCGGCCGGATGAAGACCCGCTCGATCAGCAGGCCCAGCAGGATGGCCGCCACGAACACGCCGGCGAGCAGCACGGGCAGGTTCGCGCCGAAGGTCGACGCGAGGCCGAACGCGATGTAGGCCACCAGCATCATCAGCTCGCCCTGCGCGAAGTTGAGCATGCCGGTGGCGCGATAGATCATCGCGAAGCCCATCGCGATCATCGCGTAGACCGAGCCCGCCACCAGCCCCGACGCCACGAGGTTGACGAAGTACTCCATGCTCAGGCCTCCGCCACGGCCGGGCCGTAGATCTGGGCGATCTCGCCGGCGAACTTGCGCTCGATCACCGCCCGCCGCACCTTCATCGTTGCGGTCACCTCGCCGTCGTCGTGGTCGAGCTGCTTGCGCAGGATCACGAACTTGCGCACGTTCTCCACGCGGGCGAAGCGGCCGTTGACGTACTGCACGTGCGCATCGACCAGCTCCCGCACCTCGTCGAGCGACGAGAGATGCTGGTAGTTCGTGTACGGGATGCCCCGCTCCTGGGCCCACTTGCCCACGGTGTCGAAGTCGATCTGGATCAGCGCGGCGAGGAAATGCCGGCCGTCGCCCAGCAGGATCGCCTCCTCGATGTACGGGCTCTCCTTCAGCGCGTTCTCGATCAGCGAGGGCGTGATGTTCTTGCCGCCGCTGGTGATGATCACCGACTTCTTGCGGTCGACGATCCGGATCTCGCCGGTGGCCGGGTCCTGCTCGGCGATGTCGCCGGTGTGCAGCCAGCCGTCCTCGATCGCCGCCGCGGTGGCGGCCTCGTCGAACAGGTAGCCGTTGAAGACCATGTCGCCGCGCACCAGCAGCTCGCCGTCGTCGGCGACGCGCTGCTCGATGCCGGGCACGGGCGGACCCGCCCAGCCGAGGCGCACCCGGTCGAAGCGCTGCACGTTCACCAGGCCGCTGGTCTCGGTCATGCCGTAGACCTGGTGCACGGTGAGCCCGATGGCCCGCAGGAACACGGTGACCTGGTCCGGCATCGGCGCGCCGCCCGCCGCGGCGAGGAACATCCGATCGAGGCCCAGCGAGGAAAGCAGGTTGCCGAACACCGCGAACTTCAACACGCGCATCGTGATCCGGTCGCTCAGCGACTGCGGCCGTCCGTCGCCGTCGAGCGCCCGGCGGGCGATCGGCAGCGCGGTGCGCAGGGCGCGGTCGAAGACGAAGCGCGCCACCGGATGCGACTCCGACGAGCGAATCCTTACGTCGTGCTCGATCTTCTCCCAGATCCTCGGCACGCCGAGGAAGTAGCTCGGCGCGATCTCGCGCAGGTCGTGAGCGACCGTATCGATCGACTCGGCGAAGTTGACCACGCCGTTCCAGGCGAGCTGGACCACGGTGGAGAACAGCCGCTCGGCAACGTGGCAAAGGGGCAGGTAGCAGAGCGCGGAAAGCTCGCGCCCCTCGAATTCGTAGACCTCTCCGAGCACGCGCGCGGCGGTGATCACCGCGCGGTGCGGAATCCGCGCCCCCTTGGGCATGCCGGTGGTGCCCGAGGTGTAGACGATGATCGCGTCCTGGGCGGGCACCAGCGAAGCCACTGCCTGGTCGAAGCCGGCCCGGCCGCTGTCGTCGTCGAGCCGGCTGCCCTCCTCGACCGCCTGCTCGAAGCTCGTCAGGATCGGATCGTCGTAGTGCTGCATGCCCTTGCAGTCGATCGTCACCACGCACTCGACATCCGGCAGACCGCCCTCCTCGGCCAGCGCGGTGAGAACCTTGTCCGCCTGCTCCTGGTCGCCGCAGACGACGAAGCGGGACTTGCTGTGCCGGACGATGTACTGCAGCTCGGGCCAGGGGTTGGTCGGATAGATGCCCACGGTGACGCCGCCCAGGCTCTGCGCGGCCAGGTCGGCGAAGAACCACTCCGGGCAGCCGTCGCCGACGATCGCCAGGCGGTCGCCCGCCTGGAAGCCGCGCGCCTTCAGGAACAGCGCGAAGCGGCGCACGTTCTCCAGGTAGTCGGCCCAGGTGTAGCGCCGCCAGATCCCGCGCAGCTTGACCCGCAGGGCGAGCCGCCCGGGCTCGGCGCTGGCCCGGGCCTGCAGCAGACCCGGAAGCGTGGCCGTGCCGTCGCGCACCGAGGGCGCGAGCGAACCCCGCAGGATCTCTCGCCGGCCGATCATGCAGTCACCGCCTTGCCCAGATAGGCGGCCACCACCTGCTCGTCGCTGGCCACTTCGGCGGGCGAGCCGTCGGCGATCTTGCGGCCGAAGTTCAGCACGCAGACGTGATCCGAGATGTCCATGACGATGCCCATCTCGTGCTCGATCATCATCACCGTGATGCCACGCTGCTCGCGGATGTCGAGGATGAAGCGCGCGATGTCCTCGGTTTCCTCCTGGTTCATGCCCGAGACCATCTCGTCGAGCAGCAGCAGCCGGGGCCGCATGGCCAGCGCGCGGCCGAGCTCGACCCGCTTCTGCAGGCCATAGGACAGCGCGCCCACCGGCAGCTCGCGGATCGCCTCGATCTCGAGGAACTCGACGATCTCCTCCGCCTCCTCGCGAGCGCTGATCTCCTCTCGGCGAGTCCAGGGCGCGAAGAAGGCCGCGGAGAGGACCCCGGTGCGGATGCGGCCGTGCATGCCGGTGAGGATGTTCTCGATCACCGTGCCGTGCTTGAACACGGCCAGGTTCTGGAAGGTACGAGCGACACCGAGCGCGGGCAGGTGGTGGGCGCGCAGGCCCGTCAGGCTGCGGCCGTCGAGGACGATCTCGCCGGAGCTCGGCTCGAGCAGGCAGGACACCAGGTTGAACAGGGTCGTCTTGCCTGCGCCGTTGGGGCCGATGACCGAGCAGATCTCACCCTGCGCGACCTGCAGCGAGATGTCGGCGAGCGCCTCGACCCCGCCGAAGCGCTTGCCGACACCGCGTACTTCGAGCAGCGCGCTCATGACAGCCAGCGCTTGCGGCGCTTGTAGTGCTTGACCTCCTGCATGCGCCGGCGCGTGCCGCCGCTGCCCACGCCGAGGTAGAACTCCTGCACGTCGGCATTGGCGAGCAGGCGGTCGGGCGTGCCGTCGAGCGCGATGCGGCCGCGATCCATGATGTAGCCGTAGTCAGCCAGCCCAAGGGCCAGCGCCGCGTTCTGCTCGACCAGAAGCACCGTGAGCCCGGAATCGTCGCGCAGGCGGCGGATCGAGTCGAAGATCGTGTCGATGATCTGCGGCGCCAGACCCAGCGAAGGCTCGTCGAGCAGCAACAGCCTGGGCGAGGCCATCAGCGCGCGGCCGATCGCCACCATCTGCTGCTGGCCGCCGGAGAGATACCCGGCGACGCGCCTGCAATGCGGAACGATCTGCGGAAACAACTCGAGGACACGATCGAGCTCACGCCGGGCCTCGGCCGCGGGCCGCGTGGCGCCGCCCACCATCAGGTTCTCCTCGACGGTGAGCGTGTCGAAGAGCCGCCGGCCCTCGGGCACGTGCACCAGCCCGCGCCGGACCACCTCGTGCGGCGCGCAGTGCAGGATGTCCTGGCCGTCGAAGCTCAGCGTGCCGCCGGTCGCCCGCCCCTTCTCTGGGAAGAGCACGCCGGAGAGCGTCTTGAGAACCGTGGACTTGCCGGCGCCGTTGCTTCCGAGCAGGGCCACGATGCGGCCCTGCGGCACCGACAGGGATACGTCGCGCACAGCTTCGACGACACCGTCGTAGAACACCTGCAGGTTGCGTATCTCCAGCACCTTGTCTCCTGTGGTGAGTCTCGTTCATCCTGAAGGTGAATGGACCTCACTTCTCTACCGCCCCTGCTCCATCCGGCTGCCACCCGCCCGATTGCCAAAAGCACGCGACCGGCACCAGCCACTGATGAGGCGTCCTCATTATAGGTATCACAACCCCGAGTTTGTCAATCTCCGTCGCGCAAATCACGCGGCCGCGCGCCGGCGGACGGGGTACCCGTCTACCTCGACGTCTCGGGCTCGAGGGAGAGCCCAATCGCGCTGGGCCTCTGCGAGCGCGAGCACCGCCACCTCTCCGACGACCAGGCGATCTGCATCGGCTACGCCAACACGATGGCCGACACCAACCACCTACCGCCCGCCCACTGGCTGGCCAACCGGATCGGCCGCGAGCTGTTCCGCCTGCGGCTGGAGAAAGGCGCCGGCCAGTTCGGCCCCGACGGCAAGGTGCTGGCGCAGGTGCGCACCGACGGCCACGGCCGGCAGCCCGAGCGCGTGTCGATCTCGCTGCACAACCACGAAGGCTCCGACTGGTTGCTGCTGCGCAGGATCGCCGAAGAGGCGGTGGCCCGCGCCTGCGCCGGCAAGAACATGCCCGCGCTGGTGCTGAACGGCGCCGGCATGTTCGTGGCCGGCGGCCCGAACGGCGACAACGGCACCACCGGCAAGAAGCTGGTGATGGACGCCTACGGCCCCACGGTGCCGATCGGCGGCGGCGCCTGGTCGGGCAAGGACTTCAGCAAGGTGGGCCGGGCCGGGGGGATGCTGGCGCGGGAGCTGGCGCTGGTGGCGGTAAGGCGGGCGAGGAGGGAGGCGCGGGTGGAGTGGAGGTACGAGCCGGGTGGGGCGGGGCCGGCCGGGGTGGGGGTTTGGGTGGATGGCCGGGCAATAGGGTCGGCAGAGATGTGGACGCTATCGGGAGCCGCCACTATGACTTCGGTGTCGCGCGAAGGTTGATTGCCGAGCTCAACGGGCCACTGGCAGAAAGGGGACGATGGGAGCATTTCAACGCGGTCACCACCAGTGATCGAGGCCGACGGCACGCCGCATGAGGGCCCGACTGGAGATCAAGAGACGTCGTCGCGCCGCCCGCCTGATGCTCGCGGGACCACGTGGGTACCGCCCTCTGGGCGGCTGCGATCGTCGCATGTGGCCAGGGCACCCATCGGTAGGCCTCTGAAGCGCCTAGCCTGTAGTTACTAATCCGTTTGTTCAGACTTCGTCCCGCAGTTATTGGCCAAGTCAGAAGCGCATCAGTTACACTAATCGGAATCGATTACTCTGCTTGTGAAACTGCTGCGATGTCCGGTGACTATGTCGTGGTCACAAACTGCACCGCGCGCAAGCGGGCCGGTGCTCCGCTGGTCCGCTTCGACCCGAAGCCATCGGCCGCCGCGCTCTCCGAGATCGTCGAGGAATGGCGTTCGGCGCTGCGTTCACAACCCGTGCGCTTGCCTGCGAAGGAGCTCTATGTCGGCCGCTCGATCAGCGAGGCGAAGTGCGTTGCTCAACAATTGCGATGTTCGCTCTTCGTCGTGTCCGCCGGCCTCGGACTGGTCGAAGAAGATGAGATGGTGCCGGGCTACGACCTTTCCGCCGCTGGCGCCACCTCCGGCTTGACGCCGGTGTTGGCCCGTCACGGCGCATCCGTCGGCGAGTGGTGGAACACCCTAACTGACGGCCGCGGATTGCGCTGGTTGCTTCAGCGCGCCTCGGGAGCAGTCGTTCTCCTGGCACTGCCTACGGACTATCTTCGACTCGTCAAGGGGGAACTGCAGGAAATGCAGCCCGGCGAGATCTCTCGGCTTCGTGTACTTACATCCGAAGCTGGTCGTAGGGAGTTAGCCACTCTCCCCGCTTTACCAGTGATGCCTTATGACGACCGACTGGAGTCGATTCCTGGCCTTGCGGGAACTCGGTCGGACTTTCCTCAACGTGCCCTCCGTCACTTCACCGAGCGCCTTGAAGCTCACAGGCTACCAGCAGACGTGGCTACCCGAGAGGTGCTGCTCGCCTTGGCTAGATGCGAACACCGAGTTCTCCCGCAGCGAGCACGACTGAACGACGAGGAGATTTGCGGCCTAATCCGCAGCGGTTGGCCGACGTTCGGCGGGAACAGCGCACGACTATTACGCCATCTCCGAGACGACCACAAAGTCGCGTGCGAGCAGGGGCGCTTCGCTGCCTTGCGGCGCCGCGTCCAACAGGAACTCGTTGAGAGCTCTGCTGCCTCAGGGTGACAACATGGCAACTTCAAAGAAGGGAAGGGAAATTGTCATTCGCGCTCTGCGGACAAGGCAGGGCCCGGGTCTAGACGTCTACGCATTCTTCATTCGCGGCTCGGACATCATTCGCGTGGCCGACATTTCGCGTATCGGACGAGACGAACAAGAAGGACTGAAAGGCTTTCAGCGACCGGAGATCCGCACTCATGTGCGCAGCATCGTGGAGTATCTCAATCAAGGCAGCGTGCTGTTTCCGAACGCCATTATCCTTGCCCTTTCGCCCGAGGTTCATTTCGCCGCGTCCCGCGGCACCCGTCCGTCCGGTGACGAAGGCATCGCCCAGAGCGGCACCTTGACCATCCCGATCTATGAAGAGGGGCGGCGCGTAGCTTGGATCGTTGACGGTCAGCAACGCTCGCTCGCCCTCGCACAGACAGAACGGAAAGACATCTCCGTTCCCGTCGTTGGGTTCGTTTCCGACAGCCTGGAAGTCCAACGCGAGCAGTTCATCCTCGTTAACAAAGCGAAGCCTCTACCCACGCGTCTCATTAACGAGTTGCTGCCCGAGACGCGGTCAGTGCTTCTCCCACGGGAACTCAGTGTTCGGCGAGTGCCTGCGGAATTGTGCGGCCTTCTCAACAGAGACCCTGCATCGCCATTCTTCGGGCTCATCAAGCGCCCGTCCGATGACTCTCGCGACCGCAATTCTGTCGTCACCGACACGGCGGTTATAAACGTCATCAAGAACAGCATGAACAATCCACTGGGCGCCTTGGCCACCTTCCGCCTTAGCTCGAACGGGCGCGATGGCGTCGATGTCGAAAGCATGTACGCCCTATTGGTGACTTTCTGGTCGGCGGTAAAAGTTGTGTTTCCGGACGCGTGGGGCCGTGACCCGCGCCATAGCCGCCTGATGCACTCCGCGGGCATCGAAGGAATGGGCGTGCTAATGGACCGCATCTACGCACGGCTTCAGCCCAGCGCCGACGTTAAAGCCGTCGAGAGCGAATTGCGTAGGGTCGCGCCCTACTGCCGCTGGACAAAGGGTGTCTGGGATAGCCTCGGGCTGGCGTGGAACGAAATCCAGAGTACGCCGCGCGATATTCGACGTCTGCAGAATGCACTGGTCCAGGCCTACTCGGCAGCAGGGGCCGCGCGTTGAAGTTCCTCTATTCCGACACCCAGGATTACGTCGACCCAAAGTACGACTTCCTTAACGACCGCCCGAACCCAAAGCGTGAACGGTACTGGAACGACGCCTACGCGCATGAACTCATGCGCGAGGCACCCTACGACGGCCTCCTTGTGGCTATGAGCGCAGTGCGCCAAGCCGAGGGCGTCGCTTCGTCGAAAGTGCGCTACTCGACAGCCGAAGAGCAGCGAATGCTGCGCATCGGCGCCCGAAAGTACCTGCGCTTCGATGGGCCGAAGTTCAAGGATCTGATGCTGATGGGGGATTGCGGTGCATTCGCGTACGCGGAGCACCCCCAACCCGCCTACTCGCCAGAGGAAGTGGTCGAGTTCTACCTGGACGCCGAGTTCACACACGGGGTCTCGCCTGACCACATCATCTTTGAGTGCGACTTGGAGAATCCGCCAGCGAGCGCTATGCCCGAGGCTCAGCGGCGATTTGAGATCACGCTGGAGAACGCCCAAGAGTTCATCAAACTCGTCCACCAGGAGGGTGACTTCTTCGAGCCAATGGGTGCCGTTCAGGGTTGGTCGCCGCAGAGCATGGCCGACGCTGCCGACAAACTCGTCAAGATGGGATACGGCTACTTGGCAATCGGCGGACTCGTTCCACTGAAAGTAGACGTTATCAAAACGGTGCTGGAGGCCATCAGGAACAAGATCGGCCCGGAGCCAAGGCTTCACCTGCTCGGCTTTGCGAAGGCTGATCATATTCATCAGTTCGTCCGCTACGGCATTACCAGTTTCGACTCGACCTCGCCGCTTATCCGTGCCTTTAAGGACGACAAGGCCAATTACTACATCGAGAACGGCGAAGGCGGTTTGGACTACTACACTGCAATCCGCATCCCACAGGCTCTCGAGAACAGCCGACTGATGCAGGGCGTCAAGCGCGGTTCGTTCAGCGCTGAAGACCTTGCCAAGCGAGAACGGGTCGCCCTTAAAGCGTTACGCGACTTCGATCAAGAGCGGGGCAGTATCCAGGGGACCGTGGATGCCGTAATGGACTATCACCAGTTCCTAGTCTTGGGTGAAGGGGGCGACGAGAGCGCTCACGCCAAGGCGTTGTCCAAGATCCGCGAGCGCGTGCAGCGCACACTCGAGGCCCGCCCGTGGAAACGGTGCGATTGCGCAATCTGCGAGGCCGTGGGCGTGGAAGTCATCATCTTTCGTTCCAGCAACCGGAACAAGCGACGTGGATTCCACAACCTTGGCGTTTATCACCGACACCTGAAGAGAACCCTGGAGCATTCCGCGTGAGCGTCTATCAATACTCTGCAATCCGAGCACGCCAGGCTGCGGAGCATGACGTCTTCGTCTTCGCTGCGAACCCCAAAGAGGTACTGGAATTCGCGCAGATCGAACGCGTTGGACGCTCGGACGATGGGCAACTCAAGGGATTTCAGCGGCATCAGATCGCATCGCATATCCGCGATATCCGAGACTATCTGAGCCGCGCAGATGCGCTTCTGCCCAACGCTGTGATTGTGGCCTTTATCGAGGGGGTGACAGTCAGGGACGTCGGCGACGGGCGGCTGGAAGTGTCAATTGACGCCCGCAAGACCCCTCCAGGATTTGTCGTCGACGGACAGCAACGCCTAACTGCGCTTTCTGGGCTGGACAAGCCAGATTTCCAGGTGTTCGTATCTGCCGTCGTGTGCAAGAACTACGACGAGCTTCGCCAGCAGTTCGTACTCATCAACAGCACTCGGCCGCTCCCCAAGACCCTGATTTACGAGCTACTGCCAACTGTTGAGGGCCTGCCGCAGCGGTACACGTCGCGCCGCTTTGCGGCCAGGGTGGTAGAGCGACTCAATTTCACCGGCGGCCGGGCACTGCGCGGCGAGATTCGTCAACACACCAATCCATCCGGTGTCATCAGTGACACGGCCATGCAGAAACTCGTGATGAACTCGGCCGCGCACGGCGCTATCCGCGAGTTCATCCAATACGAAGATCGTGAAGATCGTGCCGTCTCCCTAATCAACGAGTTCTTCGAAGCTGTAGCCACGGTATTTGGCGGCCAGTGGGTCGGCATGAGTCCACGCGTTTCGCGTCTTCGTCATGGAGCGGGGATCGTCGCCATGGGCTTTGTGATGGATCTGCTCCACTCCTCCCAGGGGGCGACCACCAAAGATGGCTTCGTGCCCGGGCTCGAATTGCTCAAACCCTTTACGGCTTGGACCTCTGGCACTTGGAAGATGGACGACTGCGAGTTTGTCTGGAACGACATTCAGAACACTCCCTCCGACATCGACCTCCTTACGCGTCATCTCGTGTCAGCCACAAAGCGGCAGCTTCGCAAACTGCGTCGGGCCGCCAACGCTTGAATAGTCATGAGCACTTCCGCACTCGTCTTGTTCTCCGGCGGTCAGGATTCCGCCACGTGCCTTGCATGGGCGTTGGACCGTTATGACTTCGTCGAGACGGTGGGCTTCGACTATGGTCAACGGCACAGGGTTGAAATGGAGTGCCGAGAGATCTTTCGAAGCGAACTGCGGAGTCACTTCCCTGCATGGGGCGGGAGACTTGGCGATGACCACCTTCTGGATCTAGGACTTCTTAGCCGAATTAGCGACACAGCACTCACCGCCGAGAAGCAGATTGAGTTCGACGAATCAGGGCTTCCGAATACGTTTGTTCCAGGCCGCAATCTCTTGTTCTTCACTCTGGCCGCCGCGATTGCCTACCGTCGCGGCCACAAGATCCTCGTGGGCGGGATGTGCGAGACTGACTATTCGGGCTATCCGGACTGCCGCGACGACACGCTCAAAGCTCTTCAGGTAACACTGAATCTTGGTTTGAACTCTCGCCTTGTCGTTGAGACCCCGCTTATGTGGATCGACAAGGCCCGCACGTGGACACTCGCCCAACAACTTGGCGGAGACGCGCTAGTTGCCCTCATACGAGAGAAGACGCACACCTGCTACCTGGGCGATCACGAGACTTGGCATGACTGGGGCTATGGCTGCGGGACTTGCGCGGCCTGCGAATTGCGTCTCAGAGGCTATGAGGCATTCGCCCGCGAGGAGGGAGCCAAATGAACCAACCGGTTATTGTGACCCAGGCGACGGCGGGGTTTGAGGCGGCGCGCCAAGTGGACGTATTACCCGAAGGACATCGGTGTCGCTCACTGCACGGCCATAGCTTTCAGGCCACTGTGTTCGCTGAACTGCCAGAAGGCTTTGCCGCTTATCCAGGCGGCGAAGTCGACGCACTTAGCGCCCGTCTCGACGAGTGCGTGTCTCAGCTGAACTATGCGTATCTCAATCGTGTGATGCCGCAACCTACCGATGAGAACATCGCGCGATTCCTCCGTGAACAGTTGAGGATTCCGGGTATCGATCGTGTCGCGATCCAGAGTACGACAATGCAGGGAGTGGATCTGAATCGGGAGGGACAGGCCCACGTGTGGCGGCGATTCCGATTTCAAGCAGCACACCGACTTCCGAACGTACCGCTAGGGCACAAGTGCGGCCGAATGCATGGCCACGGTTTTGAGGCGATCATCCACGCAAACCAAGACCTTGGAACTCGTCCATTAAGCACTGACTACGACCACCTTGATTCCGTGTGGGCACCGTTGCACGCGCAACTTAACTACCAGTGCCTAAATGAAATCGAGGGCCTCGAAAACCCAACTAGCGAGAACCTGGCCGGGTGGATCTGGCGGCAACTGAAGCCCGCACTGCCCGAGCTATCTTGGGTGACCGTTTTTGAGACGGCATCTTGTGGTGCGCACTTCGACGGCGAGAACTACCGCATCTGGAAGGAATTCACACTCGATAGCGCCGTGCGTTGCGAGCGCGCCCCGGAAGGCTCAGATCGTAACCGTACGCACGGTCACACTTATACGCTTCGACTCCACCTTGACGCACCACTGAACGAGATCCTCGGTTGGACCGTCGACTTCGGTGACGTCAAGACCATCTTCGACCCAATCTTCAAGTCTATCGACCACCAGATGCTCAATGGGCTCCCGGGATTGGCTGACGGGAACGCGGCCAGCGTGGCACGATGGATTTTGGATCAGGCCCGACCAAAACTTCCTCACCTCTCCCGCGTCGATCTTCACGAAACCCCCGGCACCGGTTGCCTCATAGCAGATAACCTCGACGGTCCGACAATGCCGGTCTGACCAACACTAAAGGCTGATTTCGCGAGGAAATAACACATCACTTACCTCGACTACCTGGAGTTGTAGCCACAGCGACCTTCTAGCCGACCCGAATGAGAATCATGCGGGGAGTCACGCCACCACCTACCTCGACCTCCACTGCTGCCAACATACGGGTACTTGACACCTGCACACCAGTGTCAAAGCCAACAAGAGTCGCTACCTCCGTTCTCGATCATCTCTGCTAACCCCCTTCTCGACCTGGCACCTGCCGCCCTTTTTCCCTCGGACTCCAGTCCACCGACAAAGGTGCCACCATTCTTTCCCTTATACAAGCCTGACACATCGTCGAGCAATTCGCCGGAATACTCAAGCCCGTCCGCACTCGCTTATAGACAAAAAGCTCAGCGTAACTCGGCGAAACGCCGCATCCATCACACTTGCCATCGCGGCACAGAACGATCCACCGATGGGTTAGCCCGATCTGCCCGACCGCCTGAAAATCATTTCGCTCAAAGAAATCGAACGCAAACTGGGATGTAGCCCACGAAAGGAGATCGCGCTTGCCCGCATTGCACGACAAACAGGCAATCGCCCAGTTCTTCGCCTCCGGTGGGTCATCACCGATGTGCTTGGGCAACATATGCTCCAAGCTCTCTTCAACGTTGGGATCACTAAAGAGCGCCCCGCACCAAATACAACGCCCACCTTGCCTTCCCATAACCTTTGTGTACAACGGGTAGTCCGACTTAAGCGTACCGATCTTCGCCACCTGCGCCCTCGCGGCAGTTGCTGTCAGACCCCGAAGTTTGGCGATATTAATGATCAGATTACGAAGTTCCGCTTTGCTTTCGCTCGAGATCTGAATACCCAATTCTCCCAGATGCTCGTCGATAAGGGCGTCGTAACTCACGTTTGCAGGCGCGTGCAACGCCTTCTCCGGAATCAGCGTAAACAATATAGAGTGCCGAATTGCCGGTTCTAGACCGGCAGTGAGACTTTCCAAGGGTTTCCCCAAGGTTCGCGCCCAATCCACCAAGGCAGCGAAAAGAGTCGGCCACGAATCTGATCTGCCCCTTACGCCCTCCAAGAAATAAGTGTCACTTCTGAGCACCTGGGACACGAGGGAATTTAAGATCTCGCTCGACATTTCTTTTTCTTCTCACTTGAACCAAGAATCGGCCTTCCAATTTTTCGCAACGCGCCCTTCTATCTTCCCGTCATTGATGAGTTTAGATAGCAGCTTGCGCAATTCATCTCTACCCTGATTAGTATCAAGACTAACCTTCTCCCAGGGCACGCTCCACATGTCGACCGGGACATACGCCAAGTTCGTGCGGACCACGTCCTCAAATGCCACCCTGAGCGATTCCACCCTCTCCTCCATCGACGCCTCTGGAGCAACTTTCCAGTGCGACTTCATTTGCCCGTCGGCCTCTATGAGAAGCGCTTCCTGCAGAGCCCACAGACTGGCACCAATGAAGAATCTGTTCCCCTCGTATTTCTTCCAGTAACTGTTTGGATAATGATCCCGGACAATTCCCCAAAATAAGCAGAAAAAGTCAAACCAAATTTTACTGGAACGCCACTCGCTTCGGGCTTTATTTGCATTTTCGGTGGAGAACAGGCTCTTCGCAATTTGAACGAAGGAGTTGCGCTGGGCCGTGTACCACACCTTCGCTACGCGCTTAATGGCGGCATACCCCAGGAGATCGCTTTTTGCGGATTTTTCTCCGACACCCATGTCAATAAAGTTGCTGAATGGGCTCTGGTCATCATAAGCAACCATACTCATGATTTCCACTTCGGTCATCTTGACGCCAGCCTGATTTAACCTACCCCGCAACTGTGATTGCTCAACCTTCGACAGACTCAGCGCGGCAATTGAAGTTATCAGCGAGGGAGGAATCTTCTTAGGCTTGATGTTTACCACGGTGAACTGGAAAACCTGCTCCGACCATGTCGCGTCGTAAAGACCGCAGACCATAAACGGCAATCCTTTCGGTCCAAATTTTGCTCCCGCGGAAATCCTGTGTTGGCCATCGATCACCATTGCCGGTTTTACGTAGTCCGCGATCGCGTCTCGAAAGGCCGGATTGACCCAGTTCTCTTTATCCCTTAGGAGATCTCGCATCTTGGCAAGCGTTTCGGTGCCGAGATGAACGGAGATGTCTGTGGCGCCGCCGTTTTCTTCCTCGTCTTCAATCTCGTCAAGATCTTGGTCATCGTCTTCCGAAACCTCCTCTTCCGATTGTTCAGCGTCTGCGCCCAAACGTTGTTCAATATAAGAAAGGGCTTGCTCGAAGATCGCGTCAGTTTTCATGGCGTCTTCGTCCATCTCGATCTCTAATTGGGTCTCGACGACTTCGCCAACGGGCATCTCGGTGTTTGCGAGGACACATCTTCCAATGCCGGTGTCCGCACGGAGCGCAATGATGACTGCGGTGGGACTGCAGTTAGCCGGGTTCTGGAAGAACGGTACGATCGAGCGATTGATGCGGTCGTCGTCCTTAAATCGCTGATAACCAGTGAGCAACTCGTCGGACTTTCGAGGGATTCCGGC
The DNA here is from genome assembly GCF_023721795.1 of Zeimonas sediminis. NCBI lineage: Bacteria > Pseudomonadati > Pseudomonadota > Betaproteobacteria > Burkholderiales > Burkholderiaceae > Zeimonas > Zeimonas sediminis. The sequence goes on from NZ_JAMQYE010000001.1 coordinate 2,381,584, forward strand.
CCATGTCAAGACGTCACCCGCGTTTGCAACGAATGCAACCTGAATCGGTGACTTGGCCTGCTGGCGAAAGGCGAAGACTGAGTAAACCAGTTTCATTGTAGGAGTCTCGATAGTTGGACTGGGTTGAGATTCAAAGCCAGCGTAGAACGCGGCGCCCTAAATTGAATGTGAATGCAGTTACGACTGCAGATGTTCTTTTAAAGGAAACCGGGTTCACCGTCACCTTGTAACCGGGCAAAACCAGTTGCGGAAAATAGTTGTCGAGCACTTGTGACCTCTGGCTTCGAAAGCTCCTTTGCTTCTAACGCGAAAACGGAACCCTGTGGCCTCGAGCACTCAGATGTAAGGGAACCACACGGGCTCCTCTAACCCACCGAGCAACGCGATTGCGCAACCTTCCGATCTAGTCAGAAGTAGGCGGGATATTCGCAATGGCCGTCAAGGTGGACATGGGGCTTAGCCAAGAGAGGGGACCAGGCCCTCGCTTGGGACCATTCTTGATTTGGCGCACGAGGTGGCAAATCAGATCCTCCGTGCGCTCACACAGACAGACCCGTGGGCGCGTTCTTGGCGCGACTGGTCGCGTCACCTGTCGGATGCGAGGAACCTGGCCAACACCACCATCGCCCACGTATCCATCGCGCAGTACCTCCTCAGCGCCCCCTCCAGCTCCGCCCGCCTCGCCTCGCCGGTCTCCGGGGCGATCGCCTCCAGGTACGCCGCCTGCGCAGCCGCGCCGTGCTGCACTTCGTCGAGCAGGCCGTAGTCGACCCCGCCGGGGATCGTGGGCAGCACCGCCTTGATCGAGCGCGAGCCGCACATGTCGGGGTGGTAGTAGTGCGCGCGCACCAGCGGCAGCAGGTCCACCAGGCGCCGGGCGATCCGGTTGAGCGGCCTTGCCAGGTCGGGGAACTCGCCGGCGAGCGCGCGCAGCACGCTGCGCTCGAAGCCGGCGTTGTAGACGATGACCGGGCCTGCGGCCGGCAGCTCGCGCGCGAGCGCTTCGGCGCAGGCGCGGCGCGGGTCGGCGCCGCTCAGGTCCAGGAAGGCGGCTTCGCGCACCTGGCCTTCGTCCGACGGCCCTTCTTCTGATGACCCTTCTCCCGGCGGCCCTTCCTCGATCTGGCACGACCACTGGAACGGCAGCTGCTGGTAGGGCCGGGTACCGGGCCACTGGGGCACGGCGAAGCCGATCGTTTCGAAGTCCAGGTAGGCGCGCGGCCAGCCCAGCCCGGCGAGCTTCTCGGCGGCCTGCGGCTCGAGCAGCGGCGCGCCTTCGCGGGTGACGCGGGCGATCATGGCCAGCTCGGGGTCTTCGATGCGCCCGGGCGGTACGCTGCGCAGGTCATCAAAGCCTTCGGCCAGCAGCTGGGCGGCCAGCTTCTTGCCCTTGGTATTGGGCAGCAGCGTGACCGGGTACTCGGGCTGCGGGCCCGCTAGACGCGCGCAGTGCGCCTGGAACGGGCAGTCGAAGGGCGAGCGGCACTGCTCGCCCATCGCGATGGCGGGCTCGTCGCCCTGCAGGATGCGTTCGGCCTCGCGCACCCAGCGCGGCACCTGGTCGAGCAGCGGCTCGGTGGCGGCGGTGAGGTCCTCGCGCGCGAACAGGCCCGCGTAGTCGGAGCCGCCGGGCCAGATCCAGCTGGTGTCCACGTGCCACTGCTCCACGCCTGCCAGCGGCGCCAGGGGGCCGGCCGCCCAGGAGTCGTCCTTCAGCTGCCCCTGCAGCACCCAGCGCTGGATCGCCACGTCGGCCAGGTGGTAGTCGCGCACCGAGCTGGTCGACTTGACCTCGGCGAGCCGCCAGCCGCCGGGCGCGGGCAGCAGCAGGTCGGCGCGCACCAGCACGCCGTCGCGCTCGAAGGTGGCCTCGTAGAGCGGGCGGCGCGGCGCGGCGGCGAGCAGCTCGCGGGTGAGGCGCAGCGCCTCGGCCAGGTCGGGCCGGTCGGTGCCGGGCACGCGCGGGTCGATCAGCGTGCCGCCGGGCGCCAGCGTGCGCGCGACCTCGCCCACCCGGTGGCCGGCGGCGAATACCAGCTGGGTGACGGCCGAGTCTTCGCGCAGCTCGGGGTGGCGGACCTGCAGCCACAGGCGTTTGGGGCACTGCTGCAGGTCTTGCAGGCGGGATTTGGAGAGGCGGGGCATGCGCGAGGGGGTGGCCGGGTCAGGGGGGAGTATGCGGCGGGTGGGGCTCAGGGGGTGAGCCTGTTGGGGTCATCTCATAACCGATATAAGCTGGTGACCCACGTTCGCCAGCACTCGAGCCTGGCAGAGGAAATCGCGCGGGACGCACGAACATGAGCAGGATGAGAAGGGAAGTGATCGGCGGAACCGAGGTCTTGTGGAGCTCGGACAACATCTACGCGGACATGGGCATCCCCAATGCCGAGAGGTTCCGGATCAAGGCGGACCTGGCCATCGAGATCACCCTGGCGATCCGCCGGCTCGGCCTCACGCAAGACGCGGCCGCCAGGCGCATGGGCATCCCCCAGCCCCGGGTCTCCGCGCTGACGAACGGCGACTTCACGAACCTGTCCGAGCGCAAGCTGATGGATTGCCTGACGCGGCTCGGTTACGACGTGGAAATCTCCGTGAGGCCGGCGCGCGAGGGGACGGGGCGGCTCACGGTAGCGAGGGGCTGACTGGGGGCGGGCCAGGATCCGGTTTCAGGCCGCGGTTAGCGACACCGCGTGCTGCGGGAAGGCCTTGAGCAACTTGCTGTCCATCGTCACGAGCTTCACGCCCAGGCGCATGCGCACGGCCAGGTTGCTGCGGATCACGGGCGCCCCTCTCGCTTAGTAGCGTCGACGTCCGGCGCCTCGAACCGGGTCCTTTGCAGTGCGGCCCGCAAGGCGCGGGCACGGGCCAGTCTTTCGCCAGGGTCGATCCGCCGAGGCAGCAGCACGGTCTCCAGGCACGCGATCGCTTCGCTGCTCAGGCTGCGCCTATGCAATTTCGAGGAGGCCTTCAGGCGCTGGTACACCTCGTCGGGGATGTTCTCGAGGGTCAGGGTCGTGGGCATGGGAAGCTCCCGTGCAAGTGCGGCAATATGGTTCGGTTGCGCATGCCCGTCAAACTTCGGGCCGATTCTTTGCCCCCAGCCTGCCTCTCTGCCCCGCTCTGCCGCGCCGAGCCTCGCCCGTAGAATCCCGGCATGACCCCCGCACGCTGGCGCCCCCGCGCGATCACCCTCGACCTCGACGACACGCTCTGGCCGGTCGGCCCCACGCTGGTCGCGGCCGAGCAGGTGCTGGCCGACTGGCTGCGAGACCGCGCGCCGCGCACCGCGGCCGGCTACGGCGCCGAGACCCGGGCCGTGATTCGCAAGCGACTGTTGGCCGAGCATCCGCAGCACGCGCACGACATGAGCTTCCTGCGCCGCGAGGGCCTGCGCCTGGCGATGGCCGACGCGGGCGACGATCCGGGCCTGGCCGACGAGGCCTTCGCGATCTTCCTGGCGGCTCGCCAGCGGGTCGAGTTCTTCGAAGACGTGCTGCCGGTGCTGGCCCGCTGGTCGGCGCGATTCCGGCTGGTGGCGGTCAGCAACGGCAATGCCGACGTTCGCGCAGTGGGGCTCGGCTCTTATTTTTCCGCCGCAGTGAGCGCTCACGAGGTGGGCTGCGCCAAGCCCGATCCGCGGATGTTCCACGAGGCCTGCCGGCTGGCCGGCGCCGCGCCGGAAGAGGTGCTGCACATCGGCGACGACCCGCATCTCGACGTGCTCGGCGCGCGCCGGGCCGGGCTGCAGGCAGCCTGGGTGCGCCGGCCGCAGTTCGTCCATCGGCACCCGGCCGAGGGGCTGGGGCCCGAGGTGGGGCCGGCGTTCGAAGACCTGCGCGCGATCGACGCGATGCTCGCGGGGTGAGGGGCCGGAGCTCGGCTGCCTCCGAAACGGCAATCCGAAGGGACCCGCCGGGCAGCGACGTCAGGCAGCCCGGGCCGCCTCGCGCGCCTTCTCCCGCGCCAGCTTCCTGAACGGAACCACCTCGATGCGCCTGGCCTCCTTCAGGACCTGGGCCACGTCGTACTGCCGTTGCAGCCTAAGCCAGAAGTCGGGATCGTTGCCGACCGCCTTGGACAGGCGAACCGCCATCTCCGGGGTGATCCCCGACTTGCCGCTGACCACGTTGTTGAGCGCCTGCCGCGTGACACCGAGGGCGCCGGCCGCTTCGGCCACCGTCAACCCGAACGCCTCCAGGCACTCCTGGCGGACGATTCGGCCGGGGTGAGAGGGGTTCTTCATCTGCACTAGCCGATCCGGATCGCGGCAGGTTTCCGCAGCGGGTTGACACCGAACCCAGAATGTAAAGCGTCGCTTGTCACTTTACAACATGCACGGGGATGCGCCTGCCCGGCCGAGTTCCATCCCGGCGCACTTGCCGAGACCCTCGGCCGAACGGACTCGGCCTTCTAGCCAATAGCCGCAAACCCGTTGGCTAGACAGACTTATTCCGACGCGGGCTCGCCGCGCGTGCATGCAGGGCCCGGCAACGCCTTGGCACGCAAGCTCCCTGGCCTGATACATATCAATAATGATACACTTCGATCCGTCGTCGAGCCCGCCGTCGACTCTCGTCGCGCGGTTCTACCGCGGGACGTCCGGTCGAGAGCCCGTGCGGGACTGGCTGAAGTCGCTCCCCCAGGAAGAGCGACGGCAAATCGGCGCGGACATTCGCACGGTCCAACTGGGCTGGCCCATCGGCATGCCGCTCGTGGGGCACCTCGACGGCCAGATATGGGAGGTCCGTACGCAACTTGCACACCGGATCGCCCGCGTGCTGTTCGCTCAGGTCGGAGGCGAAATGATCCTTCTCCATGGCTTTATCAAGAAGGATCGCAAGACGCCGAAGCCTGACCTGGACCTGGCCCGAAACAGGTTGAAGAAGCTCCGGAGCGCCTCATGAAACGCAACCCTCACCTTGGCTCCACGTTCGACGACTTCCTGCAGGAAGACGGAAGCTACGACGAGGTGCAGGCGATCGCTGTGAAGCGCGTCCTCGCCTTCCAGGTCGAGGAAAGCATGAAGAAGGCCGGCCTCACCAAGACCGAGATGGCCCGGCGCATGCGGACCACTCGCGCGCAGCTGGACCGGCTGCTCGACCCGGACAATCCGTCCACGACGCTGCAGACGCTCGTGCGGGCAGCGGGGGCGGTGGGAAAGCGCCTGCGGATCTCGCTGGTCAAGGCTTGATGATACGTACGTTATAGCGTACGCTCGTGGGCTCTCGGAGCCCCCATGTCCACCCTGACCGCCAGCGAAGCCCGCGCGAACCTGTACCGCCTGATGGACGAAGCGGCGGAGTCGCATCAGCCCATCCATATCACCGGCAAGCGAACGAATGCGGTGCTGATCGCGGCCGAGGACTGGCAGGCGATCCAGGAAACGCTGTTCCTGCTGTCCGTACCGGGCATGCGCGAATCGATCAAGGAGGGCATGGCGGAGCCTCTCGACGAAAGCGCCCGGGAACTCGACTGGTGACCTGGACGGTCGTCTTTGCGAAACACGCGCTCAAGGACGCCAGGAAGCTGGCGGCGGCAGGCCTGAAGCCCCGGACCGAGGAACTCCTGAAGCTGCTGGCCGAGGATCCGTTCCGGAACCCGCCACCCTACGAGAAGCTGGTCGGTGACCTTGCCGGCGCCTGGTCGCGCCGCATCAACATCCAGCACCGGCTGGTCTACGAGGTCTTCACCGAGCGAAGGACCGTGCGCGTGCTCCGGATGTGGTCCCACTACGAATGAACCGGCCAAGCTCCCGCGCCGGCATCCCCTGGATCTCGCACAACAAGCCGTGCGTGACCGCCCCCAGCCGGAACCTGGCCACCAGCTCCTCCTCGAGCCGAACCAGCAGGCTCGCCGCCATCTCGGCGTCGGCCAGCGCGCGGTGGTAGCGGCCGGCCACCGGCAGGCCGGCGAACTCGACCAGCGTGCCCAGCTTGTGGTTGGGCGCATGCGGAAGCAGCCTGCGCGCGAGCAGCATCGTGCAGGCGAAGTCCTGCGTGCGCGAGCGGCCCGCGCGGGCCAGCTCGGCGTCCCAGAACTTTCGGTCGAACGACGCGTTGTGCGCGGCCATCGGATTGCCGCCCACGAAGTCGGCCACCTCGCGCATCACCCTGGCGGCCGGCGGCGCGGCGCGGACCATCTCGTTGCTGATGCCGGTCAGTGCCTCGATGAAGGGCGGCACCCAGGCGCCCGAGTTCATCAGGCTCTGGTAGCGGTCGACGACCACGCCGTCGCGCACCAGCACCGCCGCGATCTCGGTGGCGCGCGCGCCGTGCTCGGGCGAGATGCCGGTGGTTTCGAAGTCGATGACGGCGATGGTGTCCATCAGCTCTGTTGCGCCAATCGGTGAACAGTGAATCTCGAGGGTCAGGGGCGCTCGTCGCCCTCTCGCGGAGGAACGCCGCCTTTGCGCCGGAGGATCCGCCGGAATGCTTCGAGATCCGCGCGGCCCTTGCGCTCGGCGAAGTAGGCCGCCGTGTTCATCGCTGCCAGTTTCTCGGCCACGGCGGTTGCGACGAACTGGTTCATGCTGATGCCCTCCTCGCGCGCGAGCTTCTCGACGGCCGCTTTCAGCGACTTCGGAAGGCGCAGCGAACAAGTCGAGGTTTCACCCATGTCTGCAAGCTCCGGATCTCGCCTGTGCACCCAGCCTGTGCACCCAATTGACGCGTTCTGGACAAACGCGGCCGATGCGTCACATGGCACTTGGCGAGCTGGAATGATCGCATGCCATCGCAAGCCTACTTCCAGCGCAGATCGAGCTTCCTGCGCGAGGCCACGTAGTCTCTCGAGTAGAGGTTGATCAAGCTCTGGAAGGGAATGCCGACCTCCTCAGAGATCGCCTTGCAGTAGTCGATCGATTCCAGGTCCAGGCGGATCGTGATCTGCTTCTCGGACTGCGACGCGTACGGGCTCTTCCTCGACTGGCTGAAATCGTATTCCTTGCGCATTGGTGCACCTTCAAGCCGGCCAAACCGCCGCATGACTCCCCGGCGGCATCGAAGGCCTGGCCCACCCCGCCGGCGTGCGCGACAGCAGCGCCGCATGCCGCACCGCGGTCAGCTCGCCGAAGCCCGATGCCGAGGTCTCCAGGTAGGGCCCGAGCTCGGGCTTGCCGGCCGAGAAGCCGTCGGCCACCCGCCCCAGCCCGCGCAGCCAGTGGCCGGTCTGCGCGAGCGACACGCGCACCAGCCAGCTGCCGCCCTCGAGCTGCTGGCGGCGCAATGCGGCCGCGGCGCCGAAGGCGATCAGGTAGCCGGTGGCTTGGTCGAGGATCTGCATCGGCAGGGCTCGCGGGGTGGGCTCGGCTGCCTTGCCGGCGGCGCCAGCGGAGCCGGCAGCCGCTGCAGCCGCCGCCGCCTCGCCCTCGGCCCGGTTGAAGCCCATCGCGGTCTGCACCAGCGAGTCGAAGCCGCGCCTGCCCGCCCACGGCCCCTCCGTGCCGTAGGCCGACAGCGACACGCACACGATGCCCGGCCGCTTGCGGGCCAGCTCCTCGGGCCCGTAGCCGAGCGAGTCCAGCCCGCCCGGCCGGTAGCCCTGCACGAACACGTGCGCGTCTTCGAGCAGCCGGTCCATCGCGGCGCGGCCTTCCGGCTCGCGCAGGTCGACCAGCGCCGACAGCTTGCCGCGGCTGGTGTCGGCGATCGCCTCGATGTTGGGCAGGTGCGGCGCGTTGACCAGCATCACGTCGGCGCCGTAGGCGGCGAGCGCGCGCCCGCCCACCGGGCCGGCCAGGATGCGGGTGAGGTCCAGCACGCGGATGCCGGCCAGCGGCGGCGCGTCGTCGGAGAGCGCGGGCAGGGCATGCGACGGCGCATCCCCGATCCGCTCGATCGTGAACAGCGGCTGCGCGGCCACCGCCCTGCCCTGCGGCGTGGCGTCCCACTCCTCGAAGCTGCGCAGCGCGGTGGCCACCAGGCCGGCCTCGGCGGTGGCGGTCTCGAAGTCCAGCGCGCGCCAGCCGAGCATCGCCTGCTGCGCGTCCTCGCGCGTGGCGGTGGCCGGGTCCAGCCCCATCAGCCGCAGCGCGCCCTCGCGGTGGTGCGCGAAGTTGGCGTGCACCCGCACCCAGCCGTCGGCGCAGCGGTACAGGCCCGAGAACTTGTCCCACAGGTCGGGCACCTGGCCGTCGATCGCGAACCAGCCCAGGCACTCGATCGCGGCGTGCAGCATGTCGACCGAGACCTGCTGGCGGCCGAAACCGGCGGCGGCCGACCCCGCGCTCGCCGAGCCGGCGCCGCGCCCTGTCTCCAGCCTCAGCGCGCCCAGCTCGCAGGCCGCCAGCGCCGCTGCGGCGATCGTGGCCTGCGCCGCGGTGCCCACCGCGAACGACGAAGGCAGCACCGGCTCGCTGCCGGTGAGGCGAACGTGCCCGAGGGCGTCGGTCGGCAGCCCCGCCAGCTGCCAGAGGTCGGCAAGGACCTTCGCGGAATCCGGATCGCGCATGGCCGAAGTCTGCCACCGCTTGCGATGCTTGCGTCCTAAACTCGGCGACATGGCCCGAATCGTTCCCGAAGAGATCGACGCCGCGAAGGCGCGCGGCCAGGCGCGCCGCGAGATCGAGACGCTGGAGGCGCTCGAGCGTGAGCTGTCCGCCGAGTACACCGTGTACCACGGCGTGCACTGGGCACATTCGGACGCCTCCGCCGCCTTCTACGGCGAGATCGACTTCGTGGTCGTGAACCGTTGCGGCCGGGCGATCGCGATCGAGCAGAAGAACGGCGGGCTGGAGTCCGACGGGCAGGACCTGCTGAAGCGCTACGGGACCGGCGCGAAATCGGTGAGCGCGCAGGTCGGCCGCAACCTGCGCGGCCTGATGCGCGAGTTCTCGCGCCGCTTCCCGAAGGGCGGGCGGCTCGACATCGACCACCTGCTCTACCTTCCCGACCACGCGCTCGCCGGCCCCACGCCGGCCTCGGTGGACCCGGCTCGCGTCGTCGACGCGCGCTCGCCCGAATCGCTGGCGAAGCGTATCGAGGCACTGTTCGACGAGCGACCGATGCCGGCGAGCCAGGGCGCCACCGGTCTGCGGCCTGCCGACGCGTCGGACGTGCACGCCTTCCTGTCCGAGCGGCTGGACCTGGTGCCGAGCATCGACGCGATCTCGCGCAACGCGCGCGAGCAGTACGCGCGGCTGTCCGGCGGCCTGGCCACCTGGGCGCGCCGCCTGTCGATGCAGCCCTTCAGGCTGCGGGTGCGCGGCACCGCCGGCTCGGGCAAGACGCAGCTGGCGCTGGCCGAGCTGCGCGCCGCGCACGAAGCGGGCCGCAGCGCGCTCTACCTGTGCTTCAACCGGCCGCTGGCCGACGCGATGCGCAAGGCGGCGCCGAAGCCCGGCACCTGCATGACCTTCCACGAGCTCGGCGACCGGCTGCTGAAGCAGCGCGGCGAGCCTGTGGACTACGCGCAGCCGGGCGCCTTCGAGCGGCTGGCGGACGCGGTGGTGGCGGCGGCCGGCGGCGCGAGCGATGCGCACCGCGACCCGGATGCGCGCGGCGCCGCGGTCGACGACCTGCGCGCCTCGGTCGACTTGCTGATCGTCGACGAGGGCCAGGACTTCGAGCCGCGCTGGGCCGAGGCGCTGGAGCGGATGGTGGCGCCGGCGGGCCGGCTGCTGTGGCTCGAGGACCCGTCGCAGAACCTGTACCGGCGCGAGTCGGCGGCGCTGCCCGGCTGGGTGACACTGGAGTCGCCGGTCAACTACCGCTCGCCGCAGGTGATCGTGGCGCTGGTCAACATGCTGGGCCTGGTCGATCACGAGGTCGAGGCGGGTGGCGCGGTGCACGGCTTCGAGATTCCGCTCACCGAGTACGCCGACCGCGGGCCCGGAGCCGCCGACGGCGATTGCGGGGAGCCGGAACCCTTCGGCCTCGACCGCTGCCGCACGATCGCCGAGCCACGGCCGTCGGCGGGTGGCCGCGAGGCGCCGGGTGATCGCGGAGCCGCCGCGACCGGGTCACGCGCCGATTCGCGCGCTGATTCGCTGCACGCCCGGACCGACCAGGCGGTCGGCGCGCTGCTCGACGCCGGCCACGCCCCGGCCGACATCGCGGTGGTCTGCTGGCACGGCCTGGCGAGCTCCCGGATCGCCGGCGCAGACGAGATCGCCGGCCTTCGCACCCGCCGGTTCGCGGGCCGCTACGACGCCGACGGAAGGCCGGTGTTCACCGACGGCGAGCTTCAGCTCGAGACGCTTTTCCGGTTCAAGGGCCAGGCCGCCGACTGCGTCGTGATCACCGAGATAGACTTCGACGACTGGACCGACGACGTGCGCCGGCGGCTGTTCGTGGCGCTGACGCGGGCGCGGCTGAAGGTGGCCTTGGTGGCGTCGGCGCGGGCGGCGCAGGCGATTTCCGAGCGCCTTTCCTGATCGGACGCCACCCCTGCGGCCACTCGCCGATCAGCGCTCCGGTTTGCGTGCCGTCGGCACCGGAAGGCGTCGTCCCTTGGCCCTGGCCCGTAGCCACTCCCGCATTTCTTGCCACGCAATCGTTTCGCCGCTGGCGAGGATCTCCGCAAACCGCCGGTCGGCTTCGCGGAGAAGATCCGCCCGACGTGCGACTGTCTCGTTGTTCCTCTGCGTGTTCACGGCTGCCACGAATTCACCGTCGCCGCCGCACCCGCCGGCCCCGCGCCCGCGCGCAGCCTGTCCCGCCGCAGCACCCACAGCCCCACCAGCGCCGCGGTGGCCACGCCCAGCCCGTACCAGGTCGGGAACACCGACAGCGCGGCGATCGCCAGCAGCACGATCGCGTTGAGCACGCGCGAGTCGAACAGCCGCGCGCCGCCGAACAGCATCGCGAAGGCCATCGTGAAGACCAGGCCCGACACGACCGCCTCGAAGATCTCCAGCCAGCCGCCCTCGGCCAGCATCCCCGGGTAGGCGATGAACATGAACGGGATCACGTAGGTGACCGCGCCGAGCTTGACCGCCTCGACCGCCACCTCGGTCCATCTCGTCTGGGCAATGCCGGCGGCCACGAATACCGCCACGCAGACCGGCGGCGTGATCACCGAGATGGTCGCGTAATAGAACACGAACATGTGCGCGACGATCGGCTCGATGCCGACCTTGGTCAGCGCCGGCGCCAGCACCGCGGCCACCAGCACGTAGGCCGCGGTGGTCGGCATGCCCATGCCGATCACCATGCAGACCAGGCCGGTGACCAGCGCGACCATCCACACCGAGTTGGCGGCCAGCGCCACGATCATCGTGGACAGGGTCACGCCGAAGCCGGTGAGGTTCACCATGCTGACCAGGATCTGCGCGCCAGCCAGCAGCACGCCGATCATCACCAGCGCCTTGCCGGCGTCCTCGAGGCTGTCGAGGATCACCTTCAGCGAGCGCTTCAGGTCGGCCAGCGAGCGCACGTTCAGCAGCAGGAAGGGCACGAACAGCCCGATCACGCCGAAGAAGGCGGCGGTCTGCACCGAGCGGCCGGTGACGATGCCGGCGATCAGCGCCGCGAACGCGGCCACGATCGGCACGGTTCGCTTCGGCGCCATCACGCTGGCCCACGAGGGCATCTCGGACTCGGGCACCACCCTCAGGCCGCGGTTGACCGCGATGAAGTGGATCGTGGCGAAGCAGCCTAGGTAGTACAGGAAGGCGGGCAGGAAGGCCGCCTTCGCGATGTCGAAGTAGCTGCGGCCGATGATCTCGGCCATCACGAAGGCCGCCGCGCCCATCACCGGCGGCGCGATCTGCCCGCCGGTGGAGGCCACCGCCTCGATGCCGCCGGCCAGCGGCGCCGGATAGCCGAGCCGCTTCATCAGCGGGATCGTGAAGTTGCCGGTGGTGGCCACGTTGGCCACCGCGCTGCCGCTGATCGTGCCGAACAGGCCCGAGGCCACGGTGGCCATCTTGGCGGCGCCGCCGGGGCTGCGGCCGCTCACCCGGATCGCCAGGTCCATGAAGGTCTGGCCGCCGCCGGTGAACAGCAGCACGCTGCCGAACAGCACGAAGGCGCCGATCGTGGTGCTGGCCACGCCGACCAGCAGGCCCCAGATGCCGAGGTCGCCGAGCAGCAGGGTCTCGGTCACGAAGTACACGTCGAAGCCGCGGTGGCCGAGCGGCCCGGAGATGTACTGGCCGAAGAACGCGTAGGCGATGCCGGCCAGCGCGATCACCGGGAAGATCGCGCCGATCGCGCGCCGGGACACCTCGAGCACGGTGAGCACCAGCCCGGCGGTCAGCGCGATGTCGAGCGCGGTGGCCGTGGGCAGGCTCTCCATGATCTCGTCGTAGTTGACGATCACGTAGCCGCAGGCGGCCAGCGTGACCGCCGCCATCGCGACGTCGGCCGCGATGCCCGCCGGGCGCCAGCGGCGACCCTCGCCCAGCGGAAACATCAGCAGGCCCAGGCAGACGACCAGCGCGAGGAAGATCGCGCGCTGGATCAGGCTCTCGAAGGCCCCGAAGGCCGAGGTGTAGAGGATGAACAGCCCCAGCAGGGCCGCGATCGTCTTGCTTGCCCAGGCGCGCATCGCTGTTTACTTCGGCATCAGCTTGGCCGGGATCTGCACGCCCTTTTCCTTCATGTAGCGCGCCACGCCCGGGTGCAGCGGGATCGTGCCCTGCTCCAGCGTGAGCTTCATGATGTCGATGCCCTTCAGGCTGGACAGCGCGCCGACCTGCACCGTGGTGTCCTCGAACACGGCCTTGGCGATCTGGTAGGCGGTCTCCTCGGGGAAGTCCGGGCGAACCGACACGGCCAGGCCGAAGCTCCAGGTGCTGTAGGCCGGGATGCCCTCGCCGGCGCCGGCCGGGATGTCGACCACCGCGATGTCGGGCATCTTCTCCTGCAGCAGCTTCTTCTGCTCGGGGCTCAGGCCGAGCACGCGCACCGGCGTGAAGGTGGCGATGTCGAGCGACGAGCCGTCGAGCTTGTTTCCGGCGCCCGACTTCACGTAGCCGATCACCCGGTTGTCCTTGATCGAGTTGACGATGTCGGTGGTGGAGCCGCGCACCCAGTCGGGCGCCGTGCCCAGCAGCTTGAACACCGCCTCGGCGGTCTTCTCGGTGGCCGAGCCCTTCAGGCCCGGGTTGAAGCGCTTTCCGGCCAGCTCGGCCAGCGACTTCACGTTGCTGTCGGCGCGCACCACCACGTTCTGCGGCGCCGGCGAATAGACGAACATCAGCCGGTTGTCGACCTTCTTGCCCTCGAAGGCCTGCTCGCCCACGTAGGCGTGGTAGCTGACGTTGGTGGTGACCAGGCCCAGGTCGACCTGCTTGCGGTCCATGCGGCGCAGGTTGTCGACGGTGGCGCCGGTCTCGACGACCGAGCTCTCCACGTTGGGCACCTTGGCGTTGATCAGCTGCGACAGCGCCACGAAGTAGCCGTACTGGCTCGACGAGGCCGAGGTGGAGCCGATCAGGATCTTGTCCTTGGCCAGGGCCGGGGTGGCGAGTGCGACGGTGGCGCAGGCGGCGAGGGCCGCGACGAGTTTGCGGTTCATGCTCCGGTTCCTTCCTTCTGGGTGCGGGGATTCATGGGCGCGAGGATTCGCGGGTGCTTGGGTCGTTGCGGATTCGGGCAGTGTGTCACTGCGCGGCGCCGGCCGCCAGATCGGCGCGGGGCACCCGCACCGTGAGCGACAGCAGCAGGAAAGAGTTCGACTTGCCGTGGCCGTCGAGGTTCAGCGCGTCGTTGACGCCGCCCTCGAGCACGTCGTCGATGACGAAGTTCAGCGCCCACAGGCGCGGCAGCTCGTGGCGCGCGACCGTGCTCGCACCGCGGTGCGCGAACAGCGCGTGCACCCGCTCGGCGCTGACCTGCTCGCGGATCAGCGGGTAGTGCTCCTGCCGGTACGCGATCACGCTGACGTTCAGGCGGTCGCCCTTGTCGCCGGCGCGGCCGTGCGCGATGCGGTGCAGCGGCACCTCGACCAGGTCGGCTTCGGCGGTCGCGCTCATTCGATGATCTCCACTTTCGGCTGAACCAGCTCGCGGCGGATGTAGCCCGAGGTGGTCGAGATGCGCCGGCGCAGGCTGCTGCGCACGCCGCCGCCGCCGGCCGGCCCGCTGCAGTACAGCGCGAGCACTTCCTCGGGCGCGCGCGCTGCGGTGGCGCGATCGGGCGCGCTGATCGCGATGCGCACGCGCACGTCCTGCAGAAGGCTGGCGGCGTCGCTCGCGTCGGCGCGCCCGGCCAGGAAGTCGCCGCGGTCGTCGCCAAAGACGCTGGCCACGCCGATCAGGTCGCCGCGCACCCGGATGCCGGGCGGCAGGCGCTTGCGCACCACGTCTAGCGCGAGCCGGGCGCGCGCCAGCGCGTTGGGGCCGGCGTAGGAGATCTCGCCCTCGCCGAACCAGCCGGCCTCGTGACCGACCGTCACCTTGAGCCGCGCCGGCTTCTCGCGGCCGCGCGCGCCCTCGACCCGCACCTGGTCGGGGCCGGCCTCGGCCAGCTCGATCTGCGTGATGTCGAGCGTGACGTCGGGCGTCAGGTACGCGGACGGGTCGTGGATCTCGTAGAGCAGCTGCTCGGTGACCGTGTGCCGGTTCACCAGCCCGCCGATGTCGTCGCCCTTGCCCACGGTGAAGCGGCCGTCGGCCTGCATGGCCACGACCGGGAAGGCGATGCGCTCGGGGTGCGGCACGTCCTTGAAGCCGGGGTCGGCGTAATAGCCGCCGGTGACCTGCGCGCCGCACTCGAGCAGGTGGCCGGCCGCGGTGCCGGCGGCGGCGAGCGTCGTGTCGTCGAGCGACCAGCCGTGGAAGTGCGCGAAGGGCGCCAGCGCGAGCGAGGGGTCGGCCACCCGGCCGGCCACGACCACGTCGGCCCCGGCCGCGAGCGCCTCGACCATCGGTGCGGCGCCCAGGTATGCGTTGGCGCAGATCACGTCGCCGAGCGGCCGCGGCGCGCCCTGCTCGTCTTCCAGGCCGGAGATCGCGCCGCTGGCGATCAGGTCGTCGCCGGTGACCACCGCGATCTTCATCGGGCGGCAGCCTAGCCGCTCGCCGAGCGCGCGGATCGCGAGGGCTGCCGCGCGGGGGTTGGCCTGGCCGAAGTTGCCGAGGATGCGGATGCCGTGGGCCAGGCAGGGCTCGAGGATCGGCTCGAGCATGCGCTCGAGCAGCGGCTCGTAGCCGAGTTCCGGGTTCTCCAGGCGGGCGAGCTGGGCCAGCGCCAGCGTGCGCTCGCCGAGCGTCTCGAACATGATCGCCGCCGGGCCGCCCGAGGCGATCAGGCTGCGCACCACCGGCAGCGGCGCGTCCAGCCGGTCGCCGGAAAAGCCGGCGCCGCAGCCCACCCTCACCGTTTCGTGCCCGGGCACCTATCGTCTCCTCTTTCGTCGATCGTCGCCGATCCGGTCTCGTTCTCGAACCCGCAGGCGCGCTCGAACCCGCAGGCGGGCGGCTCGAAGCCGAGCGCCATCGAACCCGCGGGCGCCAGACTGCCTCAGCGGACGCGGATCTGGCAAACTGATTTATCCGATCGATTGATAAACGGTGTTTATGCAGGTGGAACCGTGCACCTGAGCATCCGGCAGATGCAGGCCTTCCGGACGGTGGCCGAGGCCGGCAGCTTCAGCGAGGCGGCCGAGCGGCTGCATCTTTCGCAGCCGGCGCTCAGCGCCGCGATCCGCAAGCTCGAGGAGACGCTCGGCGTGCGGCTGTTCGACCGGACCACCCGGCGGATCGCGCTCACACCCGAGGGGCAGGAGCTGCTGCGCCTGTCCGCGCGGCTGATCGACGAGTTCGAGGCGGTGACCGGCGACCTGAGCGACTACCTGGCCCGCCGGCGCGGCCGGGTCGTGGTGGCCGCCCTGCCCTCGCTGGCCGCGATCACGCTGCCGCCGGCGCTGGCGCGGCTGAAGGCCGCGCACCCCGGCATCGACGTGGCGATCCGGGACACGCTGCACGACGAGATCCAGGAGATGGTGCGCAGCGGCGCCGCCGACTTCGGGCTGACCGTGGCGCCGGCGCCGGGTAGCGGGCTCGCCTTCCGGCCGCTGATCGTGGACCGCTTCGTGCTGGTCTGCCCGCCCGGCCACGAGCTCGCCGGCCGGCGGCAGGTGAGCTGGGCGCAGGTGGTGCGCTACCCGATCGTGGGCATGGCGAAGACCTCGAGCGTGCGCCAGCACATCGATGCCGCCTGCGCGCAGGCCGGCATCGAGCTGCGCAACGAGTACGACGCCGAGCACCTGGCCACCGTGGGCGCGCTGGTGCGCGAAGGCTTGGGCGTGGCGGCCCTGCCCTCGCTGACCACGCCGCTGCTGCGCTTCGCCGGGCTGGCCGAGGTGCCGATCGTGCGGCCGCGGGTGGAGCGCACGATGGGGATCCTGACCCGGGCCGGGCGCAGCGCGTCGGTGGCGGCCAGCGCGCTGGTGGAGATGCTCATCGGGGGGGCTTTCGGCCAGGGCGCGCCCGCCGCTGGCGCTCGGCCGAATCCCCGAGCCGCGCAGCCGCGCTCCCGCTGAGCGCCCGCTCCATCTCCGCATCGAGCTCGCCTATCATCCCCGACACAGCGAGCGCGAACCCAGGTTCCACGCGCTGGGCATGACCGACGAGGGGCGTGGCCTGCACATCGCATTCACTCTGCGCGGCTCTGGAACGAAGATCCGAGTCATCTCGGCGCGACCCATGCACCGCAAGGAACGAGCCATCTATGAACAAGCATCCAAAAGCCAAAGCGGTTCCTGAATTCAAGTCCGAGCAGGAGGAGCGCGCTTTCTGGGACAAGCACGACTCGTCCGAGTATCTCGACTGGTCGAAGGCACGGAACGTCGTCTTGCCCAACCTCAAGCCTACGACCCGGACGATTTCGCTTCGTCTTCCGCAGCATCTGCTCGACTCGATCAAGGCGGCCGCGAATGCGAGGGACGTTCCCTACCAGTCCCTGATCAAGATCTGGCTGCAAGAGAAAGTGCACGGCAACTGAGCGCCGCGCCCGGTCACTCGTGCCGCAACGCGTCGATCGGGTTCATCCGCGCCGCGCGCCGCGCCGGGAAGTAGCCGAAGACCACGCCGATCGCCGCCGCGAACAGGAAGGACACCAGGTTCACCGTCGGGTCGAACAGGAAGGGCACGTCCATCAGCCGGGCCAGCACCACCGACGCGCCCGCCGCCAGCACCACGCCGACCAGCCCGCCGAAGGCGGCGAGCACCACCGCCTCGATCAGGAACTGCAGCAGAACCTCGCGCTCGAGCGCGCCGATCGCCAGCCGCAGCCCGATCTCGCGAGTGCGCTCGGTCACGCTGACCAGCATGATGTTCATGATGCCGATGCCGCCCACCAGCAGGCTCACCGCGGCCACCGCGCCGAGCAGCATCGTCATCACCTGGGTGGTGCCCGACAGCGTGTCGGCCAGTTGCTGGGTGTCGAGGATGTTGAAGTTGTCGTCGTCGGTCGACGACAGCTTGCGGCGCTCGCGTAGCAGCTGGCGCAGGCCGGCCTTGACCCGCGCCGGGTCGCTGCCGTCCTGCATCGACACCAGCAGCGTGGCCACGTTGGTGTTGCCGGTCACGCGCCGCTGCAGCGTGCCGAGCGGGACCAGCACGACGTCGTCCTGGTCGTTGCCCATCGCGCCCTGGCCCTTCGAAGCCAGCAGGCCGACCACCCGGCAGGAGAACTGCTTGACGCGCAGCATCTGGCCGATGGCGTCGCCGCCGCCGAACAGCTCGCGCCGGATCGTGTCGCCGATGATGCAGACCGCCGCGCCGGCGCGCAGCTCCTCGGGCTCGAAGGGCCGGCCCTCGGCGAGCCGCCAGTTGCGGGTCTCGAGCCAGGTGTTGGTGCTGCCGGTGACCGTGGTCGTCCAGTTGTTGCCGCGCGCCACCACGGTCGCTCCCGCGCGCCCCTCCGGCGCGACCGCCAGGATGCCGCCGATCTGGGTGGCGATCGCCTCGGCGTCGGCCTCCTTGAACGGGGGCGCCGCGGTGGCGCCCATGCCCGGGCCCAGGCGCTGCCCGGGCCGGATCATCAGCAGGTTGGTGCCGAGGCTGGAGATCTGGCTCTGCACGGCAAGCGTGGCGCCGTTGCCGAGCGTGACCATCGTGATGACCGCGCCCACGCCGATCACGATTCCGAGGATCGTGAGGAAGGACCGCAGCAGGTTGCGCCGGATCGAGCGCAGCGCGAGCAGCAGCGTGTTGAGCAGCATCAGGCGGCTCCCGAGGCGGCTGCCGCAGCCGACGCATCGCCGACCGGGGCCGCCTTCGCCGCGGTGCGCGCCGCATCCTCGACGACGCCGGCCGGCTCCGGATTGACCGTGTCGTCCGACACCACGCCGTCGACGAAGCGTACGATGCGCCGGGCCCAGGCGGCCATGTCGGGCTCGTGCGTGACCATCAGCACCGTGATGCCGCGATCGACGTTGAGCCGCCACAGCAGCTCCATGATCTCGCGGCCGCGCTGCGTGTCGAGGTTGCCGGTGGGCTCGTCGGCGAGCAGCACCGCCGGCTCGGTGACGATCGCGCGGGCGATCGCCACCCGCTGCTGCTGGCCGCCGGACAGCTCGCCCGGCGTGTGGTGCTCCCAGCCCTTCAGGCCGACCGACTCGAGCGCTCGCGCGGCGGCCGCGTGGCGCGCCCGGGCCGGCTCGCCGCGGTAGAGCAGCGGCAGCTCGACGTTCTCCTGCGCCGAGGTGCGCGCGAGCAGGTTGAAGCCCTGGAACACGAAACCGAAGAAACGCCTGCGCAGGCGCGCGCGCTGGTCGCGGGTGAGCGACTCGACGTGCGCGCCCTTGAACAGGTACTGGCCCGCGCTGGGCGTGTCGAGGCAGCCGATCAGGTTCATCGCGGTGGACTTGCCCGAGCCGCTGGGCCCCATGATCGCGACGAAGTCGCCCTCCTCGATGTCGAGGTCCACGCCCTTCAGGGCCTGGAAGGCGGTAGCGCCCTGGCCGTAGACCTTGGTGATGCCGCGCAGGCGGATCAGCGGGGCCGCTGCGCCCGGCCCGCCGGCGGCAACGGCCGCGCCCTCGACCCGCCCTTCGTCGTTCACTTCGCCGCCCCGCCGGCGAGCTGGTCGACGATGACCGCCATGCCGGGCCGCAGGTCGCCGCCGACGATCTCGGTCATGCGGCCGTCGCTGATACCGGTGAGCACCGCGACCCGCTGCGGCGCGCCGTCGCTCAGCACCCACACCTGCCGCGCGGGGCCGGCCGAGGCGTCGGGTCGGGCCGACCTGCCGCCGCCGGTGCGCGGCGGGCGCGGCATCAGCTTCGACACGATCCCGCCGCTCGACTGGGCCTGGCCGCCGCCCGCCGCTGCGCCGCCGGCCTGCGCGGGGCTGAAGCGCAGCGCGGTGTTCGGCACCAGCAGCGCGCCCTTGCGCTCGGCGGCGGTGATCGAGGCCGACACGGTCATGCCGGGGCGCAGGCTCAGGTCGGCGTTGTCGACCTCGAGCCGGGTCGCGTAGGTGACCACGTTCTCGGTCAGCGTGGAGCCGTAGGCCACGCGGGTCACGGTGGCCGGGTAGCGCCGCTGCGGATAGGCGCTCACGGTGAAGCTGGCCTTCTGGCCGACTTGCACCGCGCCTACGTCGGCCTCGTCGACGCTGACCTCGACCAGCAGCCGGGTCAGGTCCTCGGCGATGCTCATCAGCGTGACCGCCTGCAGCGTGGCGGCCACCGCATTGCCGGGCTCGACGGTGCGCGACAGCACCATGCCGTCGATCGGCGACTTGATCGCGGCCTTGGACAGGCTGGTCTCGTCGTTGGACAGCGCGGCCTTCGCGTCCTGCACGTTGGCGCGCGCGCTGTTCTCGTCGGCGCGGGCGCGCTCGAGCGCGGCGCGGGCGGCGTCGAGCTCGGCGGCCGACGGCACCTTGCCGCCCGACAGACGCGACACCTCCTGCAGCCGTGCGAGGCTGGCCTCGGCCTCCTTGACCGTGGCGACCGTCTGCGCGAGCCGCGCCTGCGCGGCCGCCAGCGAGGCGCGCGAGCGGGCGACCTGCGCGGACAGCTTGGCGGTGTCGAGCTCGACCAGCACCTGGCCCTTCCTGACCCGGTCGTTGACGTCGACGTGGACCGCCCGCACGGTGCCCGAGAGCTCGCTGCCGATGTTCACGGTCCGCGTGGCCTGCAGCTTGCCGTTCGCGGTCACGGTGAGGGTCAGGTCGCCCAGGCGGGCCTCCTCTGTCACGTAGCGTGGAGCGGCGGCGGTCTGCTGCCGGCCCGCCCACCACCAGGCGCCGCCGGCGATCGCGGCCAGCAGCAGCACCGTGATCCACGGCGCGGGCCGCCTCCACCAGCGCGGGTTCGCGCCTTCGAGAAGCTCGTCCAGCTTCGCGTTCATTTCCATCCTCCGCCGAGCGCCTTGTACAGGCGCACGTGATCGGCGCTGACGCTGGCGGCCGTGATCGCCACGCCTTCCTGCGTGCTCAGCAGCGTGCGCTGGGTATCGAGCACGACCTGGAAATCGATCAGGCCGCTCGCGTACCGGTTCTGCGCGAGCAATGCCGCGTTGGCCGCCGCCTCGGCGGCATTCCGCAGGCGGGCGAGGCGCTCGCGGTCGCCGCGCAGCGCGACCAGCGAGTCCTCGACTTCCTTCAGCGCATTCAGCACCACTTCCTGGTAGGCGACGCGCGCCTGCTCGAGCGCGGCCTCCTGCACGCGGACCTGCGCACGGGCAGCGCCGCCGTCGAACAGCGGCACCGACACGGCGGCGAGCAGCGAATCGACGATCGCGGCGCTGCTGCCCAGCCCGCCCAGCGTGGGCGCGCTCAGGCCGAGCGTGCCGCCGAGCCGGAAGCTGGGGTAGCGGGCCGCGTCGGCCTGCGACACGCGGGCCAGCGCTGCGCCGATCCGTTCCTCGGCCCGGCGCACGTCCGGGCGCTGGCGCAGCGTCTCCGCGGGAATCGCGAGCGCCAGCTCGCCGGCCGGTTGCGGCACCTCGCGCGCGTCGTCCAGGGCGGACTGAAGGGCGCCGGGCGCCTGGCCGGTCAGGACGGCCAGCGCGTGCCGGGCCTGCGCGATGCCGTTCTCGAGCGCCGGCACCTGCGCCGCGGTCTGCTCGGCCGCCGCGCGCGCCTGCTCGACCTCGACCGAGGTGGTCAGGCCGGCCTGCGTGCGCCACTGCGCGAGCTGCAGCGTCTCGTTCTGCGTGGCCAGGTTGCGACGCGCGATCGCCAGCCGCGACTGGAGGCCGCGCAGCTCGATGTAGGCGAGCGCCGCTTCGGCCGCGAGCGAGACCTGCGCGTCGGCGAGGCTGGCCTGCGCGGCGCGGACGTCGGCCTCGGCGGCCTCGACCGCGCTGCGCCGGCCGCCGAACACGTCGAGCTCCCAGCTCGCGTCGAGACCAGCCTGGAAGCGGTTCGAGGTGTCGCCGCCGGCCGGGCGCGCGCGCTGCGCCGAGGCCGAGCCGTCGAGCGTGGGCCGCAGGCCGGCGGCCTGCACGTCGCGCAGCGCGCGGGCCTGGGCCAGCGCGGCCTGCGCGCCGCGGACGCTGGTGTTGGCCTCGAGCGCGCGCGCGACCAGCGCGGCCAGGTCGGGATCGTCGAAGTTGCGCCACCATTCGACGAGCGAAGCGGGACTGGCGGGCTGGCGGGCGCTCGTGTCCTCGACCGTCGCGCCGCCCGCGGTCGCGGCGGCCGAGGTCGAGGACCAGGCGGCCGGCACCGGCACGTCGGGCAGCGTTCGATCCGGGGACGCGACGGTCGCGCAGCCGGCCACGGCTGCGACGGCCAGCGCCGCCATCAGCGCCGGCGGCCTGCGCGGCGAGATCGTCGACGAGGGAGGAAAGAGGCTCATGGCCCCAGGGATTCTGCCTTTCGGGGCTGCAAAGAACCTTGAGGCAGATGCAAGTTTGTGTAACGCGGCCGCGGCGCGCGGGACACATCTGCGGGTCAACTAACATAGGGTTTATGCCAAGCGACCGACGCACTCGCCTCCCGATGCCTTCTCGGACCGCGCTGCGCCCCGTTCTCGGGGCTGCGCTGCTGGCCACGGCCTTGCTCTCCGCGCCGGCCGGCGCCCAGCCCGGCAAGTCACCGGCAGCAGCCGGCTCCGCCGGCCAGCCTCGAGCCGCTTCGGCGAGCGGAGCGGATGCCGGCGCCGGGGTCCGCCCCGCCGACTTCGCCGCCTGCCTGGCCCGGTTGCGGCCCGAGGCGATCGAGAAGGGCATCAGCGGCGCCACCTACGACCGCCACACCGCCTCGCTGGTCCCCGACATGGCGGTGATCGGCTTCCTGGACGCGCAACCCGAGTTCGTGACGCCGATCTGGGACTACCTGGCGGCGCTGGTCGACGACGAGCGGGTGGCCGACGGCCGCGCGATGCTCGAGCGCTGGCGCGAGGTGCTCGCCAAGGTCGAGGCCGAGTACGGCGTGGACCCGGCCACCGTGGTCGCGGTCTGGGGCGTGGAGAGCGACTTCGGCCGCCGCTTCGGCAAGCGGCCGCTGCTCGAGTCGCTGTCCACGCTGTCCTGCTACGGGCGCAGGCAGTCCTTCTTTCGCGGCGAGTTCTTCACCACGCTGCGGATCGTGCAGGAAGGCCACGTGGCGCCCGAGAAGCTGGCGGGCTCGTGGGCCGGAGCCTTCGGGCACACGCAGTTCATGCCGTCGACCTTCATGCGGCTGGCGGTCGACTTCGACGGCGACGGCCGGCGCGACCTGGTCGACAGCGTCCCCGACGCGCTCGCGTCGACCGCGAACTTCCTGAAGCGCGCGGGCTGGCGCAGCGACATTCCGTGGGGCTTCGAGGTGAAGCTGCCGGCGGGCTTCGACGCTTCGGCGGCCGGACGGCGCAACAAGCAGCCTGCGTCGGTGTGGGCCTCGCGCGGGGTGAAGCGCGTGGACGGCGGCGCGCTGAGCGCGGACACCCCGTCGGCGATCCTGCTGCCGGCAGGCCCGCAGGGCCCGGCCTTCCTGGTCACCCGCAACTTCGACGCGCTGTACTCGTACAACGCGGCCGAGAGCTACGCGCTGGCGATCGCCCACCTGTCGGACCGGCTGCGCGGCGGCGGCGCGTTCGCGGCGCCCTGGCCGACCGACGACCCGGGGCTTTCGCGGGCCGAGCGGCGCGAGCTGCAGCGGCTGCTGATCGCGCGCGGCCACGACATCGGCGAGGCCGACGGCATGATCGGCTCGCGCACCCGCGAGGCGCTGAAGGCCGAACTGGCGATGCTGGGCATCGAGTCGGACGGCCGGGCCGGGCAGAAGGCGCTGGCCGCGCTGCGCAAGGCCGCCGAAAGACGCTAGCCCGCTCAGTGCCGTAGCCGCGGACGCCGGCCACCGGCCTGCTGTTCTGCCAGGAGAACGCGAGGCTGGCGCTGGTCGACCTGCCCGACGCGCCGCTGGCCGGCGCCACGGCCGAGTCCTGGCAGCGGATCCTGTCGGTGAACCCGCGCGCGGACATGGGTCGGTACGACGTGGCGAAGGCCGGCATCCTGTCGATGACCCGCACGCTGGCCTTCGAGGAGGCGGCCGGCGGCGTGCGGGTCAACGCGGTGTGCCCGGGGCTCACGCTGACGCCCTTCCACGTGCGGCGCTTCGCGCCGCAGGGCCTGACCGAGCAGGACCTGCGCGAGCAGACCGTCGACAACAAGCTGCAGCGCCGGCCGACCCGCGCGAAGTGGCATTCCCGATCCTGTGGCTGGCCTCGGACGAGGCCTCGTACGTGACGGCGGCCACGCTGATGGTGGACGGCGGGCCGCGGGTGTAGGCGCTCGGGTTGCACGAACCTTCGAGCGACAGGGGCCATCGCTAGATCCCCGGGCATCGTTCGGCGTAGGTCATCGATCCGATGGCGCAGCCGCGCGGTGGGGCGCAAGCTTGTCGAACATCGCACTCGCGCCTAGAATACACACCAAAATGTACACACATGGGTCGATCAACTCGATGACCAAGCTCGTCAGTCGCGTCTTCATGAACGGCAACAGCCAGGCGGTCCGGATTCCCCAGGAGTTCCGGCTCGATGCCACGCGCGTCGAGATCACGCGCAACGAGCAGGGCGACCTGGTGATCCACCCGCTGCCGGTCGATCGTGGCGCGGCGCTGCTCGAGGCCCTTTCGAGCTTCGACGAGGAATTCGTGGCCCTGCTCGAGGAGGATCGCCGCGAGGCCGTGCCCTTGCAGGATCGGGAAGACCTGTGAAGTACATGCTCGACACGGACACGCTGATCTACCTGATCAAGCACAGGCCGGCGTCGGTGGCCCGCCGGGTCGGCTCTCTGGCGGCCGATGCGCAGCTCTGCATGTCCTTCGTCACCTTCGCCGAGCTGCTGAAGGGCGCCGAACGAAGCACGAAGAAGGACGAGGTCGTCCGCAAGCTGGAACGGCTGGCGCTGCAGGTGCCGGTGCTCTACTCGGTCGGCCGCGCGCTCTGCGAACACTACGCGGCGCAGTTCGCGCGCCTGAAGGCCGCAGGAACTCCGATCGGCGCGAACGATCTCTGGATCGCCTGCCATGCGCTGGCCGAGGGCGCGACGCTGGTCACCCACAACCAGCGCGAGTTCTCGCGCGTGACCGGGCTGAGAACCGAGTCCTGGGCGACCTGACGGCGCATCCGCGGCTGCGCGCCGCGGAGCGGTAGCGCGTCAGCGGCCCTTCTCCAGCGCGGCCAGCATTTCCCTGAGTTCGGCGACTTCGCGCTCCAGTCGCGAGAGTCGCGCTTCGACGGACGCTGCCCCGGCGGAAGCCGCCATCGGCGCGCTTCCCGCAACCCACGTGCCCCCGGTCGCCGGCTCGACCCCGGCGGCGGCCACCCGCGCTTCGCCGGCCTGCGACTGCTCGTCGGGCGCGCCACCGAGCAGGTGCGCCCACCGCGCCTCGCGCGCGCCCGGTTGTCGCGGCAGCAGCCGAACCAGCGGGCCCTGGGGCCGCGCCGCCATCTCGTCGAGGAAGCCCTCGACCGACGAGGCGTCGGCGAAGCGCTCGAGCCGCTCGCAATTCGCGCGCAGCTCGGCAGCGGTCTGCGGCCCGCGCAGCGCCAGCATCGCCAGCAGTGCGACCGACTGCGAGGGCAGCCCGAACACCCGCTTCACGTTGTGCGAGTAGCGCATCGTGCGGCTGCCGCTCGACTCGATCACCAGCGAGTGCCGGCGCAGCGTATCCAGGGCAGCGAGCACCTGGGCCTCGGTCGCCTCGATCACCGGATTGCGGCTGGTCTTCTGGTTGCAGCCGGCGGTGAGCGCGTTGAGCGAAAGCGGATAGGTGTCGGGAACCGTGCGCTCCTTCTCGACCAGCACGCCGAGCACGCGCGACTCGAGCAGGGACAGCGGGGGCAGCGGGGACAGCGGGGAGTCGGACATCGGGGCGTCGGCACTGAGGGTCGGCCCACCAGTCTAGCGCCCCGCGGCGCCCGCACCCTTCCCGGGCTAGGGCGTCAGGTCCAGCGCCTCGGTGATCCGGTCGAAGGGAATGCCCGCCTTCTCGTTCACGCGGCGGACCGCGTCCGCATCGTTCGCGTCGAACAGGCACATGCAGGCGCCGGTGCCCGGGACGAAGGTCGTGCGGATGTAGCGCACTGGCGTGCCGCCGGCGCTGAACTCCTGCGAGGTCTCGATCGCGCGCTTCTGCGCGGCGGCCAGATCCGACATCGCGATGCCTGCGAGCGAACGCTCGACCATGTACACGCTCATGGGTGCCTCCTGGGTTCGACATGAAGATCGGCGGGCGCACCACCACGGATGCGCCCCGCTGGGGCCGCGCGGCCGGAGCGACGCTGCAGGAGCGGCGCCTCCGGCGCGCGACGCCACGGGACTCAGCCTAGGGTCGTGCGCCCGCGCGCGGAAGCGCCCGACGGTTATCGATCGATGACCGCAGGTACCGGTGGAGGGGCTTCCCCACGGTCGCCGAGCCGCCTAGACTTCGCGGCAAGAAGAAGCATCGGGAGGAACACGGTGGAACTTCGCCAGATCCGGTACTTCCTGGCCATTTGCGAGCACGGCAGCTTCTCGCGCGCGGCCGAGGCCTGCGGCCTGACCCAGCCCGCGCTGACCAAGGCGATCAAGGGGCTCGAGGACGAGGTCGGCGGCGCGGTGTTCCATCGCGAAGGCCGGCGGCTCGTGCTTTCCGAGCTCGGCCGGATGATCCGGCCGCACCTGGAGCGTCTCGCGAACGAGCAGGAAGCGGCGCTGACCGTGGCGAAGAACTTCCGGCTGCTGAAGCAGACGCCGCTGCGGGTCGGCATCCTGCCGACGATCGGCCCGGCGCGTATCGGCCGTTTCCTGCGCGAGTTCGGCGACGCCAACCCGGGCGTCGAGATGGCGATCTCCGAGGGCGCGGCCGACTCGCTGGCGCGGCGGCTCGAGGCGGCCGACCTGGACCTGGCGATCGCGAACCCGGCCGCCGGCTTCGGCGACTCCTACCGAAGCGAACCGCTGTACCGCGAGCGCTACGTGGTGGTCTTCGCGCCCGGCCACCCGTTCGCACGGCTCGACACGATCCGTCTGGCCGACGTCCATCAGGCCGACTACGTGGACCGGCTCGCCTGCGAGATGCGCGACACGGTGATGCAGGTGATCGGCGCCCGCGAGATCGAGCTCTACGCCAAGTTTCGCAGCGACCGGGAGGACTGGGTGCAGTCGATGGTGCTGTCGGGCCTTGGCTTCGCGTTCATGCCCGAGTACTCGATCACCGCCACCGGCCTGGTGTCGCGGCCGCTGGTCGAGCCGGACGTGGCTCGCGAGGTGCACGCGATCGAGGTGCGCGGCCGGCCCCGCCCACCGGCCGCGTCGCTGTTCCTGAGGGCGCTGACCACGTACGGCTGGGAGTAGCCGCCGCGCCTCTTGCGCCGTTTACTCGCCCGTCGCGCGCCCCTCACTCGCCGCTCACACGGCCTTCACCGGCGCGAGCCTCGCGCCGAGGCCGGCACGCCTGCGCTCGTTCTCGGCCTGCAGTTCGGCGACCAGCCGGTCGATGCCCGAGAGCTGGCCATCGGCGGCCTGCAGCTCGCGGACCATCCTGAGCCGCACCTCGCCCTCGTCGCCGTTCGAGGACAGCGCGCCGATGTTCCGGCGCAGGTGCTCCTGACGCGCGATCAGCTTCTCGCGCTGCTCGCCGAGCTGGCGGATCCGCCTGTCGTTCTCCTGGATGGCGGAAAGCTCGTCGCGCAGGGCCTCGAGCGCGCGACGCGTGCCGGCCGCGAGGCCCTCGTCGGCCAGCCAGCGCGCGATCGCGTCGTAGCGAAGGTCGGCAAGCGCCTGGTGCCGCGCGATCACCCGGCGGGCGCTCACGCCGAAACGAGTCGTGCCTCCGGCCGGGCAGGCCACGTCCCAGCGGAGGACTCCCTCGCCGCGCGAAGCCGGCTGCGGCGTGTCGAACAGCTCGCCGGGCAGCGAGTCTGCGTCGCGCTCGATCGTGACCGTTCGGGGTTCGCCGGTGCGATTGACGATCTCGTAACCGAAGCGCCTGATCGTGGCGATCTCCTCGTGCAGCAGGCCGTCGGCCAGCCAGACCCGCTGCGTTTCGGCGCTGCGCTCGTCGTCGACGCGCACCGAAATGCCGAGCTCCACCGCGTAGGGCAGGTACAGGCTGCCGTCGCGGCCGGTGAAGGGAACGATCGCCTCGCCGCGGTAGCGGCCGTCCTCGACCAGCGTGGCCGGCCCGCGCTCGAGGACCAGGCCCGAGCGGTTCACGCAGCGCAGCGCCGCGACCGGATGGTCCGGGTGCTTGTCCTCGTTGAACAACAGCTCGCGGCGGTAGTCGAGCGTGGCCTGCAGCACCGGCACCAGGGCGCTCGCGCCGCGCGGGATCGACACCGGGCGCAGCACCTCGTAGGCGAAGGTTTCGCGCTGGTCGGCGGTGCGGCTGGCGGGCGCGGCGGCCTCCAGCTCGGGGATGCTCGCCAGCCGGGCCGCCCGTTCGCTTCGCAGCGCGGCCGGGAGACGGCCGCCGGCGCGCGGCGGCTCGCTGTCGCAGGACATCATCACTCGACCGGCGCCTTCCTCCGGCTCGAGGTCGGCGTCGAAGCATGCGGCTGCGAGTGCGCCGTACTCGACCGGGCCGGCGGCGCCCCTGGCCGCGTCTTCCACCTTCCGGCGCGCGGGGATCCGCGAGGTCTTCAGGTCGTAGACGAAGGAGATCGGCTGGCCCGCAACCAGCGAGATCTCGACGTTCTGCAGGTCTTCGTCGAAGCGGTTGTCGACCAGGCCCCAGCCTTGCAGGATCAGGCGGCCGGTGTCCGTCGTCGCGGACGGCCGGACGCCACAGGTCGGCGCGGTCGCCTTCGGCTCGGGCCCGCCGCAGTGCGACTCCGCGATCACCCGGTAGCTGACCCGCCAGGCCGGCGCGGGCACCAGGCAGGAAACGGCCAGGTCGTGCTCGCCGGGCGCGAGCCGCAGCGAGACCGCCTGCATGCCCCCGGCGCGCCTTCCGGCATCGAGGAAGCGGCCAAGGTCCTGCCCGGCCCGCGCATCGAGCGGCACGAGCCGCGCGACCTCGGCCGCCGGCAGCGCCCGCACCCCGCCGCCGGCCTCGTCGGCAAGCATCAGCGTGGCGCCCTTCAGGCGTCGCCGCTCCTTCGCGTACTGCAAGCCGGCGATCCGGCCCTCGACCGGCTCGCCGCGGCCCGCCAGCTCGGCGCGAACCTGGCAGCCGACCAGGCTCTCCATCAGGTCGAGCATGCCGGTGCCTGCCCGCAGCGACAGCGGGTTGGCCTCGCTGCGGGCACCGGCCGGAATGTCGTAGTCGATGCAGGCAACCTGGCCACCGGAACGGTCGAGCACGGTCAGGCTCTTCAGCGCGTCGTCGAGGTCTTCGTCCCGGAAGGCCAGGCGCAGGGAGTCTCCCTGAACGCGGCCCTCGCGCTCGACCATTGCGACACCGTGCTTGTAGAAGGTGATGCGGCGGACGGGAAGCGGGGAGGAAGAGTTCATTCGGCGGCTCCTTCGAGGCCGTTCGGGTCGGGTTGCCCGATCGGTGCGAACGAGTATCCGGGGCGCGGGGCTCATGGCGTGAGCCTGGTTCGCGAGACCTCGAACGGGATCGTCCGGATGGCCTCGGCCGCCTGGCGGATTGCCTGCGGGGACGCGCCGCGGGACGATCGCGCCAGGGGGACGAGCAGGCGAGCGCGGTTGCTTGCCGAGCGGACGGCTCGGGAGGACAATGTGTATGTGAAAGGCATTGCATACACATCATGCGAACGAACATCGTGATCGACGACGAGCTGATGAAGCAGGTGCTGAAGGCAACCGGCCTGAGGACCAAGCGCGAGGCGGTCGAACTCGGCTTGCGGACCCTGCTACGCCTGCGCCGGCAGCAGGAGATCCGCAAGTTCCGCGGCAAGCTGCACTGGGAAGGAGACCTGGATGCGATGAGGACCGACCGTTGATCCTCGTCGACTCGAGCGTCTGGATCGACTACTTCCGGGGCGCTCGCACGCCCGAGGCGGACCGCCTGGACGCCCTCCTCGACACCGAGTTGCTCGCCACCGGCGACCTGATCCTCGCCGAGGTGCTGCAGGGCTTCCGCAGCGACCGCGAGTTCGAGCAGGCGCGCAGGCTGCTGTCGCGGCTCGAGATCGTGGCCCTGGGTGGGGCGGAGATCGCGGTGCAGGCGGCGAGGAACTTCCGTGCGCTGCGGGAGCGGGGCGTCACGCCGCGCAAGACGATCGACACGGTGATCGCCACCCGCTGCATCGCCGGCGGTTACGCGCTGCTCTACAGCGACCGCGACTTCGACCCCTTCGTCGAGCACCTCGGCCTGCGCGCGGCGTAGCGCCGGCGCTTTACGCCGCGACCGTCCAGCGCATAAGGTTGCGTATCGCGCAGATCGCGCACGCCTCCCACAGAGGAAACGCCCATGACCTGGATCGTCGTTCTCGTCGTCGTCGCCGTCGTGGCCGGCTGGCTGGTCGCGACCTACAACGGCCTGGTCAGGCGCCGCAACATGGCCGAGGAAGGCTGGAGCGGCATCGACGTGCAGCTCAAGCGCCGCGCCGACCTGATCCCGAACCTGGTCGAGGCGGTGAAGGGCTACGCCACGCACGAGCGCGCGCTGCTCGAGAACGTGACCGCGCTGCGCAACCAGGCGCGGGCCGCGCCCGCCGAAGACGTGGCCGCGCGCGGCCAGATCGAGGGCATGCTGTCGGGCGCGCTCGGCCGTCTGCTCGCGATCGTCGAGAACTACCCCGAGCTGAAGGCCAACCAGAACTTCCTGGAGCTGCAGCAGTCGCTGCAGGCGGTCGAGCACGACATCCAGATGTCGCGTCGCTACTACAACGGCGCGGTGCGCGACCTGAACGTGATGATCGAATCCTTCCCGAGCAACCTGGTGGCCGGCTGGTTCCGGTTCGCGAAGAAGGCCTTCTTCGAGGTCGGCAGCGAGGCCGAGCGCGAAGCGCCGAAGGTGTCGTTCCCGCAGTGAGCGGCGGGCGCGAGTGAATCCGGACGGCAACATGCGGCGCGTGGCGCACGCACTTCTCGTCGCGCTGCTGCTGCTCGCCTCGCCCTACGCGCTCGCCGAAGAGACGATCGAGCGCTGGCTCTCGACGATCGAGGTGCAGGCGGACGGCGACCTGCTGGTCATCGAGTCGATCACGGTGCGCGCCGAGGGCCGCCGGATCCGCCGCGGCATCTACCGCGACTTCCCGCTGCAGTTCGAGGACGACCAGGGCAGGCTGCGCTCGGTGTCCTTCGAGCTGGTCGCGGTCACGCGCGACGGCCGCGCCGAGCCGCACTTCACCCGCAGCAGCGCGCGCGGCGTGCGGATCTACGCCGGCGACGAGAACCGGCTGCTCGAGCCCGGCGTGTACCGCTACGAGCTGCGCTACCGCACCGGCAGGCAGATCCGCTTCGTGGACGGACGCGCCGAGCTGTACTGGAACGTGACCGGCAACGAGTGGGCCTTCCCGATCGCGTCGGCGCGCGCGCTGGTGCGCCTGCCGGGCGATGCGGCGCCGGTGCGCTGGACCGGCTACACCGGCCGCTTCGGCGAGCGCGGCGCGGACTTCCGGGCCCGGCTTCGCGACGACGGCCAGCTCGAGTTCGAGACCACCCGCCGGCTGTCGCCCGGCGAGGGGCTGACGCTGGTGGCGGAACTGCCGCAGGGCGCGGTCGCGCCGCCGTCGCAGGCCCAGCAGCTGCACTATGCCTTCCTGGACAACCGGCGCTACGTGCTGAGCGGCCTGGGGCTGCTGGTCGTGGCGGCCTTCTACCTGATCGTCTGGCGCGCGGTGGGCCGCGATCCGCCGAAGGGAACGATCATCCCGCTTTTCCATCCGCCGGAGGGCATCTCGCCGGCGCTGGCCGGCTACATCCGGGAGTGGGGCTGGAGCGGCGCCTGGCGCGAGTTCACCGCGGCGGCGGTCTCGCTGGCGGTGAAGGGGCTGGTGCAGTTCGACGACAGCGGCGGCGGGCTGATCCTCAAGCGCGCGGGACCGCCGGTGCCGGGCCCGCAGGCGCGCCCCGAGTACCACGCGCTGCCGCCCGGCGAGCGCACGCTGCTGTCGTGGATCGACGGCAGCGGCGGGGTCGCCTTCGTGGACCGCGCGAACGGCGAGAGCCTGGCGAAGGCCTTCGCGAGCTTCAAGGCCTCGATCGAGAAGGAGAACCGGCATCGCTTCTTCAAGCGCAACCTGGGCTGGTTCGGCGCCGGCGTCTTCCTGACCGGGCTCGCGATCGGCGCGGTGCTGGTGTTCGGGCAGCTTCGGGAGGCGGAGATCGGGCTGCTGATAGGCTCGGCGGTCGGCGGCGCCTTCGTCGGCGTGTTCGTCGTGCAGGCGGTGCGCGCGCTGCTCGGCGGCAGCCGGCTGCGGGTAGTGATCGCGTCGGCGATCCACCTGACCGCGCTGGCCTACATGGCGACCATGTTCGTGACCCAGGTCGCCGGGCCCGACGGCCCGCTGTCGGCCTCGTTCCGGCAGACGCTGCTCGAGGGCATCGCCGACAACGCGTTCCCGCTGGTGCTGGTGGGCGGCTTCGCCGCGCTGAACGGGCTGTTCTACTACCTGCTGCGCGCGCCGACCGCGGCGGGCCGGCCGGTCATGGACCAGATCGAGGGGCTGGAGCTCTACCTGCGCACCGCCGAGACCGAGCGGCTGAACCTGCAGGGCGCGCCGGAGATCACCGCCGAACGCTTCGAGCGGCTGCTGCCCTACGCGATCGCGCTGGACGCCGAGAAGCCCTGGTCGGAGGCCTTCGAGGCGGCCTTCGCGCGCGCGCACCCCGGGCAGGACGTGAGCGCTTCGTATCGCCCGGGGTGGCGCACCGGGCCGAGCTGGTCGGGCCGCGGCTTCGCGCGGGCGATGACCGGCGCGGTGGCCGCCGCGCAGGGAGCCTTCGCCAGCGCGATGCCGGCGCCGAAGTCCTCGTCGTCGGGCTTCTCGGGCGGCGGGGGGTCCGGAGGCGGCGGCGGCGGCGGCGGCGGGGGCGGCTGGTAGCCGGCGCTCAGGCGCTGCGAGGGGCCTGTGCGGCGGATGGCGCCGGGAAGGCCACCGTCACCCGCAGGCCCCTGCCCCCGGCGCCCGGGGCCAACGACAAGCGCGCATGATGCGCGGCCGCGATCTCCTTGACGATGGCCAGGCCCAGGCCCGACCCCGGTCCCGGCGTGTCGGCGATCCGGTAGAAGCGTTCGAGCACCCGCTCGCGCTCGGCCGGCGGGATCCCGGGCCCCTCGTCCTCCACCTCGAGCACCGCCTCGGTCCCCTGCACGAAGGTGCGGACCGTGACCCGGCATCCGTGCCAGCAGTAGCGCACCGCGTTGTCGACCAGGTTCGCGGCCAGTTCGCGGAGCAGCGTCGCATCCCCGAGGGTCGGCGCCGGCGCCAGCTCGAAGCCGAGGTCGACGTCGCGCGCCAGCGCGGCATGGACGTAGGGGTCGACCAGCTCGCCGATCACGCCGGCCAGGTCCACCTGCATCCGCGCAGCCGCGGCCTCGCCCGGCTCGGCGCGCGCCAGCGCGAGCATCTGGTTGGCCATCCGGGCGATCCGGTCGGTCGCCTCGCGCGCTCGCCGCACCAGGCCCTCGGTGTTCGCCGGCAACGGCTGCTCCAGGACCAGCTCGAGCTGCGTCTTCAGGCCCGCGAGCGGCGTGCGCAGCTGGTGCGCCGCATTGGCGACGAAGCGGTTCTGCGTGGCGACCGCCTGGCCGAGCCGGTCCAGCAGTGAGTTGATCTCGCGGATGATCGGCTCGAGCTCGGACGGCGCGCCTTTGGCCGCCAGCGGCCTCAGGTCGGCGTGCGAGCGGGCCATCAGCTCGCGGCGCAGCTCGGCGAGCGGACGCAGGCCCAGGCGAACGCCGAACCAGACCGCCAGGCCCACGGCCGCGATCAGGCCCAGGTTCGTGACGACCAGGCTGCGCACCAGCTCGCGCTGCATCCGGTCGCGCTTGCGCCGCGTTTCGCCGACCACGAACAACAGCTCGCCGGCCGCCGTGGGCAGCCTGACGCCGGCGACGCGCACCCGCTCTCCGGCATAGATCGCGTCGAGGTAGACCGGGATCCACCCCTGCGGCTGGACATCGGGCAGCGACCGGTCGCCGGCCACGTGGTGGCCGTCGAGCGTTCGGACGGCGAACCAGAGCCGGTCGAAGCTGTCGGTGCGCAGCGCGTCCTCGAGCGCCGGCGGAAGGTTCAGGCGCGGGCCGGCGGCGTCGCCGATCGCGTACGGGCCGATCGCGAGCGCCGTGCTCAGCAGCGCCTGGTCGTAGGCCAGCGTGGCGGGCCGCGACGCGGTCACGTAGTCGTAGACGCTGAAGGCCGAGAGCACGACGGCGGCCGGCAGCGCCGTCCAGACGAGGATCCGCTGCCTCAGGCTCGCGATCATCGGGCGGGCGCCGCCGCCTGCAGCATGTAGCCGAACCCGCGCACGGTGCGGATCCGCACGTCGTGCGGCTCGAGCTTGGCGCGCAGGCGCGACACGTAGACCTCGATCGCGTTTCCGCTCATGTCCTCGTCCCAGCGGCACACCGCGGCGACGATCTGGTCCTTGGTCACCACGCGCTCGACGTTGCGCAGCAGGTACTCGAGCAGCAGCCACTCGCGCGGCGGCAGGTCCAGCGGATCGCCGTCGACGAAGCAGCGTCGCGCGGCGAGGTCCATGACCAGCGGCCCGTGGACGATCGTGTCGGCCCGCTGCGCGCGGCTGCGCCGCACCAGCGCATTGGCCCGCGCGAGCAGCTCCTCCTTGTCGAACGGCTTCTGCAGGTAGTCGTCGGCGCCGACGTTCAGGCCGTGCACGCGGTCCTGCACCGCGTCGCGCGCGGTGAGCATCAGGATCGGGATCGCCATGCCGCGGGCGCGGGCCCGCCTCGCCACCTCGAAGCCGTCGATGCCCGGCAGGTTCACGTCGAGCACCAGCAGGTCGAAGGTGTCGCGCCGCAGCAGGTCGTCGGCCCGCCGGCCGTCGCCGACCGCGTCGGCGACGTGGCCGTGACCGTTGAAGGTGCGGGTCAGCCCGTCGGCCAGCAACGGGTCGTCTTCCGCGATCAGCACTCTCATCAGCCTTGCACTCCGCACCTGGTGGGGCGGCGCCGGCGGGCTGGCACCGCCGGGCCGCGCCGCCAATCCTACCCCCGCCGGGTGCGCGTGGCGTAGTACAGCGTGGGCAGGACCAGCAGGGTCAGCAGGGTGGCGCTGATCAGCCCGCCGATCACCACGATCGCCAGCGGCTTCTGCGTCTCCGCGCCGATGCCGTGCGACAGGGCCATCGGCAGCAGGCCGAGCATCGCGAGCAGGGCGGTCATCAGCACCGTGCGCAGCCTGTCGAGCGAGCCGTGGGCGACCGAATCGCGCACGGACATGCCGGCATCCTGCAACTGACCGAAGTAGGTCAGCATGACCACGCCGTTGAGCACTGCCTGCCCGAACAGCGCGATGAAGCCGATCGCCGCCGAGACCGACAGCGGCGTGTCGGTCACGAGCAGCGCGACGATGCCGCCGATCATCGCGAACGGGATATTCGCGACGATAAGCGCCGCATCCTTCAGCGACTTGAACGCGTCGAACAGGAACAGGAAGATGATCAGGATCGAGAGCGGCATCACCCAGGCCAGCCGGCCCATCGCCCGCTCCTGGTTCTCGAACTCGCCGGACCAGGTCACCGTGTAGCCCTCGTCGAGCTTCAGCGCGGAGGCGGTGCGGGCCTGCATCTCGGCCACCGCGCTGCCCATGTCGCGGTCCTTGATGAACACGCCGATCGACAGCACCCGGCGCCCGCCTTCGCGGGCGATGTTCATCGCGCCGCTGGTCACCCGGAAGGTGGCCACCTCCGACAGCGGCACGAAGTGGCCCGACGGCGTCGAGAGCTGGATGTCGCGCAGCCGGGCGAGCTCACGGTCGGCCTCGCGCAGGCGCAGCACGACCGCGAACCGGCGCTCGCCCTCCCAGATGTGCGTGGCCTCGTAGCCGGCGAGCGCCGACTCGATCACCGTGTCGATGTCGCCCGCCGACAGGCCGAAGCGGGCGGCGCGGGCCCGGTCCACCTCGATCCGGTACTGCGGCAGCTGGCCGGCGCGATCGATGAACGCGCGCGACACGCCCTGAACGTCGCGGATCGCCTTCAGCACCCGATCGCCGTAGCCGCGCAGCTTGTCGAGGTCGTCGCCGGAGATCTTGATGACGATCTGTCCGTCGATCTGCGAGATGCTCTCGAGCACGTTGTCGCGGATCGGCTGCGAGAAGCTGTACTGCACGCCGGGGATCGTGGCGAGCGCCGCATCGAGCTCGGCCAGCACTTCGCGCTTGCCCAGGCCCCGCTGCCACTGCTCCTCGGGATACAGGTCGACCAGCGCCTCGATCTGGCTGGCGATCTTCGGGTCGGTGCCGTCTTCCGGGCGGCCGAGCTTGGACACCACGCTTCGCACCTCGGGCGAGCGGCGCAGCAGGTCGCGCACCTGGCGCGCCTGCGCCTGGGCGGCGCTGATCGAGGTGGAGGGCTCGAGCGTGACGTTCACCCAGACGCTGCCCTCGTTGAGCTCGGGGAGGAACTCGGTGCCCAGCTGCGGCGCCAGCGCGGCCGTGGCGACCAGCGCGGCCACGGCCATGCCGATGACCGCGCGGCGGTGGTCCAGGGCCCACTCCAGCGCCGGCCTGTAGACCTGCTTGGCCCGGCGGATCAGCGGGTTCTCCTCGTGCGGCAGCTTGCGGCGCAGCAGCCACAGGCACAGCAGCGGCACCAGGGTCAGCGACAGCACCAGCGAGGTGACCAGCGCGGAGCTCACCGACCAGGCCATCGGCGCGAAGATCCTGCCCTCGTGGCGCTGCAGCGTGAAGATCGGGATGTGGGCGGCGATGATGATCAGCATCGAGAACAGCGTGGGCCGCCCGACCTCGACCGCTGCGTCGAGGACCGCGCGGCGACGATCCTCCATCGGGCTGCCCTCGCGCATCTGCGCGAGCCTGTGGAAGATGTGCTCGACCACGATGACCGCGCCGTCCACGATGATCCCGAAGTCCATCGCGCCCAGCGACAGCAGGTTGGCCGGGATGCCGACGAAGGTCAGGCCGAGGAAGGTGCCCAGCAGCGCGAGCGGGATGATCGACGCGACGATCGCCGCCGCCCGGAAGTTCGACAGGAACAGGTAGAGCACCACGCAGACCAACAGCGCGCCCTCGACCAGGTTCGTGAACACGGTCTTCATCGTGCGGGCGATCAGCCAGCTGCGATCGTAGAAGGGCACGATCTCGGTGCCCGCCGGCAGCTGCGTGCGCTGGATCTCGTCGAGCTTCTCCTTCAGCGCGTCGAGCACCTTCGACGGGTTCTCGCCCTTGCGCATCAGCACCATGCCGGCGACCACGTCGTCGTCGTCGTCCTGGCCCATGACGCCCTGCCGGGGGACGGCGCCGAGCGCGACCCGCGCCACGTCGCGCACCATGACCGGCGCGCCCTGCCGCTCGGCGACCACGACGTCCTCGAGCTCGGCCGCGTCGCGCAGCAGGCCGATGCCGCGAATCAGGTACTGCTGGCGGCCGTGCTCGACATAGCCGCCGCCCGCGTTGCGGTTCGACTTCTCCAGCGCGTCGATCAGCTGCTGCAGCGAGACGTCGAGGCTGCGCATCCGGGCGAAGTCGGGCTGGACCTCGTAGGTCTTGATCAGGCCACCGAAACTCACCACGTCGGCGACCCCGGGCACCGTCTTGAGCTGGCGCTCCATCACCCAGTTCTGGATCTCGCGCAGCTGCGTGGGGTTCCTGTCGGCCGCCTTGAGCCGGTACCGGTAGACCTCGCTGATCGCCGAGGTCATCGCGGCGAGCTCCGGCCGCACGCCCTCGGGCAGGTCGGCGCCGCGAAGCCGCTCGAGCACCTGCTGGCGGGCGAAGTAGCCGCTGACCTCGTCGTCGAAGGTCACGACCAGGTAGGACAGGCCGAACTGCGTGTGCGAGAACACGCGGATCGCGTTGGGCACCCCGGAAAGCGCCACCTCGATCGGCATCGTGACCTGGCGCTCCACCTCCTCCGCGGCCCGGCCCGGATAGAGCGTGATCACGGTGACCTGCGTGTCGGTGACGTCGGGGAAGGCCTCGACCGGCAGGTTCTTGAACGCGATCAGCCCGCCGCCCACCAGCAGGCACACGCCCAGCACGACGAACAGCGGCTGGCGCAGCGCGAACTCGACCAGTCGCCTGATCATCGCCGGGCACCGATCAGCTGTTCGAGCAGCAGCACGCCGTCGACCACGACGCGCTCGCCGGGCGCCAGGCCCTCGAGCACCCGCATGGTCCCGAAGCCGCCCTCCTCGGCGCGCAGCGGGCGGCGCTCGTAGCGGCCCTCGCCCTCGTCGATGAAGGCGTAGTAGCGGTCGCCCGACAGCAGCAGGGCGCTGGCCGGCACCGTCGACACGCTGCGCGCGGGCACCGACAGCTCGCCGGCCAGGTACATCTCGGCCTTCAGGCCGCGGTCCTCGTTGGCGACCTCCGCCCTGACCGCCAGCGTGCGAGTGGCCGGGTCGATGAAGTCGGCGACGTGCGTGATCCGCGCGGTGATCAGGCGGTCGGGCGCCGCGTTGGGCCGGAGCGCGACCGACTGGCCCGGCGCGACCAGCGCCGCCAGGCGCTCGGGGATCGCGAGCCTCGCCCACAGCCTGGTCGGGTCGCTGATCACGAACAGGGCCGGCTGACCCGGCTGCGCCTGGTCCGGGCGCACCTCCAGCCCCGGCGTGGCCGAGCGCTCGACCACGACGCCGCCGATCGGCGCGCGCAGCGCGAAGCTCTGGTCGATGTCGCCGGCCACGCCCAGCAGGGCCCGGCGCGCCTGCGCCCGCTGGCGCTCCGCCTGCGCGCGGGCGCGCTCGGCCTCGGCCGCCTCGAGCTCGCGAGCGGGCGCAACGCCCGCCTCGTGCAGCTCGCGGATGCGGGCGAGGTTCTTCGTCGCCGCGGCCAGGTCGACCTCGGCCCGGCGGGCGTCGGCCTGCGCCTGGCCGACGTCGGGCGAGGCGATCAGCGCCAGCGGCTGGCCGGCCGCGACGCTGTCGCCGGGCGCGGCGAGGACGCGCACGATTCGACCGGCCACCGGGGGATCGACCCTCGTGGTGCGGGTCTCGTCCCAGACCAGCCGGCCCTGGATCCGCACCGCCTCGCCCTCGCCGCCGCGCACCTCGATCGAGCGCAGGGACGCGAGTTGCGGGCTCCCCATGGGAAAGCGGATTCGCTCGCCCTCCACGATCGGCCGGGGCTGCGGCGGCGCCGGCGGCTCGTGGCGGGAACAGGCGGCCGTCAGCGCCGCGAGCAGCGCCACGGCGGCGGCGCGGGCGGGAAGGTTCGGCGAAATTCGGATCATCGTGGGAAGCCTGGACATCGGAAAGCTGGGAGAGCGGCGAGGCTCCCCCGGTTCAGCGGCGCGCGGGTTCGGCGCCCGCCTCGGAAAGGCTGGCCTCGAGCTCGGCGCGCGCGATCGCGTGGTCGACGCGGGCCTCGGCCAGGTCGCGCGCGCTGGCCTGCAGCCGGCGCCGCGCGTCGAGCAGGTCGGTCAGCGGCAACGCGCCCCGCTCGTAGGCGAATTCGGTGGCGCGGGCGGCTTCCTCGGCGCTGGGCATGATCTGCCGCTCGATCCGCGCAAGCCGGTCGGCGCTGGCGGCCGCCCGGACCCGGGCGGCGCGCAGCTCGAGCAGCGCGTCCGCGCGCGCCTGCTCGAGGGCGACTCGCGCGCCGTCGAGCTGGGCCTCGGCCTGGCGGATGTCGCCGCTCAGGTCGTTGTTCACGAACAGGGGCACGGTGACCGACACGCCGAAGGTCGTGCCGCCGTTGCCCAGGCGGTTGCGGTCGGCGAACAGGCCGACGCTCACGTCGCGGGTGCGCTGGGCGCGCGCTTCGTCGAACCGGGCCTGCGCCGCGGCAAGGCGCTGCGCGGCGGCGAGCACGTCGGGCCGGCGCTCGACCGCGGCCATCAGGCGCTCCGGGGCCGGCTCGCCCGCGTCGAGCCCGGGCCAGTCGTCGGCGGCGACGAATCGCACGGCGTCGGCCTCGCGCGCCATCACCCGGGCGAGCGCGAGCCGGGCGGCCTCGCGCTGCGCGAGCGCGAAGCGCAGCGCGTTGTCCGCCTGGCCCG
This sequence comes from Zeimonas sediminis, assembly GCF_023721795.1. Classification (NCBI taxonomy): domain Bacteria; kingdom Pseudomonadati; phylum Pseudomonadota; class Betaproteobacteria; order Burkholderiales; family Burkholderiaceae; genus Zeimonas; species Zeimonas sediminis. The sequence goes on from NZ_JAMQYE010000001.1 coordinate 2,420,957, forward strand.
CCTCGACTTCGATCCGGGCCACGTCGGCCCGGGCGATGTCACCGGCCCGGAGCCGGCGCCGCGCCGCGTCGAGGCTGCGCGCGAGCGACTGCGCGTCGCGCTCGGCGAACGCGACCCCGTCCTGCGCCGACTTCAGCGCGTAGTAGGCACGGGCGAGCGCCAGCCGCAACTGGCGCAGCGTGTCCTCCAGGTCGAGCTGCGCGGCCTGCACGGTTCGCGAGGCGGCCTCGGTGCGCAAGGCCCGCTTGTTGCCGCGCTCGATCAACTGCTCGAGTCGAGCGTACGCGTCGAGGTCGCGCGGGCTGTAGGCGCCCTGCTGCGCGGTGCCGGTGCCCAGGCTCAGGGTCGGGTTGGGCTTGCGGCTGGCGCTGTCCAGCGCGCCGCGGGCGGCCTCGAGCGCCAGGCGGGCGGCCTCGAGGCTGCGGCTGCCGGCCGCCACTGCGGCCTGCGCATCGGCCAGGCTGAGCGCCTCGGGCCGGACATCGCCGGCCGCCCCGGCCGCGCCGCCTTCGGCCGCAGGGGCCGGCTGGCCGGCTGCGCAGGGCGCGGCGAAGGCCGCAGCAAGGCAGAGAACGAGGCAGGCGGCACCGGCCAGGCCGGGCCGTCGCCGGGAAGCGGCGGTTTCCAGGATGCTCACGCTCGGGGATCCGAAAACGCGGCAATCTAGGCCAGCGTCCCAACGCGAGGCTTACGGCAAGCTTGCGCGAAGCTTGCAGCGCAGGGGACGGGCCGCGCGAGCCGGGAACCGGGGACCGGAAGCGGCGGATCAGAAGCGGCGGCTCGCCTTCACCCCGGCGAACCAGGCGCGGCCCGGCGCCGGCTCGTAGTAGCGGCCGCTGGCCGCGTTCACGATCACCGAGCCCACGTAGCGCGCGTCGAACAGGTTGTCGATCCGGGCGTACGGCAGGATCCGCCAACCGGCCACGCGCCAGTCGTAGCCGAAGCGCCAGTTCGCCACCGCGTACGAGGCGGCGCTCGCCGAATTGGCGTCGTCGACCCAGACCTTCGCGGCCCACTGCGCCTCGAGCGCGGTCGCGAAGCCCGAGGGCGCATGCCGCCACGCGAGCTCGGCCTGCAGCAGGTGCTTCGGCACGCCGGGCAGCGCCCTGCCCGACAGGTCCTCGCCGGCGAGGCTGACGTAGTCGCGGAACTCGGCGTCGATCCAGGTCCACGCGAGCCAGGCCTCGAAGCCGCGGCCCAGCGCAGTCTCCATGCCCAGCTCGACGCCGCGCCGCGCGGTGCGCGCCGCATTGCGGAAGGTGGTCCGGCCCGCGACGTTCGCGTCGGGCACGATGTCGTTGCGGGTGCTGGCGCGGAACAGCGCGAGGTTCAAGCGGCTGGCCGCGCTCGGCCGCGCCTTCAGGCCGAGCTCCAGGTTCGTGCTGGTGCTCGCCTCGAGCGCGAAGTTCACCCCCGGCTGCCCGTCGGGCCGATAGGCCAGCTCCGCGAAGGTCGGCGTCTCGAAGCCGCGACCGGCCGAAGCGTAGAGATTCACCGAGTCGCTGGCCGCGTAGAGCAGGCCGAGCACCGGGCGTGTCGCGGAGTAGTCGCGCCGGCCCGAGTCGTCGGGATTGACCGCGGTCACGTAGTCGTCGTCGACCCGGAAGCTCACGCTCGAGTGCCTGACGCCGCCGGCGAGCCGCCAGCGGTCGGCGAACCACCACTCGGCGATCGCGTACTGGTCGAAGTTCCAGACCGTGTCGCGCTCGTTGCGGCGCAGCTCGCCGGCCACGCCCGACTGGTTGACGAAGCCGCGCCTGCGCTCGCTCATCCGGTCGTAGTCGACGCCCAGCGAGAACGACAGCGGCCCGCCGGCCAGCCGCGCCTCGCGCGTCCACTGCAACCCCAGCCCGCCGAAGCCCCGGTCGAGGTCGACCACGCCGCCCGACGAGCCGGCCGCCGCCCCGCTGAAGGCGAGGAACTGCACCACGCGGCGATCGCCGCCGTAGCCGCGCAGCACCAGCCTGTCCGAGTCGCCGAGCCGGCGCGACCATTCGATGCCAGCCTGCCGATGGTCGACGCTCTTGCGGGTGTCGAAGGCGATCGCGCCGGCGCCGGCCTGCGTGGGGTCCTGATCGAGCTGCTCGCGGGTCAGGCCGAGCGGGTCCTGGGTGTCGGGCTGGTCCAGGGCGGTCGCGCTCAGCATGAAGCGGCCGTCGTCGCGCTCGTCGCCCCAGGCGAGCTTCGCGCCGAACAGGTCGCGCCGCGCCCGGCTGTGATCGCGATAGCCGTCGGTGGCGAAGCGCGAGGCGTTGAAGACCGCTCCGCCCGCCGCCACTGCGCCGAGCGGCGCGCCGTAACCGAGCCCCATCTTCCAGGCGCCGAAGCTGCCGGCGCCGCCGTTGAGCCGAAGCGTCGGCGCGGCGGGCGGGTCCTCGGTGAACAGCGACACCACGCCGCCGGAAGAGTTGCCGTACAGCGCGGCGAAGGGGCCGCGCAGCACCTCGATTCGTGAGGCCGCGTCGAGGTCGAACAGCCCGGTCTGGCCCTGGCCGTCGGGCATCGTCAGCGGAACGCCGTCCTGCAGCAGCCGCACGCCGCGCACGCCGAAGCTCGCGCGCGCGCCGAAGCCGCGGCTCGACACCTGCAGGTCCTGCGCGAAGTTCTGCCGGTCGCGCACCACGATGCCCGGCACCCGACCGAGCGACTCGGACAGGTTCACGCCGGGCCGCTGCGCGGCGAGCGGATCCAGCCCGAAGGAATCGACCGAGGCCGGCAGCTCGAAGCCCGACCGCTCGACGCGAGTGGCGGTGACCGTGACCGGGTCCATCGACCGCGCCTGAGCCTGCGCGGTCGCCGGGGCCGGGGCGACCAGCGCGAGCAGGCAGGCGCCGACCCCGCCGGCTGCGGCCTTTCGGCTCACGCCGCCGCCCAACGCCGGCTCGAACCCAGGCTCAGACCCCGGCCGCCGCGCCGTCGCTGCGCGGATCGGACGCGCCCTCGATCAGGCCGTCCGGATGCCGCACCAGCGCGCCGGCATGGCCCATCGTGTCGCTGAAGCCCTCCGCGAGCAGCTCGACCTGGTGGCCGGCCGCGCGCAGCGACTCGACCAGCTCCGCGTCGAAGCGGCTCTCCAGCTTCAGGCTGGTGCTGACGTCGCCCCAGGTGCGGCCGAGCAGCCAGCGCGGCGCGCTGACCGCCTGCTGCAGCGTCTGGCCGAAGCGCGCGTAGCGGGTGAACACCGCGGCCTGGGTCTGCGGCTGGCCCTCGCCGCCCATCGTGCCGTAGGGCATGACCCGGCCGTCGTCGAACAGCGCGAGCGCCGGGTTCAGCGTGTGGAAGGGCTTGCGGCCCGGCTCGAGCGCGTTCAGCGCGGCCGGGTCGAGCGAGAAGCTGGTGCCGCGGTTCTGCCAGCAGATGCCGGTGCCGGGCACCACGACGCCGGAGCCGAACTCCCAGTAAACGCTCTGGATGAAGCTGACCGCCCTGCCCTCGCGGTCGATCGCGCCCATCCAGATCGTGTCGCCGGGCGCGGCCGGCTCGGGCCAGGCCAGCGCACGGGCCATGTCGATCTCCTCGGCCAGCCGGTCGAGCACTTCGTCGGCCAGGAAGGACGCGGGCGGCTCGGGCACGCGGCCCGGGTCGGTCACGATCCGCTCGCGCACGCGGAAGGCGCGCTTGGTCGATTCGACCAGCCCGTGCAGGTGCGCGAAGCCCTCGCCCTCGGTGACCGCGAGCCGGTCGAAGATGCCGAGGATCATCAGCGCGGCGAGCCCCTGCGTGGGCGGCGGCAGGTTGTAGACGGTGGCGTCGGCCAGCCGAACCGACAACGGCTCCACGATGCGCGCCTGGTGCGCGGCCAGGTCGGCCGCGCGCAGCGGGCTGCCGAGCCGCTCGAGCCCGGCGGCGATCTTCGCGGCCAGGCCACCGCGGTAGAAGTCGTCGAGCCCGCGCTCGGCCAGCGTCTGCAGCGTCTGCGCGAGCGCCGGCTGGCGCAGTAGGTGGCCGCGCGCCGGCGGCTCGCCGTCGACCAGGTAAGCGTCGGCGAAGCCGGGCGCGTCCTTCAGGCCGTCGAGCTTCTGCCGGGTGAGCGCCGCCTGGCTGGCGGTGACCGCCACGCCGTCGCGGCCGTGCCGGATCGCGTCGGCGAGCAGCCGCGACAGCGGCAGCGGCTTGCCCCAGCCTTGCGCCACCTCCAGCGCCTTGGCCCAGCCGCTGATGGTTCCAGCGACAGTGAGCGCTGCCTTCGGTCCGCGCGACGGGATCGCGTCGAGTCCGGCGTAGAAGCTCCGGTCGGCCAGCCCGGCGGCAGCGCCGCAGGCGTCGATCGCCACCGGCGGCTTGCCCGGCTCGTGGATCAGCCAGAAGCCGTCGCCGCCGATCGCGTTCATGTGCGGATAGACGACGGCGATCGCGGCGGCCGCGGCCACCATCGCCTCGACCGCGTTGCCGCCGTCACGGAGCACGTCGCGGCCGGCCTGGGCGGCCAGGTGGTGGGGCGCGACGATCATGCCGCCCAGGGCGGCGGGGGTCTGGATCAAGAGGGATCTCCTTGGCTGTCTGCCGGCGCCGCCGTCCGATTGCGGTCGCCGGCTACTCTCGAATGCCGGCTACCACCCGATCGCCTTGGGCAGCCAGGTGGCAACGCCCGGGAACAGGAACAGGATCGCGACGGCGAGCATCTGCAGCAGCACGAAGGGTAGCGCGCCCAGGTAGATGTGCCGGGTGGTGACCCCGGCCGGCGCCACCCCTTTCAGGAAGAACAGCGCCCAGCCGAAGGGCGGCGTTAGGAAGGACATCTGCAGGTTCAGCGCGACCAGCGTGGCGAGCCAGACCATGTCGGTGCCGTAGTTCTGGAAGACCGGCAGGAACATCGGCAGCGCGATGTACGAGATCTCGATCCACTCGAGGAAGAAGCCGAGCACGAACAACAGCGCCATCAGGAAGAGCAGCGCGCCGGTCTCGCCGCCGGGCACCATCGAGAACAGGCCGTGCACCATGCCCTCGCCGCCCAGCCCGCGAAAGGCGAGCGCGAAGGGCTGCGCGCACAGCAGGATGAAGAAGACCATCGCGGTGATCGTCAGCGTGCCGTGCAGCGTTTCGCGCAGCAGCTTGCCGTTCATCCGCCGCGCGCCGATCGCGATCAGCGCGCTGCCCAGCGCGCCCATCGACGCGGCCTCGGTGGGCGCGGCGACGCCGCCGATGATCGAGCCGAGAACCGCCACCACCAGCAGAAGCGGCGGCACCACGGTGCGCAGCAGGTCGCGCGCGAGCGAGCCCGCAGCGTGCGCGGCGCGCTCGTCGGCCGGGATCGCCGGCACCGCGGACGGCCGCAGCCAGCCCATCGCCAGCAGGTAGACCACGTAGATGGCCGCCAGCGCGAGCCCCGGCAGGAAGGCCGCCGCGAACAGCGTGCCGACCGACTCGCCGACGATCTCGGACAGCAGGATCAGCACCAGGCTGGGCGGGATGATCTGCCCGAGCGTGCCCGATGCGCAGATCGTGCCGCAGGCGATGCCCGGCGAATAACCTCGCCGCAGCAAGGTGGGCAGGGTCAGCATCGCCACCGTGACCACGGTCGCGCCGACGATGCCGGTCGAGGCGCCCATCAGCACGCCGACCAGCACGATCGCGATGCCCATGCCCCCGTTCACGCCGCCCATCGCGCGACCGATCGTCTCGAGCATGTCCTCGGCCACGCGCGACTTCTCGAGCATCACGCCCATGAACACGAACAGCGGGATCGCCAGCATCGTGTAGTTGGTGACGACGCCGTAGAGGCGGGCAGGCAGCAGCGAGAACAGCGTGTCGCCGAAGCCAAGCCAGCCGAACACGAAGCCCGACACGGCCAGCGCGATCGCGACCGGGATGCCGAGCATCATCATGACCAGGAAGCCCGCGATCAGGCCGATCGCGAGCCATTCGTTGAGGCTCACGCGTGCACCCTGGCCGGCGCTTTGGCCGGAACCGCGGCCTGCGCGACCGCGAGCAGCCGCGACACCGCGCGCAGCGTGTCGACCAGCCCCTGCAGCGCGAGCGCCGAGAAGCCGAGCGGGATGAAGGCCTTCAGCAGGAAGCGCAAGGGCAGGCCGCCGGGGTCGGGCGAGCCCTCGCCGATCTCGTAGGCCTGCATCACGTACGGGATCGCGAGCCAGGCGATCGCCACGCCGACGGCCAGCGTCAGCAGGCCGCTCGCCACGTCGACCAGCGCGCGACCGCGCTCGCCGAAGCCGTCGTACAGGAAGTCGACCCGAACGTCGGCCCGGTGGTGCACCGCGTAGGCCATGCCGAGCAGCGCGATCGGCGAGACCAGGTGCCACTCGAACTCCTGCAGCCCGACCGGGCTCCACGAGAACGCGTAGCGAAGCAGCACGTTGGCGGCCACCAGCAGCACCAGCGCGAGCACCGAGGCGCGCGCCACCCAGCCGAGCGCCAGGACGACGCGCTCGAGCGAGGCATTGAATGCATTCATCTCGATACCTCGAGGCGGGAGGGCCGCCGCATCGGCAGGACGCAGCGGCCCGTGTCGCTCAGAGCGACAGGAAGGTCTTCTCGCTGACCCCGGCCCACGACTCGTGCTTCTTGCGGAAGGCCATGAACGCGTCGTGCACCTTGCGGGTGGCCGGGTCGGCCTTCGCCAGGCCCTCGAGCGTGTCGGCGGTGACCGTCTTGAGCTTCGCGATCACGTCCGCGGGCAAGGGCTGCGCCTTCACGCCGTGGTTGGCGACCAGGTCGGCCAGCGCGTCGGCGTTGACCGCCTCGCACCAGGCGTGACTCTCGGTGTTGCAGGCCATCGCGGCGGCCTGAACCACGGCCTGCAGGTCCTTGGGCAGGCTGTCCCAGGCCTTCTTGTTGATCATCAGCTCGGTCACGTTGGTCGGCTCGTGCCAGCCGGTGGTGTAGTAGTACTTCGCGGCCTTCTGCAGGCCCAGCCGGCGATCCTGGTAGGGGCCGACGAATTCGGCCGCGTCGATCACGCCGCGCTCGAGCGCCGGGAAGATCTCGCCGCCCGGCAGCAGCCGCACCGCGACGCCGAGCTCGCTGTAGACCTTGCCGGCCAGACCGGGGATGCGCATCTTCAGGCCGTCGAAGTCCTTGATGCTCTCGATCGGCTTGCGGAACCAGCCGGTCATCTGCACACCGGTATTGCCCATCGGGAAGGCGATCAGGCCGCGCTCGGCGTACAGCTCGTGCCACAGCTTCAGGCCGCCGCCGTGATAGAGCCACGCGTTCATGCCCTGCGTGTTCATGCCGAAGGGCACCGTGGTGAAGTACTGGGCGGCGGGCACCTTGCCGGCCCAGAAGTAGGCATTGGCCGCGTTCATCTCGACCGTGCCCTTGGACACCGCGTCGAAGCCCTCGAGCGCCGGAATCAGCTCGCCGGCGGCGAAGTGCTGGATCTTCAGCCGCCCGCCCGACATCTCCTCGACCTTCTTGCAGAAGTCGGTCGGGCTGCCCGGGCCCTGCACGTAGAACGGCGAGCCGGGCCCGTAGGCGTTGGTCATCTTCCAGGAGAAGGTCTTCGGCTGGGCGCGGACCACGGCGGGCGCGCCGAGGATCAGGCCGGAGGCGGCGGCAGCGCCGGAGATCAGCGAACGGCGGGTGGGGATCATGGCTTGCATGCTCCTTGTCGGGTATCGAGGTGGAGGCGTCGGAGATTGACCCGACAGGTCTAGCAACTGGCGTGCCAGCAAGGATTCGCGCCGGCGGAACCGGCTCGCGCACCAGCGCGGCGCACGGGGCCGGCGGCAATGCGGCGCGAGCGCGCCCGATCCCGGTGCCCGCCGCCAGCGAACGCGCCGAAGTGGCGCGCATCGCGTCCAGTCGGGCGCCGCACCGCGCTTGCGCCGAAGTTCTTGCATGCAAGAATCGGGGCGTGTGAACATCGGGCGTCGAGATGCCCGAGAGCGAGATGCCGAGCCCCCGATCCACTGCGACGAATCGAAGCGGCGCGGCGCAGCGGCGCCGCAAGGGCGAGCTGCACGGCAGCACCGTCGCGATGCTGCGCGACCTGATCATCACCGGCGCGCTGGCGCCCGGCGAGCGGCTGAACGAGCGCGAGCTCTGCGAGCGGCTCGGTGTGTCGCGCACGCCGGTGCGCGAGGCGATCAAGACGCTTCTGCAGGAGGGCCTGCTGCACGCCCGGCCGAACCGATCGCCGGTGGTCGTGGCGCTCGAAGCCGGCGAGATCTCGGCGCTGATCGAAGTGCTGGCTGCGATCGAGGGGCTCGCCGGCGAACTCGCAGCGCCACGTGCCACCGACGCGTTCGTCGCCGAACTGGACGCGCTGCACGACGCGATGCGGCGCAATCACGCCCGCAAGGCGCTGCCCGACTACTTCGCGGCCAACAAGGCCTTTCACCGGCGCATCGTCGAGCAGTCGGGCAACCCGGTGCTTCTCTGGGTCTGGGACATGCTGGCGCCGCGCGTCGATCGGGCCCGCTACGCGTCGAACCTGTGGCCCCGGCGCTGGAGCACGGCGATCGACGAGCACGGCGGGATCCTGGACCGGCTCAGGGCCCGCGATGCGCAGGGCCTCGGCGACTCGATGCGGAACCACGTCCGCAACGGGCTGACGGCGCTGGCCGCCGCGCTGGAAAGCGAACCCGGGCGACCTTGACGCCCCGAAATCTTGCATGCAAGATCGATCGACCAGGATCGATCCACGATCCGGCACGCCGAACGAGAACTGGAGGAGACCGATGGCTTCGCGCAACAGTCCGCTTCGTCGCAGGATCCTGAAGGCCGGCGCAGCCGCCACGGCCGTCGCCGGAAGCGCATGGGTGATCCCGGCGCGCGCCGCGGTGGAGCTCAAGCTGACCCACCCGGCGGACACGTCGCACCCGGTGCACATCGAGGCCGACAAGATGGCCAAGCGGATTGCCGAGCGCACCAACGGTGAGGTGAAGATCACGCTGTTCCCGAACAACGCGCTCGGCTCGCCGGTCGAGACCGCGCAGCAGACCCGGCTCGGCGCGATCGACATGATCCTGATGAACCCGGCCAACATCGAGTCGATCTCGAAGTCGGTCGGCGTCATCAACATCCCCTACCAGTTCGACGGCTACGAGCACGCGCACCGCACGCTCGACGTCACCGCGCGCGACTGGATCACGCAGCAGCTCGCAGCCGCCGGCTTCGCCTGGATCGCGAACTTCGAGTGGGGCTTCCGCGCCCTTTCGAACAGCCGCCGCCCGGTCAACACCCCCGACGACGTCAAGGGGCTGAAGATCCGGGTACCGCCAGAGCTGGCGATCAAGGCCGCCTTCGAGGCGCTGGGCGCCAGCACGCAGACGGTGGCCTTCCAGGAGGTCTACCTGGCGCTGGCGAACAAGGCGGTCGACGGCCAGGACAATCCGGTGGGCACCACCTACGCCGCGAAGTTCTTCGAGGTGCAGAGCCACATCGCGCTGACCAGGCACATCTACGCGTCGATCATGTTCGCGGCCAACCCCCGCTCGTGGCAGGGCAAGCTGAACGACGCGCAGCGCAAGATCGTCATCGAGGAGGCCACGACGGCCGGCGCGGCGGCGCGCAAGGGCGTGCGCGACCTCGAGGAGGACTTCCTCGCGCGGATGCAGAAGGCCGGCGTGGCGGTCACCCGGCCCGACGTCGCGCCGTTCCGCGAGAAGATGGCGCCGGCCTACGAGGTGCTCAGAAAGAACCTCGGCGACGACACCTGGAACGCCTGGGCGAAGCTGGTGGCCGCGGCGCGCGGCTGATGGCACGGCGGGACGCGCGCTGCGGGCGCGGGCGGCGCGCGGGTCCCGCGCGGAGGCGGGGCTCGCCCCGATGCTGATCGCCGGCATCCTGATCTCGGTCTGCCTGACCATCCTGATCGGCATGCCGATCGCCGGCGCGCTGGCGATCATCGCGATCGGCACGATGGTGGCCACCGCCGGCACCGACCTGCTCGCGATCTTCATCCAGCGCACCTACGCGGGCACCACCTCCTTCCCGCTGCTGGCGATCCCCTTCTTCATCCTGGCCGGCAACCTCATGAACGCCGGCGGCACCACCGAGCGGATCTTCGCGGTGGCGCGGCTGTTCGTCGGCAGCATCCGCGGCGGGCTGGCCCATGTGAACGTGGTCGGGAGCCTGATCTTCGGCGGCATGTCGGGCTCGGCGGTGGCCGACGCGGCCGGCATGGGGGTGATCGAGATCCGCGCGATGGTCCGCGAGGGCTACAGCCCGCGATTCGCAGCCACGATCACCGCGGTCTCGTCGACGATCGGCCCGATCATCCCGCCGAGCATTCCCTTCGTGATCTACGGCAGCCTGGCCAACGTGTCGGTCGGCGCGCTGTTCCTGGCCGGCGTCGTGCCCGGCCTGCTGATGAGCCTGGGCCTGATCCTGGCGATCGCGGTGGCGGCCTGGCGCAACGACCTGCCCCGATCGCCCGGATTCCCGCCGCTGGCCGAAGCGGCCCGGACCTTCCTGCGCGCCGCGCCCGCGCTGGCCTTGCCGCCGCTGATCCTGCTGGTGATCTTCGCCGGCGTGGCCACCCCGACCGAGGCGGCAGTCGTCGCCTCGGCCTATGCCTTCCTGCTCGGGCGCTTCGTGTATCGCGAACTCGGGCTGAGCGACTTCTGGCGCACCGTCTGGGAGAGCGGCCGGCAGACCGCGCAGGTGATGCTGATCATCGCGGTGTCGGCGCCGTTCGGCTGGGTGCTGATCCAGCAGCAGGTCCCGAACGCGATCCTGAAGGCGCTGCTGGGGCTGTCGAGCGAGCCCTGGGTGATCCTGCTGGTCGTCAACCTGGCGCTGCTGATCCTCGGGATGTTCCTCGAGACGATCGCGATCCTGATCATCGCCTATCCGATCCTGGCGCCAGCCATGGCGCAGATCGGCATCGACCCGGTGCACTTCGGCGTGATCATCGTGCTGAACATGATGATCGGACTGATCACGCCGCCGGTGGGGCTCTGCCTGTACGTGGTCTCGGGCATCGCCAGGGTGCCGATCGCCGGGATCGCACGCGAGCTCGCGCCCTACCTGGTCGCCCTGCTGGCGGTGCTCGGCCTGGTCACCTACGTGCCGGCGATCTCGACCTGGCTGCCCAATGCGCTGGGCTTCGGGGTGGTCCGGTGATCGGCCGCACGCTCGAGCGCCTGGACCTCGGCCTGGCCTTCGCCTGCCGCTGGATCGTCATCGGCTGCTTCCTCGGCCTGTTCGTGCTGCTGTCGCTGGGCATCGTCCAGCGCTTCGTGCCGCAGGTGAAGCTGTCGGGCTACGACGAGCTGGTCGAGCTGCTGTTCGGCTGGATGACCTTCGTCGGCGCGCTGGCGCTGTGGCGCGAGGGCGCGCTCTACCGGGTGGCGATGATCGATCGCCTGCTCTCGCCGCGCCTGCGCACCGCGGTCGCCGCCCTGATCCACCTGACGATGCTCGCGGTGGCGCTGACCTTCACGATCAAGGGCCAGGAGTTCATGGCGATGTCGGGCGAGACGACGCCCTTCCTTCAGCTGGACAAGGCCTGGTGGTACGCGGCGATCCCGGTGTGCGGCAGCCTGATGGCGGTCTACAGCGCCGCCGCGCTCTGGCGCGCGCTGCGCGGCCAGGCGAGCCTGGAGGCGTCGAGCGGCGCGCTGAGCTGAGCGGCGCGCCGCCGAAGCGACAACGAACGATCGGAGAAGAAGCGATGCGAAGACTCGAAGGCAAGGTAGCGATCGTCACCGGCGGCGCGGGCGGCATCGGCGCGGCCACCGGCCGGCTGTTCTGCGAGGAAGGCGCGAAGACGGTGCTGGTCGACCTGGCCGACTCGCCGCTGGCCGAAGTGGCGCAGCGCATCCGCGACGAAGTGCCCGGCGCCGAGGTGACGACGATCGCCGCCGACGTCGGCCTCGAGGCCTCGGCGGACACGATCGTCGCCGGCACCCTGGAGCGCCACGGCCGGCTCGACGTGCTGGTCAACAACGCCGGCATCCGCGCCTACGAGCCGCTGGCCGAGGCGAAGGCCGAGACCTGGCAGAAGATCCTGTCGGTCAACCTGCTCAGCTACGCCTGGCTCGCGCGCGCGGCCCTGCCGGCACTGCGCGCGAGCGGCCGCGGCGCGATCGTCAACATCTCGTCCACCCACGCGATGAATCCGCGCGCCGGCATGGGGCAATACGACGTGGCGAAGGCCGGCATCCTGTCGATGACCCGCACGCTCGCTTTCGAGGAGGCGGCACACGGGGTGCGGGTCAACGCGGTCTGCCCGGGGCTCACGCTGACCCCCTTCCACGTGCGGCGGTTCGCGGCGGAGGGCCGGACCGAGCAGGACCTGCGCAACGAGAGGGCCGAGAACAACCTGCAGCGGCGCTGGGCCGACCCGCGCGAGGTGGCGTACCCGATCCTGTGGCTCGCCTCGGACGAGGCCTCGTACATGACCGCTGCCACGCTGATGGTCGACGGCGGGCAGCGGGTGCTGTAGCCCGGCAACCGGACGCGGCGAGAGCGGGGCGAGCCCGGCCGCCGCCCGGGCCGGCTAGCCGGCCTGCCGGGGCCGGCCGTCCCCGGCGCGCGCGCCCCGGCCCGCCAGCAGCGCCGCGATCGCGCCGGCCTGCACCAGCGCGGCGGCCAGGAACAGCGGAGCTGCGCCCCGTCCGACCGCCGGCGCGGCGACGCCGGCGAACGCGATCACCGCGCCGAATACCGCCGGCGCGAACGCATAGGTCGCCTGGCTGATCGCGATCATCAACGCGACCGCGCGCGGCTGGTCCGCTTCGGCGAACTCGCGCTGCGCGATCAGCGGCGGCAAGGTGTTCGCATTGCCCAGCCCCAGGCCGAACAGCACGACGCCCGCCAGGACCAGCCAGCCCGCATCTGCCGGGGCGGCCATCAGCGCCAGCGAGCCGAGCAGCTGCACCGCGTAGGCCGCTGCCGCCACGCGCCGGCGGTCGGCGTGCGGCGGCATCGCGCGCGCCACCGCGGTTCGGCCGGCCACGGCGCAGGCGGTCGCCAGGCCCATCGCGAAGCCGGCGCCGCGCACGCCCAGCACCGGCACCATCAGCGAATAGAGGTGCGCGATCAGGCCCATCTGCGCGAACAGCCCCATCGCCATGCCGGCGGTGAGCGTGAGGAAGGCACGGTCGCGCCAGAGTGCCCCGATCGGCGCCGCCGGCGCGGCGGGCTCGGCAGCGTCGGCCCGCATCACCGCATCGGCGGCGAGCCCGTCGGCCCGCTGCCCCATCGACTCGGGCGTGCGCGAAAACACGGCGCGCGCCAGCCAGGCGATCGCCATCACGCTGGCCAGTCCGACCAAGGCAGCGGCGGCCACGAAGCCGATGCGCGCGATCAGCATCGCCCACAAGGGCGAGAACACTACGCCGCCGATCGTGGCGCCGTTGTAGGCGGTGCTCAGCGCGCGCGGCCGCCGGGCCGAGTACCACGGCGACACCACCGCGTTGATCGCGGCCGAGCCCATCGTCACCCATCCGCCGCCGCTTGCCAGCGCCGCCGCGAAGAGCTGCCAGGGTTCGGCGGCCAGCGACCAGCCGAGCACCCCGACCGAAGCCAGCGCCGCGCCGCCGACCGTGGTGGCGGGAAGACCGAAGCGGCCGTGAAGCCGGGGCAGGCCCGCGATCACCAGCGCGCCGGCCAGGAAGTGCACGGTGATCGCCGACGACACCAGCGACACCGGCCAGCCGGTTCGCTCGACCACCGCATGCAGGTAGACCGGCAGGCCATATACGCCGAGCCCCCAGCCGAGCATCGCCATGACGAAGGCGCCACGGACCGCCGCAGGGCCGAAGAAAGGCGCGTGAAGGCTGGGCGCCGCGGAGCGCCGGAAATCGGGTTTCATGCGAGACGGGGAGCCGCCCGCCGCCTGCGGGCTCGGCGAGAGACTACTACCGCTTCGGGCCGGCCGAGAAACTCCGGGCCGCCGCGACGGTCGCCTACTGCTCGGCGAGCAGGGCGCTCCCGCCGCCGCGCGCCAGGTTCCAGCTCGCCCAGCCGAGCCAGCCGGCGACGAGGCCGGTTGCGATGCAGGGCAGCGCCGGCGACGTGGCCCGCGCCGCCGCGAATGCCAGGGCCGCGAGCACGACGAGCGCGACCCAATGACCGGCCTCTTGCCGGCGGTCGCGAGGATGGCGCCGCACCGAAGCGACCAGCACGGCGGCCGCGGCGATCAGCGCCACCGACAGCACGGGATGCGGGTGCTCCGTGCGCAGCACGCCGAGGAGCATGAAGCCGACCAGCACGAACAGGGCAAACGCGGCCGCCAGGCCGGCGAGCCCCGCCGCGCAGCAGCGGATGCCGGCGCGCCAACCGGACCATGGCGCGTCCAGATCCATGCGCCACAGGAACAGGCGGTGGCCGGCCGCTGCGGCGGCGGCGAGCAGCAGGCACTCGCGCCAGGCGACGCCCGCGACGATCAGCGAGGCGACGACGGCGAAGCCGAGGTTGCGTGGGGCGGCGACTTTCATCCGGCGTTGGCGATCTTCGGGATCGGGCCGCTGCTAAGCGGGGGAGCCGAGCCAATATAGTCGCGCAAGCCAGGGCTGGCAACGATCGGGGCGGCGCGATCAACCCCCGGAGATCACCGCCTCCGGAACCTGGTAGTGCTCGTAGTCGTTGACCTCGATCGTCCAGAGACCCCCGGACTTCGACGCCTTGACCTTCTCGTTGCCGCTGGTCACCGAGTCGCCCCTGAAGCTCAGCACGCGTTCCAGGCCGCCCGCGGGCTTGACGTGCACCTCGGCGTTGCCCGGCTTGCCGCGGACGACGCCGAACTCGCACTGCGAAGAACCTACTGGCGCGTTGCCCATCCAGCAGGGCAAGGGCCCGGTCGCGTGATACGGCGTGCCCTTGACCCTGGCGTCGCCGGACGGCGCCTTGCCCAGCGCTGACGCCGCTGCGCCCGCGCTGCCGGTCACGGCCACCGTGAGCGCATACCGTGCGGACTCGTTGCGCCGCGCCGCGCTGCGCATCAGGTACACGCGCACCGTGTACTCGCCGTCGGACGGCAGCGCGCCCGACCACTCGTTGCCGCCGGAGGATCCGACAAAGAGGGCGACGTCGCTGGATCCGGGCGGCAGCACGTTGAAGTAGTTCGCGCCGTGACCGGTGGCGAGCTTCACGCTCATGGTCTGCCCGGCCCGGGCGCGCAGTTTGTAGTCGACGGTCTGGTCACCCTTGATCGTTCCCTTCACCGTCGCCGACGACGCGCCCTTGGCGAAATGGATCGGCCGGGTCTCGATCGGCGCGGCCGCCGCCGCCCACGCGATGCCGGCGACCAGCACGCCGGCCGCCAGCCGGCGCAGCGATTGCGAGAACCGTTGGCCGGCGCGGTCGACGGCCGGGATCGCGCTCGCGCGCGGCATCGAACGATTGAACATCGAGGACCTCCTGTCTGACCGAGCCGCGACGCAAGCACACGCTCCCGCGCTCGGGTCGAGCATTCTTTTCCGGATGGCGCCGGACTGCCAGCATCCAGTTGACAGTTGAGGGCTGGCGGACCAGCGGCGGCGGCCGGACTTGCGGCGACGATGGCGTTCGCGACGCGGACGCCCGCAGCCCGGCAGATCGGGCGACCGCCGCATGCGCCGCTCTCGCGAGGCCCGAAAAGACGAAGGCCCCGACGAATCGGGGCCTTCCGGAGATGGCGCGCCCGGCTGGGATCGAACCAGCGACCCCTGGCTTCGGAGGCCAGTACTCTATCCACTGAGCTACGGGCGCGAAGCCGCGATTGTACCCGAGCGCGAGGCCGGGTCGCGAGGGGATCGGAACGAAACAGTAGCGACCGGCTATAATCCTCGGCTTTGAATCCAACCGGCTGGCGTCAGCATGAGCGACGAACACGAAGCATTCATCAAGACCCCCAAGCAGCTGATCACCGTCGTGGTGCTGGCCTTCGTGGTGCCCATCCTCGTGATCGTGCTCCTGGTCAAGTACGTGGGCACCAGCACGCGCGTCGGCGCCGGCGCCGACGCGATGACCGCCGAGGCGATCGAGGCCCGGATCCGGCCGGTGGCGGGCTTCGAGCTGGCCGGCGCGAGTGGCCCGCGGGCGGCCCGCTCGGGCGAGGAGGTCTACAAGGCGCAGTGCGCGACCTGTCACGCCGCGGGCGTGGCGGGCGCGCCGAAACTCGCCGACAACGCCGCCTGGGCCGACCGGATCAAGACCGGCCTGCAGGCCCTGGTCAACTCGGCGCTCAAGGGCAAGGGCGCGATGGGCGCTCAGGGCGGCGGCGACTACTCCGACCTGGAGATCACCCGCGCGGTCGTCTACATGGCCAACGCGGCCGGCGGCAAGTTCGAGGAGCCTAAGGCCGATGCGGCACCCAAGGCGGCCGAGGCCGCCCCGGCTGCTGCGGCGCCCGCTCCGGCTGCACCGGCGCCCGCCGCCGCGGCGCCCGCCCCCGCGGCTCCCGCTGCCGCCCCGGCCCAGACCGCCTCGGTCGACGGCAAGAAGATCTACGACAGCACCTGCATGGTCTGCCATGCCACCGGCGTGGCCGGCGCCCCCAAGATGGGCGACAAGGCCGCGTGGGCGGATCGGGTCAAGGCCGGCATGGACACGCTGGTCTCGCACTCGATCAACGGCCTGCGGGCAATGCCCCCGCGCGGCGGCAACGCCAAGCTGTCCGACGCGGAAGTCCGCGCGGCGGTCGAGTACATGGTGGCCGCGGTGCAGTGATCGCGGCAGGCGGGCCTCGAGGCTCGCCACGAAGAAGAAAGCCCCGGTGCGCGAGCCCGGGGCTTTTTCGTTGATGCCGCGTCGAGCGCTCAGGCAAACGCCGGCATCGACACCGCCAGCACGGCGGCAAGGGCGAGAAGGGCTAGAAGCAGTCGGCGCATTCAGCGCTCCATCGAGTCGGTCACGGGCGGGAGCTTAGCGGCCCTCTGTCGCCCGAAATGTGAGGAATTGCCACCGGCCGTCGGCGGCGCGGGTGCCGGCCGACAGGCGGCCTGCGGCGGGACTCCGGGCGGTCGATAATGCGGACACGGCGGGCAGGCCCGACGCCGCGCGCACAAGCCACCTGGAGCCATGAATCCCGTCGTCCTGTTCGGCGCGTTCGACCGGCACAACTTCGGCGACCTGCTGTTCCCGCACATCGCCGCGGCGATGCTGCCGGACGTCGAGCCGCTGTTCGCGGGACTGGTGGAGCGGGACATGCGGGCCTTGGGCGGACATCGGGTGCGGCCGCTGGCCGGGGTGCCGGCGGCACTCGCCACGGCCGCGGCCTTGACCGCCGGGGGCGACAGGCCGGGCGCGACGCTCGTGCACGTCGGCGGCGAGATCCTGACCTGCGATGCCTGGCAGGCCGCGGTGATGCTGCTGCCGCCCGAGCTGGTGCAGCCGACGATCGGGCGGCTGGACGCGCAGCCTGCTCAGCGCATCGCGTGGGCGCGCAGCTTCCTGGGCGGCACCGGCCTCGCGCCTTACGTGGCGTCTCGCGAGGGCCTGCCGGGAATCGAGCGGGTGGTGTACCTGGGCGCGGGCGGCACCGGGCTTGCCGACTGCGAGCCCGCGCTTCGCGCCGAGGTGATCGCCAAGCTGTCGAGCGCCGATGAGGTGGGCGTGCGCGACCGGCACACGCTCGCGCAGCTCCGGGCCGCGGGCATCGCCGCGCGGCTGATGCCCGACCCCGCAGTGATGGCGGCGGAGCTGTTCGGCGATGCGATCCGAACCCGCTCCGGACCTGCCGGCATCGCGGGCCGGTTCGCCGACGGCTATCTGGCGGTGCAGTTCAGCGCCGACTTCGGCGACGACGACACGCTGGACCGGCTCGCGGCGCAGCTGGATCGGCTCGCTGCCTCGACCGGCCTCGGCGTGGCGCTGTTCCGCGCCGGCGCGGCGCCCTGGCACGACGACCTCGGGGTGCTGCGCAGGACGGCGGCGCGGCTGCGACCCGGATCGGCCGCCGTCTTCGAGTCGCTGGACCTGTGGGACATCTGCGCGCTGCTCGCCGGCAGCCGCGGGTATTGCGGCAGCAGCCTGCACGGCAGGATCGTCGCGACGGCCTTCGGGCTGCCGCGGGTGAACCTGCTTCATCCGTCGACCCGGCCGCGTCGCGCGGGCGTCGCCGGCGGCTACGGAGGCGACGGCGACAACGGGGGCGACCGATGCGATGGCGGCGAAGCCCCCACCGTCGGCAAGCAGGCCGCCTACGCCGAAACCTGGGAGCTGCCGGGGCTGCCGACCGTGGCCGGCGTCGACGACGTCGCCGAGGCGGTTGGGGAGGCGCTCGCCGCGGATCCCGCGGCGCTGGCCGCACATGCGGCCTCGCTGGCTGCGCGATACCGCAGGACGTTCGCCGAGATCATGGGCGGCGGAACATGAGCGAAGCGCGCGGGGGCGGAACGAAGAGCGGGCAAGGCACGGCGGTCGGGGGCGGCTCGGCGGGCGCGGGCGCTCCGACGAGGGCTGGCACGCTCGATCGCCTGCTGTTGCCCGCCGGCGTCGCGCCTGCGGCCGCGCCGGTGCTGCTCGCGCGGGCCCTGCGCGCCTTCGCCGACGGCTACGTCGCGGTGCTGCTGCCTGCCTACCTGCTGGCGCTGGGCCTGGGCACGCTGGAGGTCGGCATCGCCAGCACCGCCACGATGCTCGGCTCGGCATTCGCCACGCTGGCGGTCGGCACCTGGGGACATCGATTCGCCCGCCACCGGCTGCTGCGTGCGGCCGCGCTGCTGATGCTCGTCACCGGCATCGGGTTCGCGAGCGCATCGTCGTTCTGGCCGCTGCTGCTGGTGGCCTTCGTGGGCACGCTGAACCCGAGTTCGGGCGACGTCAGCGTGTTCCTGCCGCTCGAGCACGCGACGCTGGCCGGCACCGCGCGCGGCGACGCGCGCACCGCGCTGTTCGCGCGCTACAGCGTGCTGGGCGCGCTGTGCGCGGCGGTCGGCGCGCTGGCCTCGGGCATGCCCGACTGGATCGCGGGTAGCCTGGGCGTCTCGCCGCTCGACGCGATGCGCGCGATGTTCGTCGGCTACGGCGCGATCGGCGCGATCGTCTGGTGGCTGTACCGGCGGCTGCCGGGTCGGACGGGAGCCGCCGAAAGCGACGGCGCGGCGCCTGCCCTCCCCGGCCAGGCGGCCCTCGTGGACCGGGAAGCGGATGCGACGCGCGCGGCGGCCACCGGCACCGAGCCCGAAGCGGCCGCGCCGCTCGGCCCGTCGCGCGCGATCGTGGTGAGGCTCGCGGTTCTGTTCAGCGTCGACAACTTCGCGAGCGGGCTGGTCGTGCACTCGCTGCTGTCGCTTTGGCTGTTCGAGAAGTTCGACCTGTCGCTCGCGCAGGCCGGACAGTTCTTCTTCCTGGCCGGCCTGCTGAGCGCCGCGTCGCAACTGCTGAGCCCGGTCGTCGCGCGGCGCATCGGGCTGCTGAACACGATGGTGTTCACGCACATGCCGGCCAACGTGTTCATGATCCTCGCCGCCTTCGCGCCCACGATGCCGCTCGCGCTGGGCCTGCTGCTCGCGCGCAGCGCGCTGTCGCAGATGGACGTGCCGCCGCGCACCGCCTACGTGATGGGCGTGGTCACGCCCGCCGAGCGCGCGGCCGCGGCGAGCTTCACCGCCGTGCCCAAGAGCCTGGCCGCGGCGGTGAGCCCGTCGCTGGCCGGGGCGATGCTGGCTGCCGGATGGCTGGCCGCGCCGCTGCTGGCCTGCGGAACGCTGAAGCTGGCCTACGACCTCACGCTCTGGCGGATGTTCAGGTCGCATCCGCCACGGGGGGACTGAGGACGCTGGTCCGAGCGGCCGGTCGACGTGTTCCCGCACGGCGCTTGCCGCCATGCCGACCCGGGCGGATGATTGCGCCTTTCGAATGATCCGGCCAACGTGACCCGCTCCCTCCTCCAACCCGAACACCTTGCGCTGATCGAGGGCGGCGTCGGCGTGTCGGTGGCCTCGCGCGACCGCGCGCTGATGCCCGACCTGGTGCGCGCGCTGGCCGCGCGAATCGAACCCTCGGGCGAGCTCACCGTGTTCCTGTCGGGCGCCGACGGGGCCTCGGTGCTGGCGAACCTGCGCGACAGCGACGCGGTCGCGGTCGTCTTCAGCCAGCCTTCCACGCACCGCACGCTGCAGCTGAAGGGGCGCGCCCTGTCGGCGGCGCCGGCCGCGCCGGCCGATCTCGCGCTGGTGCGGCAGCGCCGCGACGCGATGTTTCGCGACCTGGCGAAGATCGGCTTCGACGAGCGCTTCGCGCAGGGGCTGCTGCACTTCGACCCGCAGGACCTGGTCGCGCTGCGCCTCGCTGCGGACAGCGCCTTCGAGCAGACGCCCGGACCGCGCGCCGGGGCCGCCATCGCTACGGCAGGACCGCGGCCCGTCGGCGCTCCGCGCCGGGACGCGAACGGCGGGCCCGCGCCCGGCGCGCGGGTGCCCGCGCTGGAGTCGGTGCCTGCGTCCGCGCCCGGCCTGCCGGCATCGGTCCCGGCCGCCGCCGCTTCCGCGACGCCCGCCCGCGGCCCCCGCCCCGCCCCGAGCCTCGGCGCGATCCGCCACTGCCTGGAAGGCGCGACGCCGGGCGTGATCGCGACCTGCGCGCCCGACGGCACGCCGAACGTGAGCTACCTGTCTCAGGTGCAGTACGTGGACGAAGGGCACGTGGCGCTGTCCTTCCAGTTCTTCAACAAGACCCGCGCCAACGTGCTGGCCAATCCGCGCGCGCGGCTGATCGTGATCGACCCCGCGCACGGCGCGATGTACCGGTTGACGCTGCGCTACCTGCGCACCGAGACAGCGGGGCCGCTGTTCGAGCACATGCGGGCGATGCTCGAGAGCGTCGCCTCGCACGCCGGCATGGCCGACGTGTTCCGCCTGCTGGGCGCCGACGTCTACCGGGTCGAGGCGCTGGCGGTGGCGCACGGCGAGCCGACCGGCCTGGCCGAGGGCCCGAGCCGCCTGGCCGCGCTACGGGCCGCCGCGGCGCGGATCGTGGCCTGCGCCGACCTGCACGCGCTGCTCGACGAGACGCTCGCCGCGCTGCACGAGCACCTGCGGATCGAGCACTCGATGCTGCTGCTGCTCGACCGCGCGGCCGGCCGGCTGTACACGGTCGCGAGCCGCGGCTACCCGGCCTCGGGCGTCGGCTCCGAGGTGCCGCTCGGGGCGGGCGTGGTCGGCGTGGCGGTGAAGGAGGGCACGCCGATCCGGCTGTCGCGCCTGACCTCGGCCTATGCCTACGGCCGCGCGATCCGCGAAGCGGCCGCCCGCGAGGGCCTGGCCGGCGCCTTCGAGACCGAGATCCCCTTCCCCGGCCTGGTCGCGCCGCGCAGCCAGCTGGCGGTGCCGATCCGGATGGCCGGCGACACGGTGGGCGCGCTGCTGGTCGAGAGCACCGAGGACCTGCGCTTCGGCTACGACGACGAGGACGCGCTGGCCACTCTGGCCGCGCTGGTCGGCCAGACGATGCACGTGCTGCAGCAGCGCGACGACCTCGACGCGGCCCACGGCCCGGCGGCACAGCCGGGTCCGGCCTCTCCCGACCGCGCGGCCGCCGGACGCGACGGCACGGCCAGCGCCGCCTGCGAGCCGGCCGCGGCCACAGGCGAGCCGGTCACCGTGCGCCACTACCCCGCCGACCACAGCGTGTTCCTCGACGGCGACTACCTGATCAAGGGCGTGGCCGGGGCGATCCTGTGGGCGCTGGTGTCCGAGCACACGGTCACCGGCCGGACCGCCTTCAGCAACCGCGAGCTGCGGCTCGACCCGCGCATCCCGTTGCCCGAGATCGGCGACAACCTGGAGGCGCGGCTGGTGCTGCTGCAGCGCCGGCTCGTCGAGCGCAAGGCCTGCGTGCGGATCGAGAAGAGCGGGCGCGGGCGCTTCTGCCTGCGCGTGGAGCGGCCGCTCGTGCTGCAACAGGTCGGCTGAACCCGTCGCGCGCCGGCACCGGGCGGCGGCGCGCGGCCATGCAGGCACGCGCCGCCGCGGGCTCACCAGCGCTCGGCGAGCCGCAGCCCCGGATGCGCGCCGACCGGCGCCGACGGCAGGCCGAGCGCCGCCGCGAGCCGCGTCCAGTCGCCGGCGGGAAGCCGGTCGCGCGCGATCGCGAGCGCGCCCTCGAAGGCCTCGCGCGGGGCGCCCTCGCGCATGCCCGACAGCATCGCCACGCGATCGCCGTGCGGCAGCGCGGGCATGAACCAGTTCAGCGCGCGCGCCATCAGCATCGGCGGGATCGACGCGACGATCGCGTGCTCGATCCCGAGCAGCTCGGCGTCGGAGTACTCGGCCCACAGGATCGGCATCAGCCGCGTTTCCTCGTAGTGCATGTGCTCGAGGTTCTCGGCCACGAACAGCGCGAGCCGGCGGTACAGCGCCAGCGCCGCCTGCGCGCGATCGGCCGGGCCGGCCTGCTCGAGCACCGCGGCGTCGCGGCGCAGCGCGGCGATCGCCTGGCCGTGCGACACGTGGTCGTCGGCGTTGTGCGCAGCGCTGCCGGGCCTGCGCGCCTCGAGCGCGGTGTGCACGAATCGGTTCTCGTCCTCGATGTGCAGGTCGCAGATCTCGAGCAGGTCGCGCAGCTGCCCGATCGCGCCGGCGCGCTCGCCGTCGTCGGCGGGGTCCATCCGCCCCACGCGGGCCAGCGTGTCGGTCATGTACAGGCGGAGCGCCTTGTGGATGTTCACGTAGAGGTCGAAGCGCCCGGCCTGCGACGCATCGGCGAGGGCGGGTTCGAAAGCGGCCTGGTCCATTTGTGTCTTCCTTCGTTGATCGTTGGGATCGTGATCGCGCAATCGCGATGGAAGGAAGTCTAGGAAGACGCGCGCGGCGCCGCTCTTAAGAATTGGCTCAGCGCTTCGTAAGAGTTCCTTAAGCGGCGAAGCGCGCGCGCAGCGCCGGCTTCTCGACCTTGCCGGCCGGCGTGCGCGGCAGCGCGTCGACGAAGCGCACGTGCTTCGGCACCTTGTAGCCGGCCAGCTGGGCCCGGCAGTGCTCGCGCACCGCGTCCTCGCTGAGCCGGGCGCCCGCGGCCGGCACGATCACCGCCAGGCCCACCTCGACCCAGCGCGGGTCGGGCACGCCGATTACCGCTGCCTCGGCCACGCCGGGCATCCGGTACAGCAGGTTCTCGACCTCGGCCGGATACACGTTCTCGCCGCCGGACACGAACATGTCCTTCAGGCGATCGACGATCCAGTAGTCGCCGTCCTCGTCGAAGTACGCGACGTCGCCGGTGTGCAGCCAGCCGTCGCGCAGCGCCTCGGCCGTGGCCTGCGGGTTGCGCCAGTAGCCCGGCGTGACGCCCGGCCCGCGCACCAGCAGCTCGCCGCGCTCGCCGGGTCCGCAGTCGCGGCCGTCGCGGTCGACGACGCGGGCCAGCATCGAGCCGACCGGCTTGCCGACGCTGCCGGGCTTCGCGCGGGCCGTGGCTTCGTCGGGGATGAACACGGTGGGGCCGGTCTCGGTCATGCCGAAGCCGAAGCAGATCGTGATGCCCTTAGCGGACCAGGTCTCGAGCAGCGCGAGCGGCATCGGAGAGCCGCCGGCCGACCAGTGGCGCATCGCCTCGAAGCGCGCCTGCCCGAAGCCGGGGTGCTGCGCGATGAACAGGTACAGGGCTGGCACGCCCAGGAACTGGGTGATCGGCAGCGGGCGGCGCGCCGGGCCGTCGCCGGGATCCGCCGGCGCCTCGGCGCGCTCGTCACTGCCGGCCGCGTCCCGTCCCTTGCCGTCCAGCCAGCGGATCGCCTCGCCCGCGTCGAA
Organism: Zeimonas sediminis; assembly: GCF_023721795.1. Classification (NCBI taxonomy): domain Bacteria; kingdom Pseudomonadati; phylum Pseudomonadota; class Betaproteobacteria; order Burkholderiales; family Burkholderiaceae; genus Zeimonas; species Zeimonas sediminis. The sequence continues at coordinate 2,444,539 of NZ_JAMQYE010000001.1, forward strand.
GTCGCGCATCACGACGACGGTGCCGCCTGCGTGGATGATCGGGTTCGCGTAGAGGTTCAGCCCGCCGGTGTGGAAGAAGGGCAGCGCGGCGAGCAGCACGTCGCGGCCCGACAGGCCGGTCGCGAGCATCGCGTTGACCGCGTTGAAGAAGCTCATTCCGTAGGTCTGGATCACGCCCTTGGGGCGGCCGGTCGTGCCCGAGGTGTAGAGCAGGTACCAGGGCTCGTCCATCGGCCGGGTGGGCATCTCGACGACGCGTGCGCCGGCGGCGGCGAGCGCCGACTCGTAGTCGGGCCATTCGAGGCCGGCAACGGTCGCGGCAACCTGCGCGGCTGTCGCCGGCTCATGCGCAGCCGGAGCCGGCGAGAGGACCAGGCCCGGCAGTGCCGCGCGCGTCGGCGCCTGGCCGTCCCGGGCCGGTTCGTCCCGCGCCGGTTCGTCCCGCGCTGGACCGCCCTGCGCCGGATCGCCCTGCGTCGGCCCCGGTCGCCCGAACAGCGCGCGGGCCACGTCGAGGAAGCCCTCGTCGCAAACGAAGGCGGCGGGCGCCGCGTCGTCGAGAATCGGGCCCAGCTCGGCGGCCGGCAGCCGCCAGTTCAGGCAGACCATCACGACGCCGGCCTTGGCGCAGCCGTACAGCATCTCGAGGTACTCGGGCCCGTTGCGCGCGAGCACCGCCACCCGGTCGCCCGGAGACAACCGCCAGCGCTCGAGGACCCACTGCGCGAAGCGGCTCGCGCGCTCGTCGAACTGCCGGTAACTCAGCGCGCGGCCGCTCGCGCTGTCGACCAGCGCGAGCTTGTCCGGGTGGTGCTGCGCCTGCTTGTGCAGCCAGTCGACGACGAACATCGGCTCAGCCCGTTCCCTCGATCGGCGCCCCTCGGCCGGCGGAGCCGCCCGCGCCGGCCGCAAGCCTCGCGGCCCGGCCGGGGCGATCGTCGGGGTAGCCGCCGAAGCTGCGCAGGAAGCCGGCGACGCCCTGGTGCGCTGCCGGCTCGCCGATCGCGGCGACGAAGCGCTGGCGCTCTTCCTCGAGCGCGGCCTCGATGCCGGCGAGCGCCGCCTCGGGGCCGCGCAGCAGGCGCTTGGACTCGCGCATCGTGACGACCGGCGCGCCGGCCACCCTCTCGGCGAGCCGCCGGGCGGCATCGGGCACCTCGGCCGCCGGCGCCAACTCGTTGACGATGCCCCAGTCCAGCGCCTGCGGCGCGCTCACGCTGCGGTTCAGCAGCAGGCAGGCGGCGGCGCGGCGCGCGCCCACCAGCCGGGGCAGCAGCGCGGTCCAGCCGCCGTCGGGCGTGAAGCCGGCGGTCGCGTAGTGCGCCTTGAAGACCGCGTGCTCGGCCATCACCGCCAGGTCGCAGGCCAGCACCAGCCCCAGCGAGCCGCCGGTGACGTGGCCGTGCACCGCGGCCACCACCGGCTGCGGCAGCTTCAGCAGCGCGAGCACCGCCTGGTTCAGAAGGCCCACCAGCTCGGCAGCGTAGGTCTGCAGCGAGGGACCGGCCATCTCGGCGGCGAAGCGGCGCATGTCTCCACCGATCGAGAAGGCCTCGCCCTCGGCGGCGAGCACCACGGCGCGCGTGTCGGCGCGTCGCCCTGTCTGCTCGAGCGCCACGCACAGGTCGAGCAGCAGGTCGGGCACCAGCGCGTTGTGCATCGCGGGCCGGGCCAGCGTGAGCGTGGCGACCGGGCCGGCGTGCTCGACCCTGACCAGCGCTCGGCGGGCGCTCACGCTTCGCTCCGTCCCGGCGCGGCCGGTCCCGCCCCGCCATCGCCCGGTCCCGCCCCGCCACCGCCCGGTCCCGCCCCGCCATCGCCCGCGCCCGCGCGGACCGCGCGCTCGATCGCGCGCGCCCGCAGCCGGCCCACGATTCCGGTCGGGAAGTGGTAGACCGACAGCACGAACAGCAGGCCCAGCCACAGCAGCCAGCGGTCGGGCGAGAACAGCGCGGCCAGCAGCGGCACGCCCTCGAGGCCGCCGGCGATCCAGGCCATGAAGTCCTGCAGGTAACTCTGCGCGAACACGAACAGCGCGCTGCCGATCACCGCGCCGTACATCGTGCCCATGCCGCCGATCACCACGATCAGCAGCGTGTCGAGCATGATCTCGAAAGACAGCGAGGTGTCGGGGCCGTTGTAGCGCAGCCAGATCGCGAGCAGCGCGCCGGCCAGCGTGGCGAACAGCGCGGCCAGCACGTTGGACACGGTGCGGAAGACCACGGTTCGATAGCCGATCGCCTCGGCGCGGAAGTCGTTCTCGCGGATCGCCTGCAGCACGCGGCCGAACGGCGAGTTCACGATCCGCAGCAGCATCAGGAACAGCGCCAGCACCGCGAAGAACAGCAGGTAGTAGGTGATGACGCGGCCGTCGACGTCGAGCCCCAGGATCGGGTTCTCGAAGGGCTCGAACGAGGGCCGCAGCATGCGCGGCACCCTGAAGCTCAGGCCGTCCTCGCCGCCGGTGATCTCGGACAGCTGCGAGGCCAGCGTCTGGAACGCGCTCGCCACCGCCAGCGTGATCATCGCGAAGAAGATCGCCTTGACCCGCAGGCTGAACAGGCCGATCACCAGCGCGAGCAGCGCCGACAGCGCCAGCGCGCAGAGGATGCCGACGCCCAGCGCGCCCCAGCTGGCGTCGAGCCGGGTGCTGGCGATCGCCACGCCGTAGGCGCCGATGCCGAAGAACATCGTGTGCGCGAAGGACACGATGCCGGTGTAGCCCAACAGCAGGTCGTAGCTGGCCACCAGCAGCACGAAGACCAGGATCTTCGCGGCCACCGACATCGAGCGCGCGCCGGGGAACACGAAGGGCACCAGCGCGAGCAGCACCACGATGGCCAGCAGCATCGCGGCCACGATGCGGCTGCGCGGATAGTCGGCCGACAGCAGGCTGCGGATCATTGCTTGCCCCCGGCGTACAGGCCCTGCGGGCGCCACAGCAGGATCAGCACCATCAGCAGGATGTTCGAGAACAGCGCGACCTTGGGCGCCAGGAAGCCGGTGTAGTTGGCCATCAGCCCGACCAGCAGCGCGCCGAGAAAGCAGCCCCCCACCGAGCCCAGGCCGCCGATGATGATCACGATGAAGATCAGGATGTTCACCTGCGCGCCCATCTGCGGCACCAGGTTCTGCTGGTAGAGGCCCCACATCACGCCGCCCAGGCCGGCCAGCGCCGAGCCGGCCACGAACACGCCGACGAACATCCGGCGGATCCGGTAGCCGAGGCTCTCGACCATCTCGCGGTCCTGCACGCCGGCGCGGATCAGCAGGCCGATCTTGGTGCGGGCCAGCACCCACAGCATCGCCGCGAACACGGCCAGGCCCACGCCGACCGCGATGACGCGGTACTTCTCGATCGCCGCGTCGCCGACCAGCCAGGCGCCGCGCAGGCCCTCGGGCAGCGGCAGCGGGATCTGCTGCGGGCCCCAGATCGCCTTGATCAGCTCCTCGCCGATGATCATGCCGCCCATCGTGATCAGGATCTGCTTCAGGTGCTGGCCGTAGACCGGCCGCACGATCGCCCGCTCGAAGACCCAGCCGATCGCGCCAGCTACCGACATCGCGACGACCATCGCGATCGCGATCGCGACCAGGTTCAGCAGCATCGAGTCGGCGGTGGTCAGCGCAGCCATCGGGCCGAGCACCGACATCGCCACGAAGGCGCCCAGCGCGATGAACAGTCCGTGGCCGAAGTTCAGCACGTCCATCAGGCCGAAGATCAGCGTGAGGCCCGACGCGATGATGAAGACGATCATGCCCATGGCCAGGCCGGCCACGGTCAGCGTGGCCCAGCTCGACAGGCTGCCGACCAGCGGCAGCGCGGCCAGCGCCAGCGCCGGCGCGAGCAGCAGCGGCAGGCGCTCGCGAAGCGCGGCGCTCGCGGTCAGGCTCGCGCTCGGTTGATTCGCGCCGGCGCTCATTGGTGCGCTCCCAGTGAAAGGCCCAGCAGGCGCGACTGCAGCGCCTCGTCCCCGGCCAGTTCGGCCATCGGCCCGCGGTGCACGACGCGGCCGTCGTCCATCACCGCCACCGTGTCGCCGAGCTGGCTCGCGAACGCGAAGTTCTGCTCGACCAGCAGGATCGTCGCGCCGTCGGCCTTCAGCTCGCGAAAGGCCGACAACATGTTGCGGATGATGGACGGAGCCAGGCCCTTGCTCGGCTCGTCGATCAGGATCAGCTTGCGCGGCTCGACGATCGCGCGCGACACGGCCAGCATCTGCTTCTGGCCGCCCGACAAGAGACCGGCCGGATGGTTCCAGAACTTCTGCATCGCGGGGAACAGGCCGAAGATCCAGCGCAGCCGCGCCGGGTCGATGTCGGCCTCGCGGCGCGCGCCGCGCGCGGCCAGCACCATGTTCTCGCGCACGGAGAGCTCGCCGAAGATGCCCATGTTCTCGGGCACGTAGGCGATGCCCCGCTGCGAGATGTCGGGGGTGGCGAGCTTCGAGATGTCCTCGCCGGCGAAGGCGATCCCGCCGGCGGAGGCCTGCCACAAGCCCATGATCGTGCGCAGCGTGGTGGTCTTGCCGGCGCCGTTGCGGCCGAGCAGCAGCGTGGTCTGGCCGGCCGGCACGTCCAGGTCGACGCCGTGCAGGATGTGGTACGCGCCGATGTGCGTGTGCACGCCGGCGAGCGAGAGCAGCGGCGCGGCGGCGGTGGCCGCGGCGCTGCCCGCCGCGCCCGGCGCGGTCTGCATCGCATCGCTCATCGCGCGGCCTCCGCTTCTTCCTCGTCCTCGGCGGCCATGCCGAGATAGGCCTGCTGCACCACCGGCGAGGCGATCACCTCGGCGGGCTCGCCGTCGGCCGCCAGCTTGCCGTTGTGCAGCACGATGATCCGGTCCGACAGCTCGCGCACCACGTCCATCTTGTGCTCGACCAGCAGGATGGTCTTCGTGGTGTCGCGCTTGATCTCGCGGATCAGGTCGAGGATCACCGGCACCTCGTCCACGCTCATGCCCGCGGTCGGCTCGTCGAACATGAACACGGTGGGCTCGAGCGCGATCAGGATGCCGACCTCGAGCTTGCGCTGGTCGCCGTGCGGCAGGCTGGCCGCCGGCGCATCGCGGCGCGCGGTCAGCGAGATCCGCTCCAGGATCGCCTCGGCCTCGGCGATCAGCGCGCGGTGGTTCGACCAGATCGACCACAGGTTCAGCCCCATGCCGCGCCGTGCCTGGATCGCCAAGCGCACGTTCTCCATGACCGACAGGTTCGGGAACAGGTTGGTCAGCTGGAAGGCACGGCCGAGGCCGCGCGCGGTGCGCTCGGGCGCCGGCAAGGAAGTGATGTCGTCGCCGCCCACGAACACGCGCCCGGAGCTGGCCTTCAACTGCCCCGAGATCAAGTTGAAGTAGGTCGTCTTGCCCGCCCCGTTCGGTCCGACGATCGCCGTCAACGTGCCGGGCCGGAACGCGCACGACACCGAATCGACGGCCACGTGGCCGCCGAAACGTATGGTCAGATCGCGAGTCTCGAGTGAGAAGGTCATGAGATCGGCGTTCGATTGAGATCAGCGGGCAAATGAGATCCGAAGGCGCTAGAGATGAAGCTGCGGCGCAGTAACGGCTTGGAAGTCATTCAGCCGGAAGGCGAGGGGTGATTGCGATCGAATGGCGACCCACGCTTCGCAGGGCTGGTGCGTGGACTCGCGCTTCGGCGAGGCTTTCGAGCCGCCGAGCAGCACAGCCCTCGCGGGGGCAGTCGGCGAGCACTGTTCGAGCTCCGAGGCGCAAGGTCCGCAGGACCGCCGCGACGAGGGCGAGTTGCGCAGCCGCCCGCGAGGGCGAGCAGCGCAGGGCAGCCGAAGGCCGGCTCGACCGCCCCGCCGAAGCGCGGCCCCGCCCGCCGGCCCCGCCACGCCCAACCGCATGCGACGAAGCGTCAACCCGAGCGCGTCACCGCTTGTTGCGGATCGGCACCTGCATCTCCTCCGGCTTGATCTCGCGCACGAGCTCGGGCACCGCCCAGGTGAACGCCGGGTCGACCTTGATCTTGAAGTGATACATCGACTGCATCGCCTGGTGATCCTCCTTGCGGAAGGTCATCCTGCCCTTGGGCGTGTCGAAGCTCATCCCTTCCATCGTCTTGATCAGGGTGTCGGTCTTCGTGTTGCCGTTGGTCTTCTTCAGCGCCTCGACGATCGCCATGCCGGCCGACATGCCGCCCGCGGTGAAGAAATCCGGCGGGCTCTTGAAGCGCTTGTAGTGCTCGGTGATCAGCCAGTTGTTGGCCGGGTTCTTCGGGATGTCGAAGTAGTAGTAGGTGGCGCCTTCCATGCCTGGGAAGTTCTTGTACGCGGCCATCGCCGGCAGGATGTTCCCGCCGGTCGAGATCTCGATGCCGTAGCGCTTGGGGTCGAGGTCGGCGATCTTGAACGGGTTGCCGGCGCCGGCCCAGATGATCCAGATGACCTTGCGGCCCGGCTTGTCCTTCAGCGCGTCGAACAGCCGCTGCGCGCCGGCGGTGAAGTCGGTGGTGTTGGTCGGCAGGTACTCCTCATGGACGATCTTCGCCTTCTTGATCGCGTCCTTGAAGGCCTTCACACCGTCACGCCCGAACGCGTAGTCCTGGGCCAGCGTGGCGATGTGCACGTTCTCGTGGTCGAGCGCCACCGCGTTGGAGATCGCGTCCTGCGACGAGTTGCGGCCGGTGCGGAACACGTACTTGTTCCACTTCTCGCCGGTGATCGAGTCGGCCACCGCCGGCTCCACCAGCAGGACCTTCTCGTACTCCTCGGCCACCGGCAGCATGGCCAGCGCCACGCCCGAGCTGGTCGGGCCCACGGCCAGGTCGACCTTGTCGTCACCGTAGGCCGCCTGCAGCAGCGACTTGCCCACGTCGGGCTTGCCCTGGTCGTCCTTCTCGATGACCACGATCTTGCGGCCGTTGACCGTCATCGTGCCGCCGGTCGCGTACTCCAGGCCCAGCATCAGGCCGGTGGCGGTCTGCTTGCCGTAGGCCTCCAGCGGGCCGGTCTTCGAGTAGATGTGGGCGATCTTGATGTCCTTGGCCACGGCAGGGCCGGCCAGCATCGCGCCGGCGACCAGCGGCAGCGCGATTCGCGCGGCCTGCTTCAGGAAGGAATGGGGATTCATCTCGGCTGTCTCCTCTGGATGATCGGGCGGCCCGCACGAGACGAGCCGTTGGCCGTGATCAAGCAGGGTTCGTGCCTATCGCCGATCCATCCGCAAGCCGTTGATCGACAAGAAACACGGAAGAGAAGCCCGCGATCATGCGGCGAAACCGTACGATTTCCGGACACAATACATCGCGCGATCTGGATGTTTTCCGGACACTCTTCCCCCGACCTTCAGAATGTCCGGATTGTGGTCAGCGACGGCACGGCAAAGGCCGGGGACACCAGGTCGGTCGCCCGACCTCCCCTCAGTTCTTCTCGACCCCGACCTGCTCCGCGACGCGCCCCCAGGTTTCGTAGTCGGACACGATGATCCGTGCGAACTCTTCGGCACTCGTCGGGGCCAGCGTCATCGACATGCTCGCCAATCGCTCCTCCATGCCGGGCTCTCTGGCCGCTTGGGCAAGCGCCTGCTCGAGCCGTTCCACGACCGGTTTAGGCGTGCCGGCCGGCGCAACGATGCCGAACCACCCGTCCATCCCGAAGGGGATTCCGGCTTCGCGGAAAGTGGGCGCATCGGGAAAGTGTGGCGATCGCTTCGTGGCCGGCACGGCCAGGACACGCACCTTGCCTGCGCGAGACTGGGACACGGCCATGGCATAGCCGGTGAAAGCCATGTCGAGTTCGCCGCCGATCAAGGCGACGATCGCCGCGGGGGTCCCTTTGTAGGGAACGTGAACGATGTCCACCCCGGCCGCGGCCTTGAGCGCCTCGCCGTTGAGGTGCCCCCCCGAGCCGATGCCCCAGGAGCCGAAGGTCATCTTGCCGGGCGACGCCTTCGCACGCTCCAGCAGGTCGCCGAGAGTGCGATACGGAGAATCGGCGGCGACCAGCAAAGCGTTGCCGGTGGTCGCGAAACGACCGATGGCGGTGAAATCCTTGCCGGGGTGATAGGGCGGCTTCTTTCGGAGATGGGGCACCAGGGCAATCGCAGCCTGAAACGTCAGGCTGATGGTGTAGCCATCGGGCTTGGCGGCGGCCACTTGCTGCATGGCGATCTGCCCTCCTGCGCCCGGCTTGTTGTCAACCACTACCGGTTGCTTGAGAGCCTGCGACATCGCGTCGGCAAGCCGCCTGGCCACGACGTCGGTGTCTCCTCCGGGCGGCGTCGGCACCACCATGGTGATTGCCCTTGCCGGATAGCTTTCCTCTGCCTGTAGTGCCGGCCCCCAGAGCAGCGCCGTCAGCGGCAGCAACAAGGCGAGACGGCGGGAACGCCGCAGGTTCGTGGATTTGTGCATTGATGTCTCCTCCATGTATCGCGCGAAACAGTCAACTCAGTGCGTAACGCGCAGGTCTTCCGCGATCAGCGCGGCCGCCTTCTCCCCGACCGCCATCGCCGGAGCATTCGTGTTGGATGAGCACATGGTGGGAAAGACCGAGGCATCCGCCACGCGCAATCCGCCGACGCCGCGCACGCGAAGCCGCGCGTCCACGACCGACCCGGCATCGCCGCCCATGCGACAGGACCCGACCGGGTGATACGAGGTCTGGCCGATCTCCCGGACGTAAGCCAGCAGGTCCTCGGCACTGAGCCTTTCCGGGCCGGGGCGCGTCTCCCGCACCAGAAAGCGCGCGAGTTGCGGCTGGCTCGCGACCTTGCGAGCCAGTTCGATCGCGGCGACCGTGGCGCGCCGATCCTCCTCGCAGCCGAGATAGTTGGCGTTTATCGCAGGCGCCTCGGCTGGATCGGTCGAGCGGACATGCACCCAGCCCCTGGACAGGGGGCGGAGTGGGAAGGTGCCGATGGAGATCCCCGGGAAGTCGTCCAGGATCAGCTTGTTGGGATCCCGCGCATCCGGACTCGATAGCCAGTGCAGCTGCAGTTTCACGTCGGGCTGGCGCAGCTCGGGCGAAGTGCGCGCCAGAGCGTGGATGATCTGTCCGGAACAGCTCATCAGCCCGTTGCCCTGCATCGCCAGCCTGGCAGCCATGCCCGCCTTGCGCAGCGGGTTGCGCATGATCTGGTTGAGCGTCACCGCGCCGCGGCACTCGTAGGTCACGCGCGTGTGCAGATGGTCGTGCAGGTTCTCGCCCACGGCGGGCGCGTGGTGCACGACCGGAATACCGAGCGCCTGCAGGATCTCGGCGTTGCCGATGCCAGACAGTTCCAGGAGCTGCGGCGACTGGATGGCCCCGGCCGCAAGGATCACCTCCCGCCTAGCGCCCGCACGCCGTGTCTGACCGCCGCGCCGATACTCGACGCCCACCGCCTTCGCACCTTCGAACAGGACACGCGTCGCCAGTGCGCCGGTACGAACATCGAGATTGCGCGCCCGCCGCAGCGGCCGAAGATAGGCCTCGCGGCCGCCCCAGCGCAGGCCTCGCCTGGTGTTGAACTGCAGGTAGCCGACACCTTCGTACGATTTGCCGTTGTAGTCCGGGTTGTGCGGAATGCCAGCGGCCACGCAGGCCTCCAGGAACGCGTCCATCAGCGGCTGATTTGGTGAGAACTCGGTCACCGGAACCGGCCCCGAGTGGCCGCGATCCGGCGAGGCATCCCCCAGGTAGTTCTCGATATCCTGGAAGATCGGCTTGAGCTCGGCGCTGCCCCAACCCGGAAGATCGAATTCGTCGCGCCAGCGGTCGTACTCCGCCGGGTCGCCGTGCACCCAGATCATGCCGTTGACGGACGAGGACCCGCCCATCACCTTCCCGCGCGGCCAGAAGATGGTCCGCCCGTTCATGCCCGACTCCGGCTCGGTGAAGAAGCGCCGCAGCGCACGTTCGCCCCGCAGGATGTAGGCGACGCCTGCGGGGATCCGGATCCAGATCCACCGATCGTCCTCTCCGGCCTCCAGGAGCATCACGGAGTGGCCCTGCTCCGCCAACCGCGCTGCGAGTGCGCAGCCGCCGGATCCCGCGCCGACGACCACGAAGTCAGCGCTTTCGTCGAACTCGCTCATTTCCTTGCCCCCAGTGCTGCGATCAACGCGCGCGCCTCGTCACCCATCCGGGCGAAGCGCTTGTCGGGCTGCTCGGGGCCGGGATTGCCTGGCCCGAGCGAAGCCGGCGAGGGCTCGATCGCCAGCTCCACGAGCGCTGGCGCGGGCCCCGCGAGAATGGCGGCGATCTCTTGCTCCAGCTTCTCCACGCTGCCGATCCGCACCCCGAGTGCATAGCCGCTGGCTCGCGCCGCCGCGGCGAAATCGACCTTGCCGTTTCCGGCGATGCCAAGCGGAAAGTTGCCGTTGAACTGCACGCCGTTGGCGAAGACGAAGTGGAAGAAGTTGCGGGGCGCAGCACCCGCCACGGTCGCGAGCACGCCCATTTCCATGAGCAGGCTCGCATCGCCATCCAGGACGATCACCTTTCGCCCGGGGCAGGTCTGGGCGAGGCCCAGGGCCAGCCCCGCCGCGCCTCCCATCAGCGGCACCGACGAGAGGGACAGGGGCGCGGAAGGGGCGATTTCGTCCATGGCCTTCATGGCGCTCATCGTGGAAACGACGATCGCATCGCCGCGGACGCGCTGCACGACACGACAGGCCTGTTGGGTGGTCATGGTCATGATCGGGCCCCCTCAGTCCCACAGTGTGTAGTTGCCGATGATCACGGCGCTTGGCTGCATGCGCTGCACGGCGGAGCGCCAGGCGACTTCGATCGCAGGCACGTCGTCGTCGCACTCGACCTTCCAGCTCGGAACACCCAGTGCGTCGAGCACGGGTTCCAGGAGGCTGACTATCCGTCGCCCCGACTTGCGCGCGTCACGTCCCACATTGGCGAACTCCCGACCGAACTGACCGATGACGAAGAGCAGGGGCATTCCGGCATCCAGGCCGCAGGCGCGCAGCGAGTTCACGCAGTTGTGAAGCCCCTGGTTCTGCATCAGAACCGCCGGGTTGCGTCCGCCTATGTACTGGCCCATTGCCACGTGCACGGCCTGGTTCTCGTTCGCGCAGTACGTGACCATGAACCGCTGTGGATCGCGATCCAGGTGGGCATGAACCGAAAGCTGCACGAAGTCCGGCACCGTGGTGATCGAATCGATACCGCAGCGCGCGAACGTCTCCACGATGCGGCGCCCGCTTGCGGCAGGGGGTCTTGACTCAGTCATCGAAAGCAGTCTCCTGACAGTCCGGGTGCGCCGCTTGCGTCGCGCGGTTGTCCGGAATGTAGGGTGAAAGGTGATGCACACATAGCTAGTTTTTTTTATTGGGCGATGCCAATATCTGATCGCCATGAAGACGCCCCTGCCGGCTTCCGACCCCGCTCCCGACGCCACCGGCGCCAGCGTTCTGGTGCGGCGGCTTCGCATGCGCCACCTGGAGCTGCTGGAAATTCTTGCGGACGCCGGCACCGTCCGGGCGGCCGCGGGACGAATGCGGCTGACTCAACCGGCCGTGACGCGCATGCTGAAGGAAATAGAGGAGCTGTTCTGCGGCCAGATGTTCGAGCGCAGCGCGCGCGGCGTCTCGCCGAATGCACTGGGCATGCTGCTGGTGGAACGGGCGCAGGTGCTGATGCAGGAGGTCAGGGCCACGGAACGGGAGGTCGTTCTTGCACGGCAGGGCCAGGTCGGCCTGTTGCGCATAGGAACCTATTCCGGTTCCCGCGCCGTCCTGGAGGCGGTGGCCAGGCTGACGCGCGAGGATCCGAGACTCACCGTCGAGCTTCGAGAAGCGCAGATCAACGCGCTGCTCGACGCGCTGCTGCGCGGCGATCTCGATTGCGTGGTGGGTGCGGTGCCGCCCGACGAACTTCGCAGTGCACGCATCGACCAACTGCGGATGGAGCGCCTCAGGGACGATCAGATCTCGGTCGTGACGCCGAGGGACAGCCCTTGGGCGCGCAGGCGGCGAGTGGGCTGGCTGGATCTGGCCGGTGAGCGCTGGGTGCTGCCGCCGAGGGATTCCCTTCTCAGGCGGGCCTTCGTACAGGTCTATCTGGAGTTGGGCACCGTGCCACCGGCTGCGGCGGTCGAGTCAATGTCGCCGCTGAACGTGCGCACTCTGGTGGCGCTGCACGCGGGCAATCTGGGCCTGATGCGTTCCGAACACGCGAAGGAAGAACAAGACCTGGGCGCGCTTCGCATCGTACCGGTGACGCCGCCACTGACGCTGCCCCCGCTCGTGGTCTTCACGCGTCACCGGCCCCGCGTGCGGCAGGCCCTGGTGGACCGGTTCGTCGCTGCCGTGCGAGCGGCCCAGGTAGGCGGAAGGATCCGGACGCATCCGAAATAGGGGCAGCGCGAGGGGCGGCCAGGGTGTCCGTCGCGGGTCGGACCGCGCTGACTCCTAGCGCCTCGCCCCGTCCGCGGCGGAAGCAGCCACCTCAGCGTTCGCCGAGGAGATTTCAGGGTACTGCTCCAGCTTCAGGTACAGCGTGGCCCTTGCAATGCCCAGCCGCCTGGCCGCCTGCAGCCGGTTGCCGCCGGTGGCGCGCAGCGCGTCGCGGATCGCGGCGCGCTCGAGCTGCGCGATGCGCTCGGCCAGCGACGCGTGGGGCGCGGCGGGTTCGGGCGGAGGGTCGTCGGCCCCCGCGTGGACCGCGACGGGGGACGGCGCGGCATTCGCCGGCCGATCGCGTGGATCCCCGGCGACCGGCCCACCCCTCGCGACAGCGTGCGCGATGCCCGCCCGCTCGGTCGTGGCGGCCGGTGCCGCGATGCCCGGCTCCGCGCCCGCCGGCTCCGCGCCGATCTCCGGCAGGACATCCCGGAACGCATCCAGCGTGAGCCGGATCCCGTCCCACAGCGAGCAGGCCCGCTCGAGCACGTTGCGCAGCTCTCGCACGTTGCCCTTCCAGGGCAGCCGGGCGAGCGCGTCGATCGCGTCGCGGTCGATCTCCTTGGGCTGCATCTCGTTGTCGAGCGCGATCTGCTCGAGCAGGTGCTCGCACAAGGGCTCGAGGTCCTCGACGCGCTCGCGCAGCGGCGGCAGGCGGATAGGCAGCACGTTGAGCCGGTAGTACAGGTCGGCGCGAAAGCGCCCCTGCTCGACCAGCTGGCCCAGGTCGATGCTGCTGGCGGCGATCACCCGGGCGTCGAAGCGCACGACCGCGTTCGAGCCCAGCGGCTCGAACTCGCGCTCCTGCAGCGCGCGCAGCAGCTTGGCCTGCAGGCCCAGCGGCATGTCGCCGATCTCGTCGAGGAACAGCGTGCCGCCGTCGGCCAGCCTGAACTTGCCGTCGCGGCCGCGCTTGTCGGCGCCGGTGTAGGCGCCGGGCGCCACGCCGAAGAACTCGGCCTCGAGCAGCGTGTCGGGGATCGCGGCCACGTTGACCGCGATGAACGGATGGCGCGCGCGCGACGAGGCCGAGTGGATCGCCTGCGCGAGCAGCTCCTTGCCGGTGCCGGTCTCGCCGAGCAGCAGCACGGTGGTGTTGAGCACCGCGGCCCGGCGCGCGCGGCTCTTCACGTCGAGCGCGCGCTCGCTGTTGCCGACGAAGTTGGAGAAGGTGTAGCGGGTGCGGCGCTGGCGGGCCAGCTCGCTCTGCGCCTGTGCGAGCTCGGCCTGCAGGCGGGAAAGCTTGCCCATCAGCGGCTTGAGCGACTCGACCCGGTCGTACAGGATCAGACCCACGGCGCCGATCACCTCGCCGGCCTCGTCGTGCACCGGAAAACGCGAAACGATGTAGGTTCCGGCCTTGTTCTCGAGGATGTCGAGCAGGATCGGCTTGCCGGTCTCGACCACGTGCCGCATCAGCGTATTCGGCACGATCTCCTCGACCGGCCGGCCGATGACGTCGCCCGGGTCGTTGAAGCCCAGGCTCTGGATGTTGCGCTGCCAGCGCTCGTCGATCCAGACGATGCGCGCGGCCTTGTCGACGACCAGGATGCCCTCGCACATCTCCGACAGCTGGTCGAAGAAGGTCTGCGCCGCCAGCCTCAGCAGGCGGTCGGAGTCGTGCCAGGCTTCGAGCGTTCGGGGCATCGAACGATCATAGCGGAACGGGCGCGGCCGCCGACGCCCGCATCGGCGCCGGGCCGCGCGGCGCGCGCCCGCGCCACGGCTATCATGCCGGGCAACGAGTCGGGAGGCGGCAAGGTGAAGGACATCGCGAACTGGATAGACGGCGCGCCGGCCCCCGGCATCGCCTGGTTCGACAAGCGCACGCCGGTCGACGGCAGCGTAGTGGCCCGGGTGGCCGAGGCCGGCCAGGCCGAGCTCGACCGGGCGGTGGCGGCGGCGCGCAGGGCGCTCGCCGGGCCCTGGGGCAGGCTGCCGCTGGCCGAGCGCTGCGCAGTGCTGCACAAGGTGGCGGCAGGTATCGAGGCGCGCTTCGACGAGTTCCTCGCCGCCGAGATCCAGGACACCGGCAAGCCGCGCAGCCTGGCCAGCCACATCGACATTCCGCGCGGCGCGGCCAACTTCCGCGTGTTCGCCGACACGGTGCGCAACGTGGCCACCGAGTGCTTCGAGACCGACACGCCCGACGGCCGCGGCGCGCTGAACTACGCGCTGCGCCGGCCGGTCGGCGTGGTCGGCGTGATCTCGCCGTGGAACCTGCCGCTGCTGCTGCTGACCTGGAAAGTGGCGCCGGCGCTGGCCTGCGGCAACACGGTGGTCTGCAAGCCGTCCGAGGAGACGCCGCAGACCGCCACGCTGCTCGGCGAGGTGATGAAGGAGGCCGGCGTGCCCGACGGCGTGTACAACGTGGTGCACGGCTACGGACCGGGCTCGGCCGGCGAGATGCTGACCCGCCACCGCGACGTGGACGCGATCACCTTCACCGGCGAGACCCGCACCGGCACCGCGATCATGAAGGCGGCGGCGGAGGGGGTGCGCGCGGTGTCCTTCGAGCTGGGCGGCAAGAACCCGGCGATCGTGTTCGCCGACTGCGACTTCGACGCCGCGATCGAGGGCACGATGCGCTCGGTGTTCGCGAACTGCGGCCAGGTCTGCCTGGGCACCGAGCGCGTCTACGTGGAGCGGCCGATCTTCGAGCGCTTCGTCGGCGCGCTGGCCCGCGCGGCGCGCGGCCTGAAGCTGGGCCCGCCGGAAGACGCCGCCACCGGCATGGGGCCGCTGATCTCCGAGGAGCACCGGCGCAAGGTGCTCGCCTACTACGAGCGGGCCCGGCTCGAGGGCGCGACCGTGGTCACCGGCGGCGGCGTGCCGTCAATGCCCGGCGCGCTGGCCGGCGGCGCCTGGGTCGAGCCGACGATCTGGACCGGGCTGGCCGACGACTCGCCGGTGAACCGCGAGGAGATCTTCGGCCCCTGCTGCCACGTGGCGCCCTTCGACACCGAGGACGAAGCGATCGCGCGCGCCAACGACACCGAGTACGGGCTGGCCGCGGCGGTGTGGACGACGAACCTGTCGCGCGCGCACCGCGTGTCGGCGCGGCTCGAGGCCGGCATCGTCTGGGTGAACTCGTGGTTCCTGCGCGACCTGCGCACGCCCTTCGGCGGCTCGAAGCACTCGGGCATCGGCCGCGAGGGCGGCGTGCACTCGCTAGAGTTCTACACCGAACTGAAGAACGTCTGCATCAAGCTCTAAAGGAGCGCCCCCTTCCATGGACAGCCTTCGAATCCCGGGCCAGCGGCTGCTGCACTCGCCCGGCCCTACGCCTATCCCCGACGAGGTGCTGTCGGCGATGCACCGGCAGTCGATGGACCTGGCCGACGCGCGGCTGGACCGGATCATCGAGGCCTGCGAGCAGGGGCTGCTGGCGCTGCTCGACGCGCCAGGCTGCGATCTGTACATGTACGCGGCCAACGGCCACGGCGCCTGGGAGGCCGCGATCGCGAACCTGGTCGCGCCGGACAAGGCGGTGCTGGTGCCGGGCACCGGGCACTTCTCCGAGTCGTGGGCGATCCAGACCGAGGCGCTGGGCCGCAAGGTGGTGCGCGTGCCCTGGCGGCCGGGCTACCCGATCGATCCGCAGGCGGTCGAGGACGCGCTGCGTGCGGACGCGGCCGGCGAGATCGCGGCGGTGTTCGTGGTGCACACCGACACGGCCAGCGGCGTGAGCAACGACCTGGCGGCGATCCGCGCCGCGATCGACGCGAGCGGCCACCCGGCGCTGATGGTGGTCGACGTGGTCGCCTCGCTGGCGGCCGCGCCGTACTCGATGTCGAAGCTGCCGGCCGACGTGACGATCGGCGCCTCGCAGAAGGGGCTGATGCTGCCGGCCGGACTGGGCTTCGTCGCGGCGAACGCGAAGGCTGACGCGCTCGCGCGGGCCAATCCCACGCCGCGCTTCTACTGGGACTGGCGGCGCCGCAAGGACGCACTCGGCTACCGGAAATTCTGCGGCACGCCGCCGCAGCAGTTGCTGATGGGGCTCGAGGCCTCGCTCGCGCTGCTGTCGCGCGAGGGCATGGACCGGGTCTTCGCGCGGCACGCGCGACTGGCCGGCGCGGTGCACGCGGCCGTGTCGGCCTGGCGGGAGGGCGGCGCGATCGACTTCTTCTGCAGGGTGCCCGCGGCGCGATCGGTGTCGGTGACCACGATCGCGGTGGCCGAGGGGGTGGACCCCGATGCGATCCGGAGCCTGGCGCGCGAGCGCTTCCAGGTGGCCGCCGCCGGCGGCCTGGGGCCGCTCGCAGGCAAGGCCTTCCGCATCGGGCACCTGGGCGACCAGAACGAGGCGACGATCCTCGGCGCGATCGGCGGCATCGAGGCCGCGCTCAGGACGCTCGGGATCCCGGTGGGCGACGGCGCGGCCGCGGCGGTCGCCGCCCTCAGCGAGCCGGATCAGCGCACGTAGAGAACCCGCATGCCGAGCTGCCGGCCGCCCACGCGGTCGAGCACGCGCACGGTGACCTGCCGGCCCTCGAAGCCCTC
Organism: Zeimonas sediminis; assembly: GCF_023721795.1. Taxonomy (NCBI): domain Bacteria; kingdom Pseudomonadati; phylum Pseudomonadota; class Betaproteobacteria; order Burkholderiales; family Burkholderiaceae; genus Zeimonas; species Zeimonas sediminis. Next base: position 2,461,407 of record NZ_JAMQYE010000001.1, read on the forward strand.
GGGCAGCGGCAGCTTGCCGCGCATGTGCCGGTAGCTGGCGAAGGACGCCGGCACCGGGTCCAGCGCCACCGTGTCGTTGCGGCCGCCGCGGCTGCCGGCCACGATCAGCTCCATCACGCCCTCGAAGGGCTTGCCCTCCTTCTGGTCGCGGGTCAGCAGCACGTGGTAGTCGAGCTGGCCGGCGACGTTGGAGAAGTTGGCCGCGCGAATCGCGATCGCGCCGCCGCGCGGATCGGGCGGCAGCACCTCGGCGAACATCTCGATGTCCGCCTTCAGCGGCGCCACCGACTCGCGGGCCGCGGCGAGCTCGGTCTTCAGCTTCTCGTTCTCGGTGCGGGTCGACTCGATCTGGCGCGCGGCCGCTGTCGCCGCCGACTTCGCCTCGGCAGTCGTGCGGTCGAGCTCGCCCTGCAGGCGCTGGCGCTCGGACTCGAGCTCCGCGAGCCGGTTCTGCAGCCGCTGCGACTCGGCCGGGGTGAGCCGTGGCGGCAGGTAGTTCTCCTCGGCATAGAACAGGCCGCCCGCGCCCAGCACGATGCCCAGCATCAGGATGATCAGCCAGCGCGGGATCGGGAAGCCCGAGCGGCGGCTGGAGCCGTAGGGGTCGAAGACGACCGGTTTGTTTCTGCCGAACAATGCCATCGTGCGTGGTTTCCTTCTTGTCGGGGCGCGCCAAGCCTTTGCAGAGGGCGAGCGCGTCCCCGAGGCGAGCCCTTGTCGGGCTCCGATCGTGGCGGAAGGCCGAGTTTAGACGCGCGGGCGGCGAAAGGCCAACGCCCCGGCGGCGAGGGGGCTCAGCCCGCCACCGCGCCCCGCGACTGCCCGAGCATCGCCCGCAGCCCCGCCAGCTTCGCCTTCGCGGCGTCGGCGCTGACCGTGGCGCCGGCCTTCGGCCGCGCGTCGAGCTCCATCTCGGCCAGGAAGCGCGACGGCACCTGCGGGTACTTCTCGCGGCCGCGCTTGCGCTCGCGGCACCACGTGAGCGTGAGGCTGCGCTGCGCGCGGGTCACGGCCACGTACATCAGCCTGCGCTCTTCCTCGATGCGGGCGGCCTCGCGGACGGCGGCCGGGCGCGCCGCCCCCATGGCGCCTTCCGCGCCCGACGACGCTGCGCGCGTTCCGGCCCGTCCCTTCGCACCGTCGCCCGCCGCATCGGAACCCTCGGCCTCGTCCGCCTCGTCGCGCGCGAGCCCGCCGTGGTGCGGCAGCAGCCCCTCCTCGCAACCGACGATGAACACGTGCGGGTACTCCAGGCCCTTGGACGCGTGGATCGTGGTGAGCCGCACCGCATCCGCGTCGGCGTCCTTGCGGTCGAGCTGCGACAGCAGCGACACGGTCTGCGCCAGCTGCAGCAGCGTGGAACCGTCTTCCTCGGCCCGCTTCTTCAGCCAGTCGACGAAGTCGCTGACGTTCTGCCAGCGCGCGGCGGCGACCTTGTCGTCGGCGGTGGCGAACAGGTGGCCGCGGTAGTCGATCGCGGCCAGCAGGTCGTCGAGCACCTCGGCCGCCGGCTCGCGCTGCGCGCGCCAGGCGATGCGGTTGACGAACTGGCCGAACTCGCGAAGCGGCTCGAGCTGGCGCGGCGCGATGCGGTGCTCGCAGCCGGTCTCGAACAGCGCGGCGAACATCGACACGTGGCGCTCGCCGGCGTAGGTGCCGAGCGCCTCGAGCGTGCCGGTGCCCACGCCGCGCTTGGGCGTGGTGACCGCTCGGATGAAGGCCGGGTCGTCGTCGTCGTTGGCGAGCAGCCGCAGGTAGGCGAGCAGGTCGCGGATCTCGGCCCGCTCGAAGAAGGACTGTCCGCCCGACAGCACGTAGGGGATCTTCTCCTTGCGCAGCGCCTGCTCGAAGATCCGCGCCTGGTGGTTGCCGCGATACAGGATCGCGTAGTCGGAGAACTTGCCGCGCCGCTCGAAGCGGTGGGCCTGCAGCCGCGAGACCACCGACTCGGCCTCGGCCTCGTCGCTGTCGCAGGGCACCACGATCACCGGGTCGCCGGGGCCGTGCTCGGACCACAGCTTCTTGTCGTGCAGCTTCGGGTTGTTCGCGATCAGCCGGTTGGCCGCGGTCAGGATGTTCACGCTGGAGCGGTAGTTCTGCTCGAGCTTGATCACCTTCAGGTTCGGGAAATCGGTGGACAGCCGGTTCAGGTTCTCCAGCGTGGCGCCGCGCCAGCCGTAGATCGACTGGTCGTCGTCGCCGACCGCGGTGAAGGCCGCGCGCGGGCCCACCAGCAGCTTGAGCAGCTCGTACTGGCAGGCGTTGGTGTCCTGGTACTCGTCGACCAGCAGGTAGCGCAGCTTCTCGCGCCAGGCCTTCGCCACTTGGTCGTGCTCGCGCAGCAGCTTCACCGGCAGGCCGATCAGGTCGTCGAAGTCGACCGCCTGGTAGGCGACAAGCGTGGCCGCGTAGTCGCGGTAGGCGCGCGCCACCTGGTGCTCGAGCTCGTCGGCGGCGTTGGCCGCCGCGGTGTCCGGGTCGACCAGCGCGTTCTTCCAAAGCGAGATCCGGTGCTGGGCGTTGCGCGCGACCTTGCGGTCGGTGGTGCCGAGCGCGGTCTGCAGGATGCCGGCCGCGTCGTCCGAGTCGAGGATCGAGAAATTGCGCTTGAGCCCGAGCGCGGCACCGTCGCGCCGCAGCATCTGCACGCCGAGCGAGTGGAAGGTGCTGACCAGCGGCCGCTCGGCCTCGGGCAGCCTCACCATCTTGCCCAGGCGCTCGGCCATCTCCTGCGCGGCCTTGTTCGTGAAGGTGATCGCGCCGATCGCACGCGACGGGAAGCCCGCCTCGATCAGCCGCACGATCTTCTGCGTGATCACGCGCGTCTTGCCGCTGCCCGCGCCCGCGATCACCAGGCAGGGACCGTCGAGGTAGCGGATCGCTTCGCGCTGGGCTGGGTTGAGCTGGGCGGACATCGAGACTGCGGCACGCCGGGACTGCTGGCAGGGGCCCGGATTCTAACCCGCCGGTTTCGCCGCAGCCCGGCCGGATTCGCCGACCCCGTCGCTACGGTGATGCCCCGGGCGACGCGCGACCGCGGTTAATGTAGCGGCAGCCGAAAGGATCCGACCAACGCCCCGGACGCACGGACCATGAATCGACAGGAGACCCGACCCTCGGGCCGCTCGGCGCGGCAGACGCTCGCGGCGGCCTTGCTGCTGGCCGCCTACGTGGCGATCACCGCCCTGCCGGTGCTGCTCGCCTGGGGGCAGGGATTCCCGGCCCGCCCCTGGCCCGACGAGCTGTCGTCGGCGCTCGCGATGACCAGCCTGATGGTGCTGGCCGTGGAGTTCGCGCTGTCGGGGCGCTTCCGCGGCGCCTCGTCGCCGGTGGGCATCGACGCGGTGATGCGGATGCACCAGCTCATCGCCCGGCCGGCGCTCGTCTACCTGCTGGTCCATCCGATGATGTACACGCTGCCGCTCGCCGTGCAGCCCTGGGACGACACCCGCGCCGCGACGCTCGCGCTGACGCCGGCGGCCACGGTCACCGGCATGGCCGCGTGGGTGCTGATGGCGCTGCTGGTGCCGGCGGCGATCTTCCGCGACCGCATCCCGTACCGCTACGAGACCTGGCGGCTCGCGCACGCGCTGGGCGCGGCCGCGCTGATGGCGCTCGCGATCCACCACGCGCTCGATGCCGGCCGCTACTCGGGCGCGGCGCCGCTCGGCTGGATGTGGTGGCTGGCCGCGGCGCTTTGCGCGCTGGCGCTCGTCCACGTGTGGGTGCTGCGACCCTGGGCGATGTCGCGAAAGCCCTACCTGGTGACCCGGTTGGAGCGGATCGCGCCGCGAACCTGGACGCTGGCGCTGCGGGCCGAGGGCCACCCGGGTTGCGCGTTCCGCGCCGGGCAGTTCGCGTGGATCAAGGCGGGCAGCGCCTGGCGCTTCGGCGACCATCCGTTCTCGATCGCGTCGGCGCCGGCGCAGCGGCCCGAGATCGAGTTCCTGATCAAGGAGGCCGGCGACTTCACCGGCTCGCTGCCCGACTCGGTGCCGCCCGGCTCGCGTGTCTTCCTCGACGCGCCCTACGGCCACTTCACGCTCGAGGGCCGCGACGGCGAGGGCATCATGCTGATCGCCGGCGGCGTGGGTTTCGCGCCGGTGCTTTCGCTGCTGCGCGAGCTCGCCGCGCGCGGCGAGCGGCGGCCGGTGATCCTTGTGTTCGGCAACCGGATCGCCGAGCAGATCGTGTTCGAGCGGGAGCTTCGCGACATCGCCGCGAAGATCGACCTGCGCACCCACTTCGTGCTCGGCGAGCCGCCGGCCGGCTGGACCGGCATCAGCGGCCAGCTCGACCCCGACACGCTGCGCCCGCTGCTGCCCGCCCGTCCCGAGGGCTGGCTGTACTTCGTGTGCGGGCCCACGCCGATGATCGACGCGGTCGAGCACGCGCTCGATCGCGCCGGCGTGCCGCTCGCGCAGATCGTGGCCGAGCGCTTCCGCTACGACAGCGGCAGCCCGGGGCGGCGCGAGCGCCGGATGCTCGCGGCCTTCGCCGCGGTGGCGGCGGCCAACCTGGCGGTGGCACTCGCCTTCGCGCTCAGGAGTTGACGATGACCGAACTCGAAGCGCTGCAGAAGCGGCTGGAACCGCTCTTCCCCGGCCTGATGGGCGTGAAGCTGGTGGAGGTTTCTCCCGATCGGGTCGTCGCCACGATGGAGGTCCGCCCCGACCTGTGCACCTCCGGCGGCATCCTGCACGGCGGCGCGTACATGGCCTTCGCCGACACGCTGGGCGCGGTCGGCACGGTGATCAACCTGCCGCCCGGCGCGCGGACCACGACCACCGACTCGAGCACCAAGTTCATCGCCGGCGCGCCGGTGGGCAGCAAGGTGACCGGCGAATCGACCGCTTTCCACAAGGGCCGCAGCACGATGGTCTGGCAGACGCTGGTCCGCAACGAGGCGGGCAAGGTCTGCGCGGTGGTCACGCAGACGCAGCTGGTGATGGTGGACCGCTGACCGGCCCCGCAACCGCGGCTGGGCGGCGGGAGCCCGGCCGCGCAGGGCCGGCGCGTCAGCGCCCGGTGAAGCGCGGCGCCCGCTTCTCCAGGTAGTGCGCGACGCCCTCCTTGAAGTCGTCGCTCGCGAAGCTCTTCTGCATCTCGTCGTTGCCGACCTCGATCGCCTCGCCCAGAGTCTGGAACATGGCTTCCCAGATCTGGCGCTTCATGACCGCCACCGAGCGCGGCGACACGCCGTCGACGATGCCGCGCAGGTACTCGCGGGTGGCGGGGATCAGCTCCGCGTCGGGCACGACCCGCTGCACCAGGCCCAGCTTCAGCGCCTCGTCAGCGCCGACCTTGCGCGCCGAGTACAGCAGGTCCGCGGCCTCGGGCAGGCCGATCAGCCGCGGCAGCAGCCAGCTGATGCCGTGCTCGGCGATCAGGCCGCGCTGCGCGAAGGCGGTGGTGAACATCGCGCCCTGCGCGGCGAAGCGCATGTCGCAGTACAGCGCGATCACCAGGCCGAGTCCGGCGCACGGCCCGTTGATCGCGCCGACGATCGGCTTTGGGATCGTCGGGAACCAGCTGTAGGTCTTGCGGAAGTCGGCGAGCGCGCTGCCCATCGGCGGCACCGGGCTCGTGGTCGGGTCGGCCGAGACGCGCGCTTCGCCTTCGCGAACCGCCGACAGCAGGCCCATGTCGGCGCCGGCGCAGAAGCCGCGGCCGGCCCCGGTGAGCACGATCGCGCGCACCGCGTCGTCGGCGGCCGCCCGGTGCATCGCGTCGTGCACCTCGGCCTGCATGCCGCGGGTCCAGGCGTTGAGCTTGTCGGGGCGGTTCAGCGTGACCGTGGCGATGCCGTCGGCGACGTCGTACAGGATGGCTTCGTAGCTCATGGCGCGGGCTCTCGTTGGCAGGGCTACTATATTGCACGACCGCCGGCGCGCCGCGACGCCCGCGCGGATCGACCGAGAACCGGAACGACCCGAAGCATCCCGAGGAGACACGATCCCATGAACGCCCCCGCCCCCAGGCGCCTGCACGACAAGGTCTGGCCGCATCGCGTACCGCGCGAGATCCCGCGGCTCGAGACGACGCTCTGGGAGAACCTCGAGATCTCGGCACGCCGCTACCCGGACAAGCCGGCGGTGATCTTCTTCGGGCGCAGGATCTCCTACGCCGAGCTGAAGGCGCTGGTCGACCGGCTCGCCGGCTGGCTGCAGCGCGACGCCGGCGTGAAGCACGGCGACCGCGTCGTGCTGATGATGCAGAACTCGCCGCAGTTCGTGATCGCGTTCTACGCGGCGATGCGCGCCGGCGCCGCGGTGGTGCCGGCCAACCCGATGAGCCGGGCAGACGAGCTTTCGCACTACATCGCCGACTCGGGCGCGAAGGTGGCGATATGCGCCGGCGACCTGGCTCCGCAAGTGATCCGCGGCAGCGAACAGCTCGAGGAGACGCAGCGGCTGCGCCACCTGCTCGTGGCGCGCTACACCGACCTGATGCCGGACGATCCCGAGCCCGAGGACCGGCCGCCCGAGGCCTGGAACGAGTGGCTGGCCGCCGACCCGCAGCCGCCCGCCGGCGGCGCGCGCTGGCGCGACGCGATCGCGCTGGGCCGCGAGCCGCTGCCCTACGCCGGCAAGCCCGACGACCTGGTCGCGCTCGGCTACACCTCGGGCACCACCGGGCGGCCCAAGGGCTGCATGCACACGCATCGCACGATCGGCCACAACACGGTGTCCGGCGCGCTGTGGGGCCACGCGAGCTCGGCCGACGTGGGCTTCGGCGTGGTGCCGATGTTCCACATCACCGGCATGCAGTACGCAATGCACGTGCCGATCTGGCTCGGCTCGACCAACGTGGTGCTGCCGCGCTGGGACCGCGAGCTCGCCGGCCGCATCATCTCGCGCTACCGGGTCACGACCTGGACCAACATCCCGACGATGATCATCGACCTGCTGGGCAGCCCGAACATCGCGAGCTTCGACCTGAGCAGCCTGGAGCAGATCGGCGGCGGCGGCGCGGCGATGCCGCAGGCGGTGGCCGAGAAGCTCGAGAAGCAGTTCGGCCTGCGCTACATGGAGGGCTACGGCCTGACCGAGACCGCGGCGCCCACCCACTCGAACCCGTCGCACGCGCCCAAGCTCCAGTGCCTGGGCATTCCCTTCGTGGGCGTGGACTCGCGCATCGTGGATCCCACGACCCTGGAGGAGCTGCCACAGGGCGAGACCGGCGAGATCGTCGTGAACGGCCCGCAGGTGTTCGTCGGCTACTGGGAAAGGCCGGCCGAGACCGAGGCCGCGTTCTTCGAGCTCGACGGCAAGCGGTTCTTCCGCACCGGCGACCTGGGCCGGGTCGACGAGGACGGCTACTTCTTCATCACCGACCGGCTCAAGCGGATGATCAACGCGAGCGGCTTCAAGGTCTGGCCGGCCGAGGTCGAGACCATGCTGTTCAGGCACCCGGCGGTGCAGGAGGCCTGCGTGATCTCGGCCCGCGACCCGTATCGCGGCGAGACGGTCAAGGCGGTGATCGTGCTGCGCCACGAGGCGCGCGACCGCACGAGCGCCGACGACATCCGCAGCTGGGCGCGCGAGCACATGGCCGCCTACAAGGTGCCGCAGATCGTCGAGTTCGTCGACGCGCTGCCCAAGTCGGGCTCGGGCAAGGTGATGTGGCGGCTGCTGCAGGAGAAGGAGCAGGCATGACGCAGCGCGCGGGAAGACCATGACGAAACGCACGGAGAGACCATGACGAAGCGCAGCGCCCCGCGCGGCCAGGTTGCCGAGGCAGGCCCCTCGGCGGAAGGCGAGCAGGACCGGCTCGCGGTGTTGATCGACGCCGACAACGCGCACGCCGCGGTGATCGACGGCCTGCTCGCCGAGATCGCCCGCTACGGCATCGCCAGCGTCAAGCGGATCTACGGCGACTGGACGCAGCCGCAGCTTGGCAGCTGGAAGAAGGTGCTGCTCGAGCACTCGATCGTGCCGGTCCAGCAGTTCGCGTACACCAAGGGCAAGAACGCGACCGACAGCGCGCTGATCATCGACGCGATGGACCTGATGTACACGCGGCGCTTCGACGGCTTCTGCCTGGTGTCGAGCGACAGCGACTTCACGCGGCTCGCCTCGCGGCTGCGCGAGGAAGGCCTGCTGGTCTACGGCTTCGGCGAGCGCAAGACGCCGTCGCCCTTCGTGTCGGCCTGCGACCGCTTCGTGTACACCGAGGTGCTGCGCCCGACCGGCGCTGCGGGCAAACCGGGCGCAAGCGAAAAGCGTCCCGCGAAGGCCGGCACGTCCGAGGTCGCCGCCGCGCCGCCTGCCGCGGTCGCGGTTCCGGCCCCCGGCGAGCAGCCGGCCGCCGAACCGGCGCCGATCGCCGGCGAGGATCCCGGCGCACTGCTCGACACGATCGCCAACGCGATCGACGCGGTGTCCGACGAGACCGGCTGGGCCGGGCTGGGCGCGGTCGGCCGCACGATCACCAAGCTGCGCCCCGACTTCGACTCGCGGCTCTACGGCCACCGGAAGTTCAGCGACCTGGTCCGCGCGATGCCCGAACGCTTCGAGCTCGAGGAGCGCGGCACCGGCGCCGGCAAGTCGCTGTTCGTGCGGCTCGCGCCGCGGCCGGCCAAGGGCGGGCGCGGCCGGGCAGGCGGCCGCAAGCGCAAGGCGGCCGCCTGAAGCGAAGGCCTGCCGCCCGAAGCGCAAGCCCGCCGCCTCGACCGCCCCCTTTCGCCGGATCGCGCCGCGGTTCGGCACGAGGCATACCGCGTTCATCGCATCGCAACGCCACAACCAGAAGGAGCACACCATGTCCAGCTACGGATTCAGCGCCATCGTCGACCTCGGCTTCGACGAGGCCGTGCAGAAAGTGACCGAGCTGCTGAAGACCGAGGGCTTCGGCGTGCTGTCCGACATCGACGTCAGCGCCACGCTGAAGGCGAAGATCGGCGTCGACACGCCGGCCTACCGGATCCTCGGCGCCTGCAACCCGCAATTCGCGCACCGCGCGCTGTCGGCCGAGCCTGACATCGGCCTGCTGCTGCCCTGCAACGTGATCGTGCGCGCCGAGGCCGACGGCCGGGTCACGATCGGCTTCATGGACCCCGAGGCGGTGCTCGGCATGGTCGACAAGCCCGAGGTGCACGCGCTCGGCAAGGAGGTGCGCGAGCGGCTGATGCGGGTCTGCAAGGCGCTCGGCTGAGGCGACGATGAAGACCGAGCTCTGGCGCCTCGACGCCACCGAAATCGCTCACGGCGTGCGCACCCGCCGCTTCTCCAGCCGCGAGGCGACCGCCGCCTGCCTGGCGCGGCTCGACGCGGTGAACCCGAAGATCAACGCGGTCGTCGACGTGCTCGCCGAGCAGGCGCTCGTCGCGGCCGACGCGGCCGACCGCGCGGTCGCCGAGGGCCGCGCGCTCGGCCCGCTGCACGGCGTGCCGGTCACGATCAAGATCAACGTGGACATGGCCGGCCGGCCGACCAGCAACGGCATCGTCGCGCTGCGCGACGCGATCGCCGCCGACAACGCGCCGGTGGTCGACAACTTCCTGCGGGCCGGCGCGGTGGTGATCGGCCGCACCAACACGCCGGCCTTCTCGATGCGCTGGTTCACCGACAATGCGCTGCACGGCCGCACGCTGAACCCCTGGAACCCGACGGTCACGCCCGGCGGCTCCAGCGGCGGCGCGTCGGCCGCGGTGGCCGCCGGCATCGGCCCGATCGCGCACGGCAACGACTTCGGCGGCTCGGTCCGCTACCCGGCCTATTGCACCGGCGTGTACGGCCTGCGGCCCTCGTTCGGCCGGGTGCCGGCCTTCCTGCCCAGCGCGAAGGAAGAGCGGGCGCTCAGCGCGCAGCTGATGTCGGTGCAGGGTCCGCTCACTCGCAGCGTGCGCGACCTGCGGCTCGCGCTCGCCGCGATGGCCGAGGGCGACGCGCGCGACCCCTGGTGGGTGCCGGCGCCGCTCGAAGGCCCCGCGCCGCAGCGCCCGATCCGGGTCGCGTTCACGGTTTCGTCGGCGGGCGTGCCGGCCGATCCTGCGGTGGTCGACGCGGTGCGCCGCGCGGCCGGCTGGCTGGCCGACGCCGGCTACGCGGTCGAGGAGGTCGACCCGCCCGACATGGCCGAGGCCGCGCAGCTGTGGGACACGATCGCCCAGGGCGAGGCGCTGCACTTCCTGTCCGACGCGATGGAGAAGATGGCCGACGAGGGCATGCTGACCGCCTGGCGCTACATGTGCGCGAACACGCCGCGCAACGACGCCTTCGGCCACATGAAGGCGCTCGCGCGCCGCAGCACGCTGTTGCGCCGCTGGCAGCTGTTCATGCAGCAGTACCCGCTGGTGCTGACGCCGGTCTCGGCCGAGGCGCCCTTCCCGCAGGGACTCGACGTGTCCAGCCAGGCCGGCATGGACCGGGTGCTGCGCGCGCAGGGCCCGCAGTTCTTCGTGCCACTGCTCGGGCTTCCTGCCGCCGCGGCGCCGACCGGCATCGTCGACGGCCTGCCGATGGGCGTTCAGCTGATCGGCCGGCGCTTCCGCGAGGACATGGTGCTCGATGCGCTCGAGGTGCTCGAGGGCCGGTTCGCGTCGCCGACGCCGATCGATCCGGCCTGAGGTCGCGCAGTGAGCCTCGACCTGTGGCTGGTCTACTGCGCCGCCGCGGTGGGCCTGTCGCTGACGCCCGGCCCCAACGGCCTGCTGTCCCTGACCCACGGCGTGCGCTTCGGCTTGCGCCGTACCGTGTTCACCGCGCTGGGCGGCGTGACCGGGTTCACCGTGCTGATCGCCGCGTCGCTCGCCGGGCTCGGGGCGCTGCTCGCGGCCTCCGAGCAGGCCTTCACTGTCGCGAAGTGGGCGGGGGCCGGGTACCTGGTCTACCTGGGCATCCGCACCTGGCGCTCGCCCGCGGCCGCCTTCACACCGGGCGACGGGCGCGGCGCGCCGGGCGACTTCGGCCCCGCCCGGCTGTTCAACGAGGGCTTCCTGGTCGCGGTGTCGAATCCGAAGGCGCTGATCTTCTTCGCGGCCTTCCTGCCGCAGTTCATGCAGCCCGGCGCCTCGTACCTGGCGCAACTGGCGGTGCTGGGCGGCACCTTCGCGGTGGTCGAGTTCGTCTACGAGCTGATGCTGGCGGGCCTTGCGCAGCGGATCGCCCCCTGGCTCGCGCGCAACGGCCGCTGGTTCAACCGGATCACCGGCGCGACCTTCGTCGGCATCGGCGGCATGCTCGCGGCGACCCAGCGAAGCTGAAAGCCCGGTTCAGATCTCGGCCGGGTCCACGTCGAGCGCCCAGCGGGCGTTGCCGGGCAGTTCGCGCAGCCTGGGCAGCCAGGCCGCGAGGAAGCGGTGCAGGGCCGGGCGGCTGTCGCTCTCGACCAGCAGCTGCGCGCGCTCCCGGCCGGCGAGCCGGCTCATCGCCATCGGCACCGGGTCGAGCAGGGTCACCGCCGGGGAAGCCTGGCCGGCGCCTCGCTCGCCCGCCTCGTCCAGCACCGCCTGGCCGGCCGCGCGCGCGTCCGCCAGGAAGGCCAGCGCCTGCGCCTGCCCGGCGGCCTCGGCGCGCAGCAGCGCCTGGAAGCGCCAGGGTGGCAGTCCCACCTCGCGCCGCTCGGCCAGCTGCGCGTCGGCGAAGCCCTCGTAGTCGTGACGCTCCAGGTAGCCGAACAGCGGGTGCTCGGGGAAGCGCGTCTGCAGCAGCACCCGGCTGGCGCGGGCGTCGCGCCCGGCCCGCCCCGACACCTGCATCAGCGTCGCGAACAGGCGCTCGGGCGCGCGGTAGTCGGCCGCGTAGAGGCCGCCGTCGCAATCGACCGCCACGACGAGCGACAGGCGCCGGAAGTCGTGCCCCTTGGCCAGCATCTGGGTGCCGACCAGGATGTCGACCTCGCCGGCGTGCGCCGCGTCGAGCACCTGCCTGGCGGCCCCGCGCCGGCTGGCGACGTCGCGGTCCAGCCGCGCGATCCGGGCCCCCGGGAACAGCTCGGCCAGCCCCTCTTCCAGGCGCTGGGTGCCCTGGCCAAGGCCCTTCAGGTCGATGTTGCCGCATTCCGGGCAGGCGCGCGGCACCGGCTGCTCGGCACCGCAGTGATGACAGACGAGGCGATAGCGGCTCGCGCCGCGTGCCGGCGGCCCGTCGTTCGGCGCGCCGGTGGAGCCGCGGGCCGCGGCGGTTTGCCGGCCCGCGGCCGCGGACGCCGACAGCCGGTGCATCACCCGGTAGGCGGAGCAGTCCGCGCAGCGGCTCAGCCAGCCGCACTGGTCGCAGCTCAGCACCGGCGCGTAGCCGCGCCGGTTGATGAAGACCAGCGCCTGCTCGCCGCGGCCGATCGCCTCGCCGATCGCCTCCACCGCCGCCGGGGCGAGATCGTGGCGCAAGGTCTTGCCGCGCAGGTCCAGGACCTGCAGCCGCGGCAGCGCGGCGCCGCCGATGCGCTCCGGCAGGGCCAGGCGCCGGTAGCGCCCGCGTCGCACCGCCAGCCAGGTCTCGAGCGACGGCGTGGCCGAGCCGAGCACGATCGGCAGGCCTCGCTGCGAGGCGGCCACGATCGCCAGGTCGCGCGCCGAATAGCGGACCCCCTCCTGCTGCTTGTACGACGGGTCGTGCTCCTCGTCGACCACGATCGCGGCCAGGCCCGGCATCGGGGCCAGCACCGCGAGGCGGGTGCCGATCACGACGCGGGCCCTGCCCTCGGCCGCGGCCAGCCAGTCGGCCGCGCGGTCTCCGTCGGGCAGGTCGCTGTGCAGCACCGCCATCGGCTCGCCGGGGAACCGGGCCGCGACCTGGGCGGCGAGCTGCGGCGTCAGCGCGATCTCGGGGACCAACAGCAGCACCTGCGCGGCGGGATCGCGGGCGAGCACGGTCGCGAGCCAGCGCAGGTAGACCTCGGTCTTGCCGCTGCCGGTGACGCCGTGCACCAGCGCGACCGCGAAGCCCTCGAGCGACTCGAGTTCGGCCAGTGCCGCGCGCTGGGCTTCGTTCGGCTCGGGCGACGCCGGCAGCGCGCCGGCGTCCGGCGCCGATCCGGGGCGCGAGCCCGCGCGATCGCCGAAGCGGATCCGGGCGCGGTCGAACACCGAGCCGCGCGCCTTCGGCGCGGGCGGGGTCCTCAGCAGCTTGGGAACCGCCGGCAAGGCCACCTCGCCGAGCCCGCGGTGGTAGTAGTCGGCCGCGAAGCGCACCAGCCTGAGCCAGGACTCCGGTGCGCGCGGGGCGCCCGGCAGCAAGCCGATCAGCGGGCGGATCTTGGCCGGGTCGACCTCGCTGTCGTGCGCGAGCCCGACCACCAGCCCTACCCGACGGCCATTGCCCCAGGGCACGAGCACCCAGCAGCCGGGCTCGATGCCGGGCGTGCTCGCCGCGTCGAGCGCGTAGTCGAACCAGGACGCGCCGAGTTGCGCGGCCGGGAGATCCAGCGCGACGCGGGCGTAACGGATCGGGCGGTCCGCGGTCATCGAGCTAGGCGCGCTCGCCGACCCGTCGGCCAGCTTTCGGAACGTGCTTCGACCGACCCATTTGGCCTATTACATGAGACAGTACTTTAAGTTCGGACATCAAATGCACGCGCCCAAAACGGTTTTCCGGGTCATGCACAAAAGCTGTGGATAAAACTGTGGGAAATCCCCGGGGATCGGCCGCAAATCCTTGATCGGCCGTGGCCTGCGGTGGTTTGCCTTTTTTTTGGTCAAGTCGAAGGCCTTATGAATCAATGGCTTAGAAAAGACTTGACGACTTGCGCCAGATTCGGGCGGCATTCCACGCATGTGCGCCGCGACTGTGCATAAGTCGGCCGCCAGCCGCGCCGATCGTCGGCGTCGATCGGCGTCCGGAGGCCGCGAGACTAGGCCGAAAGGCTCAAAGTGAGGGCGCGCTAACGCCACGGCGACGCTGCTCGCGGCTGTAGGCGTGGACGGTCTCGACGAGCACCGAAACGTTGTCCGGCGGCGTGAACTGGGAGATGCCGTGGCCCAGGTTGAAGACGTGCCCGGCGCCGGGCGCCGGCGCGCCGAAGCTGTCGAGCACCGCCCGCGCCTCGGCGGCCACCTGCTCGGGCCCGGCCATCAGCACCATCGGGTCGAGGTTGCCCTGGATCGCGCAGCGCGCGCCGACCCGGGCCCGGGCCTGGCCCATGTTCACGGTCCAGTCGACGCCGACCGCGTCGCAGCCGATGTCGGCGATCTGCTCGAGCCACAGCCCGCCGCCCTTCGTGAAGACGATCGCCGGCACCGGCACCTTGCGGATGCCGGTCGCGCGGCCGTCGGCATCGACGACCGGCTCGTCGCGCTCGCGCACCAGCGCCTCGACGACCTTGCGCGTCCAGGCCAGCGAGAAGCGCTGGAAGGCGCCGTCGGCCAGCGCGCCGCCCCAGGAATCGAAGATCATGACCGCCTGCGCGCCGGCCTCGATCTGGGCGTTCAGGTAGGCGGCCACCGCCGCCGCGTTCACCGCCAGGATCCGCTCCAGCAGGTCCGGCCGCTTGTACAGCAGCGTCTTGATCTGGCGAAAGTCGGAGCTGCCGCCCCCCTCGACCATGTAGCAGGCCAGCGTCCAGGGGCTGCCCGAGAAGCCGATCAGCGGCACCCGGCCGTCGAGCGCCTTGCGGATCGTTCGCACCGCATCGGTCACGTAGCGCAGCTCGGCGTTCGGGTCGGGCACCGCCAGCCGCGCGACCGCGTCTTCGTCGCGCACGGTGCGCTCGAACTTCGGTCCCTCGCCTTCGGCGAAGTACAGGCCGAGCCCCATCGCGTCGGGCACGGTCAGGATGTCGGAGAACAGGATCGCGGCGTCGAGCGGATAGCGCTCGAGCGGCTGCAGCGTGACCTCGCAGGCCATTTCGGGCGACTTGCAGAGGTTCAGGAAGCTGCCGGCCCGCTTGCGGGTGGCGTTGTACTCGGGCAGGTAGCGACCGGCCTGGCGCATCAGCCAGACGGGGGTGTAGTCGGTCGCTTCGCGCCGGAGCGCGCGCAGGAAGGTGTCGTTGGCGAGCGGTTTCACGCGCGGATTCTACTCCGGTCGGCAGCCAGCGCCCTGACCGTGGCCGAGCGGAATTCCATGTAGTAGAGCACCAGGGTGGTGACCGCGGTGCCGGCCACCAGCGGCACCGGGCCGATAAGCCACAGCAGCAGCGGCATCGCGTAGTAGTAGGCGCGCAGGCCCTGGGTGAAGTTCAGCCCGGCCAGCTCGTTCAGGCGCCCGGCGGTCAGGATCAGCGGATCCTCCGGCAGCTGGTCCTCGCGGCGGGCCGGGAAGGCGCCCACCATGATGTTGACCAGGTTGAACTGGCGCAGCGACCAGGTGAAACGGAAGAACGCGTAGACGAAGACGAAGATCAGCACGAGCAGCTTCGACTCGAGCATCTCCTGCGTGAGGCGCTGTGCGAACGGGAGATTGCGCATCACCTCGACCACCTCGGCGCCGCGCTCGACGGTGCCGAGCACGGCCAGCGTGGCGCCGAGCACCAGAAGCGTGGTCGACGAGAAGAAGGTCGCGCTCTGCATCAGGTTGCCGATCAGCCCCACGTCGGTGATGCGCGGGTCGCGGTAGTAGGCCTCGCGCATCCAGGTGCGCCTGAACCCGGCGACCGAGGCCATCAGGTTGGGCCGCCGGTCGCCGACCCGTTCCGCGTAGAAGCCGTAGCCGAGCCAGGCGCAGAGCCAGAGCCCGAGCGCCGCCCAGTCGAAGGCGGTGAACGCGTACAAGGCGCCTTCAGTGGTCGTGGTGCGTGTCGTCGAGGAAGCTCTTCGTGGTGAAGAGGTAGTCCCTGAGCTCCTTGTCCATGACCTTGTCCCGGCGGCGGATCCACTCGAGCACCATGGCCGCGTGCTCCTTCTCCTCGTCGCGGTTGTGCTCGAGGATCTTCTTGAGTTCCGGGTCCTTGCAGGCGTCGACCCGCTGGTTGTACCAGTCGACCGCCTCGAGCTCTTCCATCAGCGAGGTGATCGCCCGATGCATGTCGCGGGTCTCGTCGCTGAGCTCGTTCACCGGCTCGTGGTAGCCCTCGTTGGCCATCGCGTGTGCTCCTTGTCGTTGAGTGAAACTCGGGAGGGGTCGATCCGGCGGCGCGCTTTCAGCGGTGCAGCTCGCCGGCGCGTTCCGGCTGGTAGACGATGTCGAAGATCCGCACCGTGAGCGGCTTGCCGCCGGGGCCCGGCCAGTCGATCCGGTCGCCGGCCTTCAGGCCGAGCAGCGCGCTGCCGACCGGGGCCAGGATCGAGATGCGCCCCGGGCTGCCGTCGGCGTCCTTCGGGTAGACCAGCGTCTGGTCGAAGCTCTCCCCGCTGTCCTGCAACGCGAAGCGGACGGTGGAGTTCATCGTGACGACGTCCGGCGGCATCTCTCCGGGCTCGAGCACGTCGGCGCGGTCCAGCTCGGCCTGCAGCGCGGCCTTCCCCGGGAAGTCGCGCTCCGGGAGGGTGGCGAGAAGGTCCTCGAGCCGGTCGAGGTCGAGCGAGGAGACGACGATGTTCGGTTTGCTGTTCATGACGACGATGATACCGGCGATGAGCCGGCGAGGAAGACGGGGGCGGGCGGCGCGCGGGCGCCGGCGCACGGCGAGCCCGCGCGGGGCCGCTGGCCGCGTCGGAAAAAAAGAAGCCCGCGCTGTGGCGGGCTTCGCTGAGCGGCGTCGCCGGGCGGGGGCCCGGCCCGCTCGGTCACTTCTTGCTGCGGAACTTGCGCAGCGCGGCGATCTGGGCGATGGCAGCGGCCAGTTCGGCCTGGGCCTTCGCGTAGTCGATGTCGCCGGTCTTGTTGGCCAGCGCCTCTTCGGCGGCCTTGCGGGCCTCGACGGCCTTGGCCTCGTCGAGGTCGTGACCGCGAATCGCGGTGTCGGCCAGGACGGTGACCCGGTTCGGTTGCACCTCGAGGATGCCGCCAGCCACGAAGACGAACTCCTCTTCGGCCTGGTTGGGCACCTTGATGCGCACCGCGCCCGGGCGAATGCGGGTGATCAGCGGCGTGTGCTGGGGATAGATGCCCAGCTCGCCCGCCTCGCCCGGCAGGACGACGAACTCGGCCTTGCCCTCGAAGATCGAGGCCTCGGCACTGACGACGTCAACGTGAATCGTGCTCATGCTTTCCCCTGGGAGAGATCGGTGTCAGAACGAAGGAGGGAGAAACCGGTGCGGCCTGCCCTTCCCCCTTCTCCCTTCTCCCTTCCCTTACTGGAGGGTCTTCGCCTTCTCGAAGGCCTCTTCGATCGTGCCGACCATGTAGAAGGCCTGCTCGGGCAGCGCGTCGCACTCGCCGTTGACGATCATCTGGAAGCCGCGGATCGTGTCCTTCAGCGCGACGATCTTGCCGGGCGAGCCGGTGAAGACTTCCGCCACGTTGAACGGCTGCGACAGGAAGCGCTGGATCTTCCGCGCGCGGGCCACCGCCAGCTTGTCCTCGGGCGACAGCTCGTCCATGCCGAGAATCGCGATGATGTCGCGCAGCTCCTTGTAGCGCTGCAGCGTGGCCTGGACCTTGCGGGTCGTGTTGTAGTGCTCTTCGCCGATGATGTGCGGGTCGAGCTGGCGCGACGTGGAGTCGAGCGGGTCGACCGCCGGGTAGATGCCCAGCGCGGCGATGTCACGCGACAGAACGACCGTGGCGTCGAGGTGGCCGAAGGTGGTGGCCGGCGACGGGTCGGTCAGGTCGTCCGCGGGAACGTACACGGCCTGGATCGAGGTGATCGAGCCGGTCTTCGTGGAGGTGATCCGCTCCTGCAGGCGGCCCATCTCCTCGGCCAGCGTCGGCTGGTAACCCACCGCCGACGGCATCCGGCCGAGCAGCGCCGAGACCTCGGTACCGGCCAGCGTGTAGCGGTAGATGTTGTCGATGAAGAACAGGATGTCGCGGCCCTCGTCGCGGAACTTCTCGGCCATCGACAGGCCGGTCAGCGCGACGCGCAGGCGGTTGCCCGGGGGCTCGTTCATCTGGCCGAAGACCATCGCGACCTTGTCGAGAACCTTCGACTCTTCCATCTCGTGGTAGAAGTCGTTGCCCTCGCGGGTGCGCTCGCCGACGCCGGCGAACACCGAGTAGCCGCCGTAGCTCTTCGCGATGTTGTTGATCAGCTCCATCATGTTGACGGTCTTGCCGACGCCGGCGCCGCCGAACAGGCCGATCTTGCCGCCCTTGGCGAACGGGCAGATCAGGTCGATGACCTTGATGCCGGTGGGCAGCAGCTCGACTGAGGGCTTCAGCTCCTCGAAGCTCGGGGCGGGCTGGTGGATCGCGCGACGCTCGTCGGTGGCGATCGGGCCGGCCTCGTCGATCGGGCGGCCCAGCACGTCCATGATGCGGCCCAGCGTGGCCGAGCCGACCGGCACGGAGATCGGGGCGCCGGTGCTGGCGACCTTCATGCCGCGACGCAGGCCGTCGGAGGAACCCATCGCGATCGTGCGCACGACGCCGTCGCCGATCTGCTGCTGAACCTCGAAGGTCAGGCCCTTCTCGGCCAGGCTGTTTTCAGCGCTGTCTTCCAGCACCAGTGCGTCGTAGACCTTGGGCATCGCCTCGCGCGGAAACTGAATGTCCACCACGGCGCCGATGCACTGAACGATTTGACCCTGTGCCATCTTTTGCTCGCCTTGAAAATGTCTGTAATGCGTTCGTGTTCGCGAAAATTAGGTCGGGATGCCGGGAGCGGCCAGCGGATCAGACCGCCGCCGCGCCGCCGACGATCTCGGACAGCTCCTTGGTGATCGCCGCCTGCCGTGCCTTGTTGTAGGACAGCTGGAGATCGTCGATCACCTTCTTGGCGTTGTCCGAGGCGGCCTTCATCGCGACCATCCGGGCGCTCTGCTCGGAGGCCATGTTCTCGGCCACCGCCTGGTAGACCAGCGACTCGACGTAGCGCAGCAGCAGCTCGTCGAGCACGGTCTGCGCGTCGGGCTCGTAGATGTAGTCCCACGCGTACTCGGGCGACTCTTCCTGCAGGCGGTCGGCCGACAGCGGCAGCAGCTGCTCGAGCACCGGCTCCTGCTTCATCGTGTTGATGAAGCGGGTGTAGCCGATGTAGACCACGTCGATCTCGCCGGCCGCGTACGCGTCGAGCAGGACCTTGACCGGGCCGATCAGCTTGTCGAGGTGCGGCGTGTCGCCGAGCTGCACCACGTGCGAGACGATCTTCGCGCCGATCCGCGACAGGAAGCCGAAACCCTTGTTGCCGATCGCCGAGGCGTCGACCTTGACGCCCTGGCGCTCGAAATCGCGCAGCTGGTTGGTGACCAGCCGGAGCACGTTGGTGTTCAGGCCGCCGCACAGGCCCTTGTCGGTGGTCACGACGATGATGCCGGCCTTCTTCACCGTGTCGCGGCGCGCGAGGAAGGGGTGCTGGTAGTCCGGGTTGGCGCCGGCCAGGTGCGCAGCGATGTTGCGCACCTTGTCGGCATACGGCCGCGACTGCCGCATCCGCTCCTGCGCCTTGCGCATCTTGGATGCGGCGACCATTTCCATCGCCTTCGTGATCTTGCGCGTGTTCTGGACGCTCTTGATCTTCGTCCGGATCTCTTTACTGCCGGCCATCTCGATTCCTCGGAAGGACGCTGCGGTTCAACGTGTCCTGGGCGCCAGGCGCTCAGTACGCGCCGTTCTTCTTGAAGTCCTTGACGACTTCGTGAAGCTGCGCCTCGACTTCCTTCGTGAGCTTGGGCGTGTCCTCGATGGTCTTGACCAGCGACGCGAACTTCGAGCGCATGTGCTCGCGCAGCGCGCGCTCGGCGTCCAGCGCCTTGGCCACGTCGATGTCGTCGAAGTAGCCGTTGTTCACCGCGAACAGCGTCAGCGCCATCTCCCAGACCTGGAGCGGCTGGTACTGCGGCTGCTTCATCAGCTCGGTGACCAGGCGGCCGCGCTCGAGCTGCCGGCGAGTCGCGTCGTCGAGGTCGGAGGCGAACTGCGCGAAGGCCGCCAGCTCGCGGAACTGCGCCAGCGCCAGACGCACGCCGCCGCCGAGCTTCTTGATGATGTCGGTCTGCGCGGCGCCGCCGACTCGCGACACCGAGATACCGGCGTTGATCGCGGGACGGATGCCCGCGTTGAACAGGTCGGTCTCCAGGAAGATCTGGCCGTCGGTGATCGAGATGACGTTCGTCGGGACGAAGGCGGACACGTCGCCGGCCTGCGTCTCGATGATCGGCAGCGCGGTCAGCGAGCCGGTCTTGCCCTTGACTTCACCGTTCGTGAACTTCTCGACGTACTCCTCGTTCACGCGCGCGGCGCGCTCGAGCAGGCGGCTGTGGAGATAGAACACGTCGCCGGGGAAGGCTTCGCGGCCCGGCGGGCGGCGCAGCAGCAGCGAGACCTGGCGGTAGGCCACGGCCTGCTTGGAGAGGTCGTCGTAGACGATCAGAGCGTCCTCGCCGCGGTCGCGGAAGTACTCGCCCATCGTGCAGCCCGAGTAGGCGGCGATGTACTGCATCGCGGCCGATTCGGAGGCGGTGGACGCGACCACGATGGTGTACTCCATCGCGCCGGTTTCCTCGAGCTTGCGCACGACGTTGGCGACGGTGGAGGCCTTCTGGCCGATCGCGACGTAGACGCAGTAGACGCCCTTGCCCTTCTGGTTGATGATCGTGTCGACGGCCACCGCGGTCTTGCCGGTCTGGCGGTCGCCGATGATCAGCTCGCGCTGGCCGCGGCCGATCGGCACCATCGAGTCGATCGCCTTCAGGCCGGTCTGCACCGGCTGCGACACCGATTTACGCGCGATGACGCCGGGCGCCACCTTCTCGATGACGTCGGTCATCTTCGCGTTGACCGGGCCCTTGCCGTCGATCGGCTGGCCCAGCGAGTTCACCACGCGGCCGAGCAGCTCGGGGCCGACCGGCACCTCGAGGATGCGGCCGGTGGCCTTGACGGTCATGCCCTCGGAGATGTGCTCGTAGGAGCCGAGCACCACCGCGCCGACCGAGTCGCGCTCGAGGTTCAGCGCCAGGCCGTAGCTGGCCACGCCGCCCGGGCCCGCCGGGAACTCGATCATCTCGCCCTGCATCACGTCGGAAAGGCCGTGGATGCGGCAGATGCCGTCGGTGACGGACACGACCGACCCCTGGTTGCGGGTATCGGCACCGACTTCCAGGTTCTGGATCTTGCTCTTCAGCAGTTCGCTGATCTCGGCCGGATTCAGTTGCATGAGGTTCCCCTGTATTCCTTAAAGCTTCATCGCGCTGGCCATCTGGGCCAGCTTGCCCCTGACCGAGGCGTCGATCACTTCGTCGCCGATGCGGATCGAGACGCCGCCGATCAGGTCGGGCTCGACGTGCACCGTGGCCTTCACCTTGCTGGCGTACTTCTGCTCGAGCGTCGCGACGATCTCGGCGAGCTGGTCGTCGGCGAGCGGGTAGGCCGACGACACCTGCGCGTCGACGACACCTTCGTGCGCGTTGCGCAGCGCCTCGAACGCGTTGGCGATCTCGGGGAGGACCGTGAGCCGCTCGTTCTCGGCCAGCACGCGCACGAAGTTGACCTGCTCGGCGGACAGCCTGCCCGCGGAGTCGGCGATCAGGCCGGCCACCTGGTCGGTGGTTAGCCTGGGATTGCCGACCAGGTCACGGGCGACCTCGGTGCCCGCCACGACGGCCAGGCGACCGAGCGCTTCGGACCACGACGGCAGCGCGTTCAGCTCGCGCGCCAGCTTGAAGGCTGCCTCGGCGTAGGGCCGGGCGATCGTCAGCGACTCGGCCATGTCAGCGCAGCTCGTTCTTCAGGTTGTTCAGAAGCTCGGCATGCCGGGCGGCGTCGATTTCCTTGCGCAGGATGCGCTCGGCACCGGCAACCGCCAGTTGCGCGACCTGTTCGCGCAACTGCTCGCGGGCCTTCTGGGCAGCCAGGGCGGCTTCTTCCTCGGCCGACTTGCGGGCGGCCGCGATGATCGCGTTGGCTTCCTCGCGGGCCTTCTCGACGATGCCGGCGGCCTGCTTCTCGGCCGTGCCCCGCACCTCGGCGGCGCCCGCCCGGGCCTGCTTGAGCTCCTGCTCGACCCGCTTCTCGGCGGCGGCCAGGTCGGCACGCGCCTTGTCCGCAGCCGCAAGACCCTCGGCGATCCGCTTGGAGCGCTCGTCGAGCGTCTTGGTGATCGGCGGCCACACGAACTTGGCAGTGAACCACCAGAGCGCGAGGAAGACGACGATCTGGACGATGAGCGTCGCGTTCAGATTCACGACGGTCCTCCTTCAGTCGGTTGACGGGATCTGTGCGTGCTTCAGCCGACGAACGGGTTGGCGAAGGCGAACAGCATCGCGATACCGACACCGATCAGGAAGGCGGCGTCGATCAGGCCGGCCAGCAGGAACATCTTGGTCTGCAGCTTGTCCATCAGTTCGGGCTGGCGGGCAGCCGCTTCGATGTACTTGCCACCCATCATGCCGATGCCGAGGCAGGCGCCGAGCGCGCCGAGGCTGATGATCAAACCGCAAGCGAGGGCGACGAGAGCAACGTTGGTCATGATTACTCCTGAGTAGGTAAGTGCGTGGTTTGTTGATGAAACTGGATCAGTGGCCTTCGTGAGCCTGCCCGATGTAGACGAGCGTGAGCATCATGAAGATGAAGCCCTGAAGCGTGATGATCAGGATGTGGAAGATCGCCCAGCCGAGGCCGGTCAGGAAATGCAGCCCGAAGGTCCACCAGGTGGCGGCGCCGCCGAGCAGTGCGATCAGCATGAACACCAGCTCGCCGGCGAACATGTTCCCGAACAGTCGCATCCCCAGCGAGACCGTCTTGGCCGCGTACTCGATCAGGTTGAGGATGAAGTTGAACGGCGCCACGAACACGTTCGCGCCGAAGGGTGCCGAGAACAGCTCCTTGACGAAGCCGCCCGGGTGCTTGACCTTGATGCCGTAGTAGATCGACGCGCCGAGCACGACGATGGACATCGACAGCGTGCCGTTCAGGTCGGCGGTGGGCACGACCCGCATGTAGTGCAGGCCGACCAGCTCGCCGAGGCGCGGCAGCAGGTCGACCGGCAGCAGGTCCATCGCGTTCATCAGGACGATCCAGACGAAGGCGGTGAGCGCCAGCGGCGCGATCATCCGGATGTCGCCGTGCACGATGCTGCGGGCCTGCTCGTGGACGAACTCGACCAGCGACTCGACCGCGCCGACGAAGCGGCCCGGCGCGCCGACCTGCACCATGCGCGCGGCGCGATACATGAAGAAACACATCAGCGCACCGAGGACCACCGAATAGAAGACGGTGTCGATGTTGATGATCGAGAAGTCGACGATGTTCTTCTGGGCCGAACCGGAAGTGTTCAGGTGCGCCAGGTGATGGACGATGTATTCGGACGCGGTCGGTGCGTTGGAGCCTGCAGCCATGTCGGTTACCGGATCTCTGTTGTTGGCGGTTGAGGCCTGGTTGCGTCGGGTGCCTGTCCGTGCCGGGAACCATCGCCAGTGCCTTCGGCTGGTTTCCGGCGCGCCAGCAAGGGCAGCAGGAAAGGCGCCTTCAGCGCCGCGATCAGCCCGGCGATCAGCGGCGGCCAGCGCAGCTGCGGCAGGGATGTCGCGGCCCAGACGAGCAGCGCGACGGTCAGGCCGATCTTGACGATCTCGCCGAGGAAGAACACCACCGGATAGGATTCCGATGAGCGCCCCCGGTTCATGGCCAGACGCATCGCGAACAGCGCGTTCGGGACGATGGCCGCGGCACCGCCGAACGCCAGGGACAGGGCGACTTCCATCCCCCAGACCCCGCCGGCGAATACGGCCAGCGCGGCGACGACAGCGACTTGCAGACCGACCGCGGTGAACATGATGAGCAGTTGCAGCGGTTTGCAGCGGACAAAGACTGTCGATTCTAGCCTGCGGCGAGAAATCGGGTCAAGCCGGAATGCCGCGGCGCAACAACACCGGCGGCGTGAAAGAATGGGGCGCGAGCCCCGACGAGGTTCGAAACCGGGATTTTCGACATGCTCCGCTTCGTGCTCTCCTGCCGCGCCACGCTGCCCCGGCCCACTCTACGGCGCCGCGCCGGGTCCACACCCGCCCTGCGGTCCGGGCCGGCCGGCGCGCTTGCGTCGGCCGGGCGCCGCTTCGCGGTCGCGCTCGCGGCCGGCATGGCCACGGCATGGCTCGCGGGTGCCGGGCTCGCGCCGCTCGCCGTCGCCGGCGAGCTCGGGGCGGATCCGCTGGCGCTGCCCGACGCCTTTCGCGACTCGCCCGATGCGCAGCGATCGCCGGACCTGCCGGCGGATCCGGTCGCCCCGGCGGATCCGGTTTCGCCCGCGGCGCCCTCGGGCCCGTCGGCGCCTCGGTCAGCCCCGCCCTCGGCGCTTCCCTCCGCACCTTCCGGCGCGGCCGGCGGCTCCGGCTCCGCCCAGACGGCCGAGGCCGCGGTGGATCCGCGCCGGTTCGTCGGCAGCGTCGTCCAGATCCGTACCCGGGCGGTCGCAGACGGCCAGACGGTGGCCACGCTCGGCGCGCGCCGCAGCGGCTCGGGTGTGATCATCGGGCCCTCGACCGTACTGACCATCGGCTATCTGCTGCTCGAGGCCGACCAGGTCGAAGTGATCACCGACTCCGGACGGCGGATTCCCGCCAGCGTGGCCGGCCAAGACCCGGACAGCGGCCTGGGCCTGGTGCGCACCGCGATCCCGCTCGACGGCCGGCCGATCGAGCTCGGCGACTCGGAGAAGGTCGCGGTGGGCGACCGGGTGCTCACGCTCGGGCACGGCGAGCCGGAAGCCACCGAGCTGGCCGTGCTGTCGCGCAAGCCCTTCTCCGGCAGCTGGGAGTACCTGCTGGAGCGGCCGCTGTTCACCTTTCCGCCGGTCAACAACTGGAGCGGCGCGGCCCTGTTCTCCGGCGACGGCAAGCTGGTCGGGATCGGCTCGCTGATCGTGAACGACGCGGCGCCGCCGGGGCGGCCCGCGGTGCCCGGCAACCTGTTCGTGCCGGTCGGGCTGTTGCGGCCTGTCCTCGACGAGCTGCTCGCCAGCGGCAGGCGCGCGGGTCCAGCCCGGCCCTGGCTGGGCGTCTCGACCGAGTCGGTGCGCGGCAACCTGATGGTGGCGAGGGTCACCCGGGGCGGTCCGGCCGAGAAGGCGGGGCTCGCGCCCGGCGACATCATCCTGGGGGTCGGCGAGGCCTCGATCGACGACCAGGCCGACTTCTACCGGCAGGTCTGGAAGCTGGGCCCGGCGGGGGCGGAAATTCCGCTCCGGGTGCTCAAGGACGGCGAGATCCGCCTGCTGAAGGTGCCGTCGGTCGAGCGCGAGGCCTTCCTGCGCAAGCCGCAGGGCATCTGATCTCGGGCCGTCAGTCCTCTTCCGCCACGCCCAGCCGCTCGAGCAGCCCCTGGAACTGCTCGAGGCTCCCGAAGCCGATCGTGAGGCTGCCGCGGCCGCGCGCGTTGGCCCGGATCGTGACCGGCGCGGCCAGCGCATCGGCCAGGCGCTCCTGCAGCCGCGCGAGGTCGCGCCCGCCCTCGGCCTGCGCGCGCCGGCCCGGCCGCTCGGTCTCGCCCGACAGCTTCTTCTGGACAAGGCGCTCGGTGTCGCGCACCGACAGGCGGCGCTCGGCGACCTCGTGCGCGACCATGATCTGCTGCGCGCGGTCCAGGGCCAGCAGCGCGCGTGCGTGACCCATGTCCACGTCGCCGGCCAGCAGCATCGTCTGCACCGGCTCGGCCAGGTTCAGCAGCCGAAGCAGGTTCGAGGTGGCGCTGCGCGAGCGGCCGATCGCGTCGGCCGCCTGCTCGTGCGAGAAGCCGAACTCGTCGATCAGCCTGCGGATCGCCTGCGCCTCCTCGAGCGGATTCAGGTCCTCGCGCTGGATGTTCTCGATCAGCGCGAGCTGCAGCGCATGCTCGTCGGACACCTCGCGCACGACGACCGGCACCTCGGCGAGGCCGGCCAGGCCGGCCGCTCTGAAGCGCCGCTCGCCGGCGATGATCTCCCAGCGGCCCCCGGCGATCGGGCGCACGACGATCGGCTGCATCAGGCCGTGAGTGCGGATCGACGCGGCGAGCTCCTGCAGCGCCGATTCGTCCATCCGGGTGCGCGGCTGATAGCGGCCCGCCTGCAGCTGCTCGAGCCGCAGGGTCGTGATCGCCTCGCCTTCGGTCCGGGCGCGCTCGGGCGTGGTGTCGGCGCCGAGCAGCGCCTCGAGGCCACGGCCGAGGCCTTTCTGTTTCCTGATCATTGCGAAGCTCCGGGAGCGCGGGGTTGGCTGGATGGGTCGGGCGACTCGGGGGAGCCGGCCGGGCCCGGCGGACTGGCGTTCCGGTCGGCGGGGCCGGGCCCGCGGTCGGTCGAGGTCGGCAGCGCGGCCATCCGCTCGATCAGCTCCGCCCCGAAGGCCAGGTAGGCCTTCGCGCCCTTGGACTGCGGATCGAAGACGACCCCCGGCAGGCCGTAGCTCGGCGCCTCGGCGAGCCGCACGTTGCGCGGGATGATCGTCCGGAAGACCTTGTCGCCGAAGTGCTGCTCGAGCTGCGCCGAGACCTGCTGCGACAGCGTGACCCGCGGGTCGAACATGACCCGCAGCAGGCCGATGATCTGCAGCCGCGTATTGAAGTTCGCGTGGACCTTGCGGATCGTGTTGACCAGGTCGGACAGGCCCTCGAGCGCGAAGTACTCGCACTGCATCGGGATGATCACGCCGTGGGCCGCGCAGAAGCCGTTCAGCGTCAGCAGGGACAGCGACGGCGGGCAGTCGATCAGCACGAAGTCGTACAGGTCGTCGACCGCGGCCAGCGCGTCCTTGAGCCGGGTTTCGCGCTCGTCGAAGTCGACAAGCTCGACCTCGGCGCCGGCCAGCTCGCGGTTGGCGGGCAGCAGCGAGTAGCCGGCGTCGGCGGCCTGGCAGGTGGCCTCGACGACGTCGGACAGTCCGATCAGCACCTGGTAGACCGAGCGCTTCAGGCTGCGCTTGTCGACGCCGCTGCCCATC
Organism: Zeimonas sediminis; assembly: GCF_023721795.1. NCBI lineage: Bacteria > Pseudomonadati > Pseudomonadota > Betaproteobacteria > Burkholderiales > Burkholderiaceae > Zeimonas > Zeimonas sediminis. The sequence goes on from NZ_JAMQYE010000001.1 coordinate 2,488,237, forward strand.
GTGGCGTTGCCCTGCGGATCGAGGTCGACGAGCAGCGTGCGCTGGCCGTGCCGGGCCAGCGCCGCGGCGAGGTTCACCGAGGTGGTGGTCTTGCCGACGCCGCCTTTCTGGTTGGCGATCACGAATATCTTGGCCATGGGCGCGGTGCTCGGTCGAATCGGGGTCGGTGCGGGCGGAGGATCGGGGCGGTGCGGAATTTCAGGGCGGTTCGAAGGCTAGGCGTAGGGGTCGCGGTCGGGGCGCGGAATCCTGGCTGGGCTTGGCGGGAGAGATGTCGGACGACGTTGCGTCAGGCCCCGGCCGGCCCGCAAGCGGTCGCCCCGCGCCGGTCCAGCAACAACAGGTGGCGCTCGGCGTCGAGCCGTGGCACGTCCAGCGGCACGACCTCGGCCACCGACCAGCCCTCGGGAAGCGCCGCGATCTCGTCGTGCGGCACCACCCCCTTCATTGCGGCGACGATTGTAGTCGGGCCCGCAAGCCGCTCGATGCCGGCGGCGAAGTCGGCCAGCGACGCGAAGGCGCGGCACACGATCAGGTCGGGGTCGAGCGATGGGCCGGGCTCCAGCGACTCCACATGCGTGGCGTGCACTTCCACGTGTGCAAGCGCTAACTCCACAGCGCACTGACGCAGGAAGGCGGCCTTCTTGCCGACCGGCTCGACCAGGTGAATCCTGGTATCCGGCCACACGATCGCCAGCACGATTCCCGGGAGACCTCCGCCGCTGCCGACGTCGACGACACAGCGGAAGGGGCCCTTCCGGGACAGCGGCCCGACAATCGCGAGGCTGTCGAGAAGGTGCTGGACCAGCATCGACCGAGGGTCGCGAACCGCGGTCAGGTTGTAGACCGCGTTCCACTTGGCCAGCAGCGCCAGGTAGTCCAGCAGCGCGCCGATCGCCGGCTGGGGCAGCACGAGGCCCAGGCTGGCGACGCCCGCCTTCAGCTCGGCTTCGAGCGCGTCGCGATCGCAAACCGAAGGCGCTTGCCGGCGGGCGCGCCCGGGGCGGTGCGACGACAACTCAGGCCGCCTTCTCGCCGTGCGCCGCCTGGCGACGCTTCTTCAGGTGAACCAGCAGCAGCGAGATCGCCGCCGGCGTGACTCCGGATACGCGGGCGGCCTGGCCCACGGTCTCGGGCCGGTGCTGGCTCAGCTTCTGGCGCACCTCGACCGAGAGGCCCCGCACCTGCGAGTAGTCGAAATCGGCCGGCAGGGGCAACTGCTCGTTGTGCGCGTGTCGGGCGATCTCCGCCTGCTGCCGCTGGATGTAGCCCGCATACTTGAGCTGGATCTCGACCTGCTCGGCGACCTGCGGGTCGGCAGCGCCGGGCCCGCCCAGCGCGACGATCGCCTCATAGGACACGTCGGGGCGACGCAGCAGGTCGGCGAGCGAGTGCTCGCGCTCGATCGGCTGGCCGATGGTCTCGACCGCGCGCTCCGGCGGCAGGCTGCGCGGGTTCACCCAGGTGCCGCGCAGGCGTTGCAGCTCGGCCTCGATCGCGTCGCGCTTGCGGGCGAAGGCCTCCCATCGCCTGTCGTCGACGCAGCCGAGATCGCGGCCCACCGGCGTCAGCCGCAGGTCGGCATTGTCCTCGCGCAGGCTCAGCCGGTACTCGGCGCGACTCGTGAACATCCGGTACGGCTCGGAAACGCCCCGGGTGACCAGGTCGTCGACCAGCACGCCGAGATAGGCCTCGTCGCGGCGCGGCGCCCAGGCCTCCCTGCCCTGCACCTTCAGGCTGGCGTTGATGCCGGCCAGCAGGCCCTGGGCTGCCGCCTCCTCGTAGCCGGTCGTGCCGTTGATCTGGCCCGCGAAGAAGAGTCCCTCGATCGCCCTCGTTTCCAGCGAGCGCTTCAGCCCGCGCGGATCGAAATAGTCGTACTCGATCGCGTAGCCCGGCCGAAGGATGTGGGCTCGCTCGAGGCCCGGAATCGAGTGGACCAGCTCGAGCTGCACGTCGAAGGGCAGGCTGGTCGAGATGCCGTTCGGGTAGAACTCGTTGGTCGTCAGCCCCTCGGGCTCGAGGAAGATCTGGTGCGACGACTTGGACGCGAAGCGATGGATCTTGTCCTCGATCGACGGGCAGTAACGGGGGCCGACTCCCTCGATCACGCCGGTGTACATCGGGCTGCGATCCAGCCCGCCGCGAATGATCTCGTGCGTGGCCTCGGTCGTGTGGGTGATCCAGCAGGGCAGCTGCTCGGGGTGGCTCGCCGGATCGCCGAGGAAGGAGAAGACCGGCACCGGATCGAGATCGCCGGGCTGCTCCTCGCAACGGGCGAAGTCGATGCTGCGGCCGTCGATCCGCGGCGGCGTGCCTGTCTTCAGCCGTCCCTGCGGCAGCTTCAGCTCCTTCAAGCGCTCGGCAAGCGAGATCGACGGCGGATCCCCTGCCCTGCCCGCCGAGTGATGGGCAAGGCCTACATGGATCAGGCCGTTGAGGAAGGTGCCGGTCGTCAGCACGACGGTCGGCGCACGAAAGCGCAAGCCGAGTTGGGTAACCGCGCCGGCGACCCGGTCGCCGTCGACGATCAGGTCGTCGACCGCCTGCTGGAAGAGCCAGAGGTTCGGCTGGTTCTCGAGACGGCGGCGGATCGCCTGCCGGTACAGGACCCGGTCTGCCTGGGCGCGGGTGGCCCGCACCGCAGGCCCCTTGCTCGAATTCAGGATCCGGAACTGGATCCCGGCCTCGTCGGTGGCCTCGGCCATCGCGCCGCCGAGCGCATCGATCTCCTTGACAAGGTGCCCCTTCCCGATGCCGCCGATCGACGGATTGCAGGACATCTGGCCGAGCGTTTCGATGCTGTGCGTCAGCAGCAGGGTGCGGCTGCCCATGCGGGCAGCCGCGAGCGCGGCCTCGGTGCCGGCGTGGCCACCGCCAACGACGATGACGTCGAAATGCTCAGGAAAGTCCATGATCAAGGGTTGTTGCACGGGATCCAGAAGGGAACCGCGAGGGCGCGATTATAGGCCGCCGCTGCTGGTAACAGAAGCGCTGCGAAGGGATCGGCCGTTTGGCCGAGGAGAAAGCTCTGCATCGATTCTCGCGCTGCGCGAGGGTTTCACGTGGAACCGCGGGGCCGTGGCGCCGGGGGACGCCCCCTGTTTCACGTGAAACCACCGGCTCGAGCCCATCAAGGGGGTGAACTCCGACCCGAAGCGGCCAGATCGGCGCTCGATCGAGTTACAGCCTCCGAGCCAAAGCTTTGGCCGGAACGCACGATCGAACCAGCGCCTCGGAGCCAAAGCGTTTGCTGGACGCCCCGATCGAGCGAGCGCCGCCGCGCCAGGCTTTGGCCGGCCCCCGATCGAGCACTTGCCTCTGAGCCAAGGCTTTGGCTCTGCACTCCGATCGAGATATAGCTCTCAGGTGAGGCGGCGGGTGGATGCCGATGTCGGGCGCTCCGGGCGGATGCCGACATCCGGCGCTCCGGCCAGGCCCCCTGCCCGGCACGCCGGCTCGGCACCCCGCCCGCCACTCCGAGGGCATCGACGAGCGCAGCACCGGAGATGAGCCGATGCGCCTCCGGCGCACCGGCTTGCCTCGAGCGCCACCCGGCGCCCTTGCCCCAAGGTCGAGAAGACTGCAAGCTACAGGCGAGTTTCGTCGATCGACCCACCGAATGGACTTCACGCTACCAGTGGCCTCCGACCCCGGATCCGTCTCCCCCAAGCACCTCGCGATCGCCGAGCATCTCGTCAAGAGCTACCCTGCCCTCGACCGGGTCGGCACTGCTGCGCTCGCCGCCGATATGGCCGCCCTGCCCTGCCTGGATGCGCCAGAAGATGCGACGCTTTTCTCGGAGGGCGATGCCTGCAAGGGCTTGCCGCTGCTGCTACTGGGAGAGGTCAGGGTCGCCCGCGCGACCGCCAGCGGTCGCGAGATCGAGCTGTACCGTGTGCGGCCCGGCGAATTCTGCATCGCGTCCGCTGCATGCCTGTTCGGGGGCCAGCGGCTTTCCGCGCACGGAGCCACGACTTGCCCGAGCCGCCTGCTGATCGTTCCACGTGAAACATTCCTGCGCTGGACCGACCATCGTGACGTTCGCGCGCAGTTCGTCGCCGCCGTCGCCACGCGCGTCGGCGAACTGATGAGCTTGATCGATGCGGTGATTTCCCAACGCCTGGATAGCCGTCTCGCGCACACCCTGCTCGGCCACGGCGCGGTCCTGCACACGACCCACCAGCGCCTCGCAGACGACCTCGGCACATCCCGGGAGATGGTGTCGCGCCTGCTGGGGCGCTTCGAGTCGGAAGGTCTCGTTGCCCTCGGGCGCGAGCGAATAGAGATCCTTGCCCCGGAAGCGCTTCGCGCGATCGTCGACGGAACGTATCCGCGGTCACAGACAGAGAGTGTCACTCCGTCCTAGATTTCCCATGTCGGGCCGCAGGCCCACTTTCAAGGAGAGAGGCGAATGAAAATCAATGTCGGCGGAATCGACCGGATCCTGAGGATCGTGGTCGGCATCGTGCTGATCGCGCTCGCGCTGATGGGAACGATCGGAGCCTGGGGCTGGATCGGGATCGTCCCGCTTGCCACGGGGCTGCTGAAGACCTGCCCGCTCTACTCGATCCTCGGGATCAATACCTGCCCGAGCAAGGGCAGCGCGGCCTGACCGGTTGGCGCCGAGCGCAGGCGCGCCGGGCAGCCCGGCCGCCGCTCGGCGGGAGCAGCAAACGCAACCTACCTACGGGCCTGCAAGCGTCAGCTCGCCGAAAGGGCTCCGTCAGCGCGCCGTGTCGAGCGCCCGCAGCACGCGCTCGGCTATCGCCATCGAGGCGGTCAGCCCCGGCGACTCGATGCCGAACAGATTGACCAGGCCGTCTACTCGATGGGCCTCGGGTCCGTCGATCCGGAAGTCGGCGGCGGCCTTGCCGGCGGGCACAAGCTTCGGGCGGATGCCGGCGTACGAGGCGTGCAGCGCGCCGTCGGGCACGCCCGGCCAGTAAGTCCGGATCTCTTCGTAGAAGCCGGCGCAACGCGCGGGATCGACGTCGTAGTCGATCTGCTCGATCCATTCCACGTCGGGACCGAAGCGCCCCTGTCCGCCCAGGTCTATCGTCAGGTGCACCCCCAGCCCGGCCTCGTTTGGGATGGGGTAAATCAGGCGGCTGAATGGACACTTCGCGGCCAGCGCGAAGTAGTTGCCTTTCGCGAGGTAGAGCGGCGGAACCCATGACGGATCCAGACCCTCCAGGACCGAGGCGACCGCGTTCGCGCCCAGGCCGGCCGCATTGACCAGCTCCCGGCAGCCGAGCTGCATCAGCTCCCCGCCCGCGTCGACCTCCAGCTCGAAACCACCGGGCACGACGCGCCCCCTGCGCACCCTGCTGCAGCGGGCCAGCATCGCGCCGTGGTCCTCGGCCTCTCCCTGTAGCGCGAGCATGAAGCCGTGGCTGTCGACGATACCGGTGCTCGGCGACAACAGCGCATGTGCGCACTGGAGCGACGGCTCCATCGCGATCGCCTCGGCCCCGCTCAGCCATTGCAGGTTCTCGACCCCCGCAGCCCTTGCGCGCTTGTCGATACGCTCGAGCCCGTCGCGCTGGGCATCGGTCGCCGCGACGATCAGCTTCCCGCAGTTCCGGTAGGCAACGCCACGCTCCTCGCAGTAGGCATAGAGTCGCTCCCGCCCTTCCACGCAGAGTTGCGCCTTCAGCGAACCCGGCTCGTAGTAGATGCCGGCGTGAATGACTTCGCTGTTGCGGGAACTGGTCTCGGTGCCGATCGCGTCGGCCGCCTCGAGGATCACCACTTCCCTGCCGCTGCGCGCGAGCGCGCGGGCGATCGCGAGGCCGACCACCCCGGCGCCCACCACTACCGTTTGTACCGTGTCCATCGAGTCGTCCGGGCACCGACGATCATCGTCGGCGCTTCATGCATGTTTCACGTGGAACTTCGGCCGTCATCATAGCGGCTGCGGATCGATTCCGACCGGATAGACTCGGTCGGGCGGACGACGGCGCGGACCGAGGGTTCCGCTTATTCGCGAGCGCTTGGCCAGTGCCGCCCCTTTCGCCCCGACTGCTGCGCGCCGATCCTCGAGGCGACCGGACCTCGCCCGGTCCTTCGCTCAGCCCCGGCGGTCCTCGAGCATCATCGCCGCCGCCTTCTCGGCGATCATCAGCGTCGGGGAGTTCGTGTTGCCCGACGTGATCGTCGGCATCACCGACGCATCGGCAATGCGCAGTCCAGGCACCTTGTGGCAGCGCAGGCGATGGTCGACGACCGCGCTCGGGTCGCTCGCCGGGCCCATCTTGCAGGTACCCACCGGGTGGAAGATCGTCGTGCCCACCTTCCCTGCCGCCTCGGCGAGTTCCTCGTCGGTCCGGTAGTCCGGCCCAGGCAGGTACTCGACCGGCGCGTAAGGCTTCAGCGCGTCGGCTGCGACGATCCGGCGGGTGAGCCGGATCGAGTCGGCCGCGACCTTCCGGTCCTCCTCGGTCGCCAGATAGTTCGGCATGATCCGCGGCGCGGCGAAGGGGTCGGCCGACGCCAGTCGCACCTGGCCCCGCGAGCTCGGACGCAGGTTGCAGACCGACGCGGTGAACGCCGGGAAGCGGTGCAAGGGCTCGCCGAACTTGTCGAGCGACAGCGGCTGCACGTGATACTCGACGTTCGCGCTCGCCTGCGCCGGATCCGACTTCGCGAAGGCTCCGAGCTGGCTCGGCGACATCGTCATTGGCCCGCGCCGGAACAGAAGGTACTGCAGGCCCATCTGCGCCTTGCCGATCAGGCTGTTCGCCTGACGGTTCAGCGTGTGCGCATTGCTGACCCGGTAGATCAGGCGCAGCTGCAGGTGATCCTGCAGGTTCTCTCCCACGCCGGGCAGCTCGACGACCGGTTCGATCCCGGCCTGGGCCAGCACCTCGGCCGGGCCGATGCCCGACAGCTGGAGGATCTGCGCCGTGCCGATCGCGCCGGCCGCCATCACGACCTCGTTCGAACAAAGGAAGGACTTACTTTCTCCGGAGGCGCCGCCAACGCGGCACTCCACCCCTTCGACCCGACCCGAGCCATCGGTCCTGCGCAACAGCCGCATTACCTGGGCGCCGGTCACCACCTTCAGGTTGGGGCGGGCGCTGACCGGGTGCAGGAAGGCCTTGGCCGCGTTCCAGCGGACCCCCTTGCGCTGGTTCACCTCGAAGTAGCCGCAGCCGAAGTTGTCGCCCCGGTTGAAGTCCTCGGTGGACGGGATGCCCGACTCGGCCGCGGCCTGCTGGAAGGCGTCCAGCAGCTCCCAGGCGAGCCGCTGACGCTCGACCCGCCACTCGCCGCCGTGGCCGTGCAGCGGGTCGTTGCCGCCGCCGTCGAGACCGTGCCAGTTCTCGTGCTTCAGGAAGTAGGGCAGCACCTCGTCCCAGGACCAGCCGGGATTGCCGGCGGCGGCCCACCCGTCGTAGTCGCCGCGCTGCCCGCGCATGTAGATCATCCCATTGATCGACGAGCAGCCCCCGAGCACCTTGCCGCGCGGATAGCCGATGCTGCGGCCACCCAGGCCCGCCTCGGGCTCGGTCTTGAACAGCCAGTCGGTGCGCGGATTGCCGATGCAGTACAGGTAGCCGACCGGGATGTGGATCCACAGGTAGTCGTCGCGCCCCCCCGCCTCGAGCAGCAGGACCCGCACCGAAGGATCGGCCGAGAGCCGGTTGGCCAGCAGGCAGCCAGCGGTGCCGGCGCCGACGATGATGTAGTCGAACTGTTCGCTCATTCTGCCGAGTTCCTTCGAGACGGCTTCGCCGGGATGACCGCCGGCGCGCGGCGTGCGCGCCGGGCATCCGCTGCGCCGGCGCCGGCAAGGGTATCGGCGCGCCGCCCGCCGAGTCGCCCGGCCCGACGCACCAATGACGCAAGCCGCGTCAATCCATCATGATCACCTGCCGGATCGACTCGCCGCGCGCCAGCCTGTCGAGCGCCGCGTTGATGTCGTCGAGGCGGATCCGCTCGGAAAGCAGCTTGTCGACCGGCAGCAGCCCGGCCTTGTACATCGCGATGAAGCGCGGGATGTCGCGCGAGGGCACGCAGGACCCAACGTAGCTGCCCTTCATCGTGCGCTCCTCGGCGATCAGCGTCACCGCCTGCATCTCCCACTTGTGCGCGGGATTCGGCAAGCCGGCGGTCACCGTGGTGCCGCCGCGCGCGGTGATCCGGTAGGCCAGTTCGAGCGCCTTCACGCTGCCGGCCATCTCGAACGCGTAATCGACACCGCCGCCGGTGGCGGCCTTGATCTTGTCGATCACCGCCGGGTCGGCCGCGTTGAAGCACTGCGTCGCGCCCAGCTCCCGCGCCTTCTCCAGCTTGGCGTCGAGCATGTCGACCGCGATCACCTCGACCGCGCCCACCGCCTTGGCCGCCAGCAGCGACGAAAAGCCCACGCCGCCCAGCCCCACGACCGCGACCTTGGTGCCTGCCTCGACCCTGGCGGTGTTGACCACCGCCCCGGCGCCGGTGATCACCGCGCAGCCGAACAGCGCGGCCTCGTCCCAGGGCAGCGTGGGATCGATCTTCACCGCGGAGCGCCGCGACACCACCGCGTACTCGGCGAACGCGGCGCAGCCGAGATGGTGGTTCAGCGCGCTGCCGGGCGTGCCGTCCACGCCCGGGCCGGCCACCGAGCGAAGCCGCTTGTAGCCGCCGAGCAACGACCCGGTGGCGTTCGACTCGCCGCCCGGCACGCACAGCGCGGGCCGGCCGCTCGCGCAGCTCGGGCAGGTGCCGCAGTTCGGCCTGAAGATCAGCGCCACGTGGTCGCCGACCGCCAGGTCGGTGACACCGTCGCCGAGCTCGAGCACCTCGGCCGCCGCCTCGTGGCCGACCACGATCGGCATCGGCCAGGGCCGGTCGCCGTTGATCGCCGACAGGTCCGAGTGGCAGAGGCCCGCCGCGCGGATCTTCACCAGGATCTCGCCGCGGCCGGGCGGCGCCGCCTCGACCTCCTCGATCGACAGCGGACGACTGTCCGCGTAGGGCGTCGGCAGGCACATCTCACGCAGCACGGCGGCGCGGAACTTCATCGTCTTCTCCCCCAAACTCGTTTTCGGAAATCGCCCTTTCGAGACCGGACCGCGCGGTAGATCTACCCGCGCGTTCTCAGATTCCCGCCAGGCACAGGTACTTGATCTCGAGATACTCGTCCAGACCGTACTTCGAGCCCTCGCGACCCAGCCCCGACTGCTTCACCCCGCCGAAGGGCGACACCTCGTTCGACAGGATGCCGCTGTTCACGCAGACCATGCCGGACTCGAGCGCCTCGGCCACGCGGAACACGCGGCCCACGTCGCGCGAGTAGAAGTACGAGGCCAGGCCGAACTCGGTGTCGTTGGCCATCGCGATCGCCTCGTCCTCGGTCTTGAACCGGAACAGCGGCGCCACCGGGCCGAAGGTCTCCTCGCGCGCCACGCGCATCTCGGGGGTCACGCCGGCCAGCACGGTGGGCTCGAAGAACAGCCCCCCCAGCGCGTGCCGCTTGCCGCCGGTGACCACCTTCGCGCCCTTCGAGACCGCGTCGGCGATGTGCGCCTCGACCTTGTCGATCGCGGCCGCCTCGATCAGCGGCCCCACGGTCACGCCCGGCTCGGTGCCGGCGCCGACCTTGAACTGAGCGACCTTCTCGGCGAGCTTCGCCGCGAACGCGTCGTAGACGCCGTCCTGCACGATCAGCCGGTTCGCGCACACGCAGGTCTGGCCGGCGTTGCGGTACTTGGACGCGATCGCGCCGTCGACCGCCGCGTCGAGATCGGCGTCGTCGAACACGATGAAGGGCGCGTTGCCGCCCAGCTCGAGCGACAGCTTCTTGATCGTGTCGGCCGACTGGCGCAGCAGGATGCGGCCCACTTCGGTGGAGCCGGTGAACGAGACCTTGCGCACGATCGGGCTGGTGCACAGCTCCACGCCGATCTCGGGCGCCTTGCCGGCGTCCCCGATCACGACGTTGAACACGCCGGGCGGAAAGCCCGCCTGCTCGGCCAGCTCGACCAGCGCCAGCGCCGACAGCGGCGTGGCCTCGGCCGGCTTGGCGACCACGGTGCAGCCCGCCGCGAAGGCCGGCGCGCACTTGCGGGTGATCATCGCGATCGGGAAGTTCCACGGCGTGATCGCCGCGCACACGCCGATGCCCTGCTTCAGCGCGAACAGCCGGCGATCTGCCTGCGTGGTCGGGATCACGTCGCCGTAGGCGCGCTTGCCCTCCTCGGCGAACCACTCGATGAACGAGGCGCCGTAGGCGACCTCGCCGCGCGACTCGGCGAGCGGCTTGCCCTGCTCGGCGGTCATCAGCATCGCCAGGTCCTCGGTGTGCGCGAGGATCAGGTCGAACCAGCGGCGCATGATCGCCGCCCGCTCCTTCGCGGTCTTCGCCCGCCAGGCGGGCAGCGCGCGGGCGGCCGCGTCGATCGCGCGGCGGGTCTCGGCCGCGCCCATGTCGGCCACTTCGACGATCGTCGCGCCGGTGGCCGGGTTGGTGACCGCGAAGCGGCCGCCGGCGTCGGCGTCGACCCACTTGCCGTCGATGTAGCCCTTCGCCTTGAGCAGCGACATCTCTTTCAACTGCAGCGTCATCTGTGCATCTCCCTCGTTGCCCGCGGGCACCGCCGCGCCGTCGGCGCCAGCCGCGGCCCGCGCGGCATCATGAAAAACGGCGGCCACCGGCCGCCGTCGCGATCACTTCATCGTCGGCATCACGAACTCGGCGCCGGCACGAATGCCGGCCGGCCAGCGCTGCGTGACCGCCTTGTAGCGGGTGTAGAAGCGCACGCCCTCGGGCCCGTGCATGTGGTGGTCGCCAAACAGCGAGGCCTTCCAGCCGCCGAACGAGTGGAAGGCCATCGGCACCGGGATCGGCACGTTCACGCCGACCATGCCGATCTGCACGCGGGTCGCGAACTCGCGGGCGGCGTCGCCGTCGCGGGTGAAGATCGCGCAACCGTTGCCGAACTCGTGGTCGTTGATCAGCTTCAGCGCCTCCTCGAAACTGGCCGCGCGCACGATGCCGAGCACCGGCCCGAAGATCTCCTCGTTGTAGATCTTCATGCCGGGCTTCACGTGGTCGAACAGGCAGCCGCCCAGGAAGAAGCCCTTCTCGTGGCCGGCCACCTTCAGGTCGCGGCCGTCCACGACCAGCTTCGCGCCCTCCGCCACGCCCGCATCGACGTAGCCGCGAACCTTGGCCAGGTGCGCGCCGGTGACCAGCGGGCCCATCTCGGCCGTCTGGTCCATGCCGGGCGCGACCTTGATCTGCGGCACCCGCTCGGCGAGCCGGGCCACCAGCTTGTCGGCCACGTCGCCGACCGCCACCGCGATCGACACCGCCATGCAGCGCTCGCCGGCCGAACCATAGGCCGCGCCGATCAGCGCATCGACCGCCTGGTCGAGGTCGGCATCGGGCATCACCACCATGTGGTTCTTGGCGCCGCCGAGCGCCTGCACCCGCTTGCCGTTGGCGCTGGCGGTGTCGTGGATGTACTTCGCGATCGGAGTGGAGCCCACGAAGCTGACCGCCGCCACCTGCGGATGGCCGAGCAGCGCGTCGACCGCTTCCTTGTCGCCGTTGACCACGTTGAACACGCCGTCGGGCAGGCCCGCTTCCTTGAGCAGCCGCGCCATGACGTGCGAGGCCGACGGGTCGCGCTCCGACGGCTTCAGCACGAAGGTGTTGCCGCAGGCGATCGCCACCGGGAACATCCACATCGGGACCATCGTCGGGAAGTTGAACGGCGTGATGCCGGCGCACACGCCCAGCGGCTGGCGGATCGAGTACATGTCGACGCCGGTGCCGACCTGCTCGCTGTATTCGCCCTTGAGCAGCTGCGGAATGCCGCATGCGAACTCGACGACCTCGAGGCCGCGGGTGATCTCGCCGAGCGCGTCGCTGTACACCTTGCCGTGCTCGGCCACGATGCAGCGGGCCAGCTCGTCGACGTTGCGCTCGACCAGCTCCTTGAACTTGAACATCACGCGGGCCCGGCGCAGCGGCGGCGTGGCGGCCCAGCCCGGGAAGGCGGCGGCGGCGGATTTCACCGCGGCGTCGACCTGGGCGGCCGAGGCCAGCGCGACCTCGCGCGCGACCTGGCCGGTGGCCGGGTCGTAGACCGGCGCGCTGCGCGAGCCCGCTTCGGGGGGAACGGCCTGGCCGTCGATCCAGTGCCCCACCATGGTGGCGCTGGTCAAGGTGCTGTCGGAGCTGCCCATTTTCTCTGGTCCTCTGGGTTCGGTTCGTGGCTTGGCGGGCGAATCGTCGCTTCGCGCGGCATTCGGGGCCGGAAAGGCCGGAACGAGGGCCGGAAAGCCGGAAGGCCGGTTGACAGGCCCCGTCTGCAGTCGCTATCGTTCAACATATTGAACGCGCGTTCAGTTTCAGGAACACCGCGAGTTTAGCGCTCGCCGACACGATGTCAACCCGAATCCTCGCCAGACCCGATCGCGATCAAGCCGGCGAAGCCTCGCTGGTGCCCGCGGTCGAGCGCGCCACCCGCCTGCTCGATCACCTGGCCACCGTGAGCCGCCCGCAGGCGCTGGCCGAGCTCGCGAAAGCGCTCGCGCTGCCCAAGAGCAGCCTGCACGGCCTGTTGCACACGCTGACCGCGCTCGGGCTGGCTATGCGCGACGCCCGCGGCGAGTACGCGCTCGGCCCCAAGGCGCTGCACTGGGCGCAGGCCTTCGAGCGGCAGTCCAGCGTGATCGCCGCCTTCAACCAGGCCTCGCAGGCCTTCGATGCGCTGCGCGAGGAAACGATCATGCTGGCGGTGCTCGACGGCGGCGACGTGCTGTACCTGGCCTGCCGGCCCGGCAACCGCGCGCTGGGCGTCAACTTCCGGGTAGGCGGCCGCTTCCCGGCCTGCTTCACCTCGTCGGGCAAGGCGATGCTGGCCACGCTGCCGGCCGAGCGGGTCGATGCGCTGGTCGAGCCCGAGTTGCCCGGGCGGCTGACCCGCCACAGCGTGGCAAGCCGCGACCAGCTCGAGGGCCAGCTGCAGGCGGTGCGCGCCAGCGGCTACGCGATCGACGACGAGGAGACCGCCGAGGGCATGCACTGCTTCGGCGCGCCGGTCTTCGCCGCCGGGCGCACCGAGGCGGTCGCCGCGGTCGCGGTCAGCCTGATCAAGGCGTCCACCACCCCCGAGCGCGAGGCCGAGGTGGTCGCCGCGATCACCGCGCTGGCTGCCGACGTGTCGCGCCGGCTGGGCGCCTCCCAGCGGACCCGTCCCCGCCCCCCACTTTCCCCGGTCGCCGCTTCGGCGGCATGATCACCCTTCGCCCCGCTCACCCAACCCCGACAGGTCAGACCATGGATCTCGGCACTTCCCCCGCGCAAACCCCGGCTTCGCTCGCGATCGACGGCGACCGGCTCTGGAACAGCCTGATGGAGCTCGCGAAGATCGGCGCCACGCCCAAGGGCGGCGTCGCGCGCCTCGCGCTGACCGACCTCGACCGCCAGGGCCGCGACCTGGTCTGCGGCTGGCTGCGCGAGGCCGGCTGCACGCTGCGGGTCGACGGCATCGGCAACGTCTTCGCGATCCGCCCCGACCGCAACGGCAGCGTCGACGCGCCGGCGGTTGCCGTGGGCAGCCACATCGACACCCAGCCCAACGGCGGCAAGTTCGACGGCAACTACGGCGTGCTGGCCGGTCTCGAGGTGCTGCGCACGCTGAACGACCACGGCGTGAAGACCGACAGGCCCTTCGCGGTCGCGATCTGGACCAACGAGGAGGGCAGCCGCTTCACCCCGGTGATGATGGGCTCGGGCGTGTTCGCCGAGGCCTTCACGCTCGACTCCTGCCTGGCCCAGCGCGACCGCGACGGCGCCAGCGTCGCCGAGGCCCTGGCCGCGATCGGCTACGCCGGCAAGGACCAGCCGCCCGCGCTCGCCGCCTACCTCGAGCCGCACATCGAGCAGGGCCCGGTGCTCGAGCGCGAGGGCATCACGATCGGTGCGGTCGAGACCGCGCTCGGCCAGCGCTGGTTCGACGTCACCGTCACCGGCCAGGACGCGCACGCCGGCCCGACCCCGATCGAGATGCGCCGCGACGCGCTGCTGGCCGCCTCGAAGCTGGTCATCGAGGTGCGCCGGATCGCCTCGCAGTACCCGGACTACGCGCGCGGCACCGTCGGCCAGATGCAGGTGATCCCGAACTCGCGCAACGTGATCCCGGGCAAGGTCGTGTTCAGCGTCGACTTCCGCAACGCGAGCGAGGACACGCTGGCCGCGATGGCCGAGGACCTGCGCGCCTGCGCGGCGCGGGTCGCGGCCGAGGACGGCGTCGAGGTCGACGTGCAGCAGGTCGTGCACTTCCCGCCCTGCGCCTTCGACCCGGCGCTGGTCGCGTCGATCGAGCAGGGCGCCCGGCGCGCCGGCCTGAGCGTTCGCCGGATCGCAAGCGGCGCCGGCCACGACGCGGTCTACGTGGCGCGCAAGTGCCCGACCGCGATGATCTTCGTGCCCTGCGAGGGCGGCATCAGCCACAACGAGATCGAGAACGCCGTGCCCTCGGACCTGGCCGCCGGCTGCCAGGTGCTGCTCGGCGCGGTGCTCGAGCAGGCGGGCGCCGCCTGAGGCCTTTCGGGAATCGCGGCTCGCGAGCGGCAGCCGCTGCCGCGAACGGCCGCGAGCCTCGCAAGCACCGAACGAGCGCAGCGCAACCGATGTCGATCGCAAACGAGCGCCGCCTGCCGATCGCGCTCACCTTGGGCGACCCCTGCGGCATCGGCCCGGAGGTCGTGCTGAAGGCCTGCGCCGACCCCGGCCTGGAGCCCGCCCTGCGCGAGCGCCTGCTGGTGGTAGGCGACCCGGCCCTGATCGAGCGCGAGGCCGCCCGGCTCGGCCTGCCGGTGCCGGCACGGATCGAGCCGGTCGACCGGCTGCCGGCCGACCTGGTTCCAGGCCGCATCGACCCGCGCGCAGGCCACGCCGCCTGGCGCTTCGTCGTGCACGCGGCCCGGCTGGCACTCGCCGGCCGGGTGGCGGCCGTCGTGACCGCGCCGCTGTCCAAGGAAGCGATGCACTTGGCCGGGCACGACTATCCGGGCCACACCGAGTTGCTGGCGGAGTTGGCCGGCGGCACCGAGGTCCGGATGATGCTGGCCAACGCCGATCTGCGGACAGTGCTGGTCTCGATCCATGTTTCGCTGCGCGATGCGATCGAGCGCGTAACCCGTGAAAACGTGCTGTCCACGATAGTCATCACTCACACCGCATTGGTGCGCGCCGGCATCGCCGAGCCGAGGATCGCGGTCGCGGGCCTGAACCCCCATGCCGGAGAATCCGGCGCCTTCGGCCACGAGGAGATCGCCGAGATCGCGCCGGCGATCGCCGATGCCCGCGCCCGAGGCATCGCGGCGAGCGGCCCGTGGCCGCCCGATACCGTCTTCATGCGGGCGCGCGGCTTTCGCGAGTTCGACGCGGTGGTCGCGATGTACCACGACCAGGGCCTGATCCCGGTGAAGTACCTGGGGCTGGAGGACGGCGTCAACATCACGATCGGCCTGCCCTTCGTGCGCACCAGCCCGGACCACGGCACCGCCTTCGACATCGCCGGCAAGCCCGGCCCCGACGGGCGCGGGCTCGCCGATCCGCGCAGCATGGTCGCCGCGATCCGCCGGGCGGCCGAGCTGGCAGGCGCGGCGCCCGTGGCAGGCGCGGCACTCCCGACCGGTGGGCCGGCCCCCGCCACGCCCGCGCGCCCCCCGGAGCCGGACGCCGGACGGGCCTGAGACCATGCCCTTCCCCGAATGGCCGGGCCAGGCGCTGGCCGCCGCCGCCCTGCTGGCCGGACTGCTGCTGCTCGACGCGATCCGCCGCGCCGACTGGCAGGCGCCGATGGGCCAGCACCTGTACTGGGCCAGCGCCACAGCGCTGCTCTGGGCCGCCCGCCACATGACGGTCACGCTGCCCGGCGGCCTCACGCTGCAGTACATGGGCGCCGCCTGGCTGACCCTGCTGCTCGGCTATCCGCGCGCGGTCGTGTCGATGGCGCTGGTCTTCGGCGCCGAAGCGCTGGCCGGCGACGACCCGATGCTCGCCGCGGCGCCGTCGCTGCTGCTGCTGGGCATCCTGCCCGCCTGGCTGATCTGGCAGGTCGCGACGCAATGCCGGCGAAGGCTGCCCGCCAACCTGTTCGTGTTCCTGCTCGGGGTCGGCTTCCTGGGCCTGTTCGCGACCTACGCGCTGTCCCTGCTGCTCGCCGCAGGCCTCACCGCGCTGATCGGCGGGCCGAGCGCGCCGGCCTACTGGGAAACGATGCTGCCCTACGCGCTGCTGCTGGCCACCGGCGAGACCTGGCTCGAAGGCATGATGACGACGCTGCTGGTCGTGTTCGCGCCGGGCGCGGTCAGGCTGTTCGACGAGCGCTTCTACCTGTCGCGCCCGCCGCAGGGATGACCGCGCCGGCCGCGGCCCCTTCCGGGGCCGGGCCGCGTGCAACGCTCAGGCGAGACCGCTGGCCTTCGCCCACTGCCAGGTGTCGTCGAGCGCAGCCGTTGCGTGGGCGAGCAGCTCGCGCAGCTCGTGCTCCTCGATGACCAGCGGCGGCGAGAACGCGATGATGTCGCCCGGCAGCACGCGCACGATCGCGCCGCGGCGCTGCGCGTTCTTCACGAGCTGCGCGCCCACCGCGGCCTTCGGGTCGAAGCCGGCCTTGGTCGCCTTGTCGCGCACCAGTTCCCAGGCGCCGATCAGGCCCACCCCGCGCGCCTCGCCCACCATCGGGTGGTCGGCCATCGCGCGCAAGCCGTCCTGCAGCACCGGCGCCACCCGGCGCACGTGCGCGAGCAGGTCGCGCTCCTCGTAGATCGCCAGCGTCTCGAGCGCAACCGCCGCGGGCACAGGATGGCCTGAGTAGGTGAAGCCGTGGCCGAACACGCCGAGCTTGCGCGACTGGTCCTCCAGCACCGAGTAGATGCGCTGCGAGACCATCATCGCGGACATCGGCTGGTAGCCGCTGGTCATCATCTTCGCGCAGGTCAGCACGTCGGGCCGGATGCCGAAGGTCTGCGAGCCGAACATGTTGCCGGTGCGCCCGAAGCCGCAGATCACCTCGTCGGCGATCATCAGCACGTCGTACTTCGCGAGCACCTGCTGCACCCGCTCGAAGTAGGTGGCCGGCGGCACGAGTACGCCGCCGGCGCCCATCACCGGCTCGGCGAAGAAGGCCGCGACCGTGTCCGGGCCTTCGGCGAGGATCAGCCGCTCGAGCTCGTCGGCCAGGCGCTGCGCGTACGCCTCCTCGCTCTCGCCGGGCAGCGCGGCCCGCCAGTGGTGCGGCGTCTCGGTGTGCAGGAAGCGCGGCGCGGGCAGGTCCCAGTCGCTGTGCGCGAAGGCCAGCCCGGTGAGGCTCGCCGACGCCACGGTCACGCCGTGGTAGGCCTTGCGACGCGAGATCAGCTTCTTCTTTTCCGGGCGCCCCAGCGCGTTGTTGTAGTACCAGGCGAGCTTCACCGCCGAGTCGTTCGCCTCCGAGCCCGAGTTCGCGAAGAACACGCGCGCCATGCCCTCGGGCGCCACGCCGATCAGCTTCTCGGCGAGCTCGGTGGCGATCGCCGGCACCTTGCCGGAGAACGAGTGGTAGAAGGGCAGACTGAGCATCTGCCGGTAGGCGGCCTCGGCCAGGCGCTTCTCCGAGAAGCCCAGGCCCGCGCACCACAGGCCCGCCATGCCCTCGATGTAGCGCCGGCCCGCCTCGTCGTAGACGTACACGCCCTCGCCGCGCGAGATCACGAGCGGCCCTTCGGCCTGCACCAGCGCCAGGTTGGTCGACGGGTGAAGGTGGAACGCGAGGTCGCGGCGCGCGGCCGCGCTGTCTGACAGGTCCATCGGGCGTATCCTCAGAGATTCGCCATCATCAGGCGGCGAGCCGCGCCTCGAGCTTCGCCTTGACCTCGAGCAGGTCCTCGGGCAGCCGCTGCGCGAGCTTCTCGAACAGCTCCGCGTGCAGCGCGAACTCCTGCTCCCAGGCGGCCTTGTCGATCGAGGTGATCTTCGCGAAGGACTCGGCCGGGAAGCCCAGGCCGTCCCAGTGCAGGTCCTCGTAGCGCGGCGTGAAGCCGAACACGTGCTCGACGCCGCCGGCACGCGCCTCGATCCGGTCGATCATCCACTTCAGCACGCGCATGTTCTCGCCGAAGCCCGGCCACACGAACTTGCCGTTCTCGTCGGTGCGGAACCAGTTCACGCAGAAGATCGCCGGCAGCTTCGCGCCGCCCGCCTGCATCCGGTTGCCCAGGTCGAGCCAGTGCGAGAAGTAGTCGGCCATGTTGTAGCCGCAGAAGGGCAGCATCGCGAACGGGTCGCGGCGCACGACGCCGGTGGCCCCGGCCTGCGCGGCGGTCGTTTCCGAGCCCATCGTGGCGGCCATGTACACGCCCTCGACCCAGTCCCGGGCCTGCGTGACCAGCGGCACCGTGGTCGAGCGGCGGCCGCCGAAGATGAAGGCGTCGATCGCCACGCCGTCGACGCTGTCCCAGTCAGCGTCGATCGCAGGGTTCTGGGTGGCGGCCACGGTGAAGCGCGCGTTCGGGTGCGCGGCCTTGCGGCCGGCCTTGCCGTCCTCGGGCGTCCAGTCGCGGCCCTGCCAGTCGATCAGGTGCGCCGGCGGCTCGGACATGCCCTCCCACCAGACGTCGCCGTCGTCGGTCAGCGCCACGTTCGTGAAGATCGTGTTCGCATGCAGCGAGGCCATGCAGTTGCGGTTCGTCTTCTCGTTCGTGCCCGGCGCCACCCCGAAGTAGCCGGCCTCGGGGTTGATCGCGTAGAGCCGGCCGTCGGAGTGCGGCTTGATCCAGGCGATGTCGTCGCCGATCGTGGTGACCTTCCAGCCCTCGAAGCCCTTGGGCGGGATCAGCATCGCGAAGTTGGTCTTGCCGCAGGCCGACGGGAAGGCGGCGGCCACGTGGTATTTCCTGCCCTCGGGCGAGGTCACGCCGAGGATCAGCATGTGCTCGGCAAGCCAGCCGATGCCGCCGGCCTGCACGTCCTGCCGGCCCATGTTCGACGCGATGCGCAGCGCGAAGCACTTCTTGCCGAGCAGCGCGTTGCCGCCGTAGCCGGAGCCGAAGGACCAGATCTCGCGGGTCTCGGGATAGTGGACGATGTACTTGGTCGGATTGCAGGGCCAGGGGACGTCCTTCTCGCCGGCGGCCAGCGGCTTGCCGACCGAGTGCACGCAGGGCACGAAGCCGCCGTCGTGGCCGAGCACGTCGTAGACGGCCTTGCCCATCCGGGTCATCAGCTTCATGCTGACCGCCACGTAGGGGCTGTCGGACAGCTCCACGCCGACGTGCGAGATGTGGCTGCCGATCGGGCCCATCGAGAACGGGATCACGTACAACGTGCGGCCGGCCATGCAGCCGTCGAACAGCCCGTCCAGCGTCGCGCGCATCTCGGCCGGGTCGACCCAGTTGTTGGTCGGGCCGGCGTCGTCGCGGTTCTCCGAGCAGATGTAGGTGCGGTCCTCGACCCGGGCCACGTCGCCCGGATCGGACCAGGCCAGGTAGGAATTCGGGCGCTTCTCCGGGTTCAGCCGGCGCAGCGTGCCGGCGGCGACCATCTGCTCGCAGAGCCGGTCGTACTCGGCCTCGGAACCGTCGCACCAGTGGATGCGCGCCGGACGGGTCAGGCTGGCGATCGAGTCGACCCACTCGAGCAGCCGGCGGTGGCGCACCCAGGCCGGGGCCCCCAGGCGCGACACCAGCGCATTGATCTCTTCGGCTCGCGCCTGCAGCGCGCCGGAAGCGGGATGGTTCATCGGTGAATCTCCGTGATGTGAAAGCTTTCGGCGCGGCGCGCGCGGCGAACCCTGCACTGGGCGCGCGCGGCAGGCGGCAGCGGAGCGGGCGAAGGGCGGCAAGCCGGGCTCTGCTGCAGCAACCCGGTTCGGCGGCCGCCGCGCCCGCACTCGGGGGGCGCGCACGGCCGCGATCGACGGGCCATCGGGTTCGTGTCTCTGGGTCGCGTCGTCATGCCTCTTCGGCAGGTTCGGGCGAGCGGCCGTAAAGCCTTCGATATTACACCGGGCACCTGTCGGCTCCGTGATAATTGCCCGCATGACGCCCGAAACCTCGCCCGCCCCTGCCGACAGCGCCCGTTCGGCGCCGGGCAGCGCCGCCGCCGCCCCGATCGACCGCAGCCGGATCCGCCACGCCTGGCGGCGGATCGCCGGCCGCATCCGCCAGACGCCCACGATCGACGTCGAGGTCGACGGCCGCAGCGTGAACCTGAAGCTCGAGTGCCTGCAGCGCGCCGGCTCGTTCAAGGCGCGCGGGGCCTTCAACCGCCTGCTCGCCGCGCTCGAAGGCCCCGAGTCGGCCGAGGCGCTGCGCGGCGCCGGCGTGGTCGCGGCCTCGGGCGGCAACCACGGCATCGCGGTCGCGCTCGCGGCGGCCGACCTCGGCGTGCCGGCCCACATCTTCCTTCCGGCGAACGCGCCGGCCGCGAAGAAGGCGCGGCTGCGCGCGCTGGGCGCCGCGCTGCACCTGCACGGCGAGCGATACGCCGACGCCTTCGCGGCCAGCCAGGCCTTCGCCGCCGAGACCGGCGCGATCGTCGCCCATGCCTACGACCAGGACGAGATCCTGGCCGGCCAGGGCACGGTCGCGCTCGAATGGGCGCTGCAGCGCCCCGACCTCGACACCCTGCTGATCGCGGTGGGCGGCGGCGGCCTGATCGGCGGCATCGCCGCGTGGCACGGCGATGCCGGCCACGGCTCGCCCGGCGGGGACCCGGTCCCGGGCGGCACGGCGCCGGCCGCCCGGATCGTCGCGGTCGAGCCGCGCGCCTGCCCGACGCTGCACGAAGCGCTGGCGGCCGGCCGCATCGTCGACGTGTCGCCCGGCGGGCTCGCCGCCGACTCGCTTGGCGCCTCGCGCGTCGGCGAGCGGATGTTCCCGATCGCGCAGCGCCACGTCGCGGCGTCGGTGCTGGTCGAGGACGATGCGATCCGCGATGCCCAGCGCTGGCTCTGGCAACACCTGCGGCTCGCCGTCGAGCCGGGCGGCGCCGCCGCCTTCGCCGCCCTGCGCAGCGGCGCCTGGCAGCCGCCGCCGGGCGCGCGGATCGGCGTGCTGGCCTGCGGCGCGAACGTCGACCCGGCCACGCTGGCCGATTCCCAACCAGGAGAAGCCGAGTGAGTTCGATGCCCCGCCCGCCGGCCGACCCGGCCGACAACTTCCAGCCCTCGTACCGGGTCTCGCGCGAGCGACTGCTCGAGAAGCTGCACGGCATTTCGCGGCGACTGCCGGTGCTGGTCGACTCGCGCTCGATCGCACCGCGCGGCCCCGAAGGGGAGACCCTGGCGCTCGACTTCGCGATCGTCGGCGCGCGCAGGCCGAAGCACGTGCTCGTGCTCTCGAGCGGCACCCACGGCGTCGAGGGCTACACCGGCAGCGCGATCCAGCACTGGGCGCTCGACGCGCTGCTGCCCCGGCTCTCGCTCGGGCGCGACACCGCGGTCGTGCTGCAGCACGCGAACAATCCCTACGGCTTCGCCTGGCACCGCCGGGTCAACGAAGACAACGTCGACCCGAACCGAAACTTCCGCGACGCCTTCGACCCGAACCAGTGCTCGCCCGACTACGAGGCGCTCTACGAGTGCCTGAACCCGGCCGACCTCGACCCGGCCAACGAGCAACGGCGCTGGGCCGAGATCCAGGCCTACGTGGACCGCGAGGGCCTGCGCCGCTTCCAGCAGGTGGCGGTCGAGGGGCAGTACAAGTTCCCGCAGGGGATGCAGTTCGGCGGCCACCGGCGCAGCGCCGGCACGCAGCACCTGATCGACCTCGCCCGCGAGCACCTGTGCGCCGCGCAGACGGTGATCTGGATCGACTTCCACACCGGGCTCGGCGAGTCCGGCGCCTGCGAGCTGATCTGCGGCGCGGCGCTCGACAGCCCCGCCTACGCCTTCGCGCAGCAGGTCTGGGCCGGCGAGGTGCGCTCGTCGCAGGCGGGCGAATCGATCTCCACGCCGCTCAACGGCCTGCTCGACCTGGGCATCCAGGCGGTGCTGCCTGCCGACGCCCGCTTCGCCTTCGCCTTTCCCGAGTACGGCACCTGGCCGCCCGAACGGGTGATCCGGGCGATGCGCGCCGACAACTGGCTGCACCACCACGGCGACCTGACCGACGCGACCGGGCTCGCGATCAAGGCCGAAATGCTCGAGGCCTTCCGCCCGGCCAGCCGCGACTGGATGCGGACCATCGTCGCGCACGGCAGCGCGCTGGTCGAGCGCACCGTGGGCCATCTGCCCGGCGCCGGGCTCGCGGCCGCCTGAGGGCCGGGCCCGGACAGGACTGGGGCCGCGAAGACCGAGGGCCTGGACGCGAAGAAAATCACCGCCCGCGACGCGGTATCCGTGCATCGCCGCGCGCGCGGGACTAAGATGCGCCAGGAAGGGAGCGTCGGGTCGCTCCCGATTCGGGAATTCGAAGTCATGCCACAGCTCAGCCCCGCCCAGCGCACCGCCGGCACCGCCCGCATCGTGATGGCGGCCGGCTTCCTGTTCGCGGTCGAGGCGGTCTGGCGCGGGTCGGTCGCGCGCACGATGGTCGCCGCCGCGGTGCTCGCGCTCGGGGCAGGGCTGCTGGTCTTCGCCAAGCGCGCCGACTGATCCGGCGCCTCGTCCTGCTGTCGCGCGCTTGACCGTCCACGAATCCCTGCACGTCGACGCCTACCCGATCGACGACGAACTGCGCGACGACGGCACCGCCGGCCCCGAGCTCGCGTGGCTGGCCCGCAGCTACTGCGACAGCCCGCGCGCGCTGGTCTTCCGCAACCCTTCGCCCGACTGGCGGCTGTTCGTGGTCACGCTGCCGCTGGCTTCCCGGTTGTCGCTGATGGCGAACCCGGTCTTCGCCCAGCTGACCCGGGCCTGGGGCATGAACGTGCGCTTCGTCGGCGTGGACCGCGACGGGCTGGTCCACGACTTCCGCGCGCTGCTCACCGACCGCACGCTGGCGCTGCTGGTCGAGCTGCTCGCCCGGCGCGAGTCGGGCGAGGCCGCGGGCGGCCCGGGCGCCGATCCCGGATCGCGGGGCGATCGCGCGCTCGACCTGCTGTTCGACGCGCTGGCCCGCGAGATGCTCACCGTGCTCGAGCGCCGGCACGACGACTGGCCGAAGCACCTGGCCCGCGACCTGCGCCTGGAGTCCGGGCTGGCCGGCAACCTGTTCGACCACGCGGGCCGCCATCCGGACTTCCTCGCCGGCCTTCGCGGCGCGCTGCGCAAGGGGCTGGTCGACGTCGAGTTCTACGGCCGGGCGCTGCGCTCGATCGACCTGCGCGAGGCCGCGGTCGACGCCCGGATCGCGGCAATGATCGAGTCGGCGCTGGACCCGGCCACGCTGGCCAAGCTGGCCCGCACCGGCGCCGGCAGGCACCTGGGCTGCTACAACTGGCTGCGGATCGAACCGGCCCGGGCTGCCTCGCGCGCCTACATCCTGGCGCGCCTGCCGTCGTTCGCGAACTTCTTCGCCGAGGCGCTGCTGGCGCCGGAAGCCCCCGGCGCCGACTTCGACCTGCGGCCGCTTGCCGCGCGCAGCCTCAGCGCGCACAGCCTGCACTGGGCGGGCATGCTGCGGCGGGCGGTCGACGCCGGCCAGGACCGCGCCGCGATCGAGGCGATCGCCCAGCGCTTCGCGGTCGGCGACAACGTGATCCGCCGGATCTGGCGCGAGCAGCCCGCCGCGCTCGGCCAGCCGCCGACCTGGCACCTGGCGCAGATCCTGCGCAGGCTGCACGCGCTGGGCGAGCGCGACTGGCCGGCCACCGACGCCGCCTGGCGCGCGCTGATCTCGCACGCGGTGCCGGCGGAAGCGCTGTAGCCGCGCGCGCCGGCGCCGGCCTCGAGAACCCGCCAGCCGGCCGCCGAACGGGCCGGCCGCTGCGCCGGCCCCGGCTCAGCGCCGCCTCAGGTCCTCGGCCCCGCGGTAGATCCGGTTCCAGGTCGGGCCGATCACGATCTCGTTCAGGCAGACGTGCGCCGGCGCGTTGACCGCGTAGGCGATCGCGTCGCCCACGTCCTCGGGCTTGAGCATCCGCGCGATGTCCTCCTCGGGCGGGGGCACCGGCCGCGAGCGCAGGATCGGCGTGGCGACCTCGCCGGGGCAGACGTGGGTGGCGCGAATGCCGTTGCCGCCCTCCTGGTCGTTGATGCTCTCGACCAGCGGCGACAGGCCCTGCTTGGTCGCGCCGTAGGCCGCACCGGTGAACGGCAGGTAGCGCCAGCCGGCCCACGAGGACACGACGACGATCGTGCCGCCGCCGGCCGCGCGCATCGTCGGCAGCACCGAGCCCACGCAGAAGGCCACGCCGTTCAGGTTGATCGCGCTGACCTTCGCGAAGGCCTCGGGCGTGAGGTCCTTCCAGTAGCGGTTCGGCACGTTGGTGCCGGCCGAGCAGACCAGCGCGTCGATCCGGCCGTTGCGGGCCAGGATGCCCTCCGCCGCCTTCGACACGGCGGCCGCATCGGACACGTCGAGCGGCACCGCCTCGGCCGTGCCGCCGGCGGCGGCGATCGCGTCGCAGGCGGCCTTCAGCTCGGCCTCGCGCCGGCCGCTGACCGCCACGTGCCAACCCTGCCCGGCGAGCCGCTGCGCGGTCGCCAGGCCGATGCCGGTGCCGCCGCCGGTGATCCAGGCGACCTTCTTCGAATTCGTTGCCATCGTCTCCTCCTCCGTCTTCAGAGCATCGCGTAAGTGGTCGTCACCTGCGCGGCCAGCTTGCCGTCGGCCGCCGAGAACATCGAAACCTCGCCGAAAGTGAGCGTTCGGCCCGGCTTGAGCACCCTGGCCACGATTCGCACGTCGGAGTCGGCGATCGCGCGCAGGAAGCCGGTAGTCTGGTTGACCGTCGTCATCGGCCGGAACCCGCCGAGCCCCGATGCGATCGCGAACACCATCGCGGTGTCGGCCGCCGCCATCAGCGACTGGCCGCACACGGTGCCGCCGACCCGGCACAACTGAGGCGAGAACGGCATCAGCAGCTCCGCCTCGCCCGGCTCGATGCGGGTCACCCGCAGGCCGAGCGCCTGCACCCACGGGGCGAACAGCTCGCCCAGCCACTGCTGCGCCTGCTCGATCGTCACGCGCGGCGCATCGCCGCGCCCCTGCTCGCCCATGTCGTCCTCCTTCCCGGCCCCGAAGACCGCCAACCGGCGCGCCGGCCCCGCTTCGTCGACGCCCGTCCCGCCCGCTGCCGGCCCGGCCGGGCGATGTCGCTCAGCCCCGGTCCAGCAACTCGCGGGCCCGCTGCGCGATCGCCTGCGGCGTCAGCCGCGCCTGCGCCTCGAGCCCGGGCGAGTAGCCGACCGGGATCCGCAGGCCGCCGCAGCGCGCGACTCGCGCCCCGCTCTCCTCGGCCAGCGTGGCGGCGATCTCGGCACCGAAACCCGCCACCTGGATCGCCTCGTGCGCGATCAGGACCCGCCCGGTGCGCGCCGCCGACTCGAGCACCGCGTCGCGGTCCCAGGGCCAGATCGTGCGCAGGTCGATCAGGTCGACGCCGATGCCCTCCGCGGCCAGCAGCTCGGCCGCCTCGGCGCTCCAGTGCACCGCCTTGCTCCAGCTGACGATGGTCAGGTCGCCGCCCTCGCGCACCCGGCGCGCCTTGCCGATCGGCACGTCGAGCGACCCGTCGACCTCGCCCTCGAGCGGCCAGAGTTCCTTGTGCTCGAAGTAGGCCACCGGGTCGCCGCAGGCCAGCGCAGCGCGCAGCAGCGAGTGGTTGTCCTGTGGCGTGGCAGGCGCCAGCACGACCAGCCCGGGCACGTGCGCGAACCAGGCCTCGAGCGACTGCGAGTGCTGCGCCGCCGACGAGCTCCAGATGCCGTTGGGCATCCGGATCACCGCCGGCACCCGGCCCTGGCCGCCGAACATGAAGCGGTTCTTCGCGGCCTGGTTCACGATCTCGTCCATCGCGCACATCGCGAAGTCGATCACCCGCATCTCGACCACCGGCTTCAGGCCGGTCAGCGCCATGCCGACCGCCGCGCCCACGATCGTGGCCTCCGAGATCGGCGTGTCGATCACCCGGCGCTCGCCGAAGCGCTCGAGCAGCCCGCGGTACTGGCCGAAGATGCCGCCTCGGCCGATGTCCTCGCCGAGCGCCACCACCGACGCGTCCTCGTCCATCGCCTTCGCGAGCCCGGCCACCGCCGCGCCCGCGTACGTCATCAGCTGCGCCACCGGCCGCTCCCCGTGTCCTGGATGTCCTCGAAGGCCGCCGAAGCGTCGGGCCAGGGCGCGGCATCGGCCGTGGCCACCGCGGCGGCCACCTCCTGGCGCGCCTCGCGCATCACCGCGTCGATGTCGGCGTCGGGCACGCCGGCCGCCCGCAGCGGCTCGCGGGCCCGGGCGATCGGGTCGCCCTGCATCGCGGCTGCCAGCTCGGCCGGATCGCGGTAGGCGGCCGGGTCGACCGACACGTGCCCCTTGAACCGGTAGGTCTTCGCGTGCAGAAGCCGCGGGCCGTGGCCGGCGCGGATTTCCTGCACCAGCTCGCCGGCCGCC
Source organism: Zeimonas sediminis (assembly GCF_023721795.1). Lineage (NCBI taxonomy): Bacteria > Pseudomonadati > Pseudomonadota > Betaproteobacteria > Burkholderiales > Burkholderiaceae > Zeimonas > Zeimonas sediminis. The sequence continues at coordinate 2,514,724 of NZ_JAMQYE010000001.1, forward strand.
TGCCAGACCGCGACCACGTCCATGCCGTCGACCGCCACCGCCGGCACGCCGTAGCCGACGGCGCGCGCGGCCGCGCCCTCGCCGGCGGACATGGCCGCGGTCTTGGTCGTGGCCGACCACTGGTTGTCCTCGCAGACGAACAGCACCGGGAGCCTGAACGCGGCGGCCCAGTTCAGCGCCTCGGCCAGCGGGCCGCGGTTCAGCGCGCCGTCGCCGAAGAAGGTGACCGCGATCGCGTCGCGGCCCTGGATCGCCATCGAGTGCGCGGCGCCCACGGCGATCGGGATGCCGGCCGCCACGACGCCGTTGGCGCCCAGCATGCCCACCGAGAAGTCGGCAATGTGCATCGAGCCGCCCTTGCCGCCGCAGAAGCCGGTGGCCTTGCCGAACAGCTCGTGCATCATCCCCTCGAGGCTCGCGCCCTTGGCCAGCGTGTGACCGTGGCCGCGATGGGTCGAGGTGAGCCAGTCGGCCGGCGTCAGGTGCGCGCAGACGCCGGCGGGAACCGCTTCCTGCCCGGTGGACAGGTGCAGCGGGCCGCGCACCTGAGCGCTGCCGCCTGCCGCCTGGCCGAATGCGGCGACGCCGCCCCGGCTGGCTTCCTCGGCCGCGTCCTCGAAGGCGCGGATCCGGCACATCGTGCGGTACAGGGCCAGCAGCTGGCCGGCGTCGGGCTCGGGCACGCCGGGCCGGTGGCCGTCGTGCAGTTGCCCGGAGGCGATGATCTCCATCGTGGTTCCAGTCTCCAGTCGATCGGCAACGCACGGTCGCTCGAGGGCCGGTCCGCGCTCGTGGCGGCGGGCCGCGCGGAGGCGGGCGTCGATCGGAAAGCGACGATGCTAGCAGCTTCGCGAAGCCGCGCCCCCGCGAGCGTTCCGGGGATCGCCGCCCGGGAGCTGCCGGCGCGCCGAGCCCGTCGCCGGGGGCGTTAACATTCGTCGATGACCCGCCCTGCCGCGCCCTCTCACGCGCCCACCGATGCGCACGCTCGTGCGCCCTCTCCCGCTCCCTCCCGGCGCAGCGTGCTGATCGTCGCCGACGACCTCAGCGGCGCGGCCGACTGCGCGGCGGCCTTCGCCAGCGCCGGCGCGCGGGCCTTCGTTTCGCTGGAGGCGCTGGCATCCGGCACGCTACCCGCCGGCTCCGTCGTCGCGGTCGATACCGATTCGCGGGCGCTGCCCCGCGACGAGGCGGTCGATCGCGTGCGCTCGGCGCTCGAGCGCCGACCGGCCGGCGCCCTGGTCTACAAGAAGATCGACTCGACGCTGCGCGGCCACCTGGCGGCCGAGCTGGCCGCCGCGCTGGCCGCGATGCCCGAGGCCCCCGGCGCGGTGCTCGCGCCCGCCTTCCCGCAGCAGGGTCGCACGGTGGCCGGTGGCCGCTGCTTCGTGAACGGCGAGCCGCTCGAGCGCACCGCCCTGTGGCGCAACGCAGGCATCGACGAGCCCGCCGACCCGGTCGCCCGGCTCGCGGCCGCGGGCCTGCCGGCGATCGCGCTGGCGCCCGCCGCGCCCGGCGGCGAGGCCGGGCTGGCGGAGCGGATCGCCGGCGCCTTCGCGCAGGGCGCGCGCGTGGCCGTCTGCGACGCGGCGAGCCCCGAGGACCTGCTGCGGCTCGCCCGCTCGATCGCGCTGCTCGACGCCGCGCCGCTGCTGGCCGGCTCGGCCGGCTTCGCCCGGGGGCTCGCGCAATCGGGGCTTGCCGAGGCGCGAGGCGAACGCGCGCCCGCCGCCGCGAACCGGACGACCGGACCCGCAGCGCCGGCCGCCGCGGACTCGCCGGGCGAAGCCGCGGCGCACCGGGGCCCGGTGCTGACGGTCATCGGCAGCCGCGCACCGATCGCGCGCGCGCAGGCGGCGGCGATCGTCGCGGCCACCGCCGCGCTGCAACTCGACACGCCGGTCGAGCGATTGCGCGCCGAGTCGCCCGCGACCGACGCCGACGACGCCGAGCGCGCCGCGGCGATCGCGGCCGCGCTGGCCGCCGGCCGCGACGTCGTGCTCGGCGTCGGCGAAGGCCAGGTCGACCTTCGCCACAGCCTGGCGATCGCCCGCGGCCTCGCGCGGCTCGCGGCGCCCGCGGCGCGCCGGGCCGCCGGCCTGGTGCTCACCGGCGGCGACACCGCCCGCGCCGTGCTCGACGCGCTCGGCGTCACCGCGATCGAGGTGTTCGGCGAAGTCGAGCCGGGCGTGCCGATCGCACGGGCGGCGAACGAGGCCGGCTTGCCGCTGCTGTGCCTGAAGGCGGGCGGCTTCGGTAGCGAGAACACCCTGCTCGACGCGGTCCGCGCGTTGGCCGCGCGTCCCTTCCGAACATAGAGTCACCCAGCCCGACGACCAGACATGAAGCTCCCAATCATTGCGATCACCATGGGCGACGCCGCCGGCGTCGGCCCCGAAATCATCATGAAGGCCCTCGCGCGGCCCGAGGTGCACGCCAGGCTGCGGCCGGTCGTCGTCGGCGACGCGCGCCGGCTCGAGGCCGCCGGCAGGCTGGTCGGCAGCACGCTGCGCGTGCGCCGGATCGACGACTCGAACGGCATCGCGGTGCCCCCCGAGCCGGACACGGTCGACTGCATCGACCTCGGCCTGATCCCCGAGGACCTGCCCTTCGGCAAGCTGTCGGCGATCGCCGGCGAGGGCGCGTTCCGCTTCATCGAGCGCGCGGTCAAGCTGGCCTCGGCCGGCCAGGTGTCGGCGATCTGCACCGCGCCGCTGAACAAGGAGGCGCTGCACGCGGCCGGCCGCAAGTACCCCGGCCACACCGAGCTGCTCGCCGAGCTCACCGGCACGAAGGAAGTGTCGATGCTGCTGATGGCGCCGAAGCTGCGCGTGATCCACGTGACCACCCACATCGGCCTGCTCGACGCGGTGGAGCGGATCGAGCCGGGCCTGGTCGAGCGCACGATCGCGCGCGGGCGCGAGCTGCTGGTGCGCGCCGGCATCGCCGACCCGCGCATCGCGGTTTGCGGCATCAACCCGCACGCCGGCGAGCACGGCCTGTTCGGCCGCGGCGAGGAGGAGGCGAAGATCGAACCGGCGGTCGCGGCCTGCCAGGCCCGCGGCTGGGCTGTCGAGGGCCCGCTGCCGGCCGACACGCTGTTCTACCGCGCCACCCGCGGCGACTTCGACCTGGTGGTCGCGATGTACCACGACCAGGGCCACGGGCCGGTCAAGGTGCTCGGGCTCGAGGCCGGCGTCAACGTGACCGTGGGCCTGCCCTTCGTGCGCACCTCGGTCGACCACGGCACCGCCTTCGACATCGCCGGCACCGGCCGGGCGGACGACCAGAGCCTGGTCGAGGCGCTGATGCAGGCGGTGGAGCTGGCGCCGCGCCAATCCTGAACAAACCCCGGAGACGCCGATGCAGACCGCAGGTCCCCAGAAACAGTACTTCGACGCGCTGGCCGCCGGCGCGCTGAAGATCCAGCGCTGCGAGGCCTGCTCGCGGCACGTGTTCTACCCGCGGGTGCAGTGCCCGCACTGCGGAGCCGATCGTCTCGCCTGGGTCCAGCCGACGGGCCTGGGCACGGTCTACTCGACGACGGTGTTCCGCCGCAAGCCGGCCGACGGCGGCGACCAGCAGATCGCGCTGATCGACCTCGACGAAGGCGTGCGGATGATGAGCCGCGTCGAGAACGTCGACCCGGCCGCGGTGCGGATCGGCATGCGGGTCAAGGCCCGCGTCGCGCAGCAGGACGGTGCCCCGGTGCTGGTCTTCGACCCGGTGGAGGGCTGAGCCATGGCGCACCCCCTGCGCGGAAAGACCGCGATCGTCGGCGTGGGCCACGCCGGCTTCGGCGACGCCTCGGGCTTCACCGAGATGGAGATCCTCACCCAGGCCGCGCTGGCCGCCTGCGCCGACGCGGGCATCAGCCTGCGAGACATCGACGGCCTGGCCACCTGCAGCGTCACCTCGGGCATGTGGGCGATGAACGCAGCCGAAAGCCTGGGCATCAGGCCGAAGTTCATCGACAGCACGATGATCGGCGGCTCGAGCTTCGTCGAGCACCTGCTGCCCGCGATGCTCGCGCTCGACGCCGGCATCTGCAACGCGGTGCTGGTCTGCTACGGCAGCACGCAGCGCAGCGGCACCGTGAACCGCGCGGCGATCGCGTCGGCGCGCCGGCTGCTCGACGCGCAGCCCTACGAGCACCCGTACGGCCCGGCCGCGCCGGCGCCCTCTTACGCGCTGGCCGCCGCCCGCCACATGCACCAGTACGGCACCACCCGCGAGCAGCTCGCCGAGGTGGCGGTGGCCGCGCGCAAGTGGGCGCAGCTCAACCCCGAGGCGCAGATGCGCGACCCGCTCACGATCGAGGACGTGATCGGCGCGCGAATGGTGGCCGATCCGCTCACCGTGCGCGACTGCTGCCTGGTCACCGACGGCGCCGGCGCCTTCGTGCTCACGCGCGCCGACCGCGCGCGCGACCTGGCGAAGCCGCCGGTCCACGTGCTCGGCAACGCCACCGCGGTCTGGCACCGGCAGATCTCGTCGCTGCCCGACCTCACGGTGACCGCCGCCAGCGAGTCGGGCGCGCGCGCCTTCGAGATGGCCGGCATCACCGCGAAGGACGCCGACGTGGTCGAGCTCTACGACGCGTTCACGATCAACACGATCCTGTTCCTCGAGGACCTCGGCTTCTGCCCGAAGGGCGAGGGGGGGCGCTTCGTGGCCGACGGCGCGATCGCGCCGGGCGGCCGGCTGCCGGTCAACACCAACGGCGGCGGGCTGTCGTGCGTGCACCCGGGCATGTACGGCATCTTCATCATGATCGAGGCGGTGCGGCAGCTGCGCGGCGAGTGCGGAGAGCGCCAGGTGAACGGGGCGCGGATCGCGGTGGTCAACGGCAACGGCGGCGTGCTGTCCAGCCAGTCGACCGCGGTGCTCGGCACGGCGGACACGCTCTGAAGAACGAAAGGCCCGCGGCGGGCGGGGCGCACGCGAGGCGCGAACGCGGGCCGGAACACGGAGGAAGACAATGGGCATGATGGAAGGCAAGGTCGTCGTCGTCACCGGCGCGGGCGGCGGCATCGGGCGCGGCATCGCGCTGGCCATGGCGGCGGCCGGCGCGCGGGTCGTCGCCAACGATCTCGGCGTGAGCCTGTCGGGCGAAGGCGCCGACGCCGGCCCCGCGCAGCGCGTGGCGAACGAGATCGTCGCGGCCGGCGGCCAGGCGGTGGCGAACACCGACAGCGTGTCCACCTGGGCCGGCGCGCACAAGATCGTGCAGTGCGCGCTCGACCAGTTCGGCCGCATCGACGCGGTGGTCAACAACGCCGGCAACCTGCGCGACCGGATGTTCCACAAGATGAACGAGGAGGAGTGGCGCAGCGTCATCGACGTGCACCTGAACGGCTCCTTCTTCGTGAGCCGCGCCGCGGCCAACCACTTCCGCGACCAGGAAGGCGGCGCCTACGTGCACATGACCTCCACCTCGGGGCTGATCGGCAACTTCGGCCAGGCCAACTACTCGGCGGCCAAGCTCGGCATCGTCGGCCTGTCCAAGTCGATCGCGCTCGACATGGGCCGCTACAAGGTCCGCTCGAACTGCATCGCGCCCTTCGCCTGGAGCCGCATGACCGACTCTATCCCGGCCACCACGCCCGACGAGGTCGCGCGCGTCGAGCGCATGAAGAAGATGGAAGCCGGCAAGATCGCGCCGATGGCGGTGTTCCTCGCCAGCGACGCGGCAGCCGACGTGACCGCGCAGATCTTCGCGGTGCGCGCCAACGAGATCATGCTGATGGGCCAGTCGCGGCCGGTCCGCTCGGTGCACATGAGCGAAGGCTGGACGCCCGAGACCATCGCCGCCACCGCGATCCCGGCGATGCGCGGCAGCTTCTACGCGCTCGAGCGCTCGCCCGACGTGATCAACTGGGACCCGATCTGAGGCCCGCCCCCGCGACCACCCTGGCGGCCCGGGCCGCCGCGAACCCCCGCAACGGAACCGACCGATGACGACTCCGCCCGTTTCGCCGACCGCCCTCGAAGGCGTGCGCGTGCTCGACTTCTCCCGCGTGCTCGCCGGCCCCTGGTGCGCGCAGAACCTGGCCGACCTGGGCGCCGACGTGATCAAGGTCGAGCGCGCCGGGGTGGGCGACGACACCCGCGGCTGGGGCCCGCCCTTCCTGCGCGACGGCGAGGGGCACGACTCGCGCGACTCCACCTACTACGCGTCGACCAACCGCGGCAAGCGCTCGATCACGCTGGACATCTCGAAGCCCGAGGGCCGCGAGATCGCGATCGAGCTGGCCAGGCACTCGCAGATCTTCCTGGAGAACTACAAGGTCGGCGACCTGGCCCGCTACGGCCTCGACTACGAGAGCCTGCGCAAGGTGAACCCGGCGCTCGTCTACTGCTCGATCACCGGCTACGGCCAGGACGGCCCCGACGCGCACAAGCCCGGCTACGACTTCGTGTTCCAGGGCATGGGCGGGCTGATGAGCATCACCGGCGAGCGCGACGACAAGCCGGGCGGCGGCCCGCAGAAGGTCGGCGTGGCGCTGGTGGACATCCTCACCGGCATGTACGCGACCGTGGCGGTGCTCGGCGCGCTGCGCCACGCCGAGCGCACCGGCGAAGGCCAGTACATCGACCTGGCCCTGCTCGACACGATCGTGGCCTTCGGCTCGAACCAGATCATTTCCTACCTGACGAGCGGCCGCGTGCCGAAGCGCTACGGCAACGCGCACGCCAACGTGGTGCCCTACAACGTGTTCGAGACCGCCGACGGCCACATGATCCTCGCGGTCGGCAACGATTCGCAGTGGCTCGGCACCTGCCGCGCGATCGGCCGTCCCGACCTGGAAGCCGACGCGCGCTTCCGCAAGATGAGCGGCCGCATCACGAACCGCGACGAGCTGCTCGCCGACCTGGAGGCCCACCTGCGCACGCAGCCCTCGGACCACTGGATCGCCGCGCTCGAGCGCGAGGGCGTGCCATGCGGGCGGATCAACGACTATGCGCAGGTGCTCGAGGAGCCGCAGGTGAAGCACCGCGGCCTGAAGATCGAGCTGCCGCGCGCCGACGGCGGCAAGAGCCCCGGCATCCGCAGCCCGCTGCGCATGTCCGGCACGCCGGTCCGGCACGAGAACGCGCCGCCGCTGCTCGGGCAGCACACCGACGCGGTGCTCGGCGAGATGCTCGGAATGGACGCGGCTCGCATCGCGGAACTGCGGGCCAAGAGCGTGCTGTAGGAAGCGCCATGACCGCAAGCAGCTCCGTCGAACGTGTCCGGCAGTGGATCGACGCCGCCGAGCGCGTCGTCGCGCTGACCGGCGCCGGCATCTCCACCGACTCGGGCATCCCCGACTTCCGGGGCCCGCAGGGGGTGTGGACCCGCAACCCGGCCGCCGAGAAGCTGTCCACGATCCAGAACTACCTGGCCGACGCCGAAGTGCGCAAGGCCGCCTGGCGAAGCCGGCTCGACAACCCCGCCTGGACCGCGCAGCCCAACCGCGGCCACCGGGCGCTGGTCGAGCTCGAGCGCCGCGGCAAGCTGCACGCGCTGGTCACGCAGAACATCGACGAGCTGCACCAGCGCGCCGGCAACTCGCCCGAGCGGGTGATCGAGGTGCACGGCACGATCCGCCGCACGATGTGCTGGCGCTGCGGCGAGCGCCGGCCGATGGAAGAGACGCTCGCCCGGCTGCGCGCCGGCGAGGAGGACCCGGCCTGCCTGGCCTGCGGCGGCATCCTGAAGAGCGACACGATCTCCTTCGGCCAGCAGCTGGTGCCCGAGGTGATCGACCGCGCGATGCGCGCGGCCGCCGAGGCCGACCTGCTGCTCGCGATCGGCTCCACTCTGCAGGTCTACCCGGTGGCCGGCGCGGTGCCGCTCGCGAAGCAGGCCGGCGCGAAGGTGGTCATCGTGAACGCCGAGCCGACCGCGATGGACGAGCTGGCCGATGAACTGCTGACCGGCGCGATCGGGGAGCTGCTGCCGGCGGTGTGCGTGGGCTGACGAACCCGCTGCGCCGGCCAGCGAGCCGCGGCGCAGCTCGCGCGCGGCCGGCGGGCCTCACGGCATCCGGCCGTGCTCGGAAAGGACGTCCTCGGCGATGCGCAAGGCATCGATCGCCGCCGGAAACCCGCAGTAGGCCACCGAGTGGGTGAATACCTCGCGGATCTCCTCGGGGCTGCACCCGTTGTTCAGCGCGCCCACCAGGTGGATGCGCAACTCGTGGGGCCGGTTCAGCGCGCACAGCATGCCGAGGGTCACCAGGCTGCGCACGCGCCGGTCGAGGTCCGGGCGCGTCCACAGCGTCGCGTACGCGAACTCTTCGCTCAGCCCCCGGACAGCGGCGTTGAGCGCCGTGGTGCTCCCATCGCGGCGCTCAACGTAGTCCGCCCCCAGCACTTCGCGCATCACCGCCCGGCCCGTCTCGCGCAGCACCTCGTGTGCAGCCTGCTCGCGCTCGCCCATTCCCTGTACCTCCCGATCGCTGCGTCGAAAGAGAAACGGGCAGGCGACCGCCTGCCCGCCGCCCCTCCCGGGGCTCCCCGGCCCCGCTGCTACTTCCGCGCCGAGAACGGCGGCACCGGATACACCGGCTTGGCGGTCGCCACCGCCGGCGGATACACGACCTCCAGCCCGTTCGGCAGCGTCTGCATGATCGAGAACTCGTTCTTGTACTGCTTGCCGGTCTCGTCGATCTCGTACTCGCCGCACGCGGTGACGATCTTGCCGCTCAGCGACAGCGCCGCCGCCTTCAGCTTCGCCGCGTCGAGCGACTGCGCGGTACGGATCATCTCTTCGGTGACCACGCCAGCGCCGTAGGCGAGGATGGTCTGGAAGTCGGCCGGGTACTGTGCGTTGGGGAAGAGCTTCGCGTAGCGCTCCACCATCTGCGCCCGGTTCAGGCCGTGGGTCACCTTCCAGTTGATCTTCTCGTGCAGCAGCGTCTGGCTGAACACGTAGTGCCCGTCCTTGCCGGCCTGCTGGAGGAACTGGGGCTGCGAGGCGTAGACCAAGTACACCGCCTTGAAGTCGGCGTTGACCTCTCGGATCTGCCGGGCGATCGTCATCTGGTCGCCTTCGTACGCGGTCGGGTAGAACGCCTCGGCGCCGCTCGCCCTGGCCTTCTGGATCAGGATGTTGAAGTCCTTGGTGCCCTTGGCGAACTTCTCCTCCATCGTGACCTGCATGCCGAGCTTCTTGGCGAGCTCGATCGCACCCTGCGTGAGCGCAGCCGGGAACGGTTCGTCCAGGTACGCGAACGCGATCTTCTTCACGCCCATCGCGTGCAGCGCGCGCACCGCCGGCTGGCCAAGCAGCGTGCCGGCGATCTGGGTGGCCGACACGATGTACTTGTAGCCCTGCTTGTAGATCGAGTCGGCCGACGCGGACCAGATGACCATGAACTTTTCGTTGGTCTCGGTCGCGTTGGCCGCCGCCGCGGTCAGCGTGCTGCCGAACGGCCCGAACACCAGGTCCACCTTCTCGTCCTTGATCAGCGTCTCGTAGACCCGCGGCACCAGCGTCTTGTCGCTGCGGTCGTCGAGCTTGACCAGCTCCACCTTGCGCTTCTTGCCGCCGATGTCGATGCCGCCGCGGCTGTTGACGTCGTCCAGCCAGATCCGGACACCGCGCTCCCCGGACTGCGCCGCGAGCGCGAAGGTTCCTGCCGAGGAAACGGTCATGCCGATCCGGATCGGCGGCTCGGACTGCGCGATCGCCCTTCCGGGCATGGCGGCCGCGAGCGCGGGTGCGCCGACGGCAATCAGGAAAGGTCTGCGTTGCATGGCGTTCTCCTCCAGGGCCGTTTCTGGGTCCGCGGACGCCGGCCCCCTAGGCGTCGATGCGGTAGTCGATCCACTCCGCGATCATCTCGCGCAGGCTGTCGTCCTCGGCGAAGTCCCGCGCCGAGCCGTCGACCTTGTTGCGACCGAGCTCCAGCACGTAGACGTGATCGGAAATCCGGACGCACTGGCGCACGTTCTGGTCGACCAGAAGAACCGTGATGCCGCGCTCCGGAAGCCCGCGCACGAACTCGTAGATCTCCGAGGCGGCCTTCGGCGCGATCATCGCGGTCGGTTCGTCGAGCAGCACCGCGCGCGGCTGCAGCGCCAGCGCGCGGCCCAGTTCGAGAAAGCGTTGCTGGCCGCCGCTCATCGCGCCGGCGGGCTGCTTGCGCCGCTCCTTGAGCATCGGGAACTGCTCGTAGGTCCGATCGAGAACCTCGGCCACCCGGGCCTTGTCCCTTCGGAAGGTCCAGCAGGCGAGCCGCAGGTTGTCCTCGACGCTCAGCTCGTTGAACAGGCTGCGGCCCTGCGGCACCAGCGCGATGCCGCGCTCGATGAAGCGCCACGGCGGCATGCCCGTGACCACCTCGCCGTCCACCACGACGTCGCCGGCAACCGGCCGGAGCAGCCCGTAGAAGGTCCGCAGCGCGGTGGACTTGCCCGCGCCGTTGGGCCCGATCACGCCCGTGATGCAGCCGGGGCGCACCGCCATCGACAGCCCCTGGAGAATCCGGATGTCCCCGTGATAGGCGACGTCGACCTCGCGCAGCTCGAGCACCGGGCGCTCGTCGGGCGTCGTCGCGTCGGTCGTGCCCTGTCGCTGGCCATCCATCCGTTCAGGCTCCGAGATAGGCCTCGACCACGGCCGGGTTGCCGCGGATCTCGTCGACACTGCCCTCCGCGATCACCCGCCCCTCGTTGAGCGCCGCGACCCGGTGGGACAGCCGGTAGATCGAGGTCAGGTCGTGGCTGATCAGCAGCACGGTCTTGCCGGCGGCTGCGATCGCCTCGATCTGCTCGATCATGAACTTGCACAACGTAGGATGCACGCCGGCGAACGGCTCGTCGAGCATCACCACCCGGGGCTCCGGCATCAGCATCCGCGCCATCTCGAGCAGCTTCTGCTGCCCGCCCGACAGCTCCTCGGAGAAATTGTGGCGCAGGTCGATCAGCCGCATCCGCTCGAGCATCGCCTCGGCCCGCTCGATCAGCGCCTTGTCGGGCTCGTGGCGGTCGAGGACGGGGACCAGCAGGTTGTCGACCAGCGACATTCGCCGGAACACGCGCGGGATCTGGAAGGTCCTGCCCACGCCGAGCCTCGCGATCTCGTGCGGCGTCAGCCCGGTGGCCTTGCGACCGCCGATCAGGACCTCGCCGCCATCGGGCCTGTAGATGCCGCAGATGCAGTTCATCAGCGTGGTCTTGCCGGCGCCGTTCACGCCGATGATGCCCAGCACCTCGCCCTCGCGAGCCTCGAGCTGGACGCCGTCCAGGGCGGTCAGGCCGCCGAAGCGCTTGACCAGGCCGCGAACCTCGATCGCCGCCGTCATCGCTGCGCCCGCCATCCGAGGATGCCGGTCGGCCGGATCAGGATCACCGCGACCAGGATCGCGAAACCGACGATCTGGGCCATGGCCTGGGGCAGGAAGACGGTCGACATCTGCTCGGCCAGCCCGTACAGGATGCCTGCCAGCAGCGCGCCCACCGGGTTGCCGAGCCCGCCCATCACCACCACGATGAAGCCGATGATCGCGTACTCGGCCCCGGAGAAGGGATTGAAGGCCGGGAACACCAGCGCCACCAGGACGCCGGTCACGCCGGCGATCGCGGTCGCCAGCGCGAAGGCGAACGCCGACAGCTTCACCACGTCGACCCCGATGATCTGGATCGCCTCGCGGTTCATGATCGCCGCCCGCAGCGCCTTGCCCGGCAAGGTGCCGAACAGGAACCAGGTCAGCGCGGCCGCGATCGCGACCGCGATGCCGAATGCCACGAGCCGCGCCGTCGACACGTAGACCAGGCCGACCTGCATCGAGATCGGTTCGAAGGCATAGTCGATCGACCGGGAGTCCGCCTCGAAGACCAGCAGCATCACGGCTGCGAGCGCGATCGACATGCCGTACATCATCAGGAACGACATGATCTCGGGATCGTCGCTGCGCGACAGCCGCGGCATCAGCAGGTAATACCCGATCCAGCCGAGCGCGAAGAACACCGCGGCGGCCACCGGCAAGGCGAGCAGCGGCGGAACGCCCAGGGCGTTGAAGAGCACGTAGGCGACGAAGGCGCCGCCGATCACGAACTCGCCGTGCGCGAAGTTGACGATGCGCAGCACGCCGTAGAGCAGCGTGAGGCTCAGCCCGATCAGCGCGTAGACGCCGCCCACGATCAGGCCGTTGATCAGGCCGTTGAGGATCAGGATCTCCATGCGGCCCTCATGGAATGTACCGGCGCCACTGCGGCCTGCGCCGCAGCAGCGTGCCGACCAGGCCGCGGGGCAGGAACAGCACCAGCAGGACGGTGGCCACGCCGAGGATCAGCAGGTTCAGCAGCGGGAACTGGCGCCAGATCAGCTCGTCGAGCCAGACCATCACCACCGAGCCCACGATCGGCCCCGTGACCGTGCCGAGCCCGCCCGCCACCGCGTAGATCACCGTCTTGGCCGTGATCAGCGTGTTGAAGGCGGTCTCGGTGTCGACGACGTTCGTGTACCAGGCCTCGACCCCGCCGCACAGCGCCGGGAAGACCGCGGCGATCAGCCAGCCATAGAGCCGGACCCGGGTCACGTTGACGCCCATCATGTCGGCGGCCTCGGCGTCGTCGCGCACCGCTCGCAAGGCCTTGCCCAGCCGGGAGCGCGACAGCCACAGGATGCTGCCCAGCGCGACCAGCATCACGCCCATCATCACGTAGAACGAGAGCACCGGCTCCGCCCGGCTACCCAGCTGCAGGCCGAAGGAACCGCCGGTGATTTCCTCGGGCATGTTCGTGATGACCAGCCGGCAGATGCTCGCAAGCGCCAGGCTCACGATCGCGAAATAGATGCCCGACAGCCTCAGCGTCGGCGCGAAGAGCAGGCCCAGCACGACGCCGGCAGCCCCGGAGAACGGCAACGCGACCAGCACCGGAAACCCGAGGTTCTTCACCAGGATCGCGGTCGTGAACGCGCCCACGCCGTAGAACGCGACGAAACCGAAGGGCATGTAGCCGGAGAAGCCGGCGGCCACGTTGAACGCCGATGCCATGGTGATCCACAGCATCAGGTAGAAGTGGAAGGCCAGGTTCAGGTCGAGGACCGGAACCAGCAGGAAATAGACGCTCACCACCCCGCCGATCAGCGCGGCGAGCGTGAAGTACACGCGATCCGCGGCCTCGCGTTCGGCCGCGCGCGGGGCCGTCGTCCTTGCGTCAGCCTGCATGCCTTGCCGCTCCAGGGCGTCGGTTCTCGGGATGGGTCATGGTCCGGCCCCTCAGCCCGACTCGTGGGAGGGCGGCCGGAGCCGGTGAAAACCGGTCGCGTCCTGGTAGGCCTTCCCGATCTCCAGGATCGTCCGTTCCGCGAAGGGCTTGCCCACGATCTGCACGCCGAGCGGCAGCCCGTCGTGCAGGCCGGCGGGCATCGACAGGCCGCACAGGCCCAGGTAGTTCGCGGGCCGGGTCAGGTAGCCCGGCAGCGGTGAGAACTCGTCGATCTCGTCGACCGGGGGCGCCGGCACCGCCATCGTGGGAAGCAGGACCGCGTCGTAGCGACGGAACCACTCGGCGAACTCCGCCCGCTTCTGCCCCATCATCCTGAGGGTTTCCGCATACTCGCCGGGCTTCTGCTGGCGCGCCCCCAGCACGCGGGCGCGCACCGCGTCGCCGATCGCCTGCGACGGATCCTCCACCCGGTCGCGCACCATCGAATAGCATTCCGCCGCGATGATCGTGCCCGCCGCCTTCGACAGCTCGAAGTACCACTCGGGAAGGCGCGCCGGCACCACGTCGGCGCCCAGCTTCTCGAGCTGCCGCGCGGCATCGGTCCACGCGGCGACGGCCGCCGGATGCATGAAGTCGGGAAGCTGTCCGGCGTCGGGCAGGGCGATCCGCACGCCCGCCAGCGAATCGACCCGCAAGGCGTCCGGGAGCTCGAGCGGCGGCTGCGACAGGGTCGCCGGATCGCGAGGATCCGGCCCGGCCAGCACGCGCAACAACTGTGCGCAGTCCTCGACGCTGCGGCACAGGGGCCCGATCGAGTCCAGCGTCCAGCTCAACAGGCCGGTGCCGTGCAGGCTGATGCGGCCGTAGGTGACCTTCAAGCCGACGAGCCCGTTGAAGCCCGAGGGAATCCGCACCGAGCCGCCGGTGTCGCTGCCTATGCCCGCCGGCGCCAATCCCGCCGCGACGGCGACGGCCGTGCCGCTCGACGATCCGCCGGGCACACGATGGCGCTTCGGATCCCAGGGATTCCAGGGCGTGCCCATCAGGGGATTCGTTCCCCAGCCGCCGAAGGCGAACTCGACCATGTGGAGCTTGCCCAACGGGATCATGCCGGCCGCGAGCAGTCGCTCGACGGTTGCCGAGGTCGTGTCGGCCCGCCGCCCGGACCACATCTTCGAGCCGATCGTGCCGACCCGGCCGGCGATGTCGCAGAGGTCCTTGATCCCGATCGGAAGCCCGTGCAGCGGGCCGAGCGGCATGCCGGCGGCACGCGCGCGATCGGCGGCATCGGCGAGCTGGCGCGCCTCGTCGCGATAGACCTCGACGTAGGCGCTCAGCTTGCCGTTCAGGCGATCGATGCGATCGAGATGGGCTTCGACGATCTCGCGACTCGAGCAGCGGGCGCTGCGCAGCGCCTCGCCCTGCTCGGCGAGCGTCATGTCGGCGATGTCGATGGTCGTCCTCCGGCGAATGGCTCTGTCGGCCACGGCGGGTCGGCGAATCGCCGCCCTCCTCGTTCCGGCCGATCATCGGGAACCCGGACGGGACTGTCAACCTCTGGCGGACCATTCCGGAACGAGGTCGGCATGGGCCCCTCGAGCGCGGTCGGCCCTGACGCTCGGTCGTTCGGCTGATGGACACTCGATCCCGGATCGGGGACTCTCGGTCGTCGAAAAACCCGGAAGTCGCGAGTCATGGTATATACCGTATACACAAGCCACGGTCTTCTGGAGCTAACCATGCTGAGCCGGGTCTTCAGGAGCGGCAACTCGCAGGCCGTTCGCATCCCGAAGGATCTCGCCTTCGATCCCGGAGTGCATGAAGTCGAGATCGAACGGCATGGCGATGGGTTGCTCATCCGCCCGGCCAAGCGCGAATCCTTCGAGGGCCTCGCTGCAGCGCTTGCCGCCTTCCCGTCCGGATTCATGACCGACGGCCGCGCCCCCCAGGACCAGGCCGAACGCGAATGGCCGGACATTCCGAGCGACAGCCGCTGATGCCTCGCGCCTTCATGTCCCCGCAACCATGCGCTACCTGCTCGACACCAACATCTGCATCTACCTGATCCGGCGCCATCCGCCGGCCGTGCTCGAGCGGTTCGAGGCCCTGGCACGCGGCGAAGTCGGCATGTCGGTCGTCACCCTGGCCGAACTCCGGCACGGCGTCGAGGCAATGGGTGCCGAACGCGACCGGGCCGCTCGAGCCCTGACCGGGCTGCTCGCCTACATCCCCGCCCAGGCCTTCGATGTCGAAGCCGCCGGGTGCTATGGTGTTCTCGCTGCGGCAGTTCGCGAGCGCCGCCGCGACGCGCTCGACCGGCTCATCGCTGCCCATGCGATACGTCTGGACGCCACGCTGGTCACGAACAACGAAGCGGACTTCGCCGGCTACCCCCGGCTGCGCATCGAGAACTGGGTCCGGGGACCTGTCTGAAAGCGAGTCAGCCCCGCCTGGCCACGATCCGCCGCCCGTCCGCCGCGACCAGCACCAACGCCCCGTCCGCGCCGATCTCGAAGCGCCGCACCTGCGCCAGCAGCCCAAGGAAGCGCTGCTCCTGCTGCATCAGCGCCGGCGCGCAGGCCATCTTCGTGACGGCCATCTTGCTGCCCACGACCAGCCCCTCGCCGCTCAGCTCGTAGCCGCCCGTGTAGCGGTTGCACGAGGCCCGGCCGGCGACCCGCCCGTCGTCGCCGAAGCGCAGCGTGACCCGCGAGCCGTCGACGACGCCGCCGCCGCCGATGTCCTCGACCACCCACTCGGCGCCCTGCAGCAGCGAGGCAGGCTCGCCGCCGCAGCCCACGAAGACCTTGCCCCGGTACTCGATCCGCACCGACTTCGGGTAGGGCATGCCGGTCATCGTGTCGGCGCAGCGAAGGTCAGCGGCAGTCGCGGTCAGCGGCCCGTCGGCGGCCTGCACGGTCCAGGTGGTCTTGCCGGCCGCGAGCACCGGCTCGCCGGCCCGGCGAAAGACACGGACGTCGCCGTCGGCGGTCTCGAAGCGAAGGCCCGGCCCATAGATCTCGAGCCGCCAGCCGGGCTCGTTGCCCGAGGCCCGGAAGGCCTGCGAGCCGTGCGCGACCACGCGGCACTCCGGCCAGGCCTCGCCGCGCAGCGTGACCATGGCTCGCTGGCCGCGGCTCCAGAACACGGTCGTCGCATCGCCCTGCGCCTCGAACTTCGCGCCCGACGCGGCCGGCACCGGGCGCAGCGCGAAGCGCTCGCCGCCCACGCGCATCTCCATCTGCTCGCCGGCGTAGCCGATCGTGAGCTCGCGGTTGGCGCAACGCAGCTTCACCGCGAAGGCCTCCGCGCGCGCGCTTCGTTCGCCCGCCGGCGCGGGCCTCGTCGAAGGCGCATCCGGCGCCACCGCACAGGCCGACAGCGCGAGGCCGAGCGGCAGCACCACGGAGCGGGACACGGAGGCGGAAGGGCGGCGGGTCACTTGCTGTCTCCTCTCGTGAATCGGCCCTCGGCGAAGACTGGATCGGCCCTCGGCGAGGACGACGGCGAAATCCCCCGCCCCTGCCGATGCAGGATGTAGAGAACGGCCGGAAAACCGCATGAATGCCGGTGCGGCGCTCTGACCAGCGCGTGGTCGCCGTCGCCACCGTGCCCGCTCACCGCGTACGCGACTCTGCGACCCGAGCTGGTCGGCGCGAAGCGGATCTCCTGGCGCAGCGTGCTCATGCGGCAAGTCTCGGCGACGAGGGTTCCGCTGTCCATTCACTCACATCCGGCCTGGGCCGCACTTTCGACGCATGCCTCGCAGGCGAACCACCGATGTGGTCGACAACTGCGCCATCGTCAGCACGCTGGGGCGCCCGTGAACTCACGCGGCGGGCCATGAAGGAGCGCTCAATGGGCCGAGCGCGGCCCCCGCGGCCGAGCAGCGGCACGCGGGGCCGGAGCACCCCACGCCATCGGCGGCGTTCCCGCGCGGCATGACTGACGTCGGCGCCACGCGGCCGGTGGCATGCCGAACTCGCGCCGGAACGCCCGGCTGAACGCGGTATCGGTCATGTAGCCGACCTCCTCGGCGATACGCGCAAGTGGCGCATTGCTGCGCACGAGCAGGTTGGACGCCAGCAGCATGCGCCACTGCGACAAGTACTGAATCGGTGCCTGGCCGACAAGCAGCGAGAAGCGTTCGGCGAGCACCGATCGCGAGGTGCCTGCGATGCGTGCAAGTTCCTCCAGCGTCCAGGGGCGCGCAGGCTCGGCGTGCAGTGCGCGCAGCGCCGCGCCGACGATGCGGTCGTTCACACCGGCCAGCCAGCCCGTGCGCCCCTCGGCCTGCTCGTTCATGTAGATGCGCAGCACTTCGATGAACAGGACCTCGGCCAGCTTGGCCAGCACACCCTGGCCGCCGGGCCGAGGCGAGCGTGCCTCGGCAAGCGCATACCGCAGCGAGGTCTCCAGCCACTCGCCTGCGTTCGAGCCTCGCACACCGACCTTGACGACTGGGGGCAGCCCGGCCAGCAGCATGCGCGCCAGGCGTGCGTCGCAGGCCAGGTAGCCGCAGACCAGCTTCGTCGTGGCACCGCCACCACCATACGCTAGCAGCCGGGGGCGGCGAGCCAGCACCTCGTGCAGCCGCGCACCGGACGCTGGAGGCAGCCCCGGCTGCGAACCCATGCGGTGGGCATCGCCGTGCGGGAAGACGACCGCGTCGCCTGCCGCCAGCCGCAGCGGCGGCGCGTCGCCGAGTTCGAGCCAGCATTCACCCTCGGTGATCAGATGGAAGATGACCACTCGCTCTGCGGTTGGCTCCAAGTACGGCGCGGCCTCGTCGG
Organism: Zeimonas sediminis; assembly: GCF_023721795.1. Taxonomy (NCBI): domain Bacteria; kingdom Pseudomonadati; phylum Pseudomonadota; class Betaproteobacteria; order Burkholderiales; family Burkholderiaceae; genus Zeimonas; species Zeimonas sediminis. The sequence continues at coordinate 2,532,684 of NZ_JAMQYE010000001.1, forward strand.
CCGCCGGTGACTGGTAGCACCACGGCGCCGTGAACCGGCCGTGCAGGAAGATCGCGCCGACCAGACGCACCACATGCAGCGTCTGCGACAGGGCATCCATCAGGCCGCTACGTCGACCGGCCGCGCGGCTGACCCCGGTCCTGTATATGCGATCTGCTCGATCCTCACGGGTGTTGCTCCGATCGAAGGTGTGTGTCGATTCTGACGGAGTGACGCCCGGCTGGGAAGCGCCAGAGCCCGCAGACCGGCGCGCATCGGATGTTCGGCCAGGCAAGGCGGACGCCCGGGCAGTCCGGCCGGACGTCGCGGACGTGTGGACAGGACGCACCGACGCGCGAGCAGGATCTCAGGCCTCGTTGCGGCGACACTGCCCCGACGCATCGAGGCCTCAGTGACCACCACGAGAGTCATCCATGTACGCCCCCGCCGACCTCGCCGCCCCCAAAGCACGACAGCAGCCCGTCACGGCCACCGGGGAACACGCGGTCAACACCTCCACGCTGCAATCCATCGGAGCGCTGGCCGCACTGCGCGATGGCGTGAGCCGCTCCGGCCCAAGATCCCGGGTCGTGCCGAACGAGTACCTCGAGTCGGCCATCGACCGGGCATAGGAGGACACCTCATGGAAGCCCGACTGCAGAGACGCGTCCAGCGCTACGGCTGGGACCGAGCCGCAGCCCACTACGACGCGCACTGGCGGCACCAACTGCGCCCCTGCCACGATCGAACACTGGCGATGGCTGCGCTGCGACCAAGGGAGTCGGTCATCGAACTGGCCTGTGGAACGGGGCAGGTCACCTTCGCGGCAGCCGCCGCCGTGGGTCCGACGGGGCGCGTGTGCGCGACCGACATCTCGGAGGCGATGATCGCGACCGCGAGGGAGCAGGCGGCTGCCAGGGGAATCGCAAACGTCGAGTTCGAGCGGATCGATGCGGAGCAGGTGGCGGCCACGGCGCGTCGGTTCGACGCCGGCCTGTGCGCGCTCGGTCTGATGTACTTCCCTGACCCCGAGGGCGCGCTGGCACGATTGGGCCGCGTGTTGCGCCCCGGGGGACGGGTGACGGTGTCCGTGTGGGGGCGCCGCGAATGTTGCGGCTGGGCCGATCTGTTCCCGATCGTCGATGCCCGTGTCGAGTCCGAGGTCTGCCCGCTGTTCTTCCGCCTGGGCACGGAAGGCGCCCTTGACAGGGCATTCGAGGCGGCCGGGTTCACTGGCTTTCGGGCCGAGCGCATCGGTGCCGAGCTCCGCTACCGCGACGACCACGATGCCTGCGCGGCGGCGTTCCTGGGCGGACCGGTGGCGCTCGCCTATGGTCGCTTCGACGCGGCGACGCGTGCCGACGTCGATGCGGAGTACCTTGCTTCCATCGCCCGATATCGTGGTGGGTGCGGGTATGCGATACCGGGCGAGTTCGTCATCGCGACCGCCCGCGTGCCGGATTGAGCGGCCCGGATGTTCACCCAAGCTTCAGACAAAGGAGCACGACCATGTCCATTCAGGACTTGAAGGCATTGATCGAACGCGCCGAGCGCGTGTTCGTCGCGAAGCCCGAGGCAGCCGTGAAGCAGAATCCGCACGCCGTTGCGCGCATCGTCGATGGGGTGCGATGCGAGATCACCGGCCCCGAGGGCGAGCGCGCGACCAGCGACATGCCGCAAGCCCTGGGCGGCACCGGAAGTGCGCCAGTGCCAGGCTGGTACCTGCGCGCCGCGATGGCCGCGTGCAATGCGACTGCCATCCAGATGCGCGCCGCGCGCATGGGCGTCGCGCTGGAGCGGCTCGAGGTGAGCGTGCACAGCCGCTCCGATGCCCGTGGGCTGCTCGGGATGAACGACGTCTCAGCCGCCCTCTCGGACCTGCAGATGACCGTGACGATGGCCGCGCGCGAAGCGAGCCCCGAGCAGTTGCGCGAGTTGGCGCGCTGGGGTGACGACCACTCTCCTGTCGGCTCCACCCTGCGCGCCGGGCCAGCCTACGAGGTCGTGGTCGAGATCGCCCCGCCGTCGGGACAGCCGAACTGGGAGGCCTGAACGAGACCTTGGCAACACCACCGCGGCGGCGCCAAGTTCGATGGCGCCCCCAGCTCTTCGTCATCCTGATGTGGCTGCATGTGCGAGGGGGAGCGGCACTCTGCACAGCGTGGTGTCGAGCCAGTCGAATGCCGCATTCCATTAGACGATGGGCGCCCTGCCCCCCGCAGTGGCCTTCGGCGCCTTCGGCGCGGGTGAACCTGCGGAAGGTGTTCAGGTTCTGCGAAACGATGTACCGGCACCCCTCGAAGGTCGCCGATGGTTCTCGCCATTCCATTTCACCTTGCGCCAAAGCGGTCGGTCATTGACGAGCGGCCGGCGCACATCGCCCAGTACCCGGCGGTCTTGAAGGTGAAGCGGTCGTAAGCGGGGTCAATCGTCAAGTGGCCGGCGACGGCGGCGGCCGCCGCCGTCGCCAGTTGTTTCTGCTCGGAAGGGGGCGTGCCCATCGCCGCCGCCTGCGCGGCTTCGTCGCGCTTGATGCGGGCGTTCTTCAGCGCAAGGGCCGGGTACTCTTGCCGAAGGTCAGCTTCTCGGCCTTGCCGTTCAGCCGGCAGCGGTAGCGCCAGGCGACGACGCCGGTCGAAAACCCCTCCACCTACAGCCCCCGGTCGTCGGCCACTGTGTAGGGCCGATCTCTACACTTCAACGCCTTCAACGCGGTGTCAATCAATGCCATGTCCGCCCTCCGTGTGTCCAAGTGGACCCTGTCCTATGTGTCCAAGTGACTGCTTGGACAGATACTCGGACACACCGGCTCTCGGCTTTCCGTGTCCCAGCTTGGACATTGCAGGAATGAAACCTTCATCTGCGACAATGGCCTGGAGGTGTTCTCTAGATTCCGTCGGACGGTCTGGGAACCCAGGTCATTTCCCGATGCAGAACCTGCTGAAGATCACCCCCAGCAGGTCGTCGGCGGTGAACTCGCCGGTGATCTCGTTCAGGCGCTCCTGGGCGAGTCGCAGCTCCTCGGCGAACAGGTCGAGCCGCCGGTTGCCGTGCTCGGCGTGGCCCGCAGCGTTGGCCGCGTGCGCGGCCGCCGCGCGCAGCGCCACCAGGTGACGCTCGCGCGCGATGAAGGCCGACTCGCCGGCGCCCTGCCAGCCGGCGAGCGCCAGCAGCTCGCGGCGCAGCAGGTCGACACCCTCGCCGGTACGCGCCGACAGCCAGAGCCGCTCGGGCAGCCCGCCCTCGGCGGCCTCGACCCGCGCGGCGTCGCCGGACAGGTCGATCTTGTTGAACACCCGCAGCACCGGCACGCCGGGCCGCAGGCGCCGCGCCAGCTCTTCCTCGATCGTGGCCGCCGAACGGGCCACCGGAAGCGCCGAGGGCTCGGGCGCGATCGCTGCCGCCGCGGCGGCGGCCGCATCGCCCTCGCCGGCGGCGTCCCGGTCGGCCATCGCGTCGAGAAGGTGCAGCACCACGTCGGCCTTCTCGGCCTCGGCCCAGGTGCGGGCGATGCCGATCCGCTCGACCTCGTCCTGCGTGTCGCGCAGCCCCGCGGTGTCGATCACGTTGACCGGCACGCCCTCGATCTGGATCGCCTGCGCGACCCGGTCGCGGGTGGTGCCGGCGATCGGCGTGACGATCGCCACCTCGGCCCCGGCCAGCGCGTTCAGCAGCGAGCTCTTGCCCACGTTGGGCTCGCCGACCAGCACCACGTTCAGGCCCTCGCGCAGCAGCGCGCCCTGCCTGGCTTCGGCCAGCACTTCGGCGAGCCGCTCGCGCACGCGCGCGAGCCGGCCCAGCGCATCGGCCGCCTCGAGGAAGTCGATCTCCTCCTCGGGAAAGTCGAGCGTGGCCTCGACCAGCATCCGCAGCTCGACCAGCTCGTCGACCAGCGCGTGGATCCGCTTCGAGAACTCGCCCGACAGCGAGCGGGTCGCCGAGCGCGCCGCCTGCTCGGTGCTCGCGTCGATCAGGTCGGCCACCGCCTCGGCCTGCCCCAGGTCGAGCTTGTCGTTCAGGTAGGCGCGCTGCGTGAACTCGCCGGGCTGCGCGAGCCGCAAGCCGATCGGCTCGCCGGCCTCCAGCACCCGGCGCAGCAAAAGCTGCATCACCACCGGTCCGCCGTGGCCCTGCAGTTCGAGCACGTCCTCGCCGGTGTAGGAATGCGGCGCGGGAAAGTGGATCGCGATCCCCTGGTCGATCGCGCTGCCGTCGGCCGCGAGAAAGGGCCCGTAGGTCGCGTGCCGCGGGGAAAGCGGGCGCCCGAGCACCGCGTCGATCACGCAGCGCAGGTCCGCCCCCGACACGCGCACGACGCCGATCCCGCCGCGCCCCGGCGCGGTCGCGATCGCAGCGATCGGTGCGTTGTCGGTCATCTTGAACCTTTGCGACGAGACCTCGATGCGGACAGTATCGCGCGCAAACCCGACTCCCCGAAAGAAGAGCGGCGCCCGAAGGCGCCGCCAGGATCAGGATCCTTCCTTCCCTAACCCTTGATCTTCGCCGCCACCGTGGCCTTCTCGATCTGCTTGGTGATGTACCACTGCTGGACGATCGAGTACACGTTGTTGACCAGCCAGTACAGCACCAGGCCCGCCGGGAAGAAGAAGAACATCACCGAGAACACCAGCGGCATGATCATCATGATCTTCGCCTGCATCGGGTCCGGCGGCGTCGGGTTCAGCTTGACCTGGATGAACATCGTGCCGGCCATGATCAGCGGCAGGATGAAGAACGGATCGGGGTTCGACAGGTCCTTGATCCAGCCGATCCAGGGCGCGTCGCGCATCTCCACCGAGGCGAGCAGCACCCAGTACAGCGCGATGAACACCGGGATCTGCACCACGATCGGCAGGCAGCCGCCGAGCGGGTTGATCTTCTCGGTCTTGTAAAGCTCCATCATCGCCTGGTTCATCTTCACGCGATCGTTGGCGTAGCGCTCGCGGATCTGCACGAGCCTCGGCGTGACCGCCTTCATCCGGGCCATCGAACGATAGCTGGCCGCCTGCAGCGGGAAGAAGAGCGTCTTGATGACGATGGTCAGCAGCACGATCGCCCAGCCCCAGTTGCCGACGAAGCCGTGCAGGAACTCGAGCAGCCAGTGGATCGGCTTGGCGATCGCGGTGAGCCATCCGTAGTCGACGGCCAGGTCCAGCCCGGGCGCGGTTTCCTTCAGCATCTGCTGGTCCTGCGGTCCGACCAGCAGGCGCGTCTCGACGCTCGCGGAGGCGCCGGGCGCGATCTCGGCCAGCGGCTGCTTGGCGCCCACCGAGAAAAGGTTGTCGCCGACCTTGCGGGTGTAGAACTCGCGCGCCGCCTTGTCGGCCGGGATCCAGGCCGACACGAAATAGTGCTCGATGATGCCGGCCCAGCCGTCGGTGGCCGTGGTCGAATGCTTGGGCTTGTCCTTCGCGATGTCGTCGAAGGCGACCTTCTGGAACTTGTCGGCGTCGGTGTAGATCACCGGGCCGGTGTAGGTGCTGTAGAACTTGGAGCCGCCCGCCGGCGCGTTGCCGTCGCGGGTCAGCTGCATGTACAGCGTGGGCCGCAGCGGCACGCCCGACAGGTTGGCCACCTCGTCCTTCACCTGGATCACGTAGGCGCCGCGCTTCAGCGTGTAGGTGCGGGTCAGCCTCAGGCCGCCGCTCTCGCCGACGAGCGTCAGCGAAACCGCGTCGCCGCTGCCGATCTCGCGCGCGCCGGCATTGCCGTCGGCCGGCTGCATCGGCGTGCGGTGCGTCGGGAAGGACTCTCCGTTCGGCGCGCCGATCAGGCCGCTCTGCGCGACGTAGACGCCGCTTCCGTCGTCCTTCAGCAGCACGAAATGGCTGCCGTCACGGGCGATCAGGTCGCGGTGCTTCAGCAGCTCGGCGCGGCGGACCACGCCGCCCACCGGATCGATCTCGAGCGACAGCACGTCGTTGACCAGCCGGATGCGCTGGCCGGACGACGCCGCCTGGCCGGCGGGCGCGTCACCGGAGGCCGGCGCCACGCTTGCGCTCGCGGCGGCCGAAGTCGGGGCTGGCGGAATCGTCGCGTCGACCGGCTTGCCGCCGTCTCCAGACCCGGCCGCCTGCTGCTGCGCGGTCGGCGCGCCGCCGAACAGCGACGGCTGGCCGTTGTGCTTCTGCCAGGCATCCCAGAGGAAGAGCAGGGACATCGAGAACACGATCCACAGGATCATTCGCTGGGTCTGCATGGTTCGGCGATCGGTGGACTAGCGGTTTTCGGAGGATGCGGAAGGGGATTCGACCGGCTCGCCGCCGCGCAGCGAGAGCGGGCGATGACACAGGCAACCGAGGCGGCCTTCCAGCCGCTCGGGAACCTCGTCGATCCCTCCGGGATTGAACGGATGGCAACGGACGAAGCGCCGCAACGCGAGCCAGCCGCCGGCCAGCGCGTCGTGCCGTTCGAGGGCCTGCATCGCGTAGTCGGAGCAACTCGGCAGGAACCTGCACCGCGGCGGAAACAGCGGGCTGATCGCGAGCCGATAGGCCCGCACCAGCAACAGCAACACCGCCTTCACGATGCCGGATCCTGACGTGCGACGCCGGCCGCGAGAACCCCGTCGGGCCCGCCTTCGCGGCCAGGACCTTCGTGGCGCCGCAGCGTATCAGAGATTCGCTGCACGGCCCGGTCGGAAAAAAGCGAATCGAGCTCCTGCCGCAGGCCCTGGCGGCGGCGCCTCACCCCTGCCTCGGCGAACCAGTCGGGCCGGCGGCGCAACCTTACCAGCACAGCCAGCGGCAACGCCGAAAGCCCGGCCGCCCGCCACGCTTCGCGAGCGATGCGACGCACCAGGTTGCGGTCGACCGCGCGGGCAAGCTGGCGCTTGGGAACCGCGAGGAAAAGCACACCGGCGCAAGCGGCGCCGGCGTGTGACGCTGGCAACGGCTTCCAGTGCATGACGAAGTGCTCGCCGACGGCCCCGGGGCGGCTGCGGAGCAGCCGCGCGACGAAGTCCGGCGAAGGCGCTGGAGAGGGAGCGGTCAGTGGCTCAGGCGACGCCGAGACGCTTGCGGCCCTTGGCGCGGCGCGAGTTCAGGACTTTGCGCCCGCCGCGGGTTTTCATGCGGACGAGGAAACCGTGGGTGCGCTTGCGGCGCGTGACCGAAGGCTGGAAAGTACGTTTCATGTTCGGGTCCCGAATGGGAAAAGCCTTTCATTACAGCCTATAGGGGGCCGGCCTGTCAATCCGGGCTCGGCAAGATATCCACAGGCAGGGTAAAATGTCGTGTTTCGGTGACCGCCCTTGCGACCACCCTTTCCCCTTTCCCAGGACCCCGTCCCCCAGATGCTCGACCGCTGGCTCGCCTGCGTGGCGCAACTCGAAAGCGAGATCCCCGCGCAGCAGTTCAAACCATGGATCAAGCCACTGGTTTACCTGGGCTACGACGAAAGTGAGCGCGTGCTCAGGCTTGGCGTGCCGAATCACTTCAAGCTGAACTGGGTCAAGTCGCAGTTCGAGTCCCGGATCGAGGCGATCGCCCGCAACGCGATCGACGAGCAGCTCAGCGTTCGCTTCGAGATCCACCGCCCCGATCAGGAACCGGTTCCGGCGCGCCACCCTGCCGCCAACGGCACCGAGATCGAGCCGACGCCCGACGAGACCGACGAATTCGGCCTGGAGAGCCTCCCGGCCGGTTCGCAGAACCCGGCGACGCCAAGGTTCCCGCAGCCGTCTTCGGCGCCCGACAACGATCCCTTCGTGGCCGATCCGTTCACGCCCGACTTCGCCGCCCCCGACACCCAGACCCGGCTGCGCCCCGAGCTCACCTTCGACTCCTTCGTGCACGGCAAGGCCAACCAGATGGCCTGGTCGGCGGCGTTGCAGGTCGTCGAGCGGCCCGGCACCTCGTACAACCCGCTGTTCCTGTACGGCGGCGTGGGTCTCGGCAAGACCCACCTGCTGCACGCGGTCGGCAATTCCATCCTCGAGCGGTCGAAGCGCGCGCGGGTGCGCTACATCCACGCGCAGGACTACTTCGACGAGATGGTCCGCGCGATCCAGCGCAAGTCGATCCAGGACTTCAAGCGCAAGTACCAGCAGCTCGACCTTCTGCTGGTCGACGACATCCAGTTCCTGGGCGGCAAGGAGCGCACGCAGGAGGAGTTCTTCTACACCTTCGAAGCGCTGCTGTCGGCCCGCAAGCAGCTGATCATCACCAGCGACACCTACCCGAAGGAGCTGTCGGCCTTCGAGGACCGGCTGGTGTCGCGCTTCGGTTCGGGCCTGATCGTCGAGATCGAGCCGCCCGAGCTGGAGATGCGGGTGGCCATCCTGCTGAAGAAGGCCGAGCAGTCCGGCGAGAAGCTGCCTGAAGAAGTCGCCTACTTCATCGCCAAGAACCTGCGCTCGAACGTGCGCGAGCTCGAAGGCGCGCTGCTGCGGGTGATCGCCTTCGCCCGCTTCCGCGGCCGGCAACTGTCGGTCGACCTCGCCCGCGAGGCGCTGAAGGACCTGCTCGAGCTGTCGCGCCCGCCCATCTCGATCGAGTCGATCCAGAAGACCGTGGCCGACTTTTTCAAGATCAAGACGGCCGACATGTACAGCAAGCGCCGGCCCGCGCACATCGCCCGCGCGCGGCAGGTTGCCATGTACTTCGCCAAGGAGCTCACCCAGAAGAGCTTCCCCGAGATCGGCGAGGCCTTCGGCGGCCGCGACCACACCACGGTGATGCACGCGGTCAAGCGGATCGCCGAGCTGCGCCAGCACGACCAGGAGTGGAACCGCCAGCTCCACGTGCTCGAACAGACGCTCAGGGGATGACCGGTGAACAAGTTCGCGAACATCGGTCGGACAACTGCGGGAGCCAATGTGGACAAGCTGCCTGTTTTCCGGGCAGCGCCCACTTGTTCGAATCGCTCCCCAGCATCGGGCACGCGTTCTCCCGACGCCGAAACCCGCCGCAAACCCAGCACTGGCGCGGCCCGGCCCGCCTTGTCCACAGACTAGTTCTTCGTACAGCAAACAACAGCAACAGGAATCAAGAGCAATGCTTTTCATCAAAGCCGACCGCGACGCGATCCTGAAACCGCTGCAGACGGTGGCCGGCATCGTCGAGCGACGCCACACGCTGCCGATCCTGGCCAACGTGCTGTTGCGCAAGCACGGACCCGTCGTGTCCTTCCTCGCGAGCGACGTCGAGATCCAGGTTCAGACCACGGCCGAGCTCGGCGCCGGCCCCGAAGAGGCCGCGACCACCGTGTCGGCCAAGAAGCTGATCGACATCCTTCGCGCGCTGCCCGAAGGCGTCGAGGTCTCGATCCGGCTGGCCGACAAGCGCGCCACGATCCAGGCCGGCAAGAGCCGCTTCGCGCTGCAGACGCTGGGCGCCGAGGACTTTCCCACTGTGGCGGTCAACGAGCAGTTCAGCGCATCGTTCTCGCTGCCGCAGAAGCAGCTCAAGCACCTGTTCCAGATGGTGCACTTCGCGATGGCCCAGGCGGACATCCGCTACTACCTGAACGGCCTGCTGCTGGTCACCGACGGCGAGTTCGTGCGCGTGGTGGCCACCGACGGCCACCGCCTCGCCTACTGCCAGGCGCGCATCGAGGGCGCGGCGCTCGCCAAGCAGGAAGTGATCATTCCCCGCAAGACCGTGCTGGAGCTGCAGCGCCTGCTCGCCGACAGCGACGAGCCGGTCGCGATCGACGTGTCGGGCAACCAGGTGCGGCTGCGCTTCGGCGAGGTCGAGATGGTCTCCAAGCTGGTCGAAGGGAAGTTCCCCGACTACCAGCGGGTGATCCCCAGCGGCTACAGCAAGCACATGATCTGCAGCCGCGACGTGATCGCCAGCTCGCTCGCGCGCGCGTCCATCCTGACCTCCGACAAGTTCAAGGGCGTGCGGCTGAGCCTCGCCCCCGGCCTGCTCAAGGTGCAGACCAGCAATGCCGAGCAGGAAGAGGCGGTCGACGAGATCGAGGTCGACTACACCGCCGACCCGATCGAGATCGGCTTCAACGTGAGCTACCTGCAGGACGTGCTCGGCAACCTGAAGACCGAGCAGGTCCAGATCGATTTCGGCGACGCCAACACCAGCGCGCTGCTCACCGTTCCCGACGACGGGGACTTCAAGTACGTCGTGATGCCGATGCGCATCTGAGCCCAGGCATCCGAGGCAAGCAATGACCGAAGCACAGAACAGTTACGACTCCTCCGCGATCCAGATCCTCGAAGGCCTCGAGGCGGTCCGCAAGCGGCCGGGCATGTACATCGGGGACACCTCCGACGGCACCGGCCTGCACCACCTGGTCTTCGAGGTGGTCGACAACTCGATCGACGAGGCGCTGGCCGGCTACTGCGACGAGATCGTCGTCACGATCCACACCGACAACTCGATCTCGGTGCTCGACAACGGCCGCGGCATCCCCACCGGCATCAAGTGGGACGACAAGCACGAGCCCAGGCGCAGCGCCGCCGAGATCGCGATGACCGAGCTGCACGCCGGCGGCAAGTTCAACCAGAACAGCTACAAGGTGTCGGGCGGCCTGCACGGGGTGGGCGTGTCCTGCGTGAACGCGCTGTCGAAGTGGCTGCGGCTCACGGTGCGGCGCGACGGCAAGGTGCACTTCATCGAGTTCGAGCGCGGCTTCGTGAAGAACCGCATCGTCGAGGAGCAGGACGGCGTCCAGGTCTCCCCGATGGCGGTCACCGGCGACACCAGCCTGCGCGGCACCGAGGTGCACTTCCTGGCCGACGACGAGATCTTCACCAACGTCGACTACCACTACGAGATCCTGTCCAAGCGGCTGCGCGAGCTCTCGTTCCTGAACAACGGCGTGCGCATCAAGCTGGTCGACCAGCGCAACGGCAAGGAAGAGGACTTCGCCTTCGCCGGCGGAGTGCGCGGCTTCGTCGAGTTCATCAACAAGAACAAGACCGCGCTGCACCCCACGGTCTTCCACGCCACCGGCAGCAAGGACCTCGACAACGGCCTGGCCATCTCGGTCGAAGTGGCCATGCAGTGGAACGACAGCTACAGCGAGCAGGTGCTCTGCTTCACGAACAACATCCCGCAGCGCGACGGCGGCACGCACCTGACCGGCCTGCGCGCGGCGATGACCCGCGTGATCAACAAGTACATCGAAGAGAACGAGTTCGCGAAGAAGGCCAAGGTCGAGACCAGCGGCGACGACATGCGCGAGGGCCTGACCTGCGTGCTGTCGGTCAAGGTGCCCGAGCCGAAGTTCAGCTCTCAGACCAAGGACAAGCTGGTGTCCTCCGAGGTGCGTGGCCCGGTCGAGGAGATCGTGGCCAAGGCGCTGGAAGACTTCCTGCTGGAAAAGCCGATCGACGCGAAGACCATCTGCGGCAAGATCGTCGACGCGGCGCGCGCCCGCGAGGCCGCCCGCAAGGCCCGCGACATGACCCGCCGAAAGGGGCTTCTCGACGGCGTGGGCCTGCCCGGCAAGCTGGCGGACTGCCAGGAGAAGGACCCGGCCAAGTCCGAGCTCTTCATCGTGGAGGGCGACTCGGCCGGCGGCTCGGCCAAGCAGGGCCGCGACCGCAAGTTCCAGGCGATCCTGCCGCTGCGCGGCAAGGTGCTCAACGTCGAGAAGGCGCGCTTCGACAAGCTGATCTCGTCGGAGCAGATCGCCACGCTGATCACCGCGCTGGGCACCGGCATCGGTCCCGAGTACGACGTGGCCAAGCTGCGCTACCACCGCATCATCATCATGACCGACGCGGACGTGGACGGCAGCCACATCCGCACCCTGCTGCTCACCTTCTTCTACCGGCAGATGCCGGACCTGGTCGAGCGCGGCCACATCTACATCGCGCAGCCGCCGCTGTACAAGGTCAAGCACGGCCGCGACGAGCGCTACCTGAAGGACGACCACGAGCTCAACCAGTACATGCTGCGCCACGCGCTAGACGGCGCCAGCCTGGTGCCTGGCGCCGGCGCCGAGCCGATCAGCGGCGACGCGCTGGGCGAGCTGGCCCGCAAGTACCTGGTGGCCGAGGCGGTCATCGACCGGCTGGCCCGGATCATCGACGCCGACGCGCTGCGCGCGATCCTGGACGGCTGCGAAATCGACCTGTCGGGCGAGACCGCCGCGCGCACCTCGGCCGAGAAGCTGGCCAAGGGCATGCTGCGCTACATGCCGCCCACCTCGTCGGACGCGCCCACGGTGCGCGCCAGCTACGACGACCGCCACGAGAAGTGGATGCTGGTCATCGAGCGCAAGCACCACGGCAACATCAAGGCCAGCGTCATCGACGCCGACTTCCTGGTGTCCGCCGACTACCGGGCGCTGACCGACTGCGCGATCACGCTCGCCGGGCTGATCGGCCAGGGCGCCGAGATCCGCCGCGGCGAGGGCGACAAGCAGAAGGTGCAGCCGGTCGCGGACTTCCGCGCCGCGATGCGCTGGCTGCTCGCCGAGGCCGAGCGCGGCGTGAGCCGCCAGCGCTACAAGGGCCTGGGCGAGATGAACGCCGAGCAGCTCTGGGAGACCACGATGGACGCCAGCGCCCGCCGCCTGCTGAAGGTGCAGATCGAGGACGCGATCGCCGCGGACCAGATCTTCACCACGCTGATGGGCGACGAGGTCGAGCCGAGAAGGGCGTTCATCGAGCAGAACGCGCTGGTGGCTAGGAACATCGACGTCTGACGGGCGTGCCGGTTCGCCAGCCTCCCCCGATGCGCGTTAGCGAGCCGGCCACCCTGCACTTCACCTGCGGCAAGATGGCCGCCGGCAAGACAACGCTCGCCCGCCGCCTTGCCGCGGAGCTCGGCGCAGTCCTCGTCTCCTGGGACATCTGGCTGCAGCGCCTGTATCCGGACGAGATCGCGGGCTTCGACGACTTCCTCAAGTACTCGGCCCGGCTTCGCGCTGCGATGGGTCCGCACATCTCGGACCTGCTCGCTCGCGGGCAAGACGTGGTGCTCGACTACCCGGCCAACGTGCCGGCGAGCCGTGCGTGGGTGCGCTCGGTGTTCGAGTCCGCCGGGGCGCGCCATGTTCTCCATCTCGTCGACACGCCCGACGAACAGTGCCTCGCGCAGCTGGCGCAGCGCAACCGCGAGTTGCCCGAAGGCTCGGTGCACATGAGCGCCGACCAGTTCGCGGCGATCACCGCACTGTTCGTGCCGCCGGATCCCTCCGAGGGCTTCACGATGCAGGTGCACGGCGTTCCCGGCGCCTGATCCAACCTCTACTGGAGCCGCCATGCTCATCGACTTCTCCCCCCGAGTCCAGGACCTGCAGCGCCGTCTCGGCGAGTTCATGCAGGAGCACGTCTACCCGAACGAGCAGCGCTACTACCGCGAGGCCGAGGAGCTCGGGCCCTGGTCGGTCTACCCGGTGGTCGAGGAGCTCAAGCCCAAGGCCCGCGCGGCCGGGCTGTGGAACCTGTTCCTGCCCGCCAGCGAGCACGGCGCGGGGCTGTCCAACTTCGACTACGCGCCGCTGTGCGAGATCATGGGACGCTCGCACCTGGCGCCCGAGGTGTTCAACTGCTCGGCGCCCGACACCGGCAACATGGAGGTGCTGGCGCGCTACGGCACGCCCGAGCAGCAGGAAAAGTGGCTCAAGCCCCTGCTGGCCGGCGAGATCCGCTCCTGCTTCGCGATGACCGAGCCGAAGGTGGCCTCGAGCGACGCCACGAACATCGAGTCGTCGATCGTGCGCGACGGCGACGAGTACGTGATCAACGGCCACAAGTGGTACACGACCAACGCCACCGACCCGCGCTGCCGGATCGCGATCTTCATGGGCAAGTCGGACCCCGACAACCCGGACCGCTACAGGCAGCAATCGATGATCCTGGTGCCGATGGACACGCCCGGGGTCAGGGTCGTCCGCCCGATCGGCGTGTTCGGCTTCTATGGCGTCCCGGACCGCGCCTCCGAGGTCGTCTTCGAGAACGTCCGCGTGCCGGCCAGCAACATGCTGCTGGGCGAGGGCCGCGGCTTCGAGATCGCGCAGGGGCGCCTGGGCCCCGGGCGTATCCACCACTGCATGCGGCTGATCGGCCTGGCCGAGCGCATGCTCGAGATCATGTGCCGGCGCACGCTGTCGCGCACCGCCTTCGGCAAGAAGATCGCCGAGCAGGGCGTCACGGTGGAGCGGATCGCCGAGTCGCGCATCCTGATCGACCAGGCGCGGCTGCTCACGCTGAACGCGGCGCGCAAGATGGACCTGGTCGGCAACAAGGCCGCGAAGGCCGAGATCGCGATGATCAAGGTGGCGGCGCCGAACATGGCCTGCAAGGTGATCGACTGGGCGATCCAGGCCTACGGCGGCGGCGGCACGAACAACGACGTGGGGCTGGCCTCGGCCTACGCAACCGCGCGCCTGCTGCGCCTGGCCGACGGCCCCGACGAGGTTCACCGCCAGCAGATCGGCAGGCTGGAGCTGGCGAAGTACAGGTGAGGGGCCGGATCGGGCAAACTCTCGCTCCATGAGCGAACCGATCCTGCCGATCCGCCGCGTCGGCATCGACACCTGGCGCGAGAGCGTCGTCTTCCTGCACCGCGACTGCCCGGTCGTTCGCGCGGCCGGCTTTCAGGCGCTGGCCAAGGTGCGGGTGCAGGCCAACGGCAAGTCGCTGATCGGCGTGCTGAACGTGGTCGACGACGAGTGCATCTGCGCGCCGCGCGAGCTGGGCCTCAGCGAGGACGCCTTCCGGCGACTGGGCGTCGAGCCCGGCCACCCGGCCCGCATCGAGCAGGCCGAGCCGGCGCCGTCGATCGCCGCGCTGCACCGCAAGATCACCGGCGAGCGCCTCGAGTCGCACGACCTGCGCGCGATCGTGCAGGACATCGCGGCCGCCCGCTACTCGAAGATCGAGCTTGCCGCCTTCGTGGTGGCCACGAACCAGTTCGAGCTGGACCGCGACGAGGTCTTCCACCTGACCGAGGCGATGATCGCCACCGGCCAGCGAATCGACTGGCAGCGCGAGGTCGGCAGCGGGCCGATCGTGGACAAGCACTGCATCGGGGGCATTCCGGGCAACCGCACCTCGATGCTGATCGTGCCGATCGTGGCCGCGCATGGCATGCTGTGCCCGAAGACCTCGTCGCGCGCGATCACCTCGCCGGCGGGCACCGCCGACACGATGGAGGTGCTCGCCGACGTGGAGCTGCCGCTCGAGCGCCTGAAGGAGATCGTCCGCGCCACGCACGGCTGCCTCGCCTGGGGCGGCACCGCCGACCTGAGCCCGGCCGACGACATCCTGATCTCGGTCGAGCGGCCGCTGGCGATCGACTCGCCCGGGCAGATGGTGGCCTCGATCCTGTCGAAGAAGGTGGCGGCCGGTGCGACCCACCTGGTGCTCGACATTCCGGTGGGCCCGACTGCCAAGGTGCGCAGCATGCCCGCCGCGCAGCGCCTGAAGCGGCTGTTCGAGTACGTGGCCGGCCGGTTGCGGCTGGAGCTCGACGCGGTGATCACCGACGGCCGGCAGCCGATCGGCCGCGGCATCGGCCCGGTGCTCGAGGCGCGCGACGTGATGCAGGTGCTGTCCAACGATCCGGAGGCGCCGCAGGACCTGCGCCAGAAGGCGCTGCGGCTGGCCGGCCGGGTGATCGAGTTCGATCCCGACGTGCGCGGCGGCGACGGCTACCGGATCGCGCGCGACATCCTCGACTCGGGCCGCGCGCTGGCGAAGATGAACGCGATCATCGACGCGCAGGGGCGCCGGCCCGAGCCGCTCGAGCCGGGCACGCTCGGCTTCGAGGTGACCGCGCCGACCGACGGCACGGTGATCGGTGTCGACAACCTTCGTCTCGCGCGCATCGCGCGGCTGAGCGGCGCGCCGCAGGTGCGCGGCGCCGGCGTCGACCTGTTCGTGAAGCTCGGCGACACGGTCCGGGCCGGGCAGCCGCTGTACCGGGTGCACGCGCAGTTCGACGCCGACCTCGCGTTCGCGCGGCGAATGGTTTCGGAGGGCAGCGGCTTCCGGATCGGCGCGGCGGACCTGGTGCCGCGCGAGTTCGCAACGGCTCCCGGCGACGTGCAGTGAGCCTGCTGCTGGCCTTCGACGACGAGGCGGCGCTCGCGCAGCGGCTGGCCCGGGAGAGCGGCTGGCGGCTCGCCTTCGTCGACCGGCATCGCTTTCCCGACGGCGAGACCCGGCTGCGGCTCCCGCCTTCCCTGCCCGAGCGCGTGGCGCTGCTGCGCGGCCTGCAGCAGCCGAACGAGAAGCTCGCCGAGCTGATGCTGGCCGCGGGCGGCGCGCGCGAGCTCGGCGCGCGGCATCTCGTTCTGGCGAGCCCCTATCTCGCCTACATGCGGCAGGACATCGCCTTCGTGCCGGGCGAGGTGGTCAGCCAGCGCCACCTGGGCCGCGCGCTGGCCGCCTGGTTCGACGCGGTCGTCACGGTCGATCCTCACCTGCACCGCGTGTCGTCGATGGACCAGGTGGTGCCCGGCAGCCGGGGCATCGCGCTGTCGGCCGCGCCGCTGCTCGGCGAATGGGTGGCCGGGCAGGTGCCCGGCGCGCTGCTGCTCGGGCCGGACGAGGAGTCGCTGCAGTGGGTGCGCGCGGCGGCCGAGGCGCACGGTCTGGCGTTCGCGGTGTGCCGAAAGCGGCGCCATGCCGATCGCGAGGTCGAGGTCGAACTGCCAGGGGTCGATCTGCGCGGCCGCGCGGTCGTGCTTCTGGACGACGTGGCCAGCACCGGTCGAACGCTGGTCGAGGCGGCGCGCGGCGCGCTGGCGCGCGGCGCGGCCAGCGTGGACGTGGCGGTGACCCACGCGTTGATGGTCGGCGATGCGATGGCCGAACTGAAAGCGGCCGGCGTGCGACACGTGTGGAGCACCGACAGCGTGCCGCACGAAAGCAACGCGGTGTCGATCGCGCCGATGCTGGCGCGGGCGCTGTCGGCGCCGGGCTAGTCGCCTTCGCTGGGCGCGGCGGGGGCTTGGCCCCGGACTGCCTGCCTCACTCCTCTTCGAACCGGCTTGCCCGCCAGGCGAGCGCCGCCTGCAGGCTCTCGGCGCGCGCGATGTCCATGAAGCGCGCCTTGTCGGGCGAGCCGTGCGACTCGATCGCGTGGTCGATGTCGAGCGCGGCGGCCAGCGCGGCTTCGATGCCCTGCACGTCGTAGGTTCGCTGGATCGCCTTCTTGGTCTGCACGACCAGGTCGGGGTCCATCTTCGCCAGGTTGCGCGCGATCCGCATCGCGGTCTCCAGGTGCCGGCCTGGCGGCACCACCTCGCTGACCAGGCCCATCTGCATCGCGAGGCTCGCGCCGACCCGGTCCTGGCCGCTCAGGATGATCCGCTTGGCATGCTTGGGCGAGGCCATCCAGGGCAGCAGCATCGTCACGATGCCGGCGCCGAACTTCAGCTCGGGCTCGCCGAACACCGCGTCCTCGGCGGCGATCGTGATGTCGCAGGCCAGCGCCATCTCGAAGGCGCCGGCCACGCAGGGGCCGTGCACCGCGGCGATCGTGGGCTTGGGCGAGCGCCAGAAGCGCATCGTGGTCGAGAAGTCGAGGTCGAGGATCTCGCGCCACACCTGCGCGCCTTTCGGCGCGCGCTGCATCTGCTCCTTCAGGTCGAAGCCCGACGAGAAGCCCTTGCCGGCGCCGCTCAGCACGATCGCGCGCACGTCGGCGTCCGACTCGGCCGCGTCCATCGCCCGGTTGATCTCGAGCAGCATCGCCTTGTTCAGCGCGTTGAGCCGCTCGGGGCGCGACAGCTCGATGTGCGCGACGCCGTCGGCGACGCTGCAGTTCAGGGTTTCGTAGGACGCTGCGTCGGGCATGTCGGGCTCCCCGGTGCTTGGGTGGGCGGGCAAGGTGGGTGTCTCGGGCATGGCGGGCTCAGGCCTGGCGCGTCCAGGACGGCAGCGGCGCGAGCTCGCCCGCCTCGATCATCGCGCGCAGCCGGCCCCGGTCGATCTTGCCGGTGCGGCCGGTGGGCAGGTCGGCGGCGACCCAGCAGGCGTCGGGCTGCTTGAACCTCTCGAGGCGGTCGGCAAGCGCGGCCCGGATCGCGGCGGCGTCGAGCGCTTCGCCTTGCGCCGGCACCAGCAGCGCGTGGATGCGCTGGCCGAGCACCGGGTCGGGCAGGCCCGCGACCAGCGCCGCCGCCACGCCCGGGCAGGCGCACAGCGCGCGCTCGATCTCGGGCGGCGTGACCTTGTTGCCGCCGCGCACGACCACGTCCTTGAGCCGGCCAACGATCGACACGAAGCCGCCGCCGTCGTGCGAGGCGAGGTCGCCGGTGCGGAACCATTCGCCGGCGAAGGCCTCGCGCGTGATCGCCTCGTCGTCGAGGTAGCCGTTCATGACGAAGGGCGTGGCCAGCTGCAGCTCGCCGGGGGCGCCCGGCGCGCACTCGGCCCCTTGCTCGTCCACGATGCGGTGGCGCACGCCGGCAGCGGGGCGGCCGATCGAGCCCGGGTGGGCCGCGTAGTCCTCGGGGCGCAGCACGAAGTCGCTGGTGGAGGTCTCGGTCAGGCCGTACACGTCCCACAGACGCGCTGGCGCGATCAGCGCGCGCAGGCGCGCCGACAGCTCCTCGCCCAGCGGCTCGCCGCCGATCACCATGTCGCGCAGCGCGCCCACGGCCAGCAGTCGCGCACGAGCGTCCGCGAGCGCGCCGGCGTCGAGCGCGGCGAAGGTCGCACGGATCATCGTCGGCACCACGCCGACCCGCGTGATGCGCTCTTCGGCCAGCGTGGCGAGAAAGCCGGCCGCGTCGAAGCGCGAGCGGGTGACGAGCCCGGCGCCGTGGTTCAGCGCCACCAGCGCGAACCAGATGCCGAAGCTGAAGGTGTCGTTCAGCACCAGCAGCGCGGTGTCGTCGGGCGTGAAGCCGAACAGCCGCTGGTTCTCGGCGAGCTTGCCCGCGAACGCCCGGTGCGACAGCACGACGCCCTTGGGCAGGCCGGTGGAGCCCGAAGTGAAGATCACAAGCGCGGCGTCGCGCAGCATGTCGCGGCGGGCCGGCGCGCCGTCGGCGGGCGCGTGCGGTGCCGCTGCCGCTGGGGTGTGCTGGCCGGGCGTCGCGGCCAGCGCGTCGAGCGCGAGGCGCGCCCGCGCCTTCTGCTGGATCGCCGCGATGCTGCCGTCGGGCGCCGTGCGGTGCACCGGCACCGCGACCGCGCCGGCGGCCCACACGGCGGCGAAGGCGGCGAAATCGAGCGGATGGTTCGACACGCGGACCAGCACGGTCTCGTCGGGCTCGCAGCCCGCCGCGCGCAGCGCGGCGGCGAGCGCGTCGATGCGCTCGAGCAACTGCGCGTAGCTCAGCCGGGTGCCGTCGTCGCCGCGCACCGCCGGGCGGGCGGCGTGCGCGCGCGCGGATTCGCGCAGCGCGGCAAGCAGTGGAAGGTCGCTCACTTCGCGCGCGTCTGCAGCGCGTGGTAGCCGAGCTGCGCGCGCGCTTCCTTCAGCGACAGCCCCTTCTCGACCAGCTTCATGATCTTCTGCTCGACCGCCTCGATGTCGGTGGCGATCGCCAGGATCTCCTCGGCGCGAGAGGCCGGGATCACGATCACGCCCGAGTCGTCGGCCAGGATGATGTCGCCGGGGCGCACCTGCCGGCCCGATATCGACACCGGCACGTTGATGCCGTCGACCTCGACCCGGTCCTTGCCGGTCATCATGTAGCGGCCGCGCGAGAACAGCGGGTAGCCGAGCTCGCGGATCTTCGGCACGTCGCGGCACACGCCGTCGATCACGGTGCCGGCGATCCCGCGGCGATCGGCGATCACGGTCATGATGTCGCCCCACACGGTGCAGTCCATGCGCCCCGCGTTGTCGAGCACCACCACCTGGCCCGGCTCGACGTCGTCCAGGAAGTCGCCCACCGTGCCGCGCTCGACCTCGCCGGTGACCCGGTACTTGACCGTGAACGCCCTGCCCGCGGTCTTCGCGCCGGGCACGACGGCGGACAGGCCGAGGCAGCCTGCGGCGATGCCCAGGCGGTCCATCGCGTCGGACACGCTGCAGGTGTCGAGCTTGCGGAACTTCTCGACGATCGGGTCGGCGGCCGGTGCGCCGGACTTCCTCGTGGCGGCCTTCTTCGCGCCCTCGGCCTTCTTCGTTGCCATGTGCTCCATTCTCCTCGGTGACTGGTCGCCGGGGCTTGCCCGGGTCGGCTCACCCGGCAGCGGCTCGATCAGCGCTCGAGCATCCGCTCGTAGTTGAATTCGCGGTCGACTTCGACGATCGGCCGACCCGCGCGCAGCGCCTCGACCATCCGCATCTCCTTGTCGAAGATCGCCTCGGCGGCCTCGAGCACCCGGTCGAGCTGCTCGATCGCGATCGCGACGACGCCGTTGACGTCGGCCACGACGACGTCACCCGGCCGCACCGCCACGTCGCCCAGGCGCACCGGCACGTTCCAGGCCTCCTGCACGATGCGGCCGCGCGCGGTGATCGGCACCGTGCCGCGGGCGTGCACCGGGAAGCCGAACGCCTCGCAGGCGTCGACGTCGCGCACCGCGCCGTCGACGACCACGCCCGCCACCCCCTGCTTCAGCGCGCCCATCGACAGGATCTCGCCCCAGCAGTTGTTGTGCAGGTCGCCGCGGTTGTCGATCACGATCACGTCGCCCGGCGCGCTGGCGGCGATCGCGTCCACGCCCAGGTGGGCCTTGCTCTGGACCGCGCCGGCCGCGGTCATCCGGATCGTGACCGCGCGGCCGATCACCTTGGTGCGGCCCCACTGCGGCACGATGCCGATCACCGCGCCGCGCAGGCCCAGCTTGTCGAGCGCGTCGCTCAGGTTCGAGGTGGCGAGCTTCTCCAGGCGGCCCCGGTAGCGGGCGTCGAAGTCGGCGGCTCCTTGCTCGTTCGACGACATTGCTGTCTCCTGAGGCGGGCTCACACGCCCTTCTGCTTCAGCGCCGCGTCGACCCAGGCCGACGAATAGGCGCCGCTCTCGATCTCGGCGATCGTCTTCGCCTCGGCGGCGGCCTTCTCGCGCGCCAGACCGGCGATCCGCAGCGCGTCGGCCGGGGCGATCGCCACCAGCCCGTCGGAATCGCCGACGATCACGTCGCCCGGGTTGACGACCATGCCGCCCACGCAGATCGGCGCGTTGACGATGCCGGGCCCGTCCTTCATCGGGCCGCGCAGGTTCACGCCGCGCGCCCAGCACGGGAAGCCTTGCTCCTCGAAGGCGTCGACGTCGCGCACCGCGCCGTCGATCACGAAACCCACGGCGCCCTTGGCGCGGCCGTGGCGCATCATGATCTCGCCGACCAGCGCGCGCGAGACGTCGCCCTCGCCGTCGACCACCAGCACGTCGCCCGGCCGCAGCATGTCCAGCGCCTTGTGGATCAGCAGGTTGTCGCCGGCCCGGACCTTCACCGTGAAGGCGTTGCCGCAGACGGCGACCGGCGACCGGTTGACCGGCAGCAGGCCGACCGTGCCGAGCAGCCGGCCGGTGACGTCGCTGATCACCGAGGTGGCGAGGCCCTGCAGGGCCCGGATGCCGTCGGCGTGGGGTTCGACTCGGGGGTGGATCGCGATTCCGTGGGTCATGTTCTTCCGGCGGGTGCGGCGCGGTTGCAGGGGTGGCTCGGCGCCCGTGCGCCGCTCGAAGGGAGCAATCTAAAGCAAGTCGGCCGGCCCCGGGACCTCCGGCGGGTTCCGCTTTCGATGCGAGTGCCGAGGCGGCCCGGCAGGCGCGCGCTGTACGATCTCTGGCAACGGGGCAAGGCCCGCAACCCCGAGGCCGCCCGCCGAAGCGAGGAGAACCATGAGCACCCCGATGAAAGCCGCCATCCGAGACGACCACGGCCTCGCCTTCGTCGAGCGCCCCCGCCCAGCCCCGGGCCCCGACGACGTGCTGGTCCGCGTGCGCGCGATCGCGCTGAACCGCGCGGACCTGGGCGTGCTCGCCGGGCACATGCACGGCAGCATCGGCGGCAGCGGCACCGTGCTGTGCATGGAGTGGGCCGGCGAGGCGGTCGAGGTCGGCGCCAACGTGAGGAACGTGAAGGCCGGCGACCGGATCATGGGCTCCAGCGCGGCGGCGGCCGCCGAGTACACGACCGCCGACCACGGGCGCGTCTACCCGATCCCGGAGGGCATGGATTTCGAGCGGGCCGTCACGCTGCCGGTCGCGCTGCAGACGATGCACGACGCGGTGGTGGTCAACGGCCGGCTGAAACCGGGCGAGTCGGTGCTGGTGATGGGCGCGTCGTCGGGCGTGGGCCTGATGGCGATGCTGATCGCGAAGAAGATGGGCGCCGGCTTCGTCGTCGGCACCTCGACTCACGCCGGGCGGCGCGCGCGGCTGGGCGAGTTCGGCGCCGACCTGGCGGTCGACACCTCGGACCCGGCCTGGCCCGAGCAGGTGCTGAAGGCCACCGGCGGCAAGGGCGTGGACCTGGTGATCGACCAGCTGTCGGGCGACACGGTGAACGCCAGCATGAAGGCCGCTGCGGTGCTCGGCAGGATCGTCAACGTGGGCCGGCTGGCCGGCTCTCGCGCCGAGTTCGACTTCGACCTGCACGCGCTCAAGCGGATCGACTACATCGGCGTGACCCACCGCACCCGCAGCGTGCAGGAGATCCGCGAGGAGTGCCGCAAGACCTGGGCCGACCTGGCGCAGGGCGCGGCCGACGGTTCGCTCGCGCTGCCGATCTCGGCGAGCTTCCCGTTCGAGCGGCTCGGCGACGCGTTCGCGATGATGCGGGCGAACGAGCACTTCGGGAAGATCGTGGTCACGATGCCCTGATCTCCGCGGGTGCGCAGGCCACCCCGCGGTTCACTCCGCGGGCAGCGTCTGCAGGAAGCGCAGCAGGTCGAACTGCTGGTCGACGGAGAGCACCATTCGCATCGGCGGCATCGGCTGCCCGGCGATCATGTGGTGATGCATGCGGATGCGCGCCTCGCGCATCCGCTCCCGGTCCATGACCGCGCCGGGGTGGCCGTTGCGCAACTTGTGCAGCGCCTCCCACGGGTTCTCCGAGGCCACCGTCCCGAGGTACTCGGGCTCGCTCGCGCTGCCGAAGTTCATCGCCTGGCCGTCGGCCCCGTGGCAGGCGATGCAGTTGTGCCCGTAGAGCCACCTGCCGCCGACCGGGTCGCCGAGCACCTGCTTCGTGGCCGGGTCGATCCGCCCGCGGCTGTCGATCATGCCGCCGCTGACGAACCAGGCGAGCCGCAGGAGCGCCTCGTCGGGCAGTCGCTCGCCGTAGCGGTGGGTCGGGTCCTTCAGGATCGACACGATCCCGGCCGGATCGGTGCCGGCACGTCGCTCCAGGCCCGCGATGCCGGTGTAGTGCGAGCCCTTGCGGTAGGCGCCGTCCTTGCCGAGGTAATCCCAGCCATGGCACTCCTTGCAGCGCCAGGTGACTGCGCCCTTCTGCTTGCCCGCCGCGGGGTAGGACGGGTGGGTATCGGCGGGCTCGTCGAGCCCGCAGACCGTCCACCACTTGTCGTAGAGCCGGCCTCCCTGCGCGACCGGGTCGACTTGCCGGCCCTGCCAGCCGGCTTCGCTGCAGGCCTGTGCGTGAACGCCCGCGGGTGCGGCCGCGGCGAGCGCCGCGCACAGCGCGAGAACCATCTTCATGCTGCTCATGATGGTCGCCTCCTTGCCGTCGATTGCTCACCTTAGACCTGCGGGCGCCCCCTGTCCACGCCGCGGGGGGGGGCGCACGGCGACGCGCGGGGCGCGCCGATGCCGCCCGCCGGTCGCGCTTCCAGGTTGATGGGCCGCCGTCCGTCCCTTACGATCTCCTGGCCATGATTCCCCTTCCTCTTCCCCCCGGCATCCGCTCCCGCCATCTCCCCGGCATCAACGGGCTCGACATGCACGTGCTCGAGGCCGGCCACGAGACGCCCGGCCGCCCGCTGCTGTTGCTGCTGCACGGCTTCCCCGAGCTCGCGTACAGCTGGCGCAAGGTGATGCCGGCGCTCGCCCAGGCGGGCTATCACGTTGTGGCGCCCGACCAGCGCGGTTACGGTCGCACCACCGGCTGGGATCCGGACTACGACGGCGACCTGGCGCCGTTCTCGATGCCTTCGCTGGTGCGCGACGCGCTGGCGCTGGTCTTCGCGCTCGGGTATCGCTCGGTGGCCGCGGTGATCGGCCACGACTTCGGCTCGCCGGTGGCGGCCTGGTGCGCGCTGATCCGGCCCGACGTCTTTCCCGCGGTCGCGATGATGAGCGCGCCCTTCTCCGGCCCGCCCGCCCTGCCCTTCGTGCCGGCCGGCAACGCGATCCACGAGGCGCTCGCCGCGCTCGACCCGCCGCGCCGGCACTACCAGTGGTACTACTCCACGCGCGAGGCCAACGACGACATGTGGCGCTGCCCGCAGGGGGTGCACGACTTCCTGCGCGCCTACTACCACTTCAAGAGCGCCGACTGGCCCGGCAACCGGCCCCATCCGCTCGCGGCCTGGACCGCCGAGGAGCTCGCGAAGCTGCCCGACTACTACGTGATGCCGCTCGACCGGGGCATGGCCGAGACCGTGGCCCCGGAGATGCCGTCGCCCGCGGCGATCGCCGCCTGCCGCTGGCTGCCCGACGACGAGCTTCGCGTCTACAGCGGCGAGTACGCGCGCACCGGCTTCCAGGGCGGGCTGCAGTGGTACCGCTGCGGCACGTCGGACCGCTTCAACGCCGAGCTCTCGCTGTTCGCCGGCCGCACGATCGACGTGCCTTCGTGTTTCATCGCCGGGGCGGCCGACTGGGGCATCCACCAGCGGCCCGGCGCGCTCGAGGCGATGCAGCGCAAGGCTTGCACCCGGATGCTCGGCTGCCATCTGGTCGACGGCGCCGGCCACTGGGTGCAGCAGGAGCAGCCGGAGGAGACGGCGCGGCTGCTGCTCGGGTTCCTGGCCTCTGCCACGGCGGGCTGAGCGCCCGGGACGCAGCGCTCGACCGCGAGAAACCATGTCCCGACAGCCGATCGCCAACCTGCTGTTCGTTCTCGCGCTGTCGGCCGGCCTGGCCGGCTGCGCCCACCGGCTTCCCGCCGCGGAGCGGGTGCCGAGCTTCGCGGTCGCAGCCACGGACGACACGCCGCTGGCGAGGATAGCCTCGCGCGAGCTGGCGGGAAGCCCGGCCGATCACTCGGCCCTGCACCTGCTGCGGGGCGGCAAGGAGGCGCTGGCGGCGCGCCTGGCCCTGATCGAGCGCGCGCAGCGCAGCGTCGACGTCCAGTACTACATCTGGCGTGCCGATGCCAGCGGCCAGCTGATGGCGACTGCGCTGAGGCGGGCGGCGGAGCGGGGCGTGCGTGTTCGCCTCCTGCTCGACGACTGGGGCTCGCGTCCCACCGAGGCGGAACTCGGCCTGCTGGCCGCGCACCCGAACGTCGAGGTTCGCCTGTTCAATCCGTTGCCGCTGCGCTGGGCGCTCACGCTCGGGATGCTGCTCGACTTCGAGCGCGGCAACCGCCGCATGCACAACAAGGCGCTGGTCGCCGACAACCAGGCGGCGATCGTCGGCGGCCGCAACGTCGGCGACGAGTACTTCGAGTCGCGCCGCGAGTTCGTGTTCAGCGACGTGGACGCGCTTGCGCTCGGGCCGGTCGTGCGCCAGGTCTCGAAGGGCTTCGACGCCTACTGGAACAGCGTCGATGCGGTCCCGGTCGCTCCCGGCGACGCGACGGCCCCCGCGCCGGAACGGCAGATCGACGAAGCGCTGCACGAGTCCGTCGCGAGCACCGGCTTCGCGCAGCGCCTGGACGGCGGAACCCTTCCCTTCCAGGCCGGTCGCGCGCTCGCGCTGTACGACTTCCCCGAGAAGGTGGATCCGACGGCCAGCCGCGACGCCCGACCGGGCCTGGGCCGGCAGATCGCGGCGGTGGTCGCCGAGCCCGGGTCGGAGCTCCTGCTTGTGTCGGCCTATTTCGTGCCGGGAGCGGGTGGGGTGGAGCAGCTCCGTGGCTTCCGCTCGCGCGGTGTACGGGTCGTGGCCGTGACCAACTCCCTGGCGGCAACCGACGTGCCGGCGGTGCATGGCGGCTACGCCCGCTACCGGAAGCCGCTGCTCGAGGGCGGCGTCGAACTGTACGAGATCCGTGCGGATGCGCAGGAGACCGCGGCCCGCAACCCGCGGCGACCTGGCTCTTCGAGGGTCAGCCTCCACGCAAAGTTGATGGTCATCGATCGCCGCGTCACGTTCATCGGCTCCATGAACATCGATCCGCGCTCGGTGGCGCTCAATACCGAGAACGGCATCGTGTTCGAGAGCGCGGAGATGGGCGAGGCCATCGCGTCCGGGATCCGGCGCGCGCTGGGCGAGTCGGCCTATCGGCTGGAGATCGACGGTGGCGCGCTGCGCTGGCGCGGCGGCGCCGACGGCAGGGAAGTGCTCGAATCCGAGCCCGGCGCCAGCCTGTGGCTTCGGCTGAAGACCCGTTTCATGTCCTGGCTGGCGATCGAGGAGCTTCTATGAGGCCTGGTACCCGGCAAATCGCATTCTCGAGGCTGGTGATCGCGATGTCCTGCGCGGGCTTGATGTCGGGGGCGGCGGCGGCGGGCTACTGGGGCGGCGAGCCCGGTGGCGAGCCGGGCGGGGCCTGGCAGCACGTTCCGCTGAACGCGCGCAAGACCCCAACCCGCTACGAGGTCGCCCGCCACGAGGGCGAGATCGTGCTGGCGGCAGACGCGCGGGGCGCGGTGAGCCTGGTCATGCGCGCGGCCGATGTCGATCTCGAACGGGCTCCCGTCGTGACCTGGCGGTGGCGGCTCGACGAGCACCCGACCGGCGCGGACAATTCGATCGCCGCCAGGGAGGACGCCGCCGCGCGGGTCGTCTTCGTGTTCGACGGCGACAGGTCGCGGCTGCCGTTCCAGGATCGCGCCGTCATGCGGGTGGCGCGATCGCTATCGGGTCGCGACCTGCCCTACGCGACGCTGATGTACGTGTCCTCGCCACAGGCGGCCGTTGGAACCATCGTGCCCAATCCCCACACCCGTCGCGTTCAGATGATCGTCGCCTCGACCGACCCCGGCGGCCCGGGCGGCTGGCATTCGCTGCGGCGGGACCTGGTGCGCGACTTCGAGCGAGCCTTCGGCGAGTTGCCCGGCCGGTTGATCGCCTACGGGGTCATGACCGACAGCGACAACACGGCCAGCCGGGCCCGCGCGCGCTACGGGCCGATCCGTTTCGTCCCGCGCTGACCGGGGTCGAGCGCGGACGCGAGGTCAGCGGGGCGTGCCCATCAGGTGCCTGGCCAGCGCGTGGAAGGCGGGCAGCGAGGTCGGGTCGTTGGCCGCATTGCCCGCGACCGGGTGCGAGGCGTAGCGCGCGATCACCATCTCGGCCGTCGGGTCGATGTAGAGGGCCTGCCCGTGCACGCCGCGCGCCGCGAAGGCGCCGTGCTCGTTGTGCGTGATCCACCACATGTTGCGGTAGGTCCAGCCGGGAAGCAGCCGGTAGCCGGCCTTGGCGAAGTCCTCCTCCCGGCCACCGCGCCGGATGTCACCGACGGCCGAGGCGGGGATGATCTGCTGGCCGTTGAAGCGCCCGTTGTTCCGGATCATCTCGCCGAAGCGGGCCAGGTCGCGCAAGCCGGTATTGAGCCCGCCGCCGGCGAAGGGCGTGCCTATCGAGTCCACCGTCATGTAGGCGTCCTGCTCGGCGCCCAGCTTGCTCCAGATTCGCTCGGAGAGCAGGTGCGCCACCGAGCGCCCGCTGGCGCGCGCGACGATCCAGCCCAGCGCATCGGTGTTGGCCGTTCGATAGGCGAAGGCCTCGCCGTGCGCGCCTTGCGGCTGCACGGTCTGCAGGAACTCGTAGTAGCTGCGTGGCCCGGTGTAGCCCTTGGGCTTCGGGAGCGGGCTGCCGGCCGCCGCATGGGCCCAGACCTCGGCCTTCGGATCGGCGTAGTCCTCGCTGAACCGGATCCCTGTGGTCATGTCCATCACCTGCCTGACCGTCGCGCTGCCGAACGCCGATCTGGCGAGCTCGGGCACGTAGTCGGCCACCCGACGCTCCGGGTCGAGCTTGCCCTCGGCGACGAGCATCGCCGCGAGCGTGCCGACGAAGGACTTGGTCACCGACATCGCGCCGTGCTGGCCGTCGGGCTTCAGCACGCCGAAGTAGCGCTCGTAGACGATGCGCCCGCGGTGCAGCACGACGACGCCGTCGGTGTAGTTGGCCAGCAGCGATTCCGCCCAGCTCATCGTGCGGTCCGACCCGAGCGGCGTGAAGCGCAGGCCGTCGATCTCGTCGCGCAGCGCTCGGGGCAGTGGCGCCGCGGGTCCGAGCCCGCGCGACACGTTCACCGTGGGCATCAGCTGCCGGAAGTTCGACACGCTCCAGCGCATCGCCGGAAAGTGGAAATAGGAGCCGTCCTCGAATCGCACCGTGCGGTCCGGCGGCGGCGGCGAGCCGACCATCCAGCCCATTTCGGCCGGGTCGCTGGCCCGGGCGTCCGGAAACTGCGACGCGCTGGCGCCGCCCGCAAGGCCGCCAAGGCTCGCGCAGGACGCGAACGCGATCGAGCTCGCGACCGACCGCCAGGTTCTCGGCATTCCAATCATCAGCATTTCGGCCTCCGTCCAATCGATTCCCGGATCCGTCGCCGGCCGGGGTCAGTGCCTGACGCCGAGCCTGCCAGCGTCGACCAGCTTCGCCAGGTCGGCGCCGGCGAGCATCCGGATGCCGTTGCCGCGCGCGAACTGCGCCGCCCGCTCGGTGACCTCGCCGATCGTCACGAACACCGCATCGTGCGTATCGCGCTTCTGGCGCGCGGCCTCGAGCTCGCGCAGCGGCTCGAGCCCCAGCTTGGCGCCCTTCCAGCGGCGCGCCGCCACCACCGCGGTGCGGCCGGCCTTCACGGTCAGGAAGTCGGCGCCGCCGTCGATCTTCTCGACCGTGTAGCCGTCGCTTCGCAGGCCGGCCTCGAGCACCGACGAGAACTCGGCCCAGGACATCGCGCCGGCCGCCTCGAGCGCCTGCGCCACCTTCTTCGGGCTGGGCGCCTTGAACTGCCGCCAGCCGGCGATGCCGGCGATCAAGAAGAAGGGCAGGGCGCCGAATGCGCCGACGATGAAGTACTTCGCCGGCAGGATCGCCTGGGCCGCCAGCACGAAGGCAACGCCGACCGCCGCGCTGATCCACCACGACGAGCGCAGCAGGATCGCGAACAGCGAGTTCTCGGCCATCTTCCACTTCATCGCGCCGGTCCTTCGATGTTTCCGGGTTTCATTGTCGCGGTCCGTCAGTCGTTCGGGCCGTCGCGTCGCAGCACCGTCTCGATGTCGCGGATGCGCAGGTAGTACGCGCGACCGAGGCGGCCGACCGGGCGCAGCGACTCGATCTTCATCGGGTCGACCCGGTGGTTCATTCCCTTGTACTCGCCCAGGTAGAGGCGCTCGTCGACGTGTGTGCGCACCACGCGGCCCATCACCCAGTGGTGGTTGCCCACCTCGACGATCTGGTGCAGCACGCACTCGAAGGCCACCGGCGAGCCGAGCACCCGGGGCGGGCGCACCGATTCGCCGGCGACGGCCTGGAGGCCCGCGTGGGCGAACTCGTCCTCGCCCGGCGGCAGGTTGTCCGAGGTCTTGACCATTTCGTGCAGCAGCGCCTCGGGAACCATGTTGACCACCAGCTCGCCGGTGTCCCGGATGTTCTGCAGCGTGTCCTTGTACTCGGCGCCCGCGGTCTTCGGCCGCGGGCCGACCGCGAAGCCGATCACCGGCGGCTGGGCGCTGCACACGTTGAAGAAGCTGTAGGGCGCGAGGTTGGCGCGGCCCTGCGTGTCGACCGTGGACACCCAGGCGATCGGCCGCGGCGTGATGGAGTCGCGCAGCAGCAGGTACATCTCGTCGTGCTTGAGGTCGTCGGTGGCGAGGCTGATCGTCTTCGGGGTGTCGGTCATGGTCGGGTGGGTGTGTTGTGGGATCCGCGAAGTTACCAAGAAATCTCGGGCCTTCGTCCCGCGACCATGTCGGCAACCACCCGCCCCGATCCGCAGGCCAGCGTCCAGCCAAGCGTGCCGTGGCCGGTGTTCAGGTGCAGGTTCGGATAGCGGGTCGGGCCGAGATACGGCAGGTTCGACGGCGTGGCCGGCCGCAGTCCGCTCCAGAACTCGGCCCGGCCGGCCTCGCCGGCGCGCGGGAACAGCTGCCGGACGCGGGCGAGGATCGCCTCGCAGCGCCGGCGGTTCAGCGATCGGTCCCAGCCCGACAGCTCGGCGGTGCCGGCGATGCGCAGCCGTTCGCCCAGCCGCGAGAACACCAGCTTGTGCGAGTCGTCGGTCAGCGAGGCCTGCCAGGCCGCTTCGGGGTCGGCGACCGGCATCGTGACCGAGTAGCCCTTGGCCGGGTACAGGTTGAGCCGGATGCCGAGCGGCGCGGCGAGCAGGGCGCTCCAGCTGCCGGCGGCAAGCAGCCAGCGGTCCGAATCCAGCCGCACGAAGCCGCCGCCGGCGTCGATCGCCTCGGCATGGTCGATGCCGCCGGCCGCGGCGCGCAGTGCGGTGACGTGGTGGCCGTACAGGAAGCGCACGCCTAGCGCCTCGCAGCGACGCGCGAGCTCGCGGGTGAACACCCGCGCGTCGCCGGACTCGTCCCCCGGCGAGAACGTCGCGCCGACCAGCGAGGGCCCGATCGAGGCGAGCGCCGGCTCGATCGTCACGGCCTCGGCGGCCGACACGACGCGCCGCTCGCAGCCCAGCTCGGTCATCAGCCGGGCCGGCTCGCGGGCGGCCTCGAACTCGGCCGGGTCGGTGTAGAAGTGCACGATGCCGCGGACCTGCGCGTGGTAGTCGATGCCGGTCTCTTCGCGCAGCGCCCGCAGCGCCTCGCGGCTGTAGAGGCCCAGCGCGACCAGCCGCCGGATGTTCTCGCGCGTGCGCGCCGCGGTGCACTCGCGCAGGAAGCCGGCCAGCCACCACCACTGGCGCCAGTCGGCGCGCGGGCGGAAAAGCAGCGGGGCGTCCGACCGGGCGAGCCACTTCAGCACCTTCAGCGGCGCCTGCGGATTGGCCCAGGGCTCGGCGTGGCTGACCGAGATCTGGCCGCCGTTGGCGAAGCTCGTCTCGGCCGCCGGCTGCGACTGCCGGTCGACGACGGTCACCTCGAAACCGGCGCGCGCCAGGTACCAGGCCGAGGCCACGCCGACCACGCCGGCGCCCAGGACGGTCACCCGCATCGCGGCTCCAGGCGGACGGGCAAGGCCGGCAGCGAGCGACGCCGCTTCATTCGAGCGCCCTGAGCGCCGCCTCGTAGGTCTCGTCGGCCTCGCGGGGCGAGGCGGCAGTCACCCCGAGGTCGCGAAGCAGGCCGTCCTTCAGGCCGTACACCCATCCGTGCACGGTGAGCGACTGGCCGCGCTCCCAGGCATCGCGCACGATCGTGGTCCGGCACACGTTGCGCACCTGCTCGATCACGTTCAGCTCGCAGAGCCGGTCGACCTGGTGCGACTCGTGGTACAGCGGACGGATCCGCCCCGGATGCCGCTCGCGCACGTCCTGCACGTGGCGCAGCCAGTTGTCGGACAGGCCGACGCGATCCTGGCGGATCACGGCCCGCACGCCGCCGCAGCCGTAGTGGCCCACGACCATGATGTGCTCGACCTTCAGCACCTCGATCGCGAATTGCATCACCGACAGGCAGTTCAGGTCGGTGTGCGCGACCACGTTGGCGATGTTGCGGTGGACGAAGACCTCGCCCGGCGGCAGGCCGACGATCTCGTTGGCCGGCACCCGGCTGTCGGAGCAGCCAATCCACAGGTAGCGGGGCGACTGCTGGCGCGACAGCTTCGCGAAGAACTCGGGGTCCTGCTCGGTGATCCGCGCGGCCCAGGACCGGTTCTTTCGGAAGAGTTCTTGCAGGACGCGCACGGCAGGCTCGGATGGGTCGTTCGGGATTTTGTATCACAATCCCGGCCGATGAACTTCGCGCACGAAATCCTGGTAGAGACCACCCGCGGCGGCCTGCCCGGGCAGGGCGAGCACGTCGAGAACCGGCACGCCGGATCGGTGGCCGTCGTCGACGCGTCGGGGCGGCTGGTGGCCAGCGCCGGCGACCCCGACTTCCTGTCCTTCACCCGCTCCACGATCAAGCCCTTCCAGGCGCTGCCCTTCGTGCTGGACGGCGGGCCCGGACGCTTCGGCTTCGGCGCGCGCGAGCTGGCGCTGATGTGCTCGAGCCACTCGGCCGAGCCGATGCACGTGGAAACGGTGCGGCGCATCCTGGATCGCGCCGGCGTCGAGCCCGGCCGCCTTCGCTGCGGCTGCCACGTGCCGCTGCGTTTCGCGGCGAGCGGCGCCACGCCGGCGCCGGACGAACGCTTCACCGAGATCGACAACAACTGCTCGGGCAAGCACGCCGGCTTCCTGGCCTGGTGCGCGATGCACGGCGCGCCGATGGAGGACTACCTCGATTTCGACCACCCGCTGCAACGCGCGATCCGGCAGCGGCTCGCCGAGGCCTGCGACGTGCCGGCGGGCGCGATGCGTTCGGGCATCGACGGTTGCTCGGCGCCCAACCACGCGATCCCGCTGCGCTCGCTGGCGCTGGGCTACGCGCGCCTGGGGCAGGGCGCGCGGGGCGAGGGCGAGCTGGCGCCGGCGCTCGGCCAGCTGGCCGACGCGATGCTCGCGCACCCGGAGCTCGTGTCCGGCACCGGGCGGCAGGACCTCGCGATCATGCGCGCCGCGCCGGGCGACTGGATCGCAAAGGCCGGCGCCGACGGCGTGCAGGCGATCGCGGTGCGATCGGCGGGCATCGGCATCGCGGTCAAGATCATGGACGGCAACGGGCGCGCCGCGGTGGCCGCGGCGATCGCCGTGCTCGACCGGCTGGGCCTGATGGACGACGCCCGGCGCGCGGCGCTCGCCGCGATCGCGCGGCCGGAGATCCGCAACGCGCGCGGGCTGCTGGTGGGCGAGGTGCGGCCGGTGGTGGCCCTGCGCCGTCCGTAGCGCGACGGCGCGCCATCTCGAATCGGCATCGCGGCTGCTTGACTCGGCAGCTGGCCGGGGAATACGATCTCCGACAGTTTCCTGGGAAACTTTATAGGGGCTCTACCGCCGCCCCGATGCAAGGAGAGTCCGACAATGCCGCTCGACGACCTGCCCTTCGCCAACATCACCGAGCTCGCGAGCGCGTATCGTGCCCGCAAGCTGTCGCCGGTCGAGGTCACGCGGGCCATGCTGGAGCGCATCGAACGCCTCGAGCCGACGCTTCACAGCTACGTCAGGGTCACTGCGGACATCGCGCTCGAGCAGGCGCGCAAGGCGGAGGCCGAGTTCGGACGCGGCGAGTTCAAGGGCCCTATGCACGGCGTGCCGGTCGGCCTGAAGGACCTCTGCGAAACGAAGGGCGTGCCGACGACCTGGGGAACCAGGATCCTGAAGGACTACGTTCCGAAGGAAGACGGCACGGTCGTGCGCAAGCTGTTCGATGCTGGCGCGATCATGCTCGGCAAGCTCCAGATGACCGAGGGCGCGTTCTCGGTGCACCATCCGGAGGTCGTCGCGCCGGTCAACCCCTGGCACCCCGACCACTGGCCCGGCGTGTCCTCGAGCGGCTCGGGCGTTTCGGTCGCGGCGGGCCTCTGCTATGGCGCGATCGGCACCGATACGGGCGGCTCGATCCGCTTTCCATCCGGGGCCAACGGGCTCACTGGCCTCAAGCCCACATGGGGCCGGGTAAGCCGCCACGGCGTGCAGGCGCTGGCCGACAGCCTCGATCACCTCGGCCCGATGACTCGCTCGGCCGCCGACGCGGGCGCGATGTTCGCCGCGATGGCTGGCTCGGATCCGAATGATCCGACTTCTCTCGACGAGCCGGTGCCGGACTGCCTCGCCGGCATCGAACAGGGAATCCGGGGGCTGCGCGTCGGCCTCGATTCGCGCTACGTCTACGACGTCTGCGAGCGGGACACGGCAAAGGTCATCGACGACGCGCGAAAGGTCCTCGCCGATCTCGGTGCGAAGCTCGTCGAGATCTCGATGCCCGACAAGACGGTTCCGATGTACAAGGACTGGGCGAAGTTCTGTGCCGTCGAAACGGCGGTCGCTCACGAGAAGTACTACCCGGCCCGAAAGGCCGAGTACGGGCCGGTGCTTGCCGACCTCATCGAGCAGGGGCGTGCGCTCGGCGTGCTCGACCTGATGCACGTCTATCACGATCGCCTGGTGTTCAAGGGCCAGTTGCGAAAGCTGTTCGCCCAGGTCGACGTGCTGCTGGTGCCGGTCCATCCGTTCGGCAACCCGTCTGCCGATCAACTCGACGCCGTGTTCAAGCGGCCGAACGGCATCGACGACGTGCTGCGCTTCACGGCGCCCTTCGACATGTCGGGAAGCCCCACGATCACGATCCCGGGCGGCTTCGACCCGAAGGGGCTCCCGATCGGCTTCCAGCTCGTGGGCCGGCATCTCGACGAAGCCTTGCTCGTGCGGGCCGCGCACGCCTATCAGGGCGCGACCGACTGGCACCGTCGCCACCCGTCGCTCTGAACGGCTCGCGCGGTCAGGGCGACAGGTATCGGATCAGCTCCGGGTCGTCGCGGACCTGCGCGACCGGCCCCTGCAGCGCGATGCGGCCGCGGTCCATCACATAGGCGGTGCGGGCGACCCGCAGCGCGAGCTCGACATGCTGCTCGACCAGGATGACCGACATGGTCTTCGCCAGCCTTTCGAGCTGCTCGGCGATCTCCTCGATCACGCCGATCCAGACGCCCTCCGTGGGTTCGTCGAGCATCAGCAACCGCGGGCGACCGAGCATCGCGCGGCCGATCGCGAGCATCTTGCGCTCGCCGCCGGACAGCGTGCCGGCAGGCTGGTGCAGCCGCTTGCCGAGCTTGGGAAACACGGCGAGGACCTCGTCGATGCCGGACTTGTCCTTCTGCCGGATCGCGCCCAGCTGCAGGTTCTCCTTCACCGTAAGGCCCGAGAAGGCCGCGTTCTCCTGGGGCACGTAGCCGACGCCCGCTCGCGCGCGGGACTCCATCGCGGTGCCGTCGATTCGCCGGCCATCGAACTCGATCGAGCCGGACATCGTCGGCAGGTCGCCCGCTAGCGTCTTCAGCAGCGTGGTCTTGCCGGCGCCGTTTCGGCCCAGCACGCAGATCGCGCCCTGAGCGGGAACGTCGATCGAGACCCCGAACAGTACCTGGCTGCGGCCGTAGCCGGAGCACAGGGCGTCGGTCTTCAGGATTGGGGCTTCGGGCATCGTGATCAGACGCGAGTCGTGTAGACCTGCTGGACCTTCTGCGAATGCTGGATCTCGTCGACCGTTCCGGTGTCGAGGACCCGTCCCTGGTCGAGGACAGTGAGCACGTCGCAGATGTCGCGTATGAAGTCGAGGTCGTGCTCGACGATGACGAGCGCGCACTCGGACTTGATCGGCGCGAGCAGCTCGCCGGTGACGCGGCGCTCCTCGGGGCTCATGCCCCCGGTCGGCTCGTCCAGCAGCAGCAGCCTTGGGCGCGGCGCGAGCGCCATCGCGATCTCGAGCCACTGCTGCTCGCCGTGGCTGAGCGACCCGGCGAGCTCGTCGGCGCGGTCGGCGAGCCGGAACCGCTCGAGGGAGTGCATCACCTCGTCGCGCATGGCGCGGCGGGTGCGCGAGCGGATCAGCGACCAGATGCTCTCGCCGGCCTGCAGCGCGAGCAGCACGTTGTCGTACACCGAGAGCTCGCCGAGCACGGCGGTGATCTGGAACTTCAGGCTCATGCCCAGCCGCGAGCGCTCGTAAGGCGTCGCGGCGGTGATGTCGTGGCCCGCGAAGGTGATGGAACCCGAGGTCGGGAAATGCGCGCCGGCGATCGCCTTCAGCAGCGTGCTCTTGCCCGAGCCGTTGGGTCCGATCAGTCCGTGGAAGGTGCCTGCGCGCACTGTCACGTCGACGCCGTCCAGGGCCTGCAGCGTGCCGAACCTCTTGCGAACGTCGCTGACGACCAGAAGCTCGCTCACCTCGGACCCCCCTTCGCGGAGCGACCGCCATAAGAGCCGATCCGTTCGCGGCGCGATACGAAGAAGCCGAGGATGCCACTCGGCTTGAAGACCACCACCACCAGCAGCACGACACCGAGGATCACCGGCCAGTACTGCTTGATCGCGTCCTGGTCGGCGAGCACGTAACTGATCGTCTCGATCAGGAATGTCCCGACGACGGGCCCTATCAGTGTCCCGCTGCCGCCGAACAGGGCGTACAGGACGGCGGTCGTCGACAGCCCCGGGCCCATGTTCCCCGGGCCGATGAAGCCTTGGTGGTACGAGAACAGCGCGCCGGCGAGGCCCGCCAGCAGGCCGGCCAGCGAAAAGATCAGTGCCTTGAAAACCTGGACGCGGTAGCCGAAGAACGCGAGCCTCTCCTCGTTCTGCCGCATCCCGGCCAGCACCAGCCCGAACTGCGAGCGAACGATGTAGCGCGCCGCGAGGTAGCAGACGAGCAACAGCGCCAGGGCCAGGTAATAGAAGGCGGGCCCTTCGACCAGCTCGATCTCGCCGAATTGCAGCAGCTTGATCGACGACAGGCCGTTGCCGGCCCCGACGTACTGCCAGCCGGAAACCAGGCGCTCGGCCGCGTAGGCGCCTGTCAGGGTGCCGAGCGCGACGAAGATGACCGTTGGCGTGCGCCGGCCCAGCAGCAGGAACGCGGCGAACAGGAAGGAAAGGAGGAGCCCGACGGCCATTGCGAGCGGCAGCGTGCCCCAGGCGTGGCTGAACTCGAGGTCGCGGCCCACCAGCGCGATCACGTAGCCCGCGACGCCGAAGAACAATGCCTGCCCGAAGCTCATGATTCCAGAGTAGCCCCAGCAGAGATCGAAGCTGATCGCGAGCAGGGACAGGATCAGGATGTTGGTGGCGAGCGTGATCAGCTCAGGGCTCTCGCCGAGCAGCAAGGGCGCTACCAGCGCGGCCAGCAGCGCCAGTGTCTCGATTGTCGGCAGGGCGCGGCCGATGCGGGCGGGGGATGATGAGGCGGGCGTCGTCATGGGGCGTGGCCTGGCCGGGTCTGCGCGGGCAGGCGGGCGGCCGCTGGCCGACCGCCTGCCTCGCCGGTCAGGAGTGCGTCAGCATTCCTTGGGGTCGACCATGTTGAACTTGGAGATCACGTCCCAGCGCAGCTTGTCGCCGTCGATCTTCTTGCACTGCGCGATGTACATGTTCATCTTCGCGTGCATCTTGCCGGGCACCATCTCCGCGCCCCCGCCCGGGCCCTTGTCGATCTTCGCCTTGTCCAGAGCCGCCGAGACCGCGTCGCGAGCGGTGTCGCCCTTGGTAGCGATGACCGCTGCCTCGTACAGGCGGATGCCGCGGTACATGCCGGTCGAGGCGCTGCCCGCCGTGAACTGGTACTTCGTGTCGGGAAACTTCTTCGCGTAGGCGGCGAGGAGCTCCTTGCTGTAGGCGTCGTCCACCGTGTGGAAGAAGTCGAGGCACGAGTACAGCCCCTCGAGCTCGCGCGCCGGGACGTAGTTCAGCGAGTTCTCGTCGAAGTACACGCAGGCCTGGACGCCGCCGTTCTGCGGGAAGCCGGACTCGTACAGCTGCTTCATGAACGGCTGCAGGCCGGGCGGAATGACCGTGTTGAACACGCAGTCGACCTTGCCGTCGCGGATCTTGTTGATCGTCGCCGAGTACTCGGGCTGGTCGAGGGGGTAGTACTCCTCGAAGATCACTTCGCCGCCGTTCGCCTCGATGACCCTGCGCGCGTACTTGTTGAGAAGCTGTGGCCAGACGTAGTTGGCCGACGGCATCGCGAAGCGCTTCTTGCCGAGGGTCTTGATGATGTAGGGGATCAGCTCGTCGATCTGCTGCGCGGGCGTCGGACCGGTGTTGAACAGGTGCCGCGTGCATTCCTGTCCTTCGTAGAGCTGCGGGTAGATGTACAGCGTCTTGCCGCGGTTGACGATCGGATCCTTGATCGCCTGCCGCATGGCCGAGGTGATCCCGCCCAGAACGACGTCGACCTTGTCTCGCTGGATCAACTTGCGGACATTGGCCACGGCGGCCTTCGGGTCGGAAGCGGTGTCTTCGAGAAACAGCTCTACCGGCCGGCCGGCGATGCCGCCCGCAGCGTTGATCTGCTCGACCGCCAGTTGCGCCACCTGCCAGTTCGAGTTGCCGGACGGCGCGATCGGGCCCGTGATGTCCGTCGCGATGCCCATCTTGATCGCCTTCTTGCCTTGGCCCCAGGCTGCGGGCAGGAACCAGCTGCCGGTGCCGCCGGCGGTCCAGCCTGCCGCGGCCAGAGCCGAGGCGCCGACCAGGAATCCGCGGCGGCTGCGGGGAGTCGGGCCGGCGGCGTCGCCGACCACCTTTTCGTGCGTCATTTTCTTGCTCCTGCGATGAAGCCCTGTGGGCGTAGCTTGACGATCACCAGTGCGATCACGAACACGAGCGGGTCGGCCAGCACCGGCAGCACCGCCCAGGGAAGCCCTGCCGCGAGCGCGCCGATCGCTGCCGCGCCGAGAACAGGTCCTTCGAAGGTGCCGACACCGCCCAGCATCACCGACAGGAAGCCCTGTACGAGGAAGCGCAGGCCCATGTCGGCCGACAACTGGTAGAGCGGCACGATCAACGCGCCCGCGAGCCCCGCCAGGGCTGCACCGAACGCGAAGGTCGCCGTGTAGAGCCGGTCGGTGGAGATGCCGCAGGCCCGCGCGAGCATTGCGTTCTCCAGGGACCCCCGGATGCGAAGACCGAACGAGGTGCGTGTCAGGAACAGCCAGCTGCCGACGATGACGGCGATCGTCGTTCCGATGATGAAAGTCCGCCAGATCGAGAACGAGAGCCCCATCGCGGTCCAGGCGCCGGGCCACGGTTCGGACACCGAGCGGTAGTGGCCGCCCAGCAGGCCACGGATGACCTCACGGATGATCAGCCCGATCGCATAGGTGCCGAGCATCGCGATGACCGGCGACTCATAGAAGTGGCGAATGATCGTTCGCTCGAGGAGCACGCCGAACAGGCCGACGACGAGCGGCGCGGCCAGGATGCCCAGCCAGATGTTCGCGCCGCTCTGCTCGACGACGAAGACCGTATACGCGCCGAGCAACACCAGTTCGCCGTGCGCGAAGTTGAAGATGCCCATCATGCTCGCGATGACCCCGAGCCCGAGCACGATCAGCACCATCACCGACGTGAACGCCAGGATGTCGAAGGAGAAGCGGACGATGAACTCGATCATGGCGCCTGGGATCAGCAAGTTCCGTGCCGCACCAACGGAGGGCGCTCGGGATGGGGCATGCGCATTCGGCTAGCGGGTCGGCAGCGGTCGCAGCGGCGTTTCAGAACCAGCCGGGTTGGACGCCCGAGCCGAGCATCGCGTCGTAGCAGTCGGTGCGGCGGTCCCGCAGGATCTGGTTGAAGTCGTTCCAGTTGCGTTTGCGACGGGCTTCCGACAGGTTCAGGTCGGCGACGATCGTTTCCGGCGCCGTGTCGCTGGCGGGGCCCGCGACCGGCCATCCGGTGTAGGAGACGATCAGCGAACGGCCGAGGAACGGCTGGTTCCGCTCGGTGCCGACCCTGTCCGCCGCCGCGATGAAGATCGAGTTGCTGTGCGCGGCCGCCATTGCCAGCACGTTGGCCATCGCGGGCTGGTCGGGGGCCTGGCCCGGAATCGGCACCCAGTTGGTCGGCACGCAGACGATGTCGGCGCCCTGCAGCGCGCACAGCCGGTAGGCTTCGGGGAACCAGCCGTCGTAGCAGATCAGCATGCCGATGCGGCCGATCGGCGTCGCGAACACGGGGAAGCCGAGGTCGCCCGGCTCGAAGAACAGGTTCTCGGCGGCCCACAGGTGCATCTTGCGGAAAGTGCCCACATGGCCGTCAGGCCCGATCAGCACTGCCGAGTTGAAGAGCTTCTGGTCGACCCGCTCCGCGATGCCCGCGACGATCCAGCAGCCGTGCCGCTTGGCGGCGTCGATCCACGCCCGGCTGGCGGGTCCGTTCGGGATCTCCTCGGCCAGCGAGAACGCCTCCGCGCGCGTTTCGAACACGTAGCCCGAATTGCACAGTTCCGGCAGGACCATCAGTCGGGCGCCTTGCGCGGCCGCTGCGTCTATCCGCGCGATGCTGTCGGCGATGTTCGACTGAAGGTCGCCGACCTTCGGCTCCATCTGGATGCAGGCGACGCGTACGGCGCTTTCGGCGGGCGTGTGGGTCATGTCGATCATCTCAGAGTGAGGGCTCGCGTCGAGCCCAGTCTGCGGTGC
The DNA here is from genome assembly GCF_023721795.1 of Zeimonas sediminis. Taxonomy (NCBI): domain Bacteria; kingdom Pseudomonadati; phylum Pseudomonadota; class Betaproteobacteria; order Burkholderiales; family Burkholderiaceae; genus Zeimonas; species Zeimonas sediminis. Next base: position 2,572,722 of record NZ_JAMQYE010000001.1, read on the forward strand.
GCTCGTAGGCGCGGGCGATCCGGAGGATTCGCGCTTCCTGGAAGGGGCGACCGATGACCTGGAAGGCTGTGGGCAGGCCGTTCCCGCTGAAGCCGCAAGGCACGGCCACCGAGGGCAGGCCGACCACGTTGGCCGGGGCCGACAACCGGATGAACACCGGTGCAACGGGCTCCTCGGTGCCGTCCGGCCACCGAACGGTCAGCTGGTCGCGTCGAGTGGCTGGGGACGGCACGGCCGGACCGATGATCGCGTCGAGGCCCTCGAACATCCGCCGCCAGGCCGCCTGCATCTGCGTGCGCATGCGAAGGGCGGCGATGTAGTCGGTGGCGGGGATCATCTCGCCGGTCTCGAGGAAGGTGCGAACGTCCTCCTCGTAAAGGTCGCGCCGCTCTCGCAGCATCTTGTGGTGGTAGGCCGACGCCTCGGGCATGCACAGCCCGAACTCGACGGACATGATGAGGTCGGCCATCGGGATGTCGACCTCGACGATCTCCGCGCCTTCGGCCTTCAACCGGGCAATCGCGTCGCGCACGTTGCGCTCGACGTCGGCGTCGACGTGGTCGAAGAAATAGTTGCGCGGCACGCCGATCCGCAACCCCCGGACTCCGAGCTCGAGTTCAGCGAGGTAGTCGCTGACCGGCACGTCGGCGCTGCCCGGGTCGCGCGGGTCGAAGCCGGCCAGGGCGGCGAGGGTGACCGCCGCGTCGCCGACGGTTCGGGTCAGTGGCCCGGCGTGGTCCAGAGACCAGCTCAGCGACGCGATGCCGAAGCGGCTGACGCGGCCGTACGTGGGCTTGAGCCCGACGGTGCCGCATACGGCAGCCGGGATCCGGATCGAGCCGCCGGTGTCGGTGCCCATCGCCATGAAGCAGCCGCGTGCCGCGACGGTGGCGCCGGAGCCGCCGCTGGAACCGCCCGGGATGTGGGCCGGGTTCCAGGGATTGCCGGTGGTGGGCGTGACGATGCCGTACGCGAACTCGTGCGTGTGCGTCTTGCCGACGATGACGGCGCCTGCGCGCTCGAGGCGCTCGACGCAGGCGGAGTCGGCGTCGGCGACATGGTCGTGCCGCACCTTCGAACTGCAGGTGGTGGGCAGGCCGGCCATGTCGTAAAGGTCCTTGACTGCGACCGGTACGCCATGCAACTCGCCGCGCCAGTTCCCGGCCTGGATCTCGCGTTCGGCCTGGCGGGCGGCAGCCATCGCGCGATCCTCGGTCAGGCGAACGTAGGCGTTCAGCTTCGGTTCGTCGATGGCGATTCGATCGAGAGCCATCCGGGTCAATTCGACCGGCGACAGCCGGCGCTCGCGCAGGGCCGACGCGGCCTCGCGCAGCGACAGGCGGAGTGCGTCGCTCATCTCAGCCCTCCCACTTCGCCCGGTAGGCGAAGGCCGGAGCCGTCTCGCCCAGCGCGCCCTGATCCAGGGCGTCGAGCATCCGGAACACGCCGTCCATGGCTGGCACGAGTTGTGCTGCGCGTTCCGGGGTCAAAGGCAGGTTCGCGAGGCGAGCGGCGTCTTCGAGCAATTCGGCGTCGGGAGGGACTCGGGTCTTCATGGCTTCATGTTTCCCAGGAAACTAATGAGATCATCGTACGTCACCGGATCGAAGAGCGTCAACTGCAACGGGCCCCGGTTTCGCGCTTTCGTTCTTTGGCGCTATGCTGATTTCATCAGGGCACAAAGCGGGGTCGGGGAGCACCGATCCGGTGCGGGCGCACCGAACGCGTCGTATCGATGCGCCGCGCGAGGAGACATCGAGTTGAAGACTGCTTGCGGGCGGGGTCCGAAATGAAGCCGAGCGAAGCATTCGGCCGCCGGGCCTTGCGGAGCGCGCTCGCACGACGCGGCAGGGAATTCAACGTCGGCGTGGCCATCCCGATGTCGGGGACGATGGGCCTGCTCGGCCCGGCGGCCTACGCGTGCGCGCGACTCGCCCGCGATCTATGGAATGCGCAGGGCGGGCTCGAGGGTCGCGAGATCCGGCTGTCGATCCTGAATTCGAGTGAATCGTCCGCATCCCTCTACGAGGACCTGCAGGCGCTTCTCGACGAGCAGCAACTCGATGCGCTGGTCGCGCTCAGCAATACGGAAGTGTGCCGGCGAATGGCCGGGATCGTCGACGAGCGGGTCCCGCTGATCTACACGCCTCTCTACGAGGGCGACGGCCTGCCGGAGTGGGTCCACGCGATCGGTGAAACGCCGGGGCGGCAATTGCTCCCGGCCATCGACTGGATCGCCGAACGGCATCGGGTCCGCCGCTGGTACCTGCTCGGCAACGACTACAGCTGGCCGCGTCGCACGCACCAGATCGCGATCCCTCGGATCCGCTCGAACCGCGGAGAGGTGGTACGTGAGCGCTACGTGCCGCTGGGCGAGCGCGACTACGGGCCTCTCGTCGAGGACATCGCGGCGAGTCGCGCCGAAGTGGTGCTCGTGTCCCTGCTCGCCGGCGATGCCGTCCACATGTGTCGCCAGTTCGAACAGGCAGGGCTGGGGGACAGGATCCTGCGGCTGTCCACCTGCGTCGAGGAGAATGCCGTGCTCGGCATCGGCTCCGGCAGTTCCGCCGGCATGTACGTGGCTGCCGGCTATTTCGCTGCGCTCGACTCCGACCCGAATGGCGCGTTCAAGGAGCGCTACCGGGCGATGTTCGGCGAGCGGGCGCCGGCCCTGAACTCGGCGTCGCAGTCGGTCTACGAGGGATTCGTGCACCTGCAACGGCAGGCGAGCGCCGCCGCCCCGCGGAGGGCGGCAGCGGCGCTTGCGGGAGTCAGGGACGACCGTCGCGGAGCTTACGAGGCCGACCGCAATCCGATCTTCCTGGGGATGGTGGAGGGGCTCGGGATCAGGCCGATCTGCAGTCTCAGCGGTGCGCCTCGATGAATTCGCGCAACAGCGTCCGCAGGAGCGCTTCCTGGTCGGGGCTGAACGAGCGCTCGAGGCGGACCCGATGCTCGCGCACGTCGTCGCGCAGAGCCTGAACCTTCTGAAGCCCGAAGTCCGAAATGTGCAGGATGACCCGACGCTGGTCGGAGGGATCCGCCGAGCGCTGGATCAGTGCTGCGTCGGTCATCCGGTCGACCAGCTTGCTCATCGCCGGCATCTGCATGCCGGCCGCCTGCGCAAGGTCGGACATCGAACGCCCGCGCTCGTCGGCAAGCACCTCGAGCACGCGCCAGAACTCGACGGGCAGGCCCTCGGCGCTCACCACTCGGCGCAGCTCGGAGGTGGCCTGCCTGGCAGCCTGGCTCAGCAGGCTGTGCAGCGAGGGGCCGTCCTGGGCTTTCGTTTTCCGTCGTCGGGACATGATAGGGTCGTACAGGGTCGCAGCCGCGCTATTGCGGTGCAATAGTTGAAAGTATAACTAGTTGCCCGTCCGTTCTGGTGCAATTCCCGAGGTCCTTGCACCTCCCCGAGGGCGTCCGTTGCGATCGCGCGGCGAATCCCCAGCCGCCACGGCCCTTTTCGAGGCCCGGCTCTCGCATTGGGCATCATTGCGGTCGCGTTTCACTTCATCAGGCGGCACTCATGGCTCTGCTCGTCCTCGGCCTCATCCTCTTCCTCGTCCCCCACTCGGTGCGAATCGTCGCCGACGACTGGCGCACCGCGCAGGTTGCGCGGCTGGGGCTGCCCGCCTGGAAGGGGCTCTACTCGCTGGTGTCGATCGCCGGCCTCGCGCTGATCGTCTGGGGCTACGGCCTCGCGCGCACCGCGCCGATCGAGATCTGGAGCCCGCCGGTGTTCACCCGGCACCTGGCCTCGCTGTTCACGCTGGCGGCCTTCGTGCTGCTGGTCGCTGCCTACGTGCCGGGCAACCGGATCAAGGCGGCGATCGGGCATCCGATGGTCGCCGGGGTCAAGCTCTGGGCTTTCGCCCACCTGCTGGCCAACGGCACGGTGGCCGACGTGCTGCTGTTCGGCTCTTTCCTGCTCTGGGCGATCTTCGACTTCCGTGCCGCCAGGCGGCGCGACCGGGCCGGCGGCGGCAAGCCCGCGGGTCCGGGGGCGGCGAGCTTCGCGTCCGACGTGATCGTGGTGCTCGCAGGCTTCGGCGCGTGGGCGCTGTTCGCCTTCCAGCTGCACGGCTGGCTGTTCGGGGTGCGGCCCTTCGGCTGAGCGAGCGCCGGGGCGCCCGGCTACGTCGCGCTGTACCGCGCGCAGCCGGCCGGCAGGGTCGAGGTGCTGGCGGCGCACCACCAGAAGGAAGCCGGCTTCGGATGAGACCTGCGATGAGCGAATCCCTGATCGAGCGCCCGGCCCGCCCCGCGACCACGCTGGCGCGGCTGCGCGCCGACTTCGGCGCCACCTACGCGGCCAACGGCCTGATCGGCTTCATCTTCGCGGCCACCGGGCCGGTCGCGGTGATCCTGTCGGTCGGCACACGCGGGGGCCTGTCGCAGGCCGAGCTCGCGTCGTGGATCTTCGGCGCCTTCTTCGTCAACGGCTTCCTCACGCTGGCCGCCTGCTGGCTGTACCGCCAGCCGCTGGCCTTCTTCTGGACGATCCCGGGAACGGTGCTGGTCGGCCCGGCGCTGCAGCACCTGAGCTTCCAGCAGGTGGTCGGCGCCTTCCTGGCCACCGGCCTGCTGATGGTGCTGCTGGGCCTTTCCGGCTGGGTGCGGCGCGCGATGGCACTGGTGCCGATGCCGATCGTGATGGGCATGGTCGCGGGCGTGTTCCTTCGCTTCGGCATCGACCTGGTCCATGCCTTGCGGGACGACCCGTGGGTCGCGCTGCCGATGGTTGCGCTGTTCCTGGCGCTCAGCGCGCGGCCGGCGCTCGGCAGGCGGCTGCCGCCGATGATCGGGGCGCTGCTGGTCGGCGCGCTGGCGGTCGCGCTGTCGGGCCGCTTCGATCCGGGTTCGACCGGCGCGCAGTGGATCGCGGCGCCGGTGCTGCAGATGCCGCAGTGGTCCTGGCGGGCGATGGTCGAGCTGGTCGTGCCGCTCGCGATCACGGTGCTGGTCGTGCAGAACGGGCAGGGCGTGGCGGTGCTGAAATCGGCCGGCCACGCGGCGCCGGTCAACGCGATCACCGTGGCCTGCGGCGCCTGGTCGATGCTGACCGCCTTCGCCGGCACCGTGTCGACCTGCCTCACCGGCCCGACCAACGCGATCCTGTCTTCTTCGGGCGAGCGCGAGCGGCACTACGTGGCCGGCATCGTGGTGGCGCTGCTCGCTATCCTGTTCGGCCTCTTCGCACCCTTGTTCGCAAAGCTGATGCTGGCCTCGCCGCCGGCCTTCATCGCCACGCTCGCGGGCCTGGCGATGCTGCGCGTGCTGCAGGCTTCGTTCGTGACCGCCTTCGGCAGCCGCTTCACGCTCGGCGCGCTCGTCACCTTCGTGGTCACGGTGGCCGACTTCTCGATGCTGAACATCGGCGCCGCCTTCTGGGGGCTGGTCGCGGGCTTCGCGGTGTCCTGGTGGCTCGAGCGGGCGGACTTCGAGGCGATTCGCGCCGCCGCGCGGCAGGCCTGATCGCAAGGCAGCCGTCGCGACGCGCCGGTCGGGCCCCCCGGTTCCGGCCGGCCCCGCGGACCTCGCACCTTCGCCGGCCTTCGGCCGCGCCTTGATCCGGGACAAGGCGGGTCCCGCCGCTTCCGGACTAGTCTGCCCGGATGCTGGAGACACGGATGGATGCGATTCGCAAGGACGTCGCGGCGTTCGCCGTGCGCCCGAACCTGACCGACTACGAGGCCGAGCGCAAGCGCTTCTCCTGGGACGCCGCGCGCGCTGTGCTGGATGGCCTGCCGGGCGGCCAGGGGCTCAACATCGCGCACGAGGCGGTCGATCGTCACGCGAGCGGGCCGCGGGCCGGCAAGCTCGCGCTTCGCTGGCTTGGCCGCAATGGCGAGACCCGCGACGTCAGCTACGCGCAACTGGGCGAACTGACGAGCCGCTTCGCGAATGCGCTGGCCGGGCTCGGCCTCGGCCAGGGCGACCGCGTCTACCTGCTCGCCGGGCGCATCCCGGAGCTCTACGTGGCGCTGCTCGGCGCGCTGAAGCACCGCTGCGTGGTCACGCCGATGTTCTCGGCCTTCGGACCCGAGCCGATCGCGACCCGGATGAACCTCGGCGGCGCGAAGCTGCTGGTCACCACCGCCAGCCTGTACCGCCGCAAGGTCGAGGCGATCCGCGCCGAGATCCCCACGCTCGAGCACGTGCTGCTGGTGCGCGACGAGCCGTCCGAGCTGCCCGCGGGCACCCTCGACCTGGCCGCGCTGCTCGCCGCGGCCGACCCGGGCTACACGATCGGGCCCACCGATCCGCAGGCGCCGGCGCTGCTGCACTTCACCAGCGGCACCACCGGCAAGCCGAAGGGCGCGCTGCACGTGCACGAGGCGGTGGTGGCCCACCACGCCACCGGGCGGCTCGCGCTCGACTTCCACGACGACGACGTCTTCTGGTGCACCGCCGACCCGGGCTGGGTCACCGGCACCTCGTACGGCATCATCGCGCCGCTGTCGAACGGCATCACCCAGATCGTCGACGAGGCCGACTTCGACGCCGAGCGCTGGTACGGCATCCTGGCGAACGAAAGGATCAGCGTCTGGTACACCGCGCCGACCGCGGTGCGGATGATGATGCGCGCCGGGGCCGAAGCCGCGCGCCGCCACGATTTCCCGGCCTTGCGATTCATCGCCAGCGTGGGCGAGCCGCTGAACCCGCAGGCGGTCACCTGGGGCGTCGAGGCCTTCGGCCTGCCGATCCACGACAACTGGTGGCAGACCGAGACCGGCGGCATCATGATCGCCAACTTCGCGGCGCTGGACATCCGGCCGGGCTCGATGGGCAAGCCGCTCCCGGGCATCGACGCGGCGATCGTGCGGCGCCTGCCGGCGGGCGAGGGCGAGGCAGGCGCCGGGGAGGCGGCAGGCGCCGTGGCCCGGGCGGGGGGCGCGTCCCAGCCCGGTCCGCGCGTCGAAGTGCTGACCGAGCCCGGCGTCGAGGGAGAGCTGGCCCTGCGGCGCGGCTGGCCGTCGATGTTCCGCGCCTACCTGAACCAGGACGAGCGCTACGCCCGCTGCTTCGCCGGCGACTGGTACCTGACCGGCGACCTGGCCCGGCGCGACGAGGACGGCTACTTCTGGTTCGTCGGCCGGGCCGACGACATGATCAAGTCCTCCGGCCACCTGATCGGCCCCTTCGAGGTGGAATCGGCGCTGATGGAGCACCCGGCGGTGCACGAGGCCGGCGTGATCGGCAAGCCCGAGCCCACGGTCGGCGAGATCGTCAAGGCCTTCGTCGCGCTGAAGGCGGGCTTCGAGGCCGGCGAGCCGCTGCGTCGCGAGCTGCTCGGCTTCGCGCGCAAGCGGCTCGGCTCGGCAGTGGCGCCCAAGGAGATCGACTTCGTCGCCTCGCTGCCCAAGACCCGCAGCGGGAAGATCATGCGCCGGCTGCTGAAGGCGCGCGAGCTGGGACTGCCCGAAGGCGACACCTCGACGCTGGAGTCGACATGAGCATCGACCGCGACGAGGCCCGCCTGCTGCTGCGGCAGATGATCCGGATCCGGCGCTTCGAGGAGAAGTGCGCCGAGCTCTACAGCGCCGGCAGCATCCGCGGCTTCCTGCACCTGTACATCGGCGAGGAGGCGATCGCGTCGGCGGCGATGCCCGAGCTGCGCGACGACGACAGCGTGCTGGCCACCTATCGCGAGCACGGCCATGCGCTCGCGCGCGGTGTCCCTGCCGGCGCGATCATGGCCGAGATGTTCGGCAAGCAGGAGGGCTGCAGCCGGGGCCGCGGCGGCTCGATGCACCTGTTCGACGCGTCGCGGCGCTTCTTCGGCGGCAGCGCGATCGTCGGCGGCGCGCTGCCGATGACCGTGGGCTTCGCCCTGGCCGAGAAGATGCGCGGCACTGACCGGATCGCCGCCTGCTTCTTCGGCGAGGGCGCCATGGCCGAGGGCGAGTTCCACGAGTCGATGAACCTCGCGGCGCTGTGGAAGCTGCCCGCGCTGTTCCTGTGCGAGAACAACCTGTACGCGATGGGCACCGCGCTGGCGCGCTCCGAGTCGAACACCGACCTGTGCGCCAAGGCGCGCAGCTACGGCCTCGAGGCGGTGTCGGTCGACGGCATGGATCCGCTCGCGGTCCGCGACGCGATGCGCTCGGTCGTGGCGCGCATGCGCGCCGATCGCCTGCCCGCCTTCGTCGAGTTCCGCACCTACCGCTTCCGCGCGCACTCGATGTTCGACGCGGAGCTCTATCGCGACAAGGCCGAGGTCGAGCAGTGGAAGGAGCGCGGCCCGATAGTGAGCTTCACGCGCCAGATGCTCGAGCACGGCGTGCTGGAGCAGGCCGACGTCGACGCGATCGAGCGCGCGGTCGCCGACGAAGTCGCCGACGCGGTCGCGTTCGCCGAGGCCGGAACCTGGGAGCCGATCGAGGACCTGGCGAAGGACGTCTACGCGCGGCCGCCCGGTTCCGCTCCGGTGGTCGCACGCGTCGATGCGGCCAGGGACGAGGCGGCGCCGGCTGCGCCGGCGACCGACGAAGCGCCGCCGCCAGGGCAGCCGAGGAGCGCGCCGAAGACCGTCCGCACCACCTACCGCGATGCGCTGCGCGCCGGCCTGCGCGAGGCGCTCGCGCGCGACCCTCGCGTGTTCCTGATGGGCGAGGACGTCGGCCGCTACGGCGGCAGCTACGCGGTCAGCAAGGGCCTGCTCGAGGAGTTCGGCGAGGACCGGATCCGCGACACGCCGCTGTCCGAGTCGGGCTTCGTCGGCGCCGGCATCGGCGCGGCGCTGAACGGCATGCGCCCGATCGTCGAGGTCATGACGGTGAACTTCAGCCTGCTGGCCGCCGACCAGATCGTGAACAACGCGGCCACGCTGCGCCACATGTCGGGCGGCCAGCTGAACGTGCCGGTCGTGATCCGGATGAGCACCGGCGGCGGGCGGCAACTCGCGGCCCAGCACTCGCACAGCTTCGAGGGCCAGTACGCGCACGTGCCGGGCCTGCGGGTGATCGCGCCGGCCACGCTGGAGGACGCGCGCGGCATGCTGCTGGCCGCGCTGCAGGAGCCGGATCCGGTGCTGGTGTTCGAGCACGCGATGCTGCTCGGCATGGAGGGCGAGCTGGCCGAGGACGCGGGCGCGGTCGACATCGACCATGCGGCGGTGCGGCGCGAGGGCCGCGACCTGAGCCTGATCACCTACGGCGGGTCGCTGCACAAGTGCATGGCCGCTGCCGAGCAGCTCGCGGGCGAGGGCATCGAGGCCGAGGTGCTCGACCTTCGCACGCTGCGCCCGCTCGACGCCGACGCGATCGTGGCCACGGTGAGCAAGACCCGTCGCGCGGTGATCGTCGACGAGGGCTGGAAGACCGGCAGCCTGGCGGGCGAGATCGTGGCGCTGCTGGTCGAGCGCGCCTTCTACGAGCTCGACGCGCCTATCGCCCGGGTGTGTACCGCGGAAGTGCCGATCCCGTATCCGAAGCATCTCGAGGACGCGGCGCTGCCGCAGGTCGAGCGCATCGTGGCGGCCGCGCGCGAGGCGGTGGGACGATGAGCGAGGCGCCCATGCCGTTGAACGAGGCGATGCCCCGATGATCGAGTTCCGCATGCCCTCGCTGGGCGCCGACATGGAGGACGGCACGCTGGTCGAGTGGCGCGTGTCGCCGGGCGACGCGGTCGAGCGCGGCCAGGTCGTTTGCGTGGTCGACACGCAGAAGGGCGCGATCGACGTCGAGACCTGGGAGGCCGGCACGGTGGCCCGGCTGGTGGCCGCGCCCGGCGAAAAGCTGCCCGTCGGCGCGCCGCTGGCCCTGCTCGCCGAGGGCGGCGAGGACTGGCAGGCGGTGGCCGCGGCCACGAGCGGTCAGGCCGCCGCGAAGGCGGCGCAGGCCGAGGTGCAGCGAATGCCGGCGGCAGGCGCCCCGCCCGCCGACGCCGGGCGGCCGCAGGCCCGGCCGGACCTTGGCGCCTCCCCGCCGCCCGGGCTGCCGCCGCGCGCCTCGCCCGCCGCGCGCCGGCGCGCGGCCGAACTCGGCGTGGACCTCGCTGCGCTGGCCGCGAACCTGGCCGGCGCGCCGATAAGGATCGAGGACGTCGAGCGCGCGGCCGGCGAGGCGGCCGGCCCGACCTCGGCGAGCGCTCCGACCGGGGGGCCGGTCGAGGGGCCGCCCGAAGCGCCGTCCGCGCCTTCGCCGGCCCGCGCGCCGCAGCAGGCGATGCGCGACGCGATCGCCGCCGCGATGGCGCGCTCCAATCGGGAGATCCCGCACTACTACCTCGGCGCCGAGATCGACGTCGAGGCCTCGCTCGCCTGGCTCGAGGCCTTCAACGCCGGCCGTCCGCCCGCGGAGCGGGTGCTGTTCGTGGCGCTGGTGCTGCGCGCGATCGCGCAGGCGCTGCGCGAGGTGCCGGACCTGAACGGCAGCTACGTCGACGGGCACTTCCGGCGCTCCGAGGCGATCCACATCGGCGTGGTGACCGCGCTGCGAGGCGGCGGGCTCGTGGTGCCGGCGGTCCACGACGTCGACCGGCTCGAGCCGCCGGCGCTGATGGCGGTGCTGCGCGACGTGCTGTCGCGCGCGCGAAGCGGTCAGCTGCGCAGCTCCGACCTGGCCGACTCCACGATCACCGTGTCGAACATGGGCGACCTGGGCGTCGAGACCGTGTACGGCGTGATCTATCCGCCGCAGGTCGCGCTGGTCGGGCTCGGCCGCGTCGCGGCGCGGCCGGTGGTGCGCGACGGCGCGGTCGTCGCTGCCCGCACGATGCACGTCACGCTGTCGGGCGACCACCGGGTGACCGACGGCCTGGTCGGCGCGCGATTCCTGTCGGCGCTGCGCGAGCGCCTGGAAAGGCCGGAGGCCGCATGAACACCCGCGACGAGATCCGGCAGGTCGTCGTCGACAGCATCCTCGCGTTCGCGCCCGAGGCCGACTTCGACGCGCTCGATCCGGGCCGCCCCTTCCGCGACGAGCTCGACATCGACTCCTTCGACTTCCTGAACCTGATCGTCGCGTTGCACGAGAAGCTGGGCGTCGACATTCCCGAGGCCGACTACGGCAAGGTGCTCACGCTCGATGCGATGCTCGACTACCTCGAGGCGCGGCTCGGCGCGCGCTGAGCGCGCGCCCTCGCCCAGTTTCACGCCGACACCGCTGCGCTCCAACGACCGGCCACCCGACGCATGCCCGCCCTGCTGACCGACCTCTACCAGCTCACCATGATGCAGGCCTACCTCGAGGAGGGGATGGCCGACACCGCGGTCTTCGAGCTGTTCGTCCGGAAGCTGCCGCCCGAGCGCAACTTCCTGGTCGCGGCGGGCCTCGAGCAGGCTCTGGACTTCCTCGAGACGCTGTCCTTCTCGGAGCAGGACCTCGAATGGCTTGCCGGGCAGGGCTTCCCGAAGCGCTTCGTCGACAGCCTTCGCGAATTCCGCTTCACCGGCGACGTCGACGCGATGCCCGAGGGCACGGTGTTCTTCCCCGACGAGCCGGTGCTGCGGGTGACCGCGCCGCTGCCGCAGGCGCAGTACGTGGAGAGCCGGCTGCTGAACATCGTCCACTTCCAGACGCTGATCGCGTCGAAGGCCGCGCGCGTGGTGCTCGCTGCGCGGGGCCGGCAGCTGGTCGACTTCGGCATGCGCCGCGCGCACGGCGCCGAGGCCGCCTTGTTCGCGGCGCGCGCCGCCTGGCTGGCAGGCTTCGACGCGACCGCCACCGCCGAGGCCGGCCGTCTGTGGGGCATTCCGGTGCGCGGCACGATGGCCCACTCCTTCGTGCAGGCGCACCCGAGCGAGGCCGGCGCCTTCGAGGCCTTCGCGCGGGCGCGGCCCCAGCGGCCGGTGCTGCTGGTCGACACCTGGGACACCGAGGCGGCGGTCGCGAAGGCGATCGCGCTGGCGCCGAAGCTGGCCGCCGACGGCATCGCGATCGGCGGCGTGCGGCTCGACAGCGGCGACCTGGCCGCGCACGCGCGGGCGGTGCGGGCGATGCTCGACGATGCCGGCCTGCGCGAAACGATCGTGTTCGCCAGCGGCAACCTCGACGAGTACCGGATCGCGCGGCTGCTCGCCGACGCGGCGCCGATCGACGGCTTCGGCGTCGGCACCGCACTCGACGTGTCGGCCGACGCGCCGGCACTCGACGCGGTCTACAAGCTGCAGGCCTACGCCGGCGTCGCGCGCCGCAAGCGCTCCGAGGGCAAGGCGACCTGGCCGGGCGCGAAGCAGGTGTGGCGAAGCTTCGACGCGAACGGCACGGCGGTCGGCGACACGGTCAGGTTGATCCACGAGACGGCGGGCCAGGCGGCCGAGGCGAGGCCGGCGGCCGGCCCGGGAGCCGGAGAACCGGACGCGGGAGCGGCCGGCGGAAGCGCTGCCGACTGGCCGCTGTTGCAGCCGGCAATGCGCGGCGGCAGGCGGGTCGGGTCCGCGCCCACGCTGCAGGCGGCGCGCGAGCGCTGCGCCAGCCAGCTGGCCAGCTTGCCGGCCGCGACCCGTTCCCTGGAGAAGGCCGAGGTCCCCTATCCGGTCGAGATCTCCGAGGCACTTCGCGCGCTCGCGCGCGAGATCGACGCCAGCCCCCACTGAGGCGATGCGATCGTGACGGCCCGCTGGGAGCACTACGAGCATGGCGCCGACATCGGCGTGCGCGGCTACGGCGAGACGCTGGCCGCCGCGTTCGAGCAGGCCGCGCTCGCGATGACCGCGGTGATCGCCGACCCTGCGGGCATCGACCCGCGCGAGGCGGTCGACATCGAATGCGAGGCGCCCGACCCCGAGCTGCTGCTGGCCGAATGGCTGAACGCGATCGTCTACGAGATGGCGGTGCGCAGGATGCTGTTCGGTCGGTTCGAGGTGAGCATCGACGGCCCGCGGCTGAAGGCCCGCGCCTTCGGCGAGCCCACTTCGGTTGCCCGCCATGGCCCGGCGGTCGAGGTCAAGGGCGCCACCTACACGAGCCTGCGCGTGACGCGCACCGACGACGGCGGATGGCTCGCGCAGACCGTCGTGGACGTATGACATGAACGCAAAGGACCTGATCCAGCGCGGCCCCTGCGAATGGGAGCTGCCGATGAGCGGAAAGATGCGGGTGCCCGGGCTGATCTACGGCAGCCGGGCGCTCGTCGAGGCGATGGACGACAAGGTGTTCGAGCAGACGGCCAACGTGGCCACGCTGCCCGGCATCGTCAAGGCCGCCTTCGCGATGCCCGACGCCCACTGGGGCTACGGCTTCCCGATCGGCGGCGTGGCCGCCTTCGACCCGGCGCAGGGCGGCGTGGTGTCGGCCGGCGGCGTGGGCTTCGATGTTTCCTGCGGCGTGCGATGCCTGCTGACCGGCCTGCGCCGCGAGGACGTGATGGCGGTGCAGAAGCCGCTGGCCGACGCGCTGTTCGAGCGGATTCCGGCCGGCGTGGGCAGCACCGGCGCGATCCGGCTCAGCGCCGAGCGTATGGACGCGATGCTGGCCGGCGGCGCGAAGTGGGCGGTGGCGCAGGGCTGGGGCAGCGAGGCCGACCTCGACCGGATCGAGGAGCACGGCCAGATGCTGCACGCGAAGCCCGGCAACGTTTCCGATTTCGCCAAGCGCCGCCAGCGCGACGAGATGGGCACGCTGGGCAGCGGCAACCACTACCTGGAGGTGCAGGAGGTCGCCGAGATCCACGACGCGGCGATCGCCGACGCCTACGGCCTGAAGGCCGGCGAGGTCGTCGTGATGATCCACTGCGGCTCGCGCGGGCTGGGCCACCAGATCGGCACCGAGTTCCTGAAGAAGATGGCGATCGCAGCCCCAGGCTTCGGCCTGACGCTGCCCGATCGCGAACTGGCCTGCGCGCCGATCGAGTCCGACCTCGGGCAGGAGTACCTGGGCGCGATGCGCGCCGCGATCAACTGCGCGCTGGCCAATCGGCAGATCCTGACGCACCTGGTGCGCGAGGTGTTCGCGGAGATCCTGCCGGCCGCCCGGATGCCGCTGCTGTACGACGTTTCGCACAACACCTGCAAGACCGAGACCCACCGGATCGACGGCAAGGAGAAGACCCTCCACGTGCACCGCAAGGGCGCGACGCGCGCCTTCGGGCCCGGCCATCCGGAACTGCCCGAGCCGCTGCGCAAGGTCGGCCAGCCGGTGCTGATCGGCGGCTCGATGGGCACCGGCTCCTGGGTGCTGGCCGGCACCACGGCGTCCGAGTCGCTGGCCTTCTCGTCGGCCTGCCACGGCGCTGGCCGGGCGATGAGCCGCAACAAGGCCGCCTCGCAGTGGCGCGGCCGACAGGTGGTCGACGAGCTCGCGGGGCGCGGCATCCTGATCCGCAGCCCGTCGCAGCGCGGCATCGCCGAGGAGGCGCCGGGGGCCTACAAGGACGTGGTCGAGGTGGTCGACGCGGCCGACGAGGCCGGCCTCGCGCGCAAGGTGGCGCGGATGCTGCCGCTGGTCTGCGTCAAGGGCTGAGCCTGCGCCGCTTCTGCAAATGGATCGCTCGGCGACAGTGAGCGCTCACGACGAACTCCTCGTCGTGCTGGCCGGCGACGTGATGACCGGCCGGGGCATCGACCAGGCCTTCGCCCGGCACGACTCGCCGGAGCTCTACGAGCCCTGGGTGCGCGACGCGCGCGAGTACCTGCGGCTGGCCGAGGAGGCCAACGGCCCGTTGCCCAGGCCGATCGATCACGACTGGGTCTGGGGCGACGCGCTGGCCGAGCTCGCGCGCGTGCGCCCCGACGTCCGGATCGTGAACCTGGAGACCGCGATCACCACGGCCGACCGGCCCTGGCCGGGCAAGGGCATCCATTACCGGATGCACCCGGCCAACGTGGGTCTGCTGGCACGGGCCGGCATCGACGCGTGCGTGCTCGCGAACAATCACGTGATGGACTGGGGGCGCGAAGGGCTCTCGGAAACGCTGGCCGTGCTGGCCGGGGCCGGCGTGCGCACGGCCGGGGCCGGGGCCGACGCGGATGCGGCGAACGCGCCGGCGGTCCATCCGCTGCCCGGCGGCGGGCGGCTGCTGGTCTTCGCGGCGGCCACCCGCAGCAGCGGTGTTCCGGCGGACTGGGCGGCGACAGCCGCCGGCCCAGGCGTGGCGCTGGTGACGCTCGACGACCGATCGGCCGACGCGCTCGCCGCCCGGATCGCGGGGCACCGCCGCGCGGGCGATCGGGTCGTCGTGTCGCTGCACTGGGGCGAGAACTGGGTGGCCAGGGTTCCCGACGCGCATCGCGCCTTCGCGCGGCGGCTGGTCGACGCCGGCGCCGCCGACGTCGTTCACGGCCACTCCTCCCATCACCCGCTGCCGATCGAGGTGCATCGCGGCAAGCCGATCCTGTACGGCTGCGGCGACCTGATCAACGACTACGAGGGCATCGGGCCGCGTGGCGAGCTGCGCTCGGATGTCGGCTGCCTCTATTTCGCCAGGCTCGCGCGGCAGGACGGCATGCTGCTGGACCTGCGGATCGTTCCGTACCGGCTGCGCCGCTTCCGGCTGTCGACGCCCGATGCGGACGCGACCGGCTGGCTCGAGCGCCTGCTGACCGATGGCGGTCGCGAGTTGGGTACCTCGCTGCTACGCGATCCCGACGGAGGCTGGCGGCTGGCCTGGCAGTCGTGAACCGGCCGCGCCTCCGGGCCGGCCTGCCGGCGCGCAGCCGGTGGCCTCGAAGCGAGGCCCGTTTCCGCGCTCAGCCCGGCGAGTGCTTGCCGACCGACACCCGCTTGGCCTGCACACCCTCGGCGTCGTAGTCCTCGATGAACTGGACCTCCATGCCGGGCTCGAGCGCCTCGAAGGCGGGCGTGACGACGTTGAACGACGAGAAGTACAGCTCGCTGCCGTCGGCCTTCTCGATGAAGCCGAAGCCCTCTGCCGCCACCAGGCGCGCGATCCGGCCGAGTTGCGGCTGGTCGTGCTGCTTCACGTCTCCGCGGACCTGCCGGGTCTGTTCCTCGAGCCAGCGCTGCGCCGCGTCGAAGGCGTCGCGCAGCGCCACGTAGACATCCTCGTGGTGCTCGCGGGTGGTGGCGAATTCGTGCCCCGGCACGTGAAGGTCGATGCGCACGTTGAAGTGCCTGCCCTGCTGGTGGTGCAGCCGCTCCTCCTCGAGCACGACCCGGCAGCTGATCAGTGCCTGGTAGAAGGCCTCGAGCTTGTCGACCCGGTCGCGGATCGCGGCTTCGACCGCGTCGGACGAGGCCATGTGTCGGAAGGTGATCTGAAGCGGAACCTGTGGCATGCGAATGCTCCTGTGCGATGAGTCGGGGCGCTCAGCGGTCCCGGCGCCAGCGCGCGCGGAACAGGTCCTGGGCCTTGTTGTAGTGGAGGTCCAGCGTGCCCTTCCAGGCGTCGTGCAGCGCGTCGGCGATGCGCCGGGCGACGTGCGCCGAGGTCGTCGTCACGGTCGTGGTGCCGCCCTCGTCCTCGATCGCCATGATCCGCTCGAGCGGGTGCTCGGCCTTCTCGGCGGCTTCGCGGTTCTTCACCAGGTTCAGGATCTCTTCGCGGTGCTTCGCGTAGAAGTCGCCTTCGATCGTGAGGTAGCCGGCCGGGAAGCGATCGTGGATGCGCTGGCAGGCCGGGCAGCGCGTCTTGTGCGCGGACGCGTCGGCCGCGCCCCAGGTCCAGCGGCCGCCGTGCCAGACTGCGCCGCAGTCGGAACAGACGGTGGGCTCGGGAAGCTTGCCCTTCGTGCGGTAGGCGTCGTGGACGCGCTCCGGGCGGAGCTGGTCGTGGCGCTGCGAGGCGGGAGGATTGGTCGATTCGTTCATGGTCGTCTTCCGGTGCTCGGCCCCGCGTCAGGGCCAGATCGAGTAATGGTGCGCGCCCGGCGCGAGCCGGTCGAGCCGGCGGGCCGCGTCGAGCATGACCCGCGCGGCGAAGGTCGCCGGGTCGAAGCGCGCCTCGAGGAGAAGCGCCTGGTGGCCGCCGCTGCGCGCGCTGCCGATCCGCTCGAGCACGACGCCGTGAGAGGCCTTGTCCACCTCGGCCAGGTCGTCGACCTCGAAGACCTCGGTTTCTTCCCCGGCGAACAGCGGGTCGGCTGCGAAGGCCTCGCGCACCGCGTCGATCGAGGCGCCCTTGCGCAGCTGCACGTACACGTAGCGCTTGAGGTTGCCGGCGGCGTCGCGCTGTTCGGTGCCCAGCGCGTCGGCCACCCCGGGCACCAGCCGCGCGGCCTCGGTGTGGTGAAGGCTCGTTGCGGGCCGGTCGCGCGACTCCGTGTTGCCGTCGGGGATCAGGGTCTCGAAGGCGCCGCGCAGCAGCGGCAGCACGCCCGGGTCCCAGCCGGCGCCGACCACCGCTGGCACCCGGTGGCGGTGGGCGGCCTCGCCGACCGTCTCGTAGTGGTCCTGCAGCGCGCGGCCTTCGAGCCCCGCGCATTCGACGATCGGCAGGCCCTGCTGCAGCAGGTCGCGCGCCACGTCGGTGGCGACGCCCGGGGGCACGCAGAGCAACGCGGCATCGGGCCGCTGCGGCAGGTCGCGCGGATGGGCGACGACGGGGTGACGCCGCGACTCGGCGGGCGGGCGGCCGGCCTCGACGACGATCCCGACGACCCGCAGGTCCTCGGCCCCCTCCGCCTGCGCGACGCAGGCGCGACCGAGGCGGCCGTATCCGACGATGGCGATGCCGATCTTCTTCATGCCTGCGAATCTGCTCGCGAGCGGTCAGGCTCGCGTTGACGGGCATCAACGCTCGCGTTGACAGGCATCAACGCTTGCGCCGAAAGGCATCGACAGCAGGTTCAGGCATCCTGGTTCCGGGCTCTCGCGGGTCGCGCGATCCCCCTGCGGCGGCTAAGATGGGCCTGCGATCTGGAGGAAGCACGACATGACGCAAAACAACCCGACCACGCCAGCCGAGTACGACGAGACCCGGATCATCAAGCGCCCGGACGGCTTCTGGTGGCAGGCGCGCGACGGCGGCCGCGATTACGGCCCCTTCCCCAGCCTGATGGAGGCGGTCGCCGACATGCAGGCGGCCGATGACCTGGAGGGCGGCGACGACGTCGCCGACGTTGCCGACGCGGTCCACGAGGCCGAGGACGTGCTGGGCGTGCCCGACTGGATCGACCCCGAGACCGGCCAGCTGGCCGACGACGAGCGCACGCGCACCGAGGACCACTGAACGTGCAGGGGCCGATCCCGTACATGCAGCGCACGCGCGACTGGTACCTCGCGCTCGGCTACGGCAATCCCTACGAGTGGGCGCATCACGACGACGCGCCCTACCGGCCGCTGCGAAAGCCGCTGGCCGAATGCCGGGTCGCTCTGGTGACCACCGCGGCGCCCTACCAGCCGGACAAGGGGCCGCAGGGCCCCGGCGCGCCCTACAACGCCGCCGCCAAGTTCTACCAGGTCTATTCGGGCGACACCTCGCGCGATCACGACCTGCGGATCGCGCACGTGGGCATCGACCGCAAGAACGCGAACATGGAGGACGCCGGCTGCTGGTTCCCGCTGAAGGCGCTGCGCGACGCCGCGCGCGCCGGGCGGATCGGCGGGCTCGCGCCGCGCTTCCACGGCGCGCCGACCAACCGCAGCCAGCGGCACACGATCGAGGTCGACGCGCCCGAGATCGTCGCGCGCTGCCTGGAAGACGGCGCCGACGCGGCGATCCTGGTGCCGAACTGCCCGGTCTGCCACCAGACGGTATCGCTCGTGGCGCGGCAACTCGAGGCCGCCGGCATCGCCACCGTCGTGATGGGGACCGCGAAGGACATCGTCGAGCACTGCGGCGTGCCGCGCCTGTTGTTCAGCGACTTCCCGCTCGGGAACGCGGCGGGGCGGCCGAACGACCCCGCTTCGCAGGCGCTCACGCTGGAGTTGGCGCTCGGGCTGCTGGAGTCGGCACCGGGGCCCCGCACGACCCTGCAGTCGCCGCTGCGCTGGAGCGACGATGCCGACTGGAAGCTCGACTACTGCAACGTCGACCGGGTGCCGGCCGACGAGATCGCCCGCCTGCGGGCCGAGAACGAGCGCGCCAGGGAGATCGCGCGCTCCATCCGGGAGACGCCGCAGGCGGCCGAAAGCTGACGAACGGCAGGAACCGGGGTGTCGGTCGGCGACCTCCGCGGCTCCCGAGGGGCTGACGCCGGCCGTTCTCCGGCAGTACACTCCGGGCTGTCGAGGGGTCCGCCGCACACAGGGTCCCGGAGGAGTCGACCATGCGTCCCATCAGTTTCGCGATTCTCGCCGCCGGCCTCGCACTCGCCGCCGTCCAGGCGCCGGCGTTCGCCGCCGACGAGGAGCCGGTCCAGATCGCCAGCTTCAACCCGCACAACTTCAAGTTCCCGGCGGGCACGTATCGCTGCGATTTGAACCGCCAGGTTCTCGTCCGCGAGGTTTCGCCCGACATGCAGTCGGCGGTGGTCAACTGGAACAAGCGCGACTACACGCTGCGCGCGGTGAACGCCCGCAGCGGCGCATTGCGCTACGAAGATACCGTGTCGGGCCTGACCTGGCTGGTGATCGTCGGCAAGTCGATGCTGCTCGACACCAAGCAGGGCAAGCAGCTGGCCAACGACTGCAAGGTCTGATCGGCCGCGGCGGGCTTCGTTCGCGAGGCCCTGCCGCTCACTTCCCGCTGCTGCCCGGCGGCAGCAGCGTCCGGGTTTCACGGTAGATCCCGCCGGACTCCACGCTGCCTTCCACCGTTCCCTCGCCTCGCACCCGCGCCTCGCAGTCGGCGCGGTCGGCCTCGGGCAGCGCCGCGCAGCGCCGCAGCGCATTCTCCAGGTACTCCGATGGCGGCGTCGGGTCGGCGAGCAGCCCCCGGCGGGCCTCGGCGCGGGCGGCCGCCGCCTCGCGCAGGCAGTCGGCCCGGTCCTGGTGGGTCAGGCCGGCCAGGCAGAAGGTGCGCTCGCGCTGGTAGCGGGCCTCGATCTCGGCGGCCCGCGCGTCGGGGGCAGCGGCGGACGGCCCGGCGGCGGCGAGGTTCGCCGCCAGGCCGGCGGCGAGCGCGAACGAGGCCACCGCGAGCCCGTTCTGCCGGTTTCGGAACGCAATCATCTTCCATCGCTCCCGTCGGTCTCGTTGGCCGCGCGCGTTGCGGGCCCCACGGGTTAGTCTCGCTGATCGGCGCGCACGCGCAAAGCCCGGCGCGGACATTCCCCCGACGACGACCCCGATGATTCGCCAGCTACGCGATCTGTTCCCGGCCGCGGCCGTTCCCGGCGTGCTGACCGCCGTCACCATCGCGCTGGCCGCGAGCTTCCTGGCCGAGCGTTACGACGGCCCTCAGTTGTTGTTCGCCCTGCTCTTCGGGATGGCGTTCAACTTCGCCGCCGAAGGCCCGCGCGTGAAGGCGGGCATCGATTTCGCCTCGAAGAAGATCCTGCGCTTCGGCGTGGCCCTGCTCGGCGCGCGCATCGGCCTCGAGCAGATCGCCGCGCTCGGCGCCGCGCCGGCGGCCATCGTCGTCGTCGCGGTCGTCGGCACGATCCTGTTCGGCTGGCTGCTGGCGCGGCTGCTGCGCCGGCAGGCCGCCGACGGCCTGCTGACCGGCGGCGCGGTCGCGATCTGCGGGGCCTCGGCCGCGCTGGCCATCTCGGCGGTGCTGCCGCAGGGCAAGGACCAGCAGCGGTTCACGCTGCTCACGGTGGTCGGGGTGACCACGCTGTCCACCGTGGCGATGGTGCTGTACCCGCTGATCGCCGAGTCGCTCGGGCTCGATGCGCGCGGGGCGGCGGTGTTCCTCGGCGGCTCGATCCACGACGTCGCGCAGGTCGTGGGCGCCGGCTTCATGATCTCGCCGGAGGTCGGCGACGGTGCCACGCTGGTCAAGCTGCTGCGGGTCGCGATGCTGGTGCCGGTCGTGGTGATCTTCGCGCAGCTCTATCGTGGCGCGGGCGGCGCCGAAGGCGCGGCGCGGCCGCCGCTGCTGCCCGGCTTCCTTTTGGCCTTCATCGCGCTGGTGGTGCTGAACAGCCTGGGCGTGGTGCCGAAGCCGGCGGCTGCATGGCTGGGCGACCTGTCCCGCTGGTGCCTGGTGGTGGCGATCGCCGCCCTCGGCGTGAAGACCTCGTTCCGGCAGCTCGCCGAGCTGGGCTGGCAGCCGGTCGTGATGATCGTCGGCGAGACGCTGTTCATCGCGGCGGTCGTGCTGGGCGGCGTGCTGCTGATCCGCTGAGTCGTCGCGTCCTTGCGCGCCGGACCCGTCGAAGGCGGCCCGCGGCTCGCGGGCTGTTTAGACTTGCGATTCCACCCCGGCCACCCGTCGGGGCACGCAGAACGAAGGCACAGGAGAGCGAGATGAACGACAAGACTGCCCCGGCGACCGCCCCCGCCGTCGCCGCGGCCCCGGATACCATCGCGCCGCTGCGAGAGTTCGTGATCGCGATGACCCGGCTCGTCGAGCGCACCCGAGACGAGCCCGCGCTGCTGGCCCAGGGGCGCGCGCTCCTGGAGAAACTGATCGCGCGCGACGACTGGCTGCCGGAGTTCTGTGCGCAGCCCGATCCGCAGTTCTACCGGCAGTACCTGCTGCACGCCGATCCGCTGGAGCGCTTCTCGGTGGTCAGCTTCGTGTGGGGGCCCGGCCAGCGCACGCCGGTGCACGACCACACGGTCTGGGGCCTGGTCGGCATGCTGCGCGGCGCCGAGCTGTGCCAGCGCTGGAAGCGCGAGCCCGACGGCCGACTGGTGCCGGACGGCCCCGAGCTCACACTGAGCCCGGGCGAGGTCGACGCGGTGTCGCCGACGGTCGGCGATGTCCATGTGGTGGCCAACGCGCTGGCCGACCGGCCGTCGATCAGCATCCATGTGTATGGCGCGAACATCGGCGCGGTGCGCCGCCACGTCTTCGACCCGGCCACCGGGAGCCCGAAGGACTTCGTGTCGGGCTACTCCTCGGACCGGGTGCCGAACCTGTGGGATCGGTCGGCGGCCGTGCGCGCCGCTGCGGCTGGCCGATGAGCGCGGGCGCGTCCGGCGGCGCGACGGCCGTGGTGGCCGGCGCGCCGTCCTCCGTCCAGGACCGCGTCGCGCCGGGACCGGTCTCGGTGGATGCCGCCGGTCCGGGCATCGCGGCGCTCACCCTCGAGCGCGCGGACAAGGGCAACGCGCTCTCGGCCGAGCTCGTCGAGGGACTGATCGACGCGTTCGATCGCGTGGCCGCCGACGAGTCGGTTCACACGGCCGTCTTGCGCGCGCGCGGGCGCCACTTCTGCACCGGCTTCGACCTGACCGGGCTTGAGGGCGAGACCGACGCTTCGCTGCTGGCCCGCTTCGTGCGGATCGAGATCCTTCTCGACCAGCTGTGGCGCGCGCCGGTGCGCACCGTGGCGATCGGCCAGGGCCGGATCATGGGCGCGGGCGCCGACCTGTTCGCGGCCTGCGACCTTCGGCTGCTGGCTCCCGGCGCCAGCCTGCGCTTTCCTGGCGCAGGCTTCGGGATCGTGCTCGGCACGCGCCGGCTCGCGCAGCGGGTCGGGGAGCCCACTGCGTTGCGGTGGGTGAGCGAGGGCACGACCATCGGCGCCGACGAAGCCCTTTCGTCGGGGCTCGCCACCTCGGTGCTTGGCGAAGATGCGGGATCGGGCGATCTCGCTCCGGATGCCGCGCCGCCCGATGCCGGAGCGGCCCTGTCGGGCATGTTCGAACCGCTGTCGGTGGATCGCGCCACCTGGGCCGCGCTGCGCGCCGCGGTGCGCGACGGCGCAGCGGACGCGGACCTCGCTGCCCTGGTCAGGTCGGCGGCCCGGCCGGGCCTGAAGGCGCGGATCGAGGCCTATCGCGCGCGGCAGCTCGGCGCGCGGGCGCGCTGAAGGCCGCTCACCCCGCGCGCCCGGTCTGCAACGAATAGATCGACGAGTACCCCGCACTGAAATCGGGCGGCAGCTCGATCACGCCCGCTTCCACGCGGGCGTGGCGCGCGGGCTCGCCGCGCACCATCCGGTTGCGGTGCCGGCTGTCGATCACCGGCGCGGTGTAGGCGAAAGCGTCGGCCGCCGCGTACTGGATGATCCAGGTGGTGCGGATGTCGGGCGAGGGATTCGGCGCCGATCCGTGCACGACCAGGCCATGGTGGGCGACCACGTCGCCCGGGTCCACTTCGCTGTCCTCGGCGGCGGCGAGCTCCTCGTCGGTCATGCTTTCGTTGCAGTTCAGGACGTAGCGCCCGCCGGCCCAGTGGCTGCGGGCGCCGCCCAGGTGGCTGCCCGGGATCGTGCGCAGGCAGCCGTTGGCCCTGCGCGAGGGCGTGAGCGGCACGCTGAGCGCGACGAGATTCGCGTTGGTGTGCGGGAACACCGGCCAGTCCTGGTGCCAGCCGATCTCCTCGCCGCCGCCGGGCAGCTTGAAGTTGATCTTCGAGTGGTAGAACTTGACCGGCCCGCCGATCAGGTCGGCCGCGATGTCGCCGAGCACCGAGTCGAACGCGGCCTGCTCGAAGACCGGGTCGAGCTCGGTCGGGCTCGACACGCGGCGGATCCGGGGATTGCCCGCATGGTGCCCCGCCGACAGGTCGTAGTGGCGGGTCTTCTCGGCCAGGCCGCGGCCCGCTTCCCACAGGCGATCGGTCGCCTGCTTCAGAGCCGAGACCAGCGCCGGCTCGAGGATGCCGGGAACCGTGACGAAGCCGCGCGCGCGGTACTCGTCGAGCAGTGCGGGCGCGACCACCGGCCGGTGCGCGGGGCGACCTTGGGGCAGCGTGTCAGGCATGCGAGGCTTCCCCCATGGTAGCGAGCAGGTCGTCGCTGCCGATACGCAGCGGGGCCCAGTTCGTCGAACGCACGTAGTCGGGACGCGGGCTCGGCACGTCGATCGGCCGGTTGCTCACCCGGTTGTAGACGAAGTAGACCTGCCAGCGATCGAAGCGCGACAGGTTGTGTCCCGACGCGTGCAGGATCAACGGGTGGAAGAAGACCACCGTGCCCGGCCGGCCGACGATCGGCACCGGCTCGGGGCTCTTCTCCATGATCTCGACCAGTCGCTGCTTCGGCACCACCCACAGCTTGTACGAGGTGGTGCGGTCGTCGAACTCGGGCTCGACCAGGCCGACCTTGTGGCTGCCGGGGATGAAGTACAGGCAGCCGTTGGCCTCGGTCGGCTCGTCGAGCATCAGCAGCGCGGTGCTCATCGGGTCGGCCTCGGGCACGCCGTCGTTTCGCCAGGTGCCGTAGTCCTGGTGCCATTGCCAGACCGAACCGTCGATCGCGGTCTTCAGGTTGCACTTCGTGTGATAGACGTACAGCGCCTCGTCGCCGAGGAGCTGCCTGGCAGGCGGCAGCAGGCGCGGGCTGCGTGCCGCCGCGTGGAAGATCGGCGATGCGGTCGGCCCGTCGGCCTCGTGCACGCGGTAGATCGTCTTGGCGACACCGCCGCTGCGCTCGCGGACCAGGTGGTCGGTGTCGATCGCCTGGATGCGCGCCAGCTCGCCCTTCATCGATGCGACTTCGTCGGGCGTGAACAGGTCGGGAAGCACGACGAAACCGTCGCGTTCGTATTGCGCGAGTTGCTCGGCGGTGAGTCGCATGGCGGGCCTCCGGTGACTTTGCCTGGCGTCATGGTATAGCACTGGCATGCCAGATGCAACACGCGCCGGCGGTCGGAGCGGGTCGGGGCGACGGCTCAGGCTGCCGGCAGCGTGCCGCGCGCAAACTCGAACAAGTGGTCGATCAGTGCGTCGGAGGCCGCGGCCGCGCGGTCGTCGTCGCCGCTGCCGATCGCCTCGGCCACGCCCGCGTGCAGCGCGACCGTCTCGGCCGACAGCGGGCTGTCGGACTGGTGATGGAACCAGAAGCGGCGCGAGACCGCATGCAGCGCAGCGACCGCGTTCGCGGCGACGTCGTTGCGAGCGGCGCGCGCGGCCAGGTGATTCAGCTCGTCGTCGAGCCGCAGGAAGCCGTGCAGGTCGCCCCTTCTCCCGGCGCGCAGCATCCGCCCCGCGAGCCCGGCGATCGCCTTGCGCTCGCGCTCGCCGGCGCGCCGCGCCGCCGAGCGCGCGATCAGCCGGTCCAGCTCGCGCCGCGTCTCGAGCACCTGCAGCTGCAGGCGAACGTCGATGCCGGTGACGACAACCCCCCGCCGAGGAAGGATCTGCACCAGGTACTCGCGCGCGAGGCGCTGCAGCGCCTCGCGGATCGGCGTCGTGCCGATCCCGATCCGCTCGCTCAGCACCGCCTCGGACACGACGCAGCCGGGCTCGAGCTCGAGCGTGACGATCATCTCCTCCAGCCGTCTGTACGCCTCTTCGTTGAGCGTCGGACCGGGAGCGGCGGGCCTGCGGGACTTGGCGGTGGGGCTCATGGGGGCGCAGATTACCAGCGCCGCAAACCGGTGCGGCGCGCCCGGGCGGCAAGGCGCCGGGCGGACCGCGGGCGCAATCGCTCAGGCGTCCGGATCCCGCGGCGCCCGGCTCAGCGCGTTGTTCGCCTCGACGAGCGTGCGAAGCGCGGCCACGAAACGTTCGCGTTCGGCGGCGGGCAGCGGCGCCAGGATCCGGCGCTGCGCCGCCCTGACCCTGGGCAGCACTTCGGCGAGCAGCCGCTCGCCGTCGGAGGTGAGCGTCACCAGCCGGACGCGCCGGTCGGTCGGCGAGGCACGACGCGCGACCAGGCCGCGCTTCTCCAGCCGCCCGATCACGCCGCCGATCGTGGACGGGTCGAAGCCGATGACGCCGGCCAGCGTGCGCTGGTCGATGCCGGGCCGCTCGCGCGCCGCGGTCAGCGCCGCGTACTGCACCGGGGTGATGCCGAAGTCGGCAGCTTCCTCGAGGAAGATCGCCACGGCGATCTGCTGCAGCCGGCGTATGTGGTAGCCGGGCATCGCGTCCAGCGGCGGCGCCGCCGCGGGGCGGTTCGTGCGGCGGCTCGTGTCTCGGCTCATCGATCGACCGTCGATTGACATATCCGGGTGGGGCGCCCAGAATGGGCACATATCGTGAGTATACTCACGATCTCCCCGGAACGGAGCCCGCAGGCATGGCAACGACGAACGGCGAATCGGACCGCGTCCTGATCGTGGGCGGCGGCATCGGTGGCCTGGCCGCGGCGCTGGCGCTGTCGCGCCAGGGGCGCCGCGCAACCGTCCTCGAGCAGGCCGAGCACATCGGCGAGATCGGCGCGGGCATCCAGCTCGGACCGAACGCCTTCGCGGCCTTCGACGCGCTCGGCGTGGGCGAGCGCGCCAGGGCGCGCGCGGTGTTCACCGACCGCATGGTCATGATGGACGCGGTCGACGGCAGCGAGGTCGCATCGGTGCCGGTCGGCGAGGCCTTTCGCAAGCGCTTCGGCAACCCGTACGCGGTGATCCATCGCGCCGACGTGCACCAGTCCCTGCTCGAGGGCGTACAGGAATCCGACCTGATCGACTTCCGCACCTCGACCCGGATCGAGTCGATCGCCCACGATGCGCACGGCGTGACGGTGCGCGACCAGCGCGGCAACGAGTTCCGCGGCGCCGCGCTGATCGGCTGCGACGGGGTGCGCTCGGTGGTGCGCCAGCACCTGGTCGGCGACGACGTGCGGGTGTCCGGCCACGTGGTCTACCGCGCGGTGGTCGACGCCGACGACTTCCCCGAGGACCTGCGCTGGAACGCGCCGGCGATCTGGGTCGGGCCGAACTGCCACCTGGTCCACTATCCGCTGCGTGGCGGCGAGCAGTACAACCTGGTGGTGACCTTCCACAGCCGCCAGCCGGAGACCTGGGGCGTGACCGACGGCAGCCCCGAGGAGGTCAACTCCTACTTCGACGGCATCTGCGAGCGGCCGCGCCGCCTGCTCAAGCTGCCGAAGAGCTGGAAGCGCTGGGCGACCGCCGATCGCGAGCCGATCGCGCGATGGTCCTACGGCCGCGCCACGCTGCTGGGCGACGCGGCCCATCCGCTGCTGCAGTACCTCGCTCAGGGCGCCTGCATGGCGCTGGAGGACGCGGTCACGCTGGGCGAGGCGCTGCGCGCGCAGGGCGGCGACTTCGTCACCGCCTTCGGCCGCTACGAGCGCTCGCGCGTCACCCGCACCGCGCGCGTCGTGTTGTCCACTCGCGAGATGGGCCGGATCTACCACGCGAAGGGGGTCGAGCGCCTGGTTCGCAACGACCTGTGGAAGGGCCGCACGCCCGAGCGCTTCTACGACGCGCTGGAGTGGCTGTACGGCTGGCGGGTCGAGACCTGCCTGGCCGATTGAGCGACCGGGAGACGACGATGAACGAAGCATCCGCGAGCGGGCGCGAGGCCTTCTACGAGCGGCTCGACGCGCGCAGCATGGCGCCGCTGTGGACCCGCCTGAAGGCGCTGGTGCCGAAGGATCCCACTCCGGTCGGCGTGCCCTGCCTGTGGCGCTACGACGAGGTGCGGCCCTACGTGATGGAGTCGGCCGAGCACATCTCGGCCCGCGAGGCCGAGCGCCGCGTGCTGATCCTCGAGAACCCGGCGCTCCGCGGCAGCTCGCAGGTCACCGGCACGCTGTACGCCGGCCTGCAGCTGATCATGCCGGGCGAGATCGCGCCGGCGCACCGGCACACGCAGTCGGCGCTGCGCTTCGTGATTGAGGGCAGCGGCGCCTACACCGCGGTCGACGGCGAGAAGACGCTGATGCAGCCCGGCGACTTCGTGATCACCCCCGGCTGGACCTGGCACCACCACGGCAACGACGGCAACGGACCGATGGTCTGGCTCGACGGCCTCGACATTCCGATGGTCGCGCACTACAACGCGACCTTCCGCGAGGACCACCACGAGGAGGCCGCCGAGATCACCCGGCCCACCGGCGACGCGCTGGCCCGCTACGGCGCCGGCCTGCTGCCGGTCGGCTATCGGGCGGCTTCGCAGAACTCGCCGATCTTCAACTATCCGTACGCGCGCACCCGCGAGGCGTTGCACGCGCTGACCCGCGCCGGCGATCCCGACCCGCACGTCGGCCACCTGATGCGCTACGTGAACCCGGTCGACGGCGGCTGGGCGATGCCTACGATGGCGCCGATGATCCGGCTGCTGCCGAAGGGCTTCGACGGGCTGCCCTTCCGCTCCACCGACGGCATGGTCTTCGTGTGCGTCGAAGGCGGGGGTTCGGTCGAGGTCGGCGGCGAGCGGCTCACCTTCGGGCCCCGCGACGTGTTCGTGGTGCCGGGCTGGATGGCCTACCGGCTGCGCGCCGGCGCGGACACGGTGCTGTTCTCGTTCTCCGACCGGGTGGCGCAGGAGAAGCTCGGGTTCTACCGCGAGGAAAGACTGGAGGCCTGAACCCGCCGGCGTCCCGCCGCGTCGACGCCCCACAGCAGCAGCGCGCCGACCACCAGCACGCCCACGCCGACCAGCGCGCCGACCTGCACATAGGCCAGCGACGACCACAGCATGTAGGCGCAGACCGCCGCGAAGGCCAGCGGCAGCACCGGGTACAGCGGCACTCTGAACGGGCGCTCGGCATGCGGCTCTCGCACTCGCAGCACGATCAGCGCCACCGTGCAAAGCAGGAAGAAGGTCCAGAACACCGGCGCGGTGTAGTCGACCATCGTCTGGAAGCCGCCGCGGGTGCCGCTGCCGAGCAGCACCAGCGCCAGCGCGAACGCCGACTGCGCGAGCAGCGCGTTGAGCGGCACGCCGCGCCCGGCGTCCCAGCGACCGAGCGCGGACAGCGCCGGCCAGTCGCGGCCCACCGCGAAGTTGGTGCGCGCGC